>NZ_JBNKVP010000084.1:0-14113 GCF_050299255.1 Vibrio sp.
TATGCAAATAGTGTGAAATGGACCTCGGAGACAGCTATTTTTCAGTGTGAGGTTTGTCCTGTACGTTTGCAAATTTGACTTAAGCGGGAGGTCCATGAAGGTTAATAACCAGTCGTGATGTAAAACTGATTTTAAAATACTTTCTTTGGGTGAGTATTTGTAGATAAAAACCGACAGGGCAGAACCGTCGGTATTCATGTTATTTAGAATGAGTCAATAGTCCTGCTAAGCAAGAACGTCTAATTCTGCACTATCAAGACTAATTCAACTCTGCGATTGCAGGCTTTACCTGAGGCGTTTTGGTTAGTACAAGCCGGAACATACTCGCCGTAACCACGGGTGAAAATCGAGTTCTTGTCGACATTATTTCGCATCAGTTGTTGCTTAACCGCATTGGCCCGGTTGACTGATAAGCGATCATTACTCTGTGCTTTACCAACGCTGTCTGTATGGCCGTCAATCACCACATCTATATCTGGTTGGCGGGATAGATAACGGCTCAGGGTATTCAGCCAGCGGTTGGAATCGGCCGACACTTTGGCGGAACCGGTATTAAAGTGAATGGTGTTTTTAAGCCTCACCATCACGTGATTACCGGGCAGTACCTCATAATCGACACCGTTCTGGCGCAGGAAGGTGGCCAGTGAGTTGTACTCGCTAAGACTCATTTTGGCCTGTTGAGTGTTAGGCTGCGGCGTGTATTCGCGCTTGGCATCAGAGGTTACTTTGACAGCTGCTGACCTTTGACGATTGGCATAACCCCACTCTGGGTGGCGAAGCTCAGCGTCGCTTGGGGCAGTATCTAACATGTTGCCACCAAATACCCTGGCCTCAGAAGACATATTGCTGCAACCCGTCAGAAGCAGCAGTAATGGAAGAGCGATATACTTCATGCGACACCGTCAGTCTAATTTATTACTGTTCACTATATCGGCCAAACTGGCATAACTTTAATAGTATTGCGGATATTTTGTTGCTTGTATGCCTGGCTGGTCAGGTCATGATTTGAAACAGTATGATCTACGATTTTTGTCTTTCCTGGCTTTACCTTAGTTTGTCGGCAGGTACAATCAGTCCTCGGTAAAATATTACATTTAACTCGTACTTAGTTGGCAGGAATCGCCTATGTCTAAAATCATATTTCCCCTCGTCATTATTCTGTTGGCGGGCTTTTTTATCTATCGAATCTGGACGAACAGCAAAGTGGCAGAGCAAAACTTTGCTGCTGGCCAGGCATTTCTGGCTGAAAATGCCCAGCGCGAAGGCGTCATAACTACAGAAAGTGGATTGCAGATCCTGGAACTGCAACCAGGTACCGGAACCGAGCACCCATCCGCCAGCAGTCGGGTTAAAGTGCACTATCACGGCACTCTGTTAGACGGCAGCGTGTTTGATAGCTCTGTAGATCGTAACGAGCCGATCTCGTTTAATCTCAACCAGGTTATCCCTGGTTGGCAGGAAGGATTGCAAACTATGGTAGAAGGGCAAAAAGTACGCCTGTTTATTCCAAGCAATCTTGCCTATGGCAAAAATGGCACGGGCCCTATTCCACCTTCAGCCACATTAATCTTTGACGTTGAATTACTGGAAATTCAGTAATCGCAGCTATCAAGAAACAGAAAAAGCCGCAACCATGCGGCTTTTTTATCTCTGACAGCCAGTTACTTAAGGCTTAGGGTAGAACACCAGTTCATCGCCCTCGACCATCATGCAATCCATACCGGCAGCATGAGCGGCTTGCAGACCCAAAGGCGTATCTTCAAATACTAAACAGTGTTCAGGTTGAAGTTGTAGCAGCCGGGCAGCTGCCAGAAACGTATCCGGATTGGGTTTGTGATTCTCTACATCCGTTGCCGTAACCACCGCATCCAGCTTATCCAGTAATTGGTTTTCTTTCAGCAAGCGCAGTGCACTCTCCCGCTGACTGCCGGTACCCACAGCCAGTTTCTTTTTACCCAGGTAAAATTCCAACACTGCGGTGGTCTGAACTTTGTGGCTGCCGTGATTATCCTGATCGATAAAGGCGTTCATCTTAAACAGTGACACTTGCTGTTCGTCCAGCTGCAACTGATAAGTCCGGTTGATTTCGGTGGCAATTTTAAAGCTCGGCATTCCCCCCATACTGTGCAGCCACGCCTGGTCAAATGGGAAACCGAATTGTTTGGCCGTCTGCTGCCAGGCTTCAAGGTGTGCTGGCATAGTATCGATCAGGGTACCATCCATATCAAAAATTAACCCCTGATAACGATCATATAAATCACTTTGCATTTCAAAAACCTATATTAATAATCTTAAAATTTACACGACATCTTTACACTCTTTTGTTAGCATGCAGCCGTAATTTTTTATTTGCTGTATTTTTGATATCGGTGCCAACATATACAGCGCAATTATACTTTCAATCCCCCCAGCGACCACGCCGTTTTCACTTACAGGACATTTATGAATATTAAGAGCAAGCTCTATGCACTCGGTGGTGCATCTATTCTGGGTATTATTGCCCTGCTAATGACGACCAGCTATTTTTCCCAGACAGCCAGTCACCTCAATCAGGCTAACAACCTGGTTAAGCAGTTGGAAGTTACTTTGCTGAATCTACGCCGGAATGAAAAAGATTTTTTGCTGCGAAAGGATGAAAAGTACCTGGATAAGTTCAATCAGAACGCTGCAACGTTTCTTCAGCAAGAGCAGGAATTAGCGCCTATCCTGGTTTCTTATGGATTGCCATCCAGCCAGCAGCTTAAACAGGATCTGGTTAGCTACCAGCAAGGTTTTCAAAAGCTCGTTCAGGCTTTTATTCAGCAGGGGTTGAGTGATGAACAAGGCTTGAACGGTGACTATACCCGCCAGCTGGAATCACTAAAATCCACTGCCAATGCCGACCAGTTACTGGCGCTGATTGAGCTGGACCTGCTGGTACAGGCAGGCCGCCAAGAAGCAACACAAATGACCAACACTGGTGGCCCAACGCTACAGGGAGCAGTCGCGGCGCTGGTACGCCAGAAACAACTGATCGGCGTCAGTTATAATCAGGGACTGCTTGGCGAAGTACGCTCACTTTCCCACACCGTAGAAGATCAGTTCAGTGAGTTTGACCAAGCTTTAACAGAACACGCTCAGCAAACCACCCAGACCAATACGCTTATTGAACGAAGTGTCAGTGGTGCGGTTATCGTGCTTATTCTACTGCTGATAGCTCAGTTGACCCGCTCAATTAATCTGCAGGTCAACCGGCTACTTAGCGTCATTCAACAGATTGCCGAGACTAACAATGTCGCCATGCGCGCTAATCTGAGCGGCAATGATGAACTGGTGGCTATAGGGAATTACTTCAATCAGCTTCTGGAAAAACTGCAGCAGCTGATCAGCGGCACCCAGACTAAAGCGAATCAATTGTCCGGCAGCACCCAGAACATGCACAATGAACTGCAAGGCGTTATTGAACAATTCCATGTCCAGGCCGACCACACCAACAGTATGGCGACCGCCGTACAGCAAATGGTGGCAACCATCAGTGAAATTTCAGAAAGCACCTCGGTGGCGGTCAATGTTGTTCACCAGGCAGCGGACAATGCCCAGCAGGGCCGCACCGTTGTGCAGTCAACTTTAAGTAATATCGATGTATTGGCCACGACTTTGGATGAAAGCCAGCGCTCGATCCAGTCTCTGGACGGCAGCGTGGTCAGTATCAGTGGTGCGGTGAATATCATTCGTGAAATCGCAGAGCAAACCAACCTGCTGGCATTGAATGCGGCCATCGAAGCAGCACGCGCCGGTGAACAGGGTCGTGGTTTTGCTGTGGTAGCCGATGAAGTGCGTGCCCTCGCCCAGCGTACCCATGAATCGACCGAGGAGATCACCAAAGTGGTTGCTGAAGTTCAGTCACAGATGTCTCTTGTAGTCAGCCAGATAGAGCAGTGTACCGATCAGGGGCAACAAACGGTGACGGCATCACATCAACTGGATACCAGCCTGAGCCAAATCATCAACGATATGACCAATATTCAGTCGAATTCAGAGCGCATCGCCTCTGCGATTGAAGAACAAGGTGTGGTCATGAATCAGGTAAGTGAATCGATTACCGAGTTGAGCAGTATTTCTGATGAAAACATGCGCTCAGCGCAGCACTGCCTGGAAGAGGTTGATGCGGTAGCGGTGCAGGCACAGGAAATGGACAGTGCTGTGGCTGAATTTAACACTCGCTAACGATTACTCTTACTCACCAATTTCCTATCAAAAAACTAAAACGGCAGCCGAGGCTGCCGTTTTCATTCGTTGTGCATTATTCATTCTGCAATCCGTTCAGCATAGATTAGCTGATTACAGATGCGCTAACCAGACATCCTGCTCACGCAGTTCCACCCGCCAAACCCTGACACCGTGTTCCGGTTGCTCCAGACACTGCCCGGTTTGCAATGAGAAGTGCTGCTTGTACAGTGGTGAAGCCACACATAACTCCCCATTCAGTTCGCCGACAATGCCGCGTGACAACACGTGAGCACGACCGATAGGGTCCCAGTTCTGAATCGCAAACACTCCCCGCTGTGGAATATTAAACAGAGCAACCTGCATCTCTTCGATCAGTGCCACCTTTCCCTGATACGGGGTCAATGATTCTATCGAGCACAATTTAATAGTCATGTTCAATCCTCCTGTTTTACCGGAATGCGTTGTTCCCGCACCCGCTCGTAGGGCGGCAATACCAGGTTGGGGTCAACATTGATATACGGGTTAAATTTCGCCAGTTTGTCCGGCGATTCCAGCGTGGTTTTCCATTCACACTGGTAGCTGTCGACCACCGACTGCATCTGCTGTTCCAGCTCATCACAGAGGTTAAGAGAGTCTTCCACCACCACTTGTTTCAGGTAGTCGATGCCCCCTTCCAGATTATCCATCCAGGTCGAGGTACGCTGCAGACGATCGGCAGTTTTGATGTAGAACATCAGCACCCGGTCGATCAGAGTGATCAACTGCTGCTTATCCAGATCCGATGCGAACAAGTCAGCGTGTCTTGGCCGCATACCGCCATTACCACAGATATACAGGTTCCAGCCGTTTTCAGTGGCAATCACCCCGATATCTTTACTCTGCGCCTCAGCACACTCCCGGGTACAGCCGGATACGGCAAATTTGAGTTTATGAGGAGAACGCAGACCTTTGTAACGATTTTCCAGTTCAATCGCCAGGCCGACCGAGTCATCCACACCATAGCGACACCAACTGGAACCCACACAAGATTTCACCGTCCGTACCGACTTACCGTAGGCGTGTCCGGTTTCGAATCCGGCATCGATCAGGGTCTGCCAGATAGCCGGTAGTTGCTCAAGCTGAGCGCCGAACAGATCCACCCGTTGCCCACCGGTGATTTTGGTGTATAAATCGTACTGTTTCGCCACCTCACCCAGAACGATCAGTTTGTCTGGCGTGATCTCTCCGCCGGCCACTCTGGGCACCACGGAGTACGAGCCATCTTTTTGCAGGTTGGCCATGTAGGCATCGTTGGAGTCCTGCAACTGGCTGTGTTGCGGTTCCAGAATGTGCTCGTTCCACAGCGAAGCAAAAATTGACGCCGCGGTCGGTTTACAGAGATCGCAACCGAGTCCATGACCATGCTTACTCACCAGGGTATCAAAGTCCTTGATTCCTTCTACTTGGCACAGATGATACATCTCCTGACGGGTTAGCTCGAAGTGTTCACAAATATGGTTATTCACTTCCATGCCCATCGCCGCGAGCTGCTCATCCAGGACACTCTTGACCATATTGCTACAACCACCACAACCAGTCCCGGCTTTAGTAACGGCTTTCAACTGAGCCAGATCCTGGGCGCCCGCCTGGATAGCCTCCACCAGCGTTCCCTTAGTCACATTGTGGCAGGAACAGATCATGGCATCATCGGACAGGTTGCCTTTCAGTGCTGAACAATCCAGCAGCAGGTTGGCGGCATGTTCCGGCAGTACAGTCTGGTTCTGGTAACACTGGAACAGCGCATCATAATCACTGCTGTCACCGACCAGTATCGCTCCCAGCAATTGGGTACCGCTTTGATCAACCACCAGCTTTTTGTACACGCCGTCGACACTGTCCTGCAAACACATCTCTTTGGCACCCGGGGTCTGCTTATGGGCATCACCGATAGAACAGACGTCCACGCCGAGCAATTTGAGCTTGGTGCTCATGTCAGCGCCCTTGAAAGCGGCCTCACTCTGGCCGGCCAGTTGACTGGCGACCACTTTTGCCATGGTGTAACCGGGGGCCACCAAGCCGAATATCCGTTGCTGCCATAAGGCACATTCGCCAATAGCAAAGATGTTGTCCTGGCTGGTCTGGCAGCTGTCATTGATGACAATCCCGCCCCTTTCTCCCACCTCAAGACCGGCCTCACGTGCCAAGGTATCCTGCGGGCGAATACCGGCAGAAAAGACAATCACATCCACTTCAAGCGGATCAGCATCGGTAAACACCATTCGGTGTCTGGCCGTTTCACCGTCGATGATACATTCAGTGGCCGTACTGGTATGTACGCTGAGCCCTAGTTGCTCAATCTTATCTTTCAGCAAAGCCCCTGCCATATCATCCAGCTGCACCGGCATCAGTCTGGGGGCAAATTCGATCACGTGGGTTTCAAGTCCGAGCAGGCGCAGTGCGTTCGCGGCCTCAAGACCAAGCAGTCCACCGCCAATCACAGCGCCGGTTTTGGCACCGTTGCAGGCCGTGCGAATGGCCGACAAGTCATCCAGCGTGCGGTAAACAAATACGTTATCACGTTCTTTGCCCGGAATTGGCGGTACAAACGGATAAGACCCCGTCGCCAGCACCAGTTGGTCATAGCCTAACTGGCTTTCGCCATCAAGCGTGACCCGGTTGTTTGCCGGTTCAATGTGAGTCACCTGACGGCCCAACACCAGCTCAATACCGTGTTTCTGGTACCACTCTTCACTGCTGAGCATCAGTTGCTGGTGATCCTTGCCGGAAAACAGCGCCGATAGCTGTACCCGGTCATAGGCAATAAAGCGCTCTTCACCAATAACCGTGATACGTTTTTGCAGATGCAAACCTTTTTCCACCAGCTGAGCCACCAGGTGATGGCCCACCATACCGTTACCTACTATTACAATTCGATCCATGTTTAATTCCTCTAAGCTGTTTTCACTAACGGCTTGTCCTGGCTGACGCCCGCTTCGTTTTTGGCCTGCTTTTCATACAAGAAACGAAGTACGTCCTGCCGGTAGGACTGGTATGTAGCGTTCTCGGCCAGCTGAACCCGATTACGCGGTCTTGGCAGGTCAATATTGAGCACCTCTCCGATAGTGGCCGCCGGCCCGTTGGTCATCATCACTATCTTGTCTGACAGCAGCACCGCTTCATCCACATCGTGGGTGATCATGATCACCGTGTTATTCAGCTCGGCCTGAATTTTCATCAGCGCATCCTGCAGGCGGGCCCGGGTAAGCGCATCCAGCGCGCCAAATGGTTCATCCATCAGCAGGACTTTGGGCTTCAGTGCTAATGCCCGGGCGATACCAACCCGTTGCTTCATCCCACCGGATATTTCATCCGGCCTTTTGTCGGCGGCGTGTTGCATCTGGATCAGTTCCAGATAGTGTTCAACCTCACTGCGTATGGCTTGTTTGCTCTTATTCTTGCTGACCTGCTTTACTGCCAGCTCCACGTTCTGGTACACCGTCAGCCACGGCAGCAGTGAATGGTTCTGGAACACCACCGCCCGTTCGGGTCCCGGTTCGGAAACTTCACGCCCATCCAGAATCACCCCGCCGTCGGTCGCGATATGCAGACCGGCGATTAAATTCAGCACGGTGGATTTACCGCAACCGGAGTGGCCAATCAGGGAGATAAATTCGCCTTTTTGTACCGGTAAGTTAACGTTTTTCAGGGCCACAAATTCGCCGTTGGGGGTTGGGAAACGCATTCCCAGTTGAGTCAAATCTAAATATGCTTTCGACATCCTGTTCTCCTTGATTTCCCTAGCGCAACTCTTGCTGTTTATCCCAGGACAACCACTTCTGCAGTTGCAACATGCCGCGGTCCAGCAGCAGGCCGATAAAGCCGATGGCGATCACCGCCACCATGATCCGGCCCAGTGATTGCGAGCTGCCGTTCTGGAACTCGTCCCAGACGAATTTGCCGAGCCCCGGGTTCTGTGCCAGCATTTCGGCAGCGATCAACACCATCCAGGCAATACCCAGTGACAAGCGTAAGCCGGTGAAAATCATCGGAATCGCTGAAGGCAGAACGATGGTTGTGATGTGCTTGCGCCAGGAAAGGCGCAGCACTTTGCTGACATTGAGCAGGTCTTTATCGACACTGGTGACACCTACCGCGGTATTGATCAGTGTTGGCCACAGGCTACACAGCGCAACTGTCAGCAGTGAGTTGACAAAAGACTTGGCAAACAGAGGGTCATCACTCACATACACCGCACTGACCACCATAGTTACAATCGGTAGCCAGGCCAGTGGCGAGACAGGTTTTAACAGCTGGATTATCGGGTTAAATGCCTGATAGAGGCCGGAATTGAGCCCCAGCACGATCCCCAGAGGGATGGCAATCAACGACGCCAACAGGAACCCACAGCCGACCGTGACTAAACTGGTGCCAATCTGGTCAAAAAAGGTCGGCTTGCCGGTATACGGGCGGATTTTCACTTCTGCATTGGGATCCTTGGCCAGTTTGGCCGCGTTGCGCTTTTCCTGACGGGCGACAAACGCGTCTGCTTTATCACGTTGCTGCCAGTGCTCATCTACCAGATTGGAAAACTGGGTATAAGTTTCCAGCGGACCCGGTAAGGTACCGAGTGAGGTTTCTACCTGACGGGCCATAAAATGCCACGACAGCAGAAACGCCAGCAGCCCCAATACTGGCAACAACATCAGTTTGCTGCGGTTGGCGACCAGCTTTCGGCTGGGAAATAAGGCAATAACATTGTTCGACATAACGACTTCCTCTTTCTTTAAGTCCGATACATTCTCGTCTTGGGCGTTATAAGTGGTTTAAACCTTGTCATCCCCTTTCAAGCCGATGGTAAACTTGCCGAGATAAGCATTGGGGTAGCGACCGTCGTAAACGATGTTGTCGATAAAGTGAGTCTGCGGCGCACGGAAACCGTCTTCTTGGCCGAAATTAGGAAAGTCTTTATCAGTCAAAATGCCGTCTTCAATCAACGCTTCAGCGGCCTGCTGGTAGATATCCGGGCGATACACTTTTTTGGCGATATCCATGTACCAGTCATCACTTTTTGCATCCGCTATCTGTCCCCAGCGGCGCATTTGCGTCAGATACCAGATGGCATCGCTGTAATACGGATAGGTGGCGTTATGACGGAAGAAGACGTTGAAATCCGGAACAGAACGTTTATCACCTTTCTCGTATTCGAAGGTACCGGTCATTGAGTTGGCGATAACCTCTGCGTCCGCACCGACGTACTGGCTTTTCGACAACATGTTGACCGCCTCTTTACGGTTGGCGTTGTTGTTTTCATCCAGCCAGTGAGACGCACGGATCAGCGCTTTCACGACCCGAATATGGGTATTAGGGTATTTTTCAGCCCAGGATTTAGACACACCGAACACTTTTTCCGGGTTGTTTTTCCAGATTTCATAGTCGGTAACTACCGGTGCACCAAGCCCCTTAAACACCGCCTGCTGGTTCCAGGGTTCGCCGACGCAGTAACCTTGGATGGTACCCGCTTCCATAGTGGCCGGCATTTGCGGCGGCGGCGTTACGCTCAGCAGTACATCGGCATTGAGCTGGCCACTGTTGTCACCGGATTTTGGCGCATAGAAACCGGGATTGATGCCACCCGCGGCCAGCCAGTAACGCAGTTCATAGTTGTGAGTGGATACCGGAAATACCATACCCATATTGAAAGGCTTACCCTTATCTTTGTAACTCTGCACCACCGGCTTAAGCGCATCTGCTTTTATCGGGTGAACGGGTTTGCCATCCGCCTGCATCTCCAGGTGTGGCTTCATCTGCTGCCAGGTATCGTTCGAAACGGTGATCGCGTTACCGTTTAAGTCCATGCTAAATGCGGTGATCACTTCTGCCTGGGTGCCGATGCCAATGGTCGCGCCTAGTGGCTGGCCTGCCAGCATATGCGCGCCATCCAGTTCGCCGTCTATGACACGGTCCAGCAACACTTTCCAGTTAGCCTGTGCTTCCAGGGTCACGTAGAGCCCCTCGTCTTCAAAAAAACCTTTCTCATATGCCACAGCCAGCGGGGCCATATCCGTTAGCTTGATGAAGCCAAATTTGAGATCTTCCAGTTCCGGTTCTCCCAGTTCAGCGTGAACCGCTGTCGACATCCCGACCATTATGGCCGTGCCAATCAGCAACTTTTTAAAAGTTTGTTTCGGTTTTACTGTGTACTTGTCCATTGAGTTACTCCTCACACTTCCAATTTGTGCAAACAAAAAAGGCGCCACTGCCATTAAGCAGTAGCGCCTTTGCCGGGAAACCCATCATCATTGGCGGGTTTCAAGCCCATTCCGATAACCAGCCAGGGCCGTCGGTTGGGTCAATGTTTGCGAATTTGTTGGTTTTAAATGTTTGCCGGTTTGTTCTCTGGTTTCCCGTTACCGCCGTTGATAACCCTAGAAACCAAATGTGAAACTAACCTGACAGTCATTTTTCCGTTTACCATTACTGTTAAGTATTCCAAATAGCGTGCCAAGTTATTTTATTATTAATAATCATAATCTTACGTAAACCTGGCCAGTTTGCCCTTTTTTTGATGTCTGCTGATAGTGCAACCTGCACCAAGTAAAAAAAAACGCCCTAACCCCAAAGAGGTAGCTGATTATTCAGCCTGTTCGACGGAAGTGAGAATGTTTTTGGCAATCTGAATCATGGGCTGACTGGTTTTCATGGCTGAATTTCTCATCGCCGCATAGGCGGTATTTTCGTCTACCTGGTGTATTTTCATTACCACACCTTTGGCTTTTTCTATCAGCTTCCTTTGCTGCAATTTTTCATTCAGCAGGTCTATTTCTGCCTGCATACCTTGATACTGCTGCCGGACCTGTCCTGCATGGCTGAGCCAGGCTACCAGGTCAATATCGAGCGAATAAGGCAACAACACTGAACCCCGCAAAGAGCTCATGTTGTTGTTTTTAATATGCTTTATGTGTTTTAACAGAATGAGTAGCGGACGGGATAACTCAGCGCATAACGTTTGGATCTGTCGTAGTTCAGCGCAGGGTTGCTGCCAGGAGAGCAGCACCTGAGCGTCAGGTTGCTGCTTGATTAAATCGGCGAGTTTGCCAAACGGACAGCTTAAAATGTCGTCGTGGCTTTGCGCCAGTAACTGGCTCAGCGGAGCCAGTTCTTGCGTGTCTTCACAGCATAAGATCAGCGGTGTTTTGCAGACCAGAGTGCTCATATTTATTCCTTGTCGTTACATCAACTACTTTTTGATAACTTCAAGGAATGTGCCAAAGTTGAAATTGAGCTTGTTCTTCTCGCTGACAGCCAACTAACATGTTGTTTAAAAATGACTTATTACTCGGCTATTGGTTCTGGCCGATCTAAGCCAGTCGTTTCCCCGCGCAATAGTCACGCCAGAGAGTTTCAGCTTGCTGATAGGCGCTGGCAAAATTGCCCAGCTCCGCCAACAGCACGATCGCCATGGTCGCAACAACAGTATGCGCCATCATATTGCGCTCAGCCTCAGGGGTATCAAACGGACAATCGGGTGCCATCGGTAGCTCGTTTTCCATTAACTCTTCAATATACTGCTCATCCACGCGGCCATTGTGGCTAATCCAGACAGTCTGGCTGACTTTGGGGTTATATTCTGACTCGCCAGACTGGCCTTTGAAAGAGACCACTGATTCACTGCGCTGGCCAAGCAGGCTTTCTACTTCCGCATGCAGCTGTTGAAAGCCAGGGTGAAAACTACCACGCAAACCAATACGGGCATTGCCGGGGTTAAGCGCCCGGACCACGGTATTGATTGGAGTTCGTAAGCCGTATCTGGCCCGCCAGCCAATCATGGTTTGCGCCTGGGGTGCGAAATCAGCCAACGCCAGGTAGGCAATGTTATGCTGATCCAGCAGCTGTCTGGCTTGTTCGGCGCTGTCTGCCCGTGGGATCTGCAACGCGTTTAGATAGTGTTCTGCGTGTTCGCGGTTGCTGTCACCATCACAGTAGCCGTGCAAGAGCACCTTATAACCCTGCTTAGCCAACAGCTTCGCCGCCAGCAAATGCCAGGGTTTACCGGCACTGAGCCGTTTACCTGCATAGCACGGCCAGTCAATGTCGGCACCGATCTTCGGGACTCTCTCCTGAAAGGCACGAACGAAACCGGCGATTTCCTCTTTGGTTTCATTCTGTACCCGAATCAACATCAGCAGCATTGCCATCTGGTCATCGTCACACTGGCCGGAAAGGTATTCATCCATCACCAACCTGGCCTGATCATAACTCAGCGGCTTACGTCCCCGCTCACCCCGGCCTACGGTTCGGATACATTCTAATATGGTGCTCATAGTCTTCCTTTACGCGTACTGTCTGGCAGCACTCATCACTGTGGTCTGTAACCGATCCCGCAGTTTGACGACTTCGCCGACAATGATCAATGCCGGACTTAACCCTGCCAGCTTTTCCGCCATCTCAGGAAGCTGGTCAAGCGTTAATTGATGCACCTCCTGCTCTCGGCTACAACCTTTACCGACAATGGCAACCGGTGTAGCCCCTGACAGCCCCTGGCGTTTTAATCCGGCTTCAATTTCCGCTGCCTTTTCCAGTCCCATATAGAACACCAGCGTCTGACCACTGCGCACCAGGCCACCCCACTGATCGAACGCGCCCGAGACCAGGTGTCCGGTTACCAGAGTTACGCTGCGGGACACTTGCCGGTGGGTCAGAGGGATCAGGCTACTGGCTGAACAGCCCAATGCCGCGGTAATACCCGGCACGACCTGATACGACACCCCCGCAGCAACCAGCGCCAGAGCTTCCTCTCCGCCACGGCCAAATACGAACGGATCGCCTCCTTTTAGCCGCACCACATGTTTGCCGGCCTTAGCCTGTTCAATCAATACCTGATTGATTGCCTCCTGTCCCATACTGGGGCGGCCACAGCGCTTACCAACATAAATCATTTCTGCATCCGGATTGGCAAAATCGAGAATATCCCGACCGACTAAACGGTCAAATACCACTACATCGGCCTGCTTAAGCAGGCGTACTGCCTTGAGGGTCAGCAGTTCTGGATCACATGGCCCTGCGCCCACCAGATGAACAGTACCGGCGGCAGACCCATTTCTTGTTTGCTTGTCCATTGCCAAGGCTGAAAGATCTGGCGTCGACAGGATGTCCCGACAATCCCGGTGACGGGTAAATGCCGATGTTTCTGTTTTGGTTTGCGGTTTGATCGGTTGTTCACGGCTCATAAGCGCCTCCTATACATCCATGTTGCGCACGACAAGGTCTTGGCTTGGTGCCGTTTGTCCGTCTTTCGCGATTTCGATTAAGTTGTTGATCTCCGGAATACAAGATCCGCAATTGGTGCCACATTTTAGCTGGCTCTGTAGCTGGGTAAGTGACGCACCACCAGGCTGGTTAAGCAGTTGCACAATCTGCCGATCGGTGACCCTGAAGCAGCTACAAATCAGCCGACTGCTTTGCTCAGCGGCGATGGTTTGCATCAGTTTGGAGAAATTAAGCGGTTGGCCAATCTGTGGTTTCAGCTCGTTGTAGTCGGCATGAATCGGCTGACTGGAGATAACCATCACTCCAGACATAGTGACAGTGTCACTTAGAATTTGGCACTCGATGCCGATCCAGCCATGTTCTATTTCCAGGATCAGGCTGCGTTTATGGTCCATGGCTCTGAACTGACTTTTTTCAAAATCGCTGAGCATAGCAAAACGCCAGATACCGACACCCTTATCAGCCTGGAAGCTGACATAATCGGCATGCTGGGACGCAAATTTTTGCCCCAGGTAGAGTCCGTAGCTTTTCACTCCGGCGCACTCTATTTGCACCTGGCTGGATTTGAACGCCGGCTGGCCGGATATCGGATCGACATCAGCCGCTACCACCCGGTTGATTTGGGCTTGCCCGCCATAGTCTCCTGCCCAGTGCATCG
>NZ_JBNKVP010000085.1:0-14106 GCF_050299255.1 Vibrio sp.
TGGCAATGGTTACCCGGCCGGACAGTTCATTTTTGGAACTCGCAACCGTGGCGGCAAAGGCTTCACACTGCTGCAGTAACTCCAGTGAAGCTTGGTAGGTCACCCGTCCGGCCTCTGTGACTTCAAAGCCACTCCGGCCACGTTTGCACAGCTTAATGCCAAGCCGTAATTCCAAATCGGATAAATGAGAGCTAATGGTTGAGCGACCAATGTTTAACCGGGATTCCGCAGCCGATAAACCACCGCACTCGACGATAGCCACGAATATTCTCAGCATACGCAAATCAACATCTTGAACCTGCATGGGGTGTCCTATTTATAGATTGAACTATTTAGTTCGATAAAACCGGAATGAACTACGAACATTATGCGTTTATAAAACATTTAGGGCAAGTTAGCATTACCCCATCATAAGCAACCTGATAAAAAGATATCAGTAAGTTAGGAGAACAAAATGATGTTTAGATATGGTGTAGACCGGCTAAATCTGGATATTGTAAATGGAATTGCTGATGGCAGTATCAAAGCTGAACTGTGCGAAGAAGCGCTAGATAAAATCAATACAAGTCGTCGTAATGTGGACATCATCGCAGCTTCAGACCGGGCGGTATATGGCATTAATACAGGTTTTGGCCCACTGTGTGATACACAAATCTCACCGGAAGAAACGCATCTGCTACAAAAAAACCTCCTGATTACTCATGCGGTTGGAGTAGGGGAGCCGATTGCGAAACCCATTTCTAAACTGATGCTGATCACTAAGGTTCATGCCTTAAGCCAGGGCTATTCCGGTATTCGCCTGGAAGTTGTTCAACGCATGTTGACATTTATCGAACTGGATCTGATCCCGGTTGTACCGGAGCAAGGCTCTGTTGGCGCATCGGGCGACTTAGCACCACTTTCTCACCTGTTTTTACCGCTTATCGGTGAAGGTGAATTTTGGCAGGGTGATAGCATCGTCCCAGCGGCGCAAGCGCTACGTGAACACGGCCTGGAGCCGCTTGAACTGCATGCTAAAGAAGGTCTGGCGCTAATCAACGGAACGCAGTTTATTCTGTCTCATGCTATTACCGCGCTAACAAAAATGCGCTACCTGCTTGATTTAGCCGACTTGGCTGGCGCGATGAGTATTGAAGGTATGCAGGGGAGTGGTTCGCCGTTCAGAGAAGAACTTCACCTGACGCGCGCTTTCGCGGGCAATATTGAAGTCGCCGCCCGAATGAGACGCTTCTTCAAAGACTCTAAAAACATGGCCTCACATGCTAACTGTGTTCGCGTGCAGGACCCATATTCATTGCGCTGTATTCCGCAGGTACATGGTGCTTCTCGCAATGCCTATAATCACTTGAAAGAGCTGGCTGAAATCGAAATGAACTCAGTGACTGATAACCCGATTGTTATCAGCTCTGAAGAAGCGATTTCCGGCGGTAGTTTCCATGGTCAACCGCTGGCAATGGTGTTGGATTATGCATCTATTGCTGCAGCAGAGCTGGGTAATATTTCAGACCGCCGTTGTTACCTGCTGCTGGAAGGTTTACATGGTTTGCCACGTCTGTTGACCTCATCCGGTGGCCTTAACTCGGGCATGATGATCCCGCAATACGCGACCGCTGCACTGGTCACTGAAAACAAGTCACTTTGTTTCCCGCCATCTGCCGACAGCGTACCAACCTCTATGGGTCAGGAAGACCATGTTTCTATGGGCAGTATCTCGGGCAGAAAGCTGAACCAGATCTTGGGCAACCTGGAAAAGATCTTCGCCATCGAACTGATGTATGCCGCGCAAGCGATAGAGTTCAGACGTCCGTTGACCTGTTCGGATCTGATTGAAGAAAACTTCCACATTATCCGTGAAAAAGTTGCCAAACTAGAAGAAGACCGCCTGCTTAAGCCAGACATCGACGCTATGATCGCATTGGTTAAAACACAAGCGTTTAACGTTAACTAAAGGGAGCCCGTAAAGATGGAAACAGTATTAAAATTTCAAGATCAAATTAAGCAAGGAATCCCCAACACATTGCCGAAAGCTAAGCCATATCCGGCAGGTGTAAACCGTGCTCCCAAACGTAAAGACATTCTGACTGCGGAAGAAAAGCAGTTGGCGATTCGCAATGCATTGCGTTATTTCCCGAAAGAGTGGCACCAGGAACTGGCTGCGGAGTTTGCTCAGGAGCTGAAAGATTTCGGTCGTATCTACATGTACCGCTTCAAGCCAAACTACGAAATGAAGGCGCGCTCTATTGCAGACTATCCGGCGAGATGTGAGCAGGCAGCCGCCATCATGCTGATGATCGACAACAACTTAGATCCAGCAGTAGCACAGCATCCTGAAGAGCTAATCACTTACGGTGGTAACGGCGCGGTATTCCAGAACTGGGCTCAATACCGGCTAACGATGAAATACCTAAGCGAAATGGAAAGCGACCAGACGCTGCATTTGTACTCAGGGCATCCTATGGGGCTGTTTCCGTCGTCGGAAGATGCGCCGCGCGTAGTGGTGACCAACGGCATGATGATCCCGAACTACTCAAAGCCGGATGACTGGGAAAAATTTAACGCCTTAGGCGTGACCCAATACGGTCAAATGACGGCGGGTTCGTTTATGTATATCGGGCCACAGGGCATCGTACACGGTACCACCATTACGGTAATGAACGCATTCCGCAAGGTGCTGGAAAAAGGTCAAAGCCCGAAAGGTAAGATCTTCCTGACAGCAGGTCTTGGCGGTATGAGTGGCGCGCAGCCAAAAGCAGGTAATATTGCCAACTGTATTACCGTGTGTGCAGAAGTGAACCCGAAAGCCGCGACCAAGCGCCACGAACAAGGTTGGGTAGATGAACTGATCGACAATATGGATGCGCTAGTTGAACGTGTTCGTCAGGCTCAGGCCAACGAAGAAGTGGTCTCTATCGCCTTTATCGGTAACGTGGTGGATGTCTGGGAAACCTTCTACAAGAAGGAAATTTTTGTCCACCTGGGATCGGATCAGACTTCGCTACACAACCCTTGGTCAGGCGGTTACTACCCGGTTGATATTAGTTATGAAGAATCGAACCGTCTTATCCGTGAAGAGCCGGAACTGTTCAAGGTAAAAGTACAGGAAACACTGAAGCGCCACGCTGATGCAGTAAACAAACACACTGCCCGCGGCACTTACTTCTTTGACTACGGTAATGCTTTCTTGCTTGAAGCGTCTCGAGCAGGTGGCGATGTAATGGCTGAAAACGGCATCGACTTTAAATACCCGTCATACGTGCAGGATATTCTTGGTCCTATGTGTTTCGACTACGGGTTTGGCCCGTTCCGTTGGGTTTGTACCTCAGGTAAGCCGGAAGATCTGGACAGAACCGATGCAATTGCCGCTGAGGTGCTGAACAAGATTATGGCTGAGTCGCCAGAAGAAATTCAGCAGCAGATGCAAGACAACATCACTTGGATCAAAGATGCCAAACAGAACAAACTGGTTGTCGGTTCGCAAGCGCGTATTCTTTATGCGGATGCGCAAGGCCGAATGGAAATTGCCAAAGCGTTCAACGATGCCATCAATCGCGGTGAAATCGGTCCTGTAGTACTGGGTCGTGACCACCACGATGTCAGCGGTACTGACTCGCCGTTCCGTGAAACGTCGAACATCTATGATGGCAGCCGCTTTACTGCTGACATGGCCATTCACAACGTGATCGGTGATGGTTTCCGTGGTGCGACTTGGGTATCTATTCATAACGGTGGCGGTGTAGGTTGGGGTGAAGTGATCAACGGCGGCTTCGGTATGTTGCTAGACGGCAGTGAAAGTGCAGAGCGCAGGCTGAAATCTATGCTGCTGTTTGATGTTAACAACGGTATTGCACGTCGTAGCTGGGCGCGTAACAAAGAAGCCAATTTCGCTATCCAACGTGAAATGGCAAGAACGCCTAAGCTGAAGGTGACATTAGCCAACCAGGTAGACGACGACATTATCAATAGTCTGCCATTCTGAAAGTCCTGCCATTCTATGTGACGTGAAAACATAGAAGCGGATTAATAGCTGGTTCTGGGATCAACTCTTTCAATCCTGAGAGAGTCACTGTCAAGGAACCAGCTATCCCCAAACTGGCAGAATTATTTTGCCATTATCGCGCCCTTCCATAGGGACATTGAGAAAGTCCATCTCAGTATTTTTCTCGCTAAAAAAGGTCTGACCCGAAAGTCAGACCTTGATATTAGTGTTTACTTCTTAGTTGCCGATAGAGCTTTTTACCTGATCTTAAGAAGTAGGGCGTGGTATTCAGTTTTCGACTTTGCTACCAGTGTTCTTTGGCATGATAAACAAGATGGCAAACAGGGCGATAACCCCAAAACCAACGTTCAGTAACAGACCAATAAAACCAGCCTGGTGAATATCAGTGCCAGAGAACGTTGAGTACACTGCCAGAGATAGCGCCACACCGATCGCACCACCGAGAGAGCTCGCCAGTTTGTAAATACCGGCAGCCACTGCGGCTTTGTCTTCCGGCGCAGCAGAGACGGCAGTATAAGTGGATGGTGTCGCATAAACACCCAGGCCAATACCAAATAGTGCGTAACCGATTTGCACCAGCATTTTGTAGCTTTCCAGGCTTTCCACATGAGTCAGTGACATCAGAATGACACCAGCAAACGTGATGATACAGCCGGTAATCATCGGAATGCGGCCGCCAAATTTGAACAGTATCTTCTGTCCTACTGGGATCAGCACCAATACCGCAATCGCGTAAGTTAATGAAATAATACCGACATCTGTGGTGGTCAAGCCACGGCCATTGATCAGATACGTATTCACTATCACCATTGAGCCGGCAATCGCATTCAATAGGAAATTGGACAGGGTCGCACCCAGATAACCGCGTGATTTAAACAGTGAGAAGTCAATCAATTGGGCGATTTTATTCTTAGTGGCATTTTTTTCGTTCACATAAAACAGCACGAAACCCACTACTGAGATACCCAGCGTGCTAATGAATTTGATATCGGTGTAACCCCAGCTGCGGCCTTTAGAAACAGCCAGTACCAGAGCAATCAGGGAGATAACAAAGTAGATGGAACCAAGTACATCAAACTTCTTATCTGATGCAGGTGCTTTCGATTCTGGCGTACCCATCATCAGCAACATACCTAAAACCGATACCGCAACGTTGATCCAGAAGAGGGATTGCCAGCCAAATTTTGGCTCGATCATGCCGGCAACCAGCGCACAGAATCCGGAGCCACCCCATGAACCAATTGACCAGAACGTCAGCGCTGTTGCTTGTTTTTTGCCTGCAAAATAGGTTTTCATCAAAGCGATAGTGGCAGGCATAATACAGGCAGCGGAGATACCTTGCAGCGCGCGGCCAACGACTAGCAGCTCAACGTTGAACGCCATCGCCGCAATCACCGAACCCACCACGCTCAGTATCGTACCGATAAAGGCAAAACGCATACGACCAAAGCGATCCGCCAGACCGCCGCAGGTGACCACACAGGCCGCCGCAAACAGTGGTGTCAGTGAGGCTGAAAAGTTCAGCAGATCTTCTTTGGCTGCATTGCCCTTAATGCCAAATGACTCGGTGATCGCCGGGATCAATGACGCCTGCATCGACTGAGCAAACAACCAGTAAGTCAATACCAGTAAGACAATACCAAGAATCAGCTGATTCGTGCCCTGATATTTTATTTCGGGGCTTGTATCCAGAGTAATCGTGTTGTTCATATCTCAACCCTTTTAATTATTGAAAAAACGTTCTACTAACTTGTCCCAGTACTTCACCGCGGGTGCCATAATGGCATCGTTAAAGTCGTAACCTGGATTGTGTACGCTGCACCCTTCTCCGGCCCCAACGAAGAAGTAACAACCTTTCGGATTGGCTTCTAACATGAACGCAAAGTCTTCACTGGCCATTGCTGGATTGGTATTAGGTTCAACAAGTGATTCATCAAACAGCTCCTGCGCAACACCGATGGCAAAATCGGTCATTTCGGCATCATTCACCAAGGTCGGGCTGCTGTGGATATGGTTCACGGTGGCTGTGGCGTTGAAACTTAGCGCCTGGAATTCAGCGATCTCTTTAATGCGTTTTAGCACTAACTTTTGCGTGTCCGGATTTAACGTGCGGATACTGAGTTTTAACTGAGCGGAATCATTAATGATGTTGGCGACACAGCCTGACTGAATCGAACCAATCGTGATCACCACAGGCTGAAACGGATCTACGTTGCGGGACACGATGCTCTGCAATGCCGTTGCAATGTGGCATGCGACGATAACCGGATCATTGGCTTTGTCTGGCATCGCACCATGACCACCCGTGCCTTCAATATTGATTTCTACCGTGTCGGACGACGACAGCATGGCGCCTTTTCGGAAGTGGAAACTGCCTTCTTTCAGGTTCGGCATGTTATGCAGGGCAAAAATGGCGTCACATGGGAAACGGTCGAACAAACCGTCATCCAGCATCAGTTTCCCGCCATAAAGCAGCTCCTCAGCGGGTTGGAAAATCAGATGGATGGTGCCGTCGAACTGTTTGGTTTCTGCCAGCCATTTGGCGAAGAAGAGTAGCGTCGTGGTGTGTCCGTCATGGCCACAACCATGAAATTTGTGGCTGATTTGACTGCTCCATGCCTTTTGGGAGTTTTCCTGCATGGGCAAGGCATCCATATCGGCGCGGATACCCAGTACTTTATTGCTGCTACCATTACGAATCGTCGCTACCAGACCGGTTTTAGCCAGACCTGTAGTTACGTCATATCCCCAGGTTTGCAGCAAATCCGCAACCACTCTACTGGTGCGAAACTCTTCTAAGCCCAACTCCGGGTGTTGATGGATATCCCGTCGCAACTCAGTAAAGTAGCTTGAATTTCGTTTAATAAAATCATCTATATGCATCATTAATGTTCCGTCTCGTTCTTGATGCATGTAGTTTATTTGAGCGAAATAGGGCACAAAAGGCAGGATAATGAGCAGATACAGGTAGGGTTTTGTGTTATTTACTGACAACACGTGTTTAACATCAATAAATGACTATGTGTAATTTGATACGTTAAGCGACAGCTAAACAATCGGACAGCCTCATGAGCACTGACAATATCTACTATTCCGTGGAATTTCTTAACCTGATTCACTACCGGCCTGTTGCCGATACCAGCCTAAAGCTACTCGTTGTGCTCAAAGGCAATGTCTCCATTAAAGAATCAGGCCGACAACAACTGCTCTCTGCGGGTGATGTGTATATCGTAAATCAGGACGTGGAATGGCAACTCGACAGTCAAACAGACAACATTGTCATCATTGTCAAAATCTCTTCTATCTGGTTGCTACAGCATTTTGATGATTTTAACCGCTGGCAGTTTTTCGTTAACGCACAAAATAGTTCCGTTGAAGTGCTTCAGTTAAGAACTCTGCTGATCAATATTGCCACTCTTTGGATCAAAAAAACGCCAGACTCGTGGGAAATGAATATATATCGTAATCTGATGGATATTTTGTGTGTGCTGGTTGAATCTTTCAAATATAAGAAAGAGCATGAAGATACGGTTAACTATAGTGAAAAAATAAAAAAAACTATCGACTGGATTGAAGAGCGCAGTCACGAAGATATTAAACTGTATAATATCGCTTCCAAACTCTATACCTCGACGGAACATTTATCCCGGCAGTTTGTGAAAGAAGTCGGCATGAATTTTCGCGACTATTTAGTTCAGGTCAGATTTAATAAAGCGGCCAAAGAAATTGTTTCTAGCGATCATCCTATCGGCGAGGTGATTCAAAGAAATGGTATTTCCAGACCGAACAGCTTTAACAAGATGTTTAAAGAAACCTTTCACATGTCACCAAGAGAGTATCGCTCTAAGAACGGTAATCACCATTTGCAAGAAACGGAGGTTTCGCCATTAGTTAATGAGAAGTTGGGTATCGTCAACTCAGTAGAGTTATTCACATTTTTATCTCAATATAATGAAGAAGACCAACGCCGTCCCCTGTTGAGCTACAGTAAAAAACCGCATGACACAGAGATCGTATTCAACGATCCTGTGACACCGGCACAAAACAGAAATTATGTCATCCGGATAGGTTCTTATCGGGAGCTACTCAAACATCATATCCAGCAGCAGTTAGTACTAGCAAAAAGCATCTCACCATTTCAGTACGTAGAGTTACAGGATTTCATTCCAACTGAGGCATCGCTTTGTGATGATTATTATAACGAGAAACTATTAACCTGGTCGTCTTGGGACAGTATTGATATCGCAATACGCTTCTTGAAAGAAATCAATATGTTTCCCATTATCGAGCTGCCGCTATCCTCGAGTTTTTCCGCTAATCTTAGCTTTAAAAAGAATGTAGAAAAAACCCTAATCCACTATAAAACCATGTTTGGTTCTGAGTATCTTGCCAGGTGGAAATTTAAGCTAAGGATCGAAACAGATGCGAAAGACGATACGATCTTTAATGCCAAAAATGATTTAATTGCCGTTATCAAATCCCAGCTTCCACAATGTGAAGTAGGGATATTAGTGACTAAAAAATCGAATTTAATTTCATTTTTCTCACGCTCAGCTTTAGTGGAGAATGTGGATTTTATCGCTGTTTCTATCTGTCCCAATGAAGTCAATGACCATCTTTACCATCAGGACAAAGCCTCTCTGCGTCATGACGTCAGTTATTACATTAATAGCCTGCTAAGTGAAATTCATCGCCGCTCAGTCTCTTGTCCGGTATACCTGCATTCTTGGAGTACACTGACCGGAGATACCTATGAGACAAATGGTCTCTTTTTCCGTGGGGCTCTGCTGATGAATGCCCTGACTTCTCTGCCCGATAGCATTACCATGCTCGGCTTCTGGCTCAACTCGGAAATTCAGCACGAAGTCCAGTCCCACCAGCATATCGACAATAACAGTCTGTCGCTGTTTTTTTCCTCAACCACCTGCCGGCCAGTTTTTCACATCTTAAAAATTAAAGATCGCCTGCAAAACTCTCCTTATTATCGAGGCGACAATTGGATTGCGATTAAAAAACACGATGCGTATCAGATGTTGTTTTTTAATCCGGTTAATATTGACCCGGACCTGTCCGTGCAAGAGCATTTTCTCAATGATTACCAGAAGAAGCTCAATATGAAGATTCATTTGACCAAACCAGGCATCTGGCGCATCAAGCAATGGACATTTGATCAGAAAAACGGCGCTTTGTATCACCAATATGGCCTTCACCCAACCTTGTTTGAACGCGATCAAGAGACCATGGAGTACATCAGCAGTCGATCGCAACCAACGTTGAGCGTTTACGATGAACGTCTTGAAGACAGTTTCGATAAGATCATAGAACTGGATATCAACGCTGTCGTGTTGCTGGAGTTAAAGTTTCTGGTCTGAAAGCTCAGTGCTTTTCACCCATTTCTGTTACTACAGTGAGAATGGAGCAGTGGCCGGACATCGGTACAGGCTTACCAGCAACACAAAGTTCGTATGAATTGGATATGAGTGAACTCTTACTCAAACGAACATCGGCGATTTGAGTAAATGCTACCACTAAAGGGCTAGAAAGGTGCAGGTTGCACTAACGTGGAGCTTAGCGAAATCAGCGATATTTTTGCGAATTATATAAAAAAGTATATAAATCAGTGAGATATTTGAATTTGAAAAGTTGGCACGGCGTTGGCATTAGTAAGATCGATACATTCTCGTTCTTGTTAGGCTTGTTATAGC
This sequence comes from Vibrio sp., assembly GCF_050299255.1. Lineage (GTDB taxonomy): Bacteria > Pseudomonadota > Gammaproteobacteria > Enterobacterales > Vibrionaceae > Vibrio. The sequence continues at coordinate 9,703 of NZ_JBNKVP010000085.1, forward strand.
TTTACCGCCACTCTGTCGACCAACGTTGTGGCGGTTTTTTTGCCTGCGATTTGGCAAATGCATCACAGGCAAATTTATCTCGAGGAACTGTCGAATAGTTACTGAGTCAGTGGGGTAAGGTCTGCTGGGCGGTAGTAAACCGATTTCAGTACTTTGCCCTGACGGATGGTTTTGCCTTCCGAGACGAAATCTTCCGCGCACTTGGCGATAATGTAATCGCCTTTCTGTACCGCCATCAGCTTAATGCCCTGTTCAGCATAAAACGCTTCGGTTTCGTTGTATTCCTGCTCGTTACGGCACACTTTACTCATGTTGCTTGAATGCACTTCGTCCCAACATGGAATGAAATCAATACCACGGTTGTCGGCGACGTGCAGCAGCAGGTCGATCAGATAGGAGATGGCGAGGTTATCCGCTACCTGGCTGTGACCAAGATGAACCAAACGTCCCATCAGAACATAGACGCTATCAACAATGGCATCAGCCTGCTCAGTTTTGCTATCTGCTTCGGCCAGTTCGGTCAGCTCTTCGATCGCCAGTGAGGTATGCAGGGTATCGGCTTGCGCGTCCAGGCTTTCTGGTGTGGCAACCGGAAGATCAAAAGTGCTACGAAACTCGCTGATATCGCGATACAAGTGGTCAAAGATTTGTTGAGTCAGTTTGGCTAAATGCATTATCTCAATCCAGGTATTTTGAATGTCGGCCAATACTAGCAGAGCCAGGATTAAGCTGCCACGCAGCAAAACGAAATTCTGCGCTAAAGCTTTTTATTGGCCTGGTTTTAATCAATTGTGCAGCCTGCGATGGAACGTTGGCAAGCTGCGGAATTGTCTGAGCTGGTTATTTTTTAGCGCCGAACAGATACGGAAACAGCTGGCACCGTTCAGATTCTGTCAATGCGGACACTCTGGCGATATTGTTATCGGGAATCGCTTCCGGATTCGGGTAGTGTTGCAGTACCTTCTCCATGCTCTCTTCACGAATCAAATGAAATATCGGGTAGGGCGAACGGTTGGTCAGGTTTTCGGCATCTTCCGGGGCTGCGCCATAGAAGCAGTAATTCGGGTGAAACGTTGCCAACTGGAAGGTACCCTGCCAACCATTTTGGTCTATGAGCGCTTCGGCCCAGTCGATAAACTGGTTGTAATGGTCAAAATCGGACAGCATATCCGGTACCACTACCAGCGTTGTCTCCAGTTGCTCTGGCTGACTCTGTTCCAACTCCAGTAGTTGCTGGAGCATCTCTTCCAGCAGGCTTTGTTCATCGCTGGCTTGACTAACGAAAATTTTAATCTGCTGATTGCGCTGGGGCTTGGCCGCAAACGGGCATAAGTTCAGTCCGATTACTACGTCGTTCAACCACTGGTCTACTTCGGCAGAGATCTGCTCGATACGGTTCGATGGCAATGTCATTCTTTGGCTAATCTAAAACTCTCAAAAAAAATATGCGCCAAGAGTAACAGATCAGCTTAGGTTGAGCTGAGGTTTTTCCACCTGCAACTGATGTTTGTGGTGTAGTTGGCTGCACAAAACGAAGATCACTGCGTACAGCAACATGCCGCCTAGCGCCACATATAACCAGCCACCGTGTTGCCAGCAGTAAATCAGGTAGAAACCGCCCAGGCTACCACCGATATAGTAATGAACCAGATACAGCGCTGTGGCAGTGGCTTTGGCTTGTGTGGCGTGCTGGCTGACCCAGGCATAGGCCAGGGTGTGAGTGAAAAACGCGCCGAAGCTAATCAATATCAGCCCGAGCATCATAGGCACTATGTGTTCCGCTAAGGCGATCCACATACCCAGCATGCTGAGGATGGCGCCGGTGACCATGCCGGAGATCGGCGTGCGCTTCCAGCGTCCGGTCAGTTTTGAGCTGACGGTGCCGGCCAGGTAGCAGACGAAGATCAGCGAGGCCAGGCCGATTGGCACATTGTGTGGCTCGCTAACCAGGCGAAATCCCATCACGGAATAGAGGTTAACGAACAGGGCGAAATTGGCACCACCGATCAGCATCGCCAGCCACAGGGTAGGGTTTTTCACGTGTTTGACCAGAGCGCGGTTGTGATGGAAAAACAGCCCGCGTTGTGGAGTAAAATGCTGCTGTACCGGCAGTAGCCAGACCACCAGCAGCGCCCCGACCAAACTAAAGCCTGCCATTACCAGCACAGCCGATTGCCAACCGAGCGAATCGGTGAGGATACCGCCCATAATCCGCCCGGTGATGCCGCCAAGCGAGTTGGCAGCAATATAGCCGCCGATAGCCTGGGCAAATGCTTGAGGAGAAAGCTCTTCCACCATATAGGCGACGGCGACGGAAGCAAAAGCGGCCAGCGCGACACCCATCAGCGCGCGCAGTGCCACCAGCAGCCAGAGTGACTCGGTCAGCATCATTGCACCGCCGATGATGGGCAGGGCAAACAGGCCGATGAACATTACCCGTCTGCGGCCAAACGATTCTGAACTGACCGCCCAGGGGACCAGACATACTGAAAGAGTCAGGGTTGTGGCGGCAAACAGCCAGTTGATCTGGGTTTCAGATACCGCGAAGTGCTTGGCCATAAAGGGCAGCATCGGCTGGACGAGGTACAGGTTGCAAAACACCAGAAACGAGCCCATGGCTAAGCCAAAGGTTATCTTCAAATACTGTTTACTGCCTAGTTCAAACATCTGTCACCTCACATACATCTATGCGATCAAATTAACAGCGGAATCTAGATTAATAAAATATATTAATAATATGGAATCAATATATTTTGGATATAGACATGGATGTACGACAGCTGAATCATTTTGTCGCAGTGGCAGAGCAAGGGCATTTCACCCAGGCCGCCAAAGCACTGCACATTGCTCAGCCGGCCTTAAGCATCTCGATTAAGAAGTTTGAACAGCAATTAGGTGTGGAGCTGTTTCGGCGCCAGGATCGCAAAGTGGAGTTAACCGAAGAGGGGCGGGTGCTGTATGAACATGCTAAACGGATCTTGCAGCAGGTCGATGATGCCAAACTGGCAATCAACGAATTGATCGGGCTGGAGAAAGGGGAAGTGCGCCTCGGAGCACCGAGTATGATGGGGTCCTACTTCTTTCCACAGATCCTGATGGCATTCAAAAGTCACTATCCGGATCTGAAACTGACACTGATCGATGCGGGGACGGAATCGATTCGCCAGATGTTGCTCGATGGTGAGCTCGATATTGGTGTCATCAACAACGCCAATGTGCCTGAGGATTTGGAAACGGATCATCTGTTGCGGGCACAAATGGTGGCGGTGGTCGGGCAAAATCACCCGCTGGCTGAGCGAAAATCGATCGCGTACGATGAGTTTTTTCAACACGAACTGGTAATGTTCAAACCGGGCTATTTTCACCGTGACTTTATCAACTCGGTCTGTAAACAGTACGGCTTCGAGATGCAATGCTCATTTGAAACCAACCTGTTACCTCTGATATTGAGCATAGTGAAGCATGAATTTGCCATTACCGCCCTGCTGGAACTGGTGACTGAGCATGAAAAAGATGTGGTGCCGATACCGTTTCAGAACCCGGTGATGCTCGATCTGGCGCTGGCGTGGCGACGGGATGGTTATCTGTCGAATGCCGACCGGACCTTTATTGACTTTGTAAAACGCTATGTCTGACCTGAAGCTGTTCTTTCTAAGTTCATTATTTCATATGGATAGAACAGCTTTTACTCCCGGCACGTATGCGTATTCAGTTTTTATTACGCCATTAACAGGTTGCGATACATAACCGCCTGCCAGTTTATTCGTGCTACTACGTTTTTTTTCTATACAATTCAATCACAATTAAACGAAGCGATATGTTTATAGGGATGTTTTCATGCTTCTTGATGCCACGATTTGGATTTGGCTACCCCTTCTCTTTGCGATAGGTACGGCTTTTACTCGACACAATCTGGTTACCTTAATGTTTTTGGCCGGCACGTTAGTAAGCGCTCTTATCGTCGATCGTATTGCGTTTATCACTTTCATTACCTCATTGGTGGTGCTTGCTACCGCCTACAAATTGCCGGTATTCGCAAATAAACAACAAGGGAAGTGGGTTTACTATTTCGGCTGGGTGTTAATTCTGACTTGGTGCGCGATGTTGTTTACCCATCGCATGCCGGGTTTCAATAACCTACAAGTGCTCGATAATGTTTTATCGGGACCGCAAAGTATGCCATTTTCGATGTACTTGAATTTGGATAAACCACTTGCTTTCTTTGCGCTTCTCTTGACTTACCCCAAGCTATTAGGGAAAGGAAAGCAAGTCGAGTTTACCCCTATTCTAATCATACTTATTCTGTTACTCGTTTTACTACCGGTTGCGAGTCTGCTTGGTGCGCTAAGGGTAGAAGTGAGCTTGCCCAGTTGGTGGTGGTTGTTTGCAATCAATAACTTAATG
>NZ_JBNKVP010000086.1:0-13511 GCF_050299255.1 Vibrio sp.
GAGTCCCGGCTCCTGCTCAAGCAGTTTAAGCAGCTTTTCCGACACGGCTTCAGTACGGGATAACGACGCTGCGTCTGGCAATTGAACGTTAATCAACAAAATACCTTTATCTTCCTGAGGTACAAAAGCAGAAGAGGTATTTTTTGCCAGCATGGTGACCGAGCCCAGAGCTACGCCAAACAACACGATCAGAACCAGTGAGCGTCTAACTAGAAACCCGGCAATCGAACCGTATTTTTCTGTCACTTTGTCTATGCCACGGTTAAACGCTTTGAACCAGGCTGCACTGTTATCTGCCCCCTGCTTCAGTACCAGTGAACAGAGTGCCGGAGAAAGCGTCAATGCGTTGATGGAAGAAATAATGACTGAAATACAGATAGTCAGTGCGAATTGGCGATACATGATGCCGGTAATACCTGGCAACATCGCCACTGGAACAAATACGGCCAACAGCACCAACGTTGAGGTAATAATCGGCCCGGTGACCTCTTTCATCGCCATCAAGGTCGCTTTACGCGGAGATATACTCGGATCTCTGCGCATAATGGTATCGACGTTTTCAATAACCAGGATCGCATCATCCACCACAATACCGATGGCCAGTATCAAACCAAACAGCGTTACGGTATTGATGGTGAAACCAGCGGCCAACATGACGGCAAAAGTACCGACCAGTGATACAGGTATCGCAACCACGGGAATGAGCGTTGCACGGGCACTACCAAGAAACATGTACGTCACCGCGATAACCAGTATTACCGCCTGAATCAGTGTGGTGACCACCCCTTTGATCGACTCGGAAACAAACAAGGTTGTATCGTAACTGGTTTCGTACTTCATCCCCTCAGGGAAGTTACTGCTTAGGTTGTCGAGCAATTTCATTACCGCTTCACCACTTTGAAGCGCATTGGCACCCGATTGCAGTGACAACGTCACGATAGCAGCATCCTGACCCCGAAACTTACCGTTCGCGTCGTAGAACTTTTTACCCAGTTCGATTCGGGCAACGTCTCTCAGGTAGACACTGGAACCGTCCGGATTGGCCCGCAGGACGATATTTTCAAATTCTTCAACCGATTCTAAACGGCCTTTAGTCACCAGGTTGAACTGTACATCTTGAGCATTACTATACGGTGCGGCGCCAATACGTCCGGCAGCCACCTGGACGTTCTGTTCGGCTAACGCCGCATTAATATCCGAAGTGGTCAGGTCAAGCCCCGCCATTTTGTCCGGATCGAGCCAGACCCGCATTGCGAACTCACCACCACCGATAACGGAAACGTTACTTATCCCTGTGACACGAGCTAGCTGATCCTTCACATTCAGGTTGATGTAGTTAACCAAAAACTGGTCATCATACTTACCATCAGGTGAGAAGAAGTTCAGAACCATCAGCAAATCGGGCGATCGTTTTTCAACAGTAACACCAACCTGGCGAACTTCTTGCGGCAACTTAGCAGTAACCTGAGTAACCCGGTTCTGTACGTTGACCTGTGCCTGGTCAGGATCGGTTCCGACATCGAACGTGACCGTCAGGCTGTATGAGCCGTCGTTGGATGATTTCGAGGACATATAGATCATATCCTCCACCCCGTTTACCGATGATTCAATCGGGTCGGCAATGGCCTGCTCGACAACTTCTGCACTTGCACCACTGTAAGCGGCCGTAACACTGACAGAAGGAGGACTAATCAGCGGGTATTCTGCCACTGGCAAAGCTAACAGCGAAATGCCGCCGGCCAGGGAGAGTATGATTGAAATAACCAACGCAAATTTAGGGCGCTGGATAAAAAAGCGACTAAGCATAGTAGCGTCCCTTATTGCATTGTTTCTGTTTCAGAGCCCTGTATCTGCACATTCATACCGTTTCGGACACGCTGCAAGCCCTGGGTAATGATGGTTTCTCCAGGCTTAAGACCGGTCGAGATAATCACACCTTGTTCGGTTTGCATGTCTAATTCCACATCACGCCGCTCTGCCACATCCCCTTCGGTAATCACCATCACAAAGTTACCACCCAAGTCGGTTTGAACTGCCCGTCTTGGTATTACGGTGACATCGCGTTTATTTTTGTCACGAAGTTCAACCCGAATATTTTGACCTGGTAACAGGCGATAGTCAGGATTAGGCACAATCGCTCTTAAATCCAGCGTACCGGTGTCGAGATTTATCCGGTTACCGGAGTAATCGATCTTGCCCAATTGTTCGTAGCGTTGATTGTTTTCAAGTATGATCTGGACCTCGACAGCGTCCGCCGCTTTTTCACCTGACATTTTTAGCTTGTCTAAACTCAGGTTGAGACGTTCTCGCTCACTGATGCTGAATGTCGCGTGTACCGGGTCAAGACTTACTAAGGTGGTCAGCACACCAATAGAGGGGGAAATTAAGTCACCTTTGCTGACTCTACTTTGACTGATACGACCGGAGAACGGTGCCCGAATTTCCGTGTACGATAAGTTAACCTCGGCCAAATTAAGCTGAGATTTGGCTGCCTCAACTTGCGCGTCAGCACCTAGCAACTTGGCAGTGAGATTATCGAATTCCGATTGAGATATACCGCCTTTGGGTAGCAATTGTTTACCACGGTTAAAATCCAGGCGAGCTTTTTTCTGTTCAGCATTCGCCTGAGTCAGCGCGGCTTTAGCCGTCGCTACCTGTGCTTCAAAGGATGAAGGTTCAATGGTGTAAAGAAGATCGCCCTCTTCAACCATCTGGCCTTCAGCAAAATTCCGCTCTTTCAGATAGCCGGTAACCTGAGCAGTAATGTTGGTATCTTCGATAGCTTCTACCCGGCCAATAAATGTTTTATTAGTTTGATAGGGAATTTCGGCCACTTTTTCGACAACGACCACAGGCGCTGCTGCCTGCTGTACCTGAGTAGCCGGATCGCCACATCCTGCCAACAGCGTAATGCTGGTCATTAAAGGGAAAAGGAATTTTTTATACATTGTGTCAGCCTTTTATAAGCAAATTATCCACTGATAACTATAGTCAATTAACAGAGCAACTATAGACACTGTTGCCACATGCAAATTCACTCTATCTATCCAATATTATTAGCCTATTTGTTTCATAATGTGACGAGCGGTCATAAATGAATAATTTGTTCAGAAAGTATGCTTTTTTTCACCTTTACCACCGAGATGACTGGCATAACTTCGGTCTACCGACAAAGTTAACAACAAGTTTAGTAATCACGAATTGACAAAATTTGTTAAACGTTTGCGTAATCGCTAACCTTCACTGAACTGAAATTTGGACTTTCGATCACATATTTAACCCTGTTATATTTGCGCCAGTTATTTAATTAGACCACTCGAGGCATGGAGCTTCCTCAGCTATCTCAAGACGAGTAGATTGGTGCCGATGTTGTCGGCAAACTGACAGAGGGTCAAAGTATGGACATGAATATGGTTGAAATTTTTGGATACGCAGCATCAATAATGGTCGCAATTTCTCTGACGATGAAAGATATCGTTAGATTGCGGGTTTTGAATTTTATTGGCTGCGCGTTGTTTACCGCTTACGGTCTGATGATTGAAGCTTGGCCAGTAGCCGCAACCAATGGCTTTATCGCGTGCGTTAACATCTACTTCCTTACAAAGATGTGGCAAGAACAGCGTAGCCCAAAGTCCCAAAGTGTCGCGTAAATAAAAAGCCTGACTCTTAACTACGAGTATAAAAAACTCCCCGCAGAAACCGGGGAGTTTTTTGTTGAGTGCGATACAGCGGTTACTTAACCGTTTTGTACTTAGGTTAGACTGCCGCTGTCTGACGATAACCTAGCTTATTAAGTAACTCTTTTGCAGATTTCCAGGTATAGATCTGTTCAGTGAGCTGACTGCCACAAGGTGAATTCCAGGTTCTTTCCAGCGTTTGCTCGCCCCCGATGTGGCTATAAAAATCAACGGCCTGCTGGTTCTGTTTTAATACTTCTAAGTACATGCCATTATCAGAGAAATACTGATCCACCCACTGGGCCATTTCGGCCATCAACCGCTTACCCAGCCCTTTGCCACGGTAGGCTGAATCAATGTGGATAGAATCGATAATAGTACCCCGTTCAAAATCGTGGTTGCCAAATGCGCAGATGAAACCACACAGCAGTCCACCTTCTTCTGCCAGTAGCACATGCTGGTTAAACGGAGGGTTAATTAGTCGGGTTTGCCAAATGGTACTTCTCTCGGTTAGTACTTCATCAGCCAGGTAATCATCGCTTAAGATTCCCTGGTAATAGCGACGCCAGCTGTCGGCGTGCAACTGAGCGATACGCTCATAATCACTATATTCGGCTACTTTTATTTCCATAAATAGCTCCTTATTACATCCTGTAGGCTCAAAAACAATGATCATACTAAGCTTTTACAGAACAAAAGCCAAACATACTATTCACATAAATCGATGTATTCTGTAACCCGTTCTGCGGAAGATGAATCATTCAATGGGCATTTCACAACGTTAAATGTAACAAGTTCAATCAATTAACTCAGCTTTTCGATTTAGCGCACAATATGCTCATTAAATCTGTGATAAATCAACAGGCAACCTACTATTCAGGTAAACAATAAATTAATTATTTGCTGCTCTCGTGCTTCCATAACTCCCTTTGTCATGACTGCTGTAAAAACGCGATTTGGTAAGGTAATAGCGATGATAAACACCGAACAGAATGCAGATTTTCACAAACTGATCCTCGATACCATAACCGAGCACATCGCTGTGATTAATTCGGATGGCGATATTCTGTTTGTAAATAAAAGCTGGGATATGTTCGCACAAGACAATCACTGTTTTGTTCAAGGCCAGCAGTGGTCCGGCGTCAACTATCTAAAGATATGCGATATCGGTGCATCAAAAGGTGACCTTTACGCTCACCAGGCGGCAGAGGGCATTAGGCAGGTGATAAACCGTGAAGTCGAGATATTCTATTTCGAATACCCTTGTCACAGTGACGAGGAATTTCGCTGGTTTATGATGCGGGTAACACCGTTTGTACTAAATGATGATCGTTGTTTTGCCATCTCTCACCAGAAAATCACTGAACGTAAACTTGCAGAGCAACAAATGGAACAGATGGCGCGCCTAGACGGGCTAACCGGGATACCATGCCGGCGGATATTCGATGAGTTTTTGTCGAATGAGTGGGCTCGTTGCACGCGCCTGCAAATGCCTATCTCCCTTGCAATTATCGATCTGGACTATTTCAAATTACTTAATGATCACTATGGTCACCTTAAAGGTGACGAATGCCTAAAACAAGTTGCTAGCGTCTTACATGATTATGCCGCCAGACCGAGCGATCTGTGTGCCCGATATGGTGGAGAAGAATTTACCATCATCATGGGCAATAATGGGCTGGAGCAGTCTACTCACCACCTCGAATCGTTGCTAAGCGATATTCGTTCTCTAAAGATTGAAAATAAGTTATCGCCAGTGTCTCGATACCTAACGGCGAGTATTGGCCTGGCAAGCGTCATACCTTGCCAAGGTGATAACGCCAAGCTGCTGGTTGAACAAGCGGATATTAATCTTTACCGGGCCAAATCCTGTGGGCGTAATCAAATTTGCGTGTAAGTATCCGTAATCTAAACAGGGTTGATGGTAATTTCGACTCTCTCTTTACCCTTGTCCAGATTTCTCAATGTCAGGAACTAAGTGATAAATCAGTTCTGGGACTAACTATGCCGATAAATGCAGATCCGCTAGTTGGTATCGGCGTGTACAGTTGGGTCTGATGTGGATTCGACCCAACTGCTGACGTTTCATTTGGTTGTCTGCACCTGATTACTTGCTACGTTGTTCAGACCAGACAGCGAACTCATTACCACTCGGCTCGGTAAAATGAAAACGGCAACCGCCAGGAAAATCAAAGATAGGCCTTAAAAGCGTTCCGCCGGCATCAATAACTTTCTGCTGTGTTGCATCAATATCTTCACTGTAAAACACCAGTAAAGCCCCACCCGTTGCGGTTGAACTTTGCATCTCAGCCTTAAAAAAGCCACCATCCAGACCTTGGTCGGAGAACGCGGTATATTCCGGGCCGTAGTCGATGAATTCCCAGCCAAATGCTTTAATGAAAAATTTTTTCGTTGCGATGAGATCGTGTGCAGAAAATTCTACGTAGTTTAACTTTTCATGTTGATTCATTGAACATCCTTGTTTGATTAGGTTGCTGGCGTTTAAATTGAAGTTTCTGTTAAGCCGCTATTTTAAAGAATGAAGCCCAAACATATTGCCTTCCGTATCTGTAGCCAATGTAATAAAGCCATACTCGCCAATCGACATTTTACTGCGCTCCACCTGTCCACCGGCATCGAACACTCTGCTCTCTTCTACCGCACAGTCCTCACAGCTAAAGTAAACTAAGGTACTGTTCCCGCCTGCGCTGATCCCTTCCATTTTCACCAAGGCACCACTTGAGCCATACTGATCCATGGAAGATGGAAACCCACACATCTCCAGCGGTATCTCATTAGGAGCAGATATAGGTTCCAGACTAATATCTAATACTTGTTGATAGAACTGCTTAGCCCTTACCATATCATCAACATAAATTTCGAACCAACATACTGGATTGTTCATAACCTATACTCCTGCAATTGAATATGAGTGTCCTTATGGTTTAGCTCAATTGCCTCATACTGTCACGATTTGCCGTTAAACCTTTATACTGTTTAACCATGCATTAAACTACCGTGACAGGTTCATCTTGGTCCGGTATTTCAAACCAACTCCAAAACAGCGCCAGCATTTCCGGCGTCATCGTGAATGCGTCATCCTTACTATCTTTGTTGCGGGCCACAGCGCGTTGACAACAGGTCTCATAATCGACATCAAGATAGATCATTTCGCAATCCAGCTTTTGTTCAGCAGCCCAAATCCGCATCGCCTCACGATCAGCTCTGGTCCAAAAGCCGAAATCAAAGATAACCGGCACGCCGATGGCTAGCAGGTCCAGCGCTGAACGTTTAAACAATTCGGTCAGCGTGGCCAGGCGCTGGTCAAACACTGCCCGCTCCATATGCTCACCAAACAGCGGGATCATCCACTCGTCAGGGGAAAAGCGGAACGCATGGTATTGCTCCACCAGTTTCTTCGCGTAGGTCGTCTTACCTGCGCCGACAAATCCGCATAAACAGTAAATTTTGCTCATAACGTTTTACTCATGGGTTGGTATTACACATGGGTTGATTGATGCTAACGGTATTAACTTCGCCCATAGAAACACATTAGATAATAACTGCCTTCATCATTTTCGCCTTCACTGTCAATCACAAATCCACGGGACTGATAAAACGCCAGTGCGTGATGGTTTCTGGTCATGCATTTTAATGCGAGTTTGGGGTAGTTATGTTTGGCCCATGACAGTAGTTGGCTGCCGACGCCCTGATTCTGAAATGCGCTGGCAACGTACAAGTGATGTATAAAATCCTCAGGCTCCCAGACAGCGATAAATCCGGCTAACTGGTCGTCGATAATGGCGACTTGGACCAGTTCCCCTTCGCTGTCGCGATCAAAATCTTCCGGTTGGTAATTGCTGCTATCCAGCCAGACAAAGGTTTCCGCTCGGCTCTGGTTATACAAACGACGAATTTCCGGTAAATCTGAAGGTTGTAACGGACGAAGTTGCAAAACGTATTTCCCAAGTTAAGATCCTGGTCGCTACATTAGGCAAGAATGTCCGCAGTGACAATGAGAAACGTCCGTATTCGAGTGTTCGATCAACTGGTTACAGAGAAGCAGCTTAAGCGAACTAGTCGCCGCTCAGACTGCGGTCGACTGCTGTGACAGCGTTATCGGCCGGGCCATGGCCATATCGTATTCCTCGGGGTCAAACCCAATGGTGAGCGCCGAAGCTATGATGATCAGCATAAAGTGCATTCCCCATCCCCAATCATAATGGCCGGTGTATTCAATCAACTGAGAGAATAGTAACGGAAAGAATGCCGCGATGATAAACCCGCCCCCCTGCATCAAGGTCGTTAACATACCCGCTTGCTGGGAACAGCGAAAATGGTCCAGGGCTACCAGTATTGCCAATGAAAAAGCGCCGCCCAGACCTATCCCACATGCACTTGCCCATAGATATGGATGTTGTTCAGGTTGATAGATAATGCCGGCAAATCCAACAGCAAGCGATATCAACATAAACAGTGTAAAGGGTCGGCGATCGCTTTGATGCCGGATTAAGGTGGGCAAAAGCAGTGCACATGCAGCCTGGCAAATCGACAATACCACGATCAACTGGCTGCTTTGCTCCGAAGACCAACCCAATTGCTGATAGTAAGACGCTAACCAGGTAACCAGAGTCAGGTATGCGCCATTAATGATGCCGAAATGTAGGATCAACGACCAGGTTCTGCGACTTTGAATCAGTGACTTGAACTGGGGTTTGGCTGATGCATTGGTATTGCTGGATGGTAACCCCACCAGGCTAACCAATAATGCGACGATGCAAGGCAGTGCGAGCCAGGATAACGCCTGTTGCCAGCTAAAACCTTGTAAGGCTAACCATGGCATCAGCTTAGCGCCCATCGCGCCGCCAATCATTAAAGACGCAGAATAGATGCCCGTTACAATTGCCGTTTGCTGAGCAAAGTGTTGTTTGATCATGCCAGGGATGATGGATTGGGCAATTGCCACGGCAACCCCAGCCACAACCGCGGTAAGGATCAGGATTTGACCATCAGCCGATGCCAACCTGGTCAAATTACTCGCCCCCAACAGCGTCAGCGCTATTAACAACATTTGCCGGCCAGAACGCTTTGAAGGTATCGCCGCAAACACCAGAGCACCGAGCCCCATGATGACCATAGGCAACATCGTCAGTAATGACGCCTGGCCATGTGACAGCCCAGTATCGGCAATGATCCTGTTCATCAGTGGTCCGAGTGCCACCAAAAATGGTCTGAGATTCAAACCGATGATGGCGATCAACAACAAGATGAGCCAACCCGGCCGATCCCGATAGGTCACGACCATGTTCATTTGTTGCCGATGGACTGGGTTGTTGCCTTCCATTGTTGGTAAAGGTCATCATCCTCGGGCGATAAATGTTTGATAGTTAGCCAGGCCTGCTGTTCTAATGGCTGAGCCAGCTCTTTTGCAATGTGCGCAGTAGAGAGGCCATACGCTTCAGCCTGTTGATTGGAATAGGCAAATATCACCTTGCCCACACCACTCATACGACAGGCCGCCAGACACATTGGACAAGGCTGCCCACTAGCGTACACAGTGACACCAGCCAGATCGGTGGCGGACAGCTTTTTGCCTGCGGCCCTTAAAGCCAGTAACTCCGCATGAGCTGTCGGGTCATTTTGCTCTAGCATCTGGTTAACTTCCTGTGCCAGGATCTCACCATTTTTTACGATGATGGCAGCAAAAGGGCGCCCGCCTCGGCGTACGTTTTCCTTGGCTAATTCTATCGCCGCACTCAGATATTCTTGATCTGTTTGCATCATGACAAACCTACCTGTATGACTAGTAAACACTGCTTCCGTCACTATAGACGGATTGGCAACCAGCAAAAAATTAATTGTATTAATAAAAAACATTAATACTGTTAATACTATTTCTCTGCCCTATCACTAAGCCGTACAATAGTCGCGGTCCAAAATGACTCTGACAGGTTTGGGGCAATATACTTCACCATGAAACGGGATAAGTCGTTATGTTTGAACCTCGACTTCTTCGGGCGTTTGTAATTCTTGCCGATACGGCGAGCTTTACTCTGGCGGCTGAACAACTTCACCTGACACAATCCACTGTGAGTCAGCAAATCAACCGCCTGGAAGAGCTAACCGGCTGTCCGCTTTTCGACCGGACCCAAAGACCGATCAAGTTAACAGCAAGTGGCGAAAAGCTACTCAGCTACGCGCGTAAAATTCTGAATTTGCAAAATGAGGCGCAGGCTCTGCTCGCCAATCCCGAAGGCAGTACCGCATTAAAAATTGGCATCCCTGACGATATAGCATCAGCAGAACTGTTTGCCACCCTGGCCAGTTTCACAGACCAGTTCCAGCATGTCCGGCTCGACGTCACAACGGGGATGAGCGCGGAGCTAAAACACCGCTATCAAAATCATGATTTCGACTTGGTGGTGGTGAAAGAGCCTGTCGCTTCAGCAGAGCATTTCCTTACGCTACCAGAGCCTATGGCTTGGTATCAGTCTGCTGACCGCGAGCTTGGCGATTCCAAGCCGATCCCCCTTGTTACATTTCCACCTGGTGGCCTTTACCGCGATGCCATGTTTGACCGGCTCAATCATGAAGGGAAACCCTGGTATGTGGTCTTCTCCAGCAGCAACCTGAATAACATTTTGCTGGCTGTTGAGTCGGGTATGGGGATAACACTCCTGCCGGTAGGCACGACGTTAGGCAGGCAAGTCTGCCCTTATCTGCCGTACGCTGAAGAGCGAGCCATGGCCCTTTCACTGTACTGTAACCCAGGCTGGATAACGGAGGAGCTTGCGAGCAAGATCAGTGCGATTTTGCGCAAGCGGTATCAAACCATCCTTGCCAGTCAAAAACCCGGCGGTGCTGCTCAATAACCGAATTCGATTTCAATCAGGTATTACTCATGAAAATGATTCATCCCCAACTTCTGGTTACTTATATCGCGGTTTGCGAAACCGGCAGTTTTACCCGTGCAGCAGAGCGAATCCATAACTCCCAATCCACCATAAGCCAACAGATCAACCGACTGGAATCGATTCTTGGCTGTACCCTGCTGGTGCGCACATCTCAAAGGGTCACGTTGACCGAACAAGGCGAATCGGTTTTACGCTACGCGCACCGCATCGTTGATTTGAATAGTTCAATGCTGGACAACTTTAACCAGGTTGCCGACCAGGAAATCATAAAGATCGGTGTTCCGGACGATCTGTCTGTGGACGTCACCAAAGCAATCGTCAAGTTTCAGCGTAACTACAACATTCTGTTTGAGTTTACTTCGGGGTTGAGTAACGACCTGTACCAGGCATACCAGGCCGGGCACTATGATCTCATCCTGGTTAAACAACCGATACTGGCCAACGCATATGCCTATCGACGCGAGCCGCTATTGTGGCTCGACAGTGTGAGCCACCCTACCTTCGACAAAAAAGTAATTCCACTGGTGCTGTTCCCGACCGGCGCGCTATACCGCGACCACATACTCAATTCCATGGATCAGCTCGGCTACACCAGTAAAATCAACTATTGCAGCAGTAACCTGGCAGCCATCATTACTGCGTCTTCGGTGGGATTCGGTATTACGATGTTACCGGAGAAATGCAAAACCGATGACCATTATATAATTGAAGAACTGCAAACCTACGCCCCGGCAAATGAATTTTATTTAGCGCTTTACGTTAACGACAGCCACAATATCGTACTCAATCGTATCGCTAATGAACTGGTTACCATGTTTAACCTGCAAAGCAATCGCTCCTATCAACTGGTTTAACTATGATTGCCGGTGCGATTTCACAACCATTGCTTGCACTACTTAGCCAGCACCAGGAGCTTGTAACCCGGGTTCATTCATCCTTTCAGCATGCCTGCAATTTATCCAGTGCCCATGGGCTTATCACTCTACTGGCTCCGGACAAACCTATGAACCCTTGCAGCATAAGAGTGATGCAGCAGGGCCCACTGCCCCGCCTGGAACCGGGCAGCGCGGTAACACTTAGGATTAATCGCTCGCCGAGTGTGACAGCGTCACATATAAATAATTACGTTGTGCTGATTGATGATAGCGTTACGGTGTTTGTCCCGCAGTTACCCACTGGCGGCATAGGTTTGGTGAATGTCGCGGTTGAGCTAGACCAGTACCTGGCGAATCACCCCAAGGAACTCGGCATCTACCCGCTACTCTGCCAAGTTATGGGCTGGTCTTGTGATACCAAGTATTACTCAGGCCTGATGGCTGACTACTTTCTGCCACATTTGCAAGGCTTCATCAGCCAGATTTCGCAAACAAATACAGAACTAAACCTCAACAATATCATCGGATTTGGTGCAGGGCTGACTCCGTCTTGTGATGATATGTTGGTAGGCATATTGGCATACCTGGATTACTCCCAGCACAGTTACTTTGATGTCGTAGCCAATGCGTGTCGCGCTCGGGTGAGCCAAACCACTGACGTCAGTAAAGCCATGCTCGAACTGGCGATAGCTCGTCAATTTAACCAGGATATTGTGGTCTTTTTTGAATGTTTGGCGGAAGGGTCTGAGATAGGACCGGCACTGGATGCTATTGACCAATATGGTCACTCATCAGGTCATGACACATTGTGTGGCATCTACCTGGCGGCCAAATTGATAGCCTGAAGATACGATAAGTTAAATAAAAGCCTGGCATTAGCCAGGCTCCGTTAAGTGCAATTATTTTTTGCTCGGTATATCTTTCACGACAACCGAACCGGCACCTTCGTTATCAGCCAAATCTTTGGCCGGGTCAAAATAGACTACCGATCCCAGTTGCATTCCCGCTTCGGCCATCGGGTTTTGCACCACCTGGATCACCAGTCCGTCTGCCGGGCTGGTATATTGCTTGGCGATCTGACCAAAGGCATCATACTGAGTAAACATTAGATCGCCTTTTTTAACCTGGTCGAGAACCTTCACTTCCGGCACAACAAATCCACCGAAATCAGCAGTAACATCCAACCAAACATTGGTGTCTACGATATCCTGATAGGTTTTGGTTTCACCATCAATCACGTCGGCGAATCGCAATAGGTTCATCGCCCCTTGCAATGCCTTTTCTATCCACTCCGGTTCATACACTTCACGAGATCCGATTTCGAGCGTAAATGCCGGCACCCCGATAGCGTTATAGGCTCCTGAAACCGAGGTCGTTCCGGAACTATTGATCGTCGCATCCAGTGGGAATAGCCTTGTCAGTTGTTTTACAGCAGGAATACTCAAGTCAGAGTAAGCGGCCAATGGGAAGGTAGTTGGGTTAGCGGTATGCATATCCAGCGCATAATCGGCGTTGTCTTTAAGCAAGTGGTTCCACAGCGTATATGAGTAGCGCTGGCTACTGCTCTTAACCGACTCGAGTGCGACCTGGCGATTCAGGTTACTGTTTACTTTAACCGGACCCGATGGCACATACTCACGAATATTATTGATCAAACCAGGGATGTTGTACTGGTGAACTATGGTCACTGTACCTGACATTTCTTCAGGACTAAGTTGCTGTTTGATCAGATTTGCCGTTAAGTACGGGTTCATTTCATTGGCATGAACGCCGGCAACAAACATCACTTCCTTCCCTGGATTCTTACCTTTAATTACGGTTACCGGCACATAATAATACTGACCCGTATTTATCTGGTCTCCGGCGCGGAAAAATAGTTCGGTTACGCTATTATTTTCAAAGTCAGACACATCCAACTGAGTAATAACTTTGCGCCCTTGAATGACATCTCCGTTATAAATGGTTTCCGCCATTATTGGAGCGGATATCATGGCAGCCACTGATACTGCGAGCGACAATTTTTTCATTATATCTTCCTTATGTAA
>NZ_JBNKVP010000087.1:0-13292 GCF_050299255.1 Vibrio sp.
ACACTAGTCAATAGAACAAACAAAAGTCCAAGCCTGCAAACTCTTACCAGAGGCTGAAAATATGTATATTTTGAAAGTCGTAAACGGCCAGCTCCATGCCGCCCTAAGCCCTCGCTGCAAACAGCATCGAGCCATGCCTATTCGTTTCAGGTCGCGCTCACAAGCCCTCATCGCCATTGAACATCTCTCTGAACCTGTATTGCGAAACGGCGCTTTTTCCAGCCGATACCAGGTTGACTGCCACATGATAGCTCAAGGCGAATTCAAAGGTGCTTTAGAAGCCAGGTCGGCAGAAGCATTTGGGCAAGCGCTTTGTGCTTATCAAAAAGAGCGGGTGATTTACCTATTAGAAAAGTTCGTGGTGAATCTCAAACGCCACTTCGTTAAATACCATCAATACCAAGATATGCCGCATGATCTCAATCAGCTGGACATTCATTTCATTGAACACGATAAGTTTTTTTTGGTGCATAGCGCCAACCAAGAATTGCTGGTGATCGCTTCTTATGGGTTGAGCCTAAAGGAAGCCAGCGAACTCGTAATATCATGATTTGAGGTGAAATTTTGGATTTGTACATCGCCGAAAAACCAGATGTGGGTAAGCACATTGCATCTGTGATTAATCCTAACTCCCAATCCAAACAAGGCTATATCGATTGCGGAAACAATCAAATCGTCACGTGGTGTATTGGACATCTACTGGCTTTAGCTGATCCAGAGGACTTCAACGAAGCCTACTCGAAATGGAACCTGGCTGATTTGCCGATGCAGTGGCCGGTGAAATACAAACCTAATCCAAACACCAAATCACAGTTAAACGTCGTCCTTAGGCTGCTGAAAAAAGCCACCAGGATATTTTCTTGTACTGATATCGATGCGGCAGGTCAGGCAATTGCGGACGAAATTTTTGAGTATGCTGGGATCGACAAAAATAACGTCGTGAGGATTTTGATTAATGACAACAATCCGAGCAAGATTGCTAAAGCCCTTGAGCCACGCCATCAACGCCCAAACGGTGAATTTCATGGCCTGTATTTGCAAGAGTTGTCCCGCGCTGTAGCCGATCAACGCTGTGGTTATAACCTCACTAGACTGCTTACCTGTCAGGGCCAGTCACAAGGCTATGTGGGAAAAACTCTCAATGTAGGGCGTGTTCAAGCGGCAATAAATGGTTTAGTGGTGAGGAGGGAGCGAGAGCGTGATTCTCATCAAAAGCAGCATTATTATCACATTAATGGCACTTTCGCTTCCGCTGGTGGCGAAATTAAAGCTCGCTTTCAGCCTGATGACCATCACTGGATTGAACTCGATTCGAAAGGACGCATTGCCAACAGTCAGCAGGCCCAAACTATTGCCCGTTCATTGCATGGCCGGCCTGCCACAATTACAGAAATTACCCGCAAGAACACATCAGATTCTCCGCCGCTACCCTACGATTTGCTTTCGCTACAGGTCGACTGTGCGCGCTATTATGGTATGCAACCCGATGAGGTTTTGACTTTGACGCAAATGCTTCGTGAAAGTCCCTATTACGCCATTACTTACAATCGATCTGATTGTCGATACATTCCCGAAGAATGCTTTGCAGAGGCACCAGAAATTATTGAAAAACTTGGTCAGTTGGACATGTTCGCGCCATTGGTCAGTCAAACAGACACCACTAGGAAAACACGGGCATTCAACTCATCTAAGACGGGAGCGCACGGAGCTATCACACCGACAGGCAGCATAACCGGGTGGGACAGGATGCCAGATGACGCCAAAGCGGTATTTTTACTTATAGCGAGAAATTACTTGCTCCAATTTTTTGAAAATCGTCAGCGCCGCGTCACTGACTACGCTGTAACGGTTAATTGTGACAAAGATATTGAGCACCGTTTTACTGGTCGGGCTCAGAAAGTCATCGTGCCGGGATGGTCTAGCGTGTTTTGCAATGACGCTGATTCGGAAGAGGCCCAACTAGATGATCTTAGCCAACTCGACTCGGAACTCTTGTCAGAAGGGCAGACAATTCAACATTCCATGGTCGAAGCAAAGGCATTAGAAACGAAGCCTCCAGCATCTTACAGCATTACTACGCTGTTACGGGATTTAAAATCAACGGCCAAATACATTTCAGATCCGAAAATCAAACAGTGGATGTTGGAGAAAGATAAGGGCAAAGACGAGCAAGGGGGTATTGGTACCGCCGCCACGCGGTCAGACATACTCAAAGGTCTGTTTGATACCAAGAGCTTGCAGGTGACAAATAAGAAAATCACCCCGACAGAGAAAGGTTATATGCTGTATGACCTTTTACCTTCGATATCCAGCCCAGAAACAACGGCGATTTGGAGTCACTATTTTAAGCAGATAAACTCATTGGACATGACGCCTGAGCAATTCTGGTCCGAGATAGACCGATTTATTGAATCGGAAGTGGCCAGGGTTAAAAAGCATGGACTCACAATACCGGATAACATGCTCAAGCAGCGTTCTGCAGCCGTCGGTAACAACGCTGAGCAAGCCAAGCCATTATCCGGAACCTGTCCTAAATGCAAAAGCAAAGCACTTAGGGTTAACGGCCGATTTGGTCACTTCTGGGCCTGTCAAAACAAAGAGTCTTGCAAGGCAAACTTCAGTGACCTCGCTGGCCAGTTGTTTTACAGGCGATGTCCAAAATGCAAAAACGACTTGAGAATTTCTAAAGGAAAACGCAAAAACGCTAAACCATTTATATCGTGTAGTGGTTTCCCGCAGTGTGACTTTAAGGACACGATTTAATTTTCAAACAGAGTAGTATAAGGAACATATTGATTGTTAACGCTATCTGTAAGGTTTGGGAATAGTTTGTTTAGGAAAAATCTGGATGAGTTATGAACTAGTCATCAAGTCAAGTAAAGCTATTGAAACTCAGCTTTCAAATCTTGGTGCTCGCGGAAAAGGTTTGCATGAGAAGGTAACGAGCATCGAAACGCAATTGGATTCGACTTTGGTAACCGAGATTCGACGTTTGGCAACGATGCGAAACAAATTAATCCACGAAGAGGATTACGAATTCTCGGTTAGTGATGAGATCGAATTTGAGCACTTAGCTGAATTGATCACTGATCAACTTGAAAGAAGTCAGACAACTCAACCAATTCTAGACCAGATTCACGTCGGGAAACGGTTGGGGACTCTGTGCCGTTCGTGCGACCGCGATGTCACGCCACGTATGGTGTTTGATGCGGGCGTCCCCACAAGATCGTATTGTCCACACTGCGGCAGTTTAATTAAGGACTTTAACTATACGTGGTTTGGAGAGACGTTCTACAACTTGTATCTTGCTTGGCCAATGCTTTCGAGAGTGCTTTGGAAAGGCATAAAGGTTGTCGGTATTTCTTTCCTCGCTCTGATCGCGTTAATCATTGCGCTAAATTTGACGAAGTAAATCGGTTGTCTGAGAAACTAAAAACTTGTGTGAAGGCCGGGTCGTAGATTGGATGGGTTATAAAGCCGTAGTAAAGAATGACAAGCAGGAACAGATCGAATCATTCCTGCTTGGTATATCCTATTTATGAGCTATAAGGACGGTCGGATAAAATTCGCGCTAGGCCTTTTATGACTTTCCACAGCACATAAATAGCGGTTATTGCGATAATAAAGTACCCAACGACAAAAAGTATCGTCGCCATACCGATGAGGGTGAGCACTAGAGCAATGAAAAATGTCTTCGTTATATTGCTGTAGTGATCTTCAAAGATTGAACCTTTTGCATCACCTTTCTTGACTAGACCCCAGAAACCGCCAATCAGGAATAGAATTCCGGTAAAGTAACCAAAGAGCATCAAAAGGTAGGCAATGATGGCATGCGTTTTGGCCGACTTATCTTGTTCTGACAGTTGTGCGGGTAGCGTTTGAGCTTCACTCATTTGTTATTCCTTCTATTAAAAATTCCTATTGGTATGCCATCTTCTTTATACAAACGAATTGTATATGTTGAAAGTGTTTTTTAATGCAATTCAGGCATATCTGTGAACACCATTGCAACGAAGCTATGACCTTAATATCTAAAGCACTTTTTGATATTTTTGATGATTAATTAGCACCGCATTTTTGGCAAAAACAAACGAGACCAATCGAAAGTAAAACCGTTAATAACCGTGACGATGAATTAGAACGGTTTTAATGATGACACGACGAATACTCTCAATAGCGGTAGCAACGTTATTGACAGCCTGCCAGTCGACAGCGCCAATCCAGGAAGAGGTTTCTGAAACAAGCCCTGTTCAGGAAGAGCAGGAATACCCACAGGTTGAATTTGCCAAACTGAATGTGGTGCAGGGCTCTCAAACCCTAACTGCAGCCAACAAATTGGCTGATGAATTGGGCATTGAGTTTGTCGAGTGGGCAAAAGAACTCAATCCATACGATTATTACCAGCTCCGGTCAAAACGAATTACTCTGGATTTCGACAATCCGCAAAGTGCGTACCTAGAGTTATTTGATCGCTCTGGACTTCTACCTATCTATCAGGCCAGTACCAATACGGTGACCATTTACCCATTCTCGTTGAACGAAAGGGTATCCGCGCCGCATATCTTTACACCCCAGTTTGCTCGCTCTCAAGCGCAGCAGAAGCAATTGCAAAAACAGTATGAAACTGATTTGGCGAGAAATAATAAGGTTCTGGAATACCACTACTATCAGGGCTTTACGGTAAAAGACACCATTGATGCATGGGCAGAACATGCAAACTTAAACGGGGTAATCTGGTTTTTAGATGATCCTGTCTACTCAAGGTTTTTGAACGCCAAACTGCAAAAATCTGACTTCAATGTTGGCAGCACACCGATGGAAGTAATGACCAAGTTCATCGAAGACGAAAAACGGCGCCAAAGTCAGTCGGGACTGAATGTGTCACTGGTGGTCGAGCAATCCAGCAACAAGTTAATTGTCCACCCATATTCACGCAAAGAGATCGTCAAATCATTCGAAATTCAACCTGGTTCGGTGCGTCACAATTTGTCACGTATCGCCGATTTTTACGATTACACACTGAAATATCGTGGTGCCAATTTTGAGGTGCCAACGGGATACACCACCGTTCTCACCAGTTTTGTTCGTAACTCCGTTCAGGCCGTAGTGAACCAATATCCCATTTCAATTGAAGTCGTGGACTCTACGAAAGAAATCATCGCAAGAGGCAATTGATGAATCATAACAACTGCAAGCTTACAGCATTATGCTGCGCACTAGCCTTAGCAGGTTGCGCCCAGCAAACCGTCAAGTCCGGCCCTATACAGGGTGCCATGAACCAGCCTCAACTCGATGAAGTTGTATTGGTAGAAGCTACCAAACCGGCCAGCCCGACCACGACTCCAATCCGAAAAACAATGGATCGCAAGATCCATCAGGTAGAAGTAGTGCAAAAGGTGCCAGAGGCTCCGGTCGATACTCGTGCAGTCACGCTGGATCGAACACCCAGCAAATCAAAACTGATCGGCACTAACTGGCAAATGGAAGGCAACCTCTATACCGTCCGTCAATTTAAACTCGTTGCCGGCGAGACGTTTGGTGAAACGTTGAATAAGTGGCTGGCGATGGAAGGCTATCACAACATCCGTTCTGAGTTGGTGAAGCGAGAAAAATCCATTCTCAACCGAAAAATAGCCGAGTCCGATTCGTATTACTCGAGTTTTCCAGAAGCAATTGAATCATTGGCCCAGGTGGCCGCTACACAACGCATTAATTACGACCGGGAATCACCAAGAGAATATCAATTGTATATCTCGCTGGACAAAGGGAATCTGGCCGCGACAATTTATAGTGTCACCCCAACCCTCACTATCCATCAGACTGGTTACCGAACCGCTGCGCAGTCTGAACAGCACAATTTCTATCTTTTCCGAGGCGAAAAATTTGAGGCGGCGTTATACCGCTGGGTGAATAAGGCTGGATATGAAAGGTTCGGCACGTTACTCACCCCGGAAGCTAAACAGGTACTTGGCCAACAATCACCAAGCAGTTTTACATTTAATGAGTCATTTGAAAAAGCCACAACCTTGCTTCTTACCAAGGCACGTCAGCAAGCGCGGGCATCTGACGACACTGAACGGCAGGGTTTTCTGACGGATGAGCAAAAGCGTGATTTGGAGCTGCATCTGACACTGAACGGCATCAAGAAAGAAGCCATATTAACCTCCACTAATCAACCCGTATCGATGTTTACCGTCGCACCTGGCTCATTACGCGACAATTTCCTGCGCTTAACCCATGACTTCGGCTGGAAAGCTACTCAGAAAAACTATTTGGGTAAAGATTATCGCGTCACATTCAGTTACCCGATTGTCGCGGAGAAGGGCAACCTGAAAGCGGCGCTAAGCCTGCTGTTGGCCGACTATCCAAAATTGCGTGGTGGCATAGTGCCGTCAACACGTGAAGCCTATGTAATGACGGAGAAATAACGATGCGCCATATTTGGACGATTACAGCCATAGCGGTAGCGACCATCACAGGTTGCACCACAGCGACCCGCTACGATGATTTCAAATCAGTCAACGAGTCGACTCAACGTACCATTGACCAGACTTTAGATAGCGAGAAATACGAAAAAGTGTTGGTGCTGGAACGGCCACCACAACAAGTAGAAGAAATTAAGCCCAACAACAAACCAAGTTGGTACTACCAATCGACAAAGATTAACGCCAAAGACATGCCATTATCTCTGGTATTGAGAGAAATTGTCGGTAGGGATGTACAAATCAAGTATGGTCTGTCGGTAGATCCGGCAAAACTGACGTCTATTTTCCACGAAGGCACCAAAGAAGAAGCGTTGAATATCCTGGCGCTGAATGTGAATTACGGTTTGACCGTGGAACGGGATGTGATCAAGGTCGACAAGTTCATGACCAAATCATACTCGATCCCAACAACGGTAGGGGAGAACTCATTTCAGTTAGGTTCTTCTGGTACTGGGTCGAGTCAAACCAGTACCTCAGATGCCGCGACAGGTTCCATTTCCACCACAGGCGGCAATGATGGCCAGTTTGCTAATACGGTTACCAATAACTACAACCTGACGGATCAGATATACGGTGGCATCAATAAGATCCTGTCGGGTGAAGGGAATATCACCACAGGTGCGGGAGATCAGGCCACATTAGAGTCCTCTACTCGCAACACAAGCAATATGGTTCTTGGCTATGCTGAAGTCATCAAAGGGTTGTCGTCTATCGTCGTCCGGACCTCGCCAGCTATGATGCTGCTGGTCGATGATTATGTTGATTCAATGGTTAAGCAACTTAATCAAGAAGTGGAACTGGAAATCATGGTTCTGCAGTATCAACGCGACGAAGGCCTCAAGTTCGGGATAGATGCAGATATTAGCCGGGACACCGGTAAAGGTATTTTGTCGATAGGGGCAAAAACACCATCGTTTTCAGACGCATTGGAGGGAGTAGGGGTAGGCTTCAACGCTTATACCTCTGGGGTTTGGGCTGGCTCTAGCGTCTTAATCAATGCATTGCGACAAACTGGCAGTGTCAGTGTTCAAACTCAGCAAACCTTAAAAGCGACCAACCACCAAGTGCAGGAAATCGACCTCAGCACGATCACCGGTTACTACAAATCAGTGAAAACAAGCTTTGAAGGCGCAGATAAAGATGTGCCAATTACCACCATCATTACCGATGAAGTCCGGGATGGGGTAAAAATGTTTGCGGTGCCAAATATCCAGGCAGACAGAGTACACCTAAAACTTAATGGCGTGCTGTCCAAAGTCGTCAAGTTCGACAATCTGGAAATCAACGAACTAAAGCTGAAACAACCTCGGACACGTCAGTCCCGGTTCAATATGAGTGGTTCCTATGAGTACAACAAAACATTTGTTGTTACCCACATGCGGCAAACCACGAATGAATCGAATGAGACGGATTTAGTAGATATACAAATGGGCAACTCGGGTACCCAAAAGATTGTCGATACCCTAGTGATATTGACGCCTCGGCTCGTAAGTAAGATCTAAGGCGGCAATATGGAAATTCAGGTCCAGAGCGTTCAATTAGGTCAACGAACAGAGAAAGAAGTACTGACATTGATGCGAGCAGCTGTCAAAGCACGTTATGAATACGTGCTGACTCTGCACGAAACGTTAATACGATTCTCATCGCAAATCGAAGGCATAGTCAAACAGCAAGTCGTGCTGGAAAAAATCCTAGCGGAATATCAGGGTGAGCTTGAGAGCAGCAATTGGTTCATCCTATTAGAGCACCATTCAGATACCTGCGAGATTATCTCAATTAAACAAGGGATTATCCGCAGTATTGATGTTGTGCTTCACGAAAATCTGTCTAAGGAAAATTTAACCGGTAAAGCGGTATTCGCGGCAGATACGTTAGTAGATCTGATTGCTGACTGGGAACCACAACCAATTCCGGCAATAGACGATGCAGAATTTGCACATTCAAAGCATCGGTTGACTGAGAAATACGATCCAAAGTTAAAGCAAAAGCTGCAAGGCGCGGTACTAATGTCACTGGTCGGCGTGCTTGGTTGGATGCTTTACCCCGAAAGTGAACCTGAACACGTAGTGGTTCAAGAAGTGAAACCTAAAGTGGTACAAGAGCGCAAAATTCGTATGGATCGTTATTACGATTACAAAGCCGCTCTGGTGAATCGGATTGAATATAGCGAAGTCTATCCAGCAATAATGGCGGCAACACTGATGTCAGCCAAGTTACCCCAGGGATGGGAAATTGAAAAAGTCACAGCGTCCAATGATGCTGTGCAAGCTGAGATTCTTAACAATGGGGGCAGAACTAAGACCTTGAAACAATTTAGGGAATTCGATTCCTATCGAGAGTTCCTGAATATTGAGGGCCAATTTGGACTGTTTTCGTTTCCGGTCACACCGTCACAGTGGTTCAAATGGACGGCGCAAACGCTTGATTTCACTAACGTCCGTGACGATTTCATGGATGAAATGCTGATATTGGGTGGTCGAGTAAAGTCCAATCAACCGGAATATCACGAGATGTTCACGACCCAGCAGCTCAATGCCTCCTTCGAAAGTGTCTCAATGGTGTATCTGGATCTGTTGAATCAGTCATTCAGTAATAAACCCATTTTCATCGATTCAATGGTAGTGAAACCGCTACCGATAATAGCACCGCAAAACGTTTCAATAGAACTTACCGTAACTGTGGTGGGGAGATAAAACATGGCCATGTCAGAGTCAGACAAAAAGAAACTACCAATTTTGATCTCAGGTATCTGCCTGTCCGCCGGATTAGTTTACTACCAATTTTTCTACAAAGTAGCGCAAGTCCATCAACCGCAAATGTTGATACCTGTCGTGGAAGCGAAATCATTACCTATGGCCGAAGAAGTACTTGAGCCAACGCCAAGACCAATATTGTTGGGGGATGTCGCACCGCCGCCAGCCATCACACAAGAAACGTTGGAATATACTGACGCCAAGGGCAATCCAGTGAAGGCCATTTTAGAACCGGCGCCCATGGCGTTAAATACCAAACGGTCAGTTAACCTCTCGTCACAAGACATCGAGCTGATTCAACT
The DNA here is from genome assembly GCF_050299255.1 of Vibrio sp. Taxonomy (GTDB): domain Bacteria; phylum Pseudomonadota; class Gammaproteobacteria; order Enterobacterales; family Vibrionaceae; genus Vibrio. The sequence goes on from NZ_JBNKVP010000087.1 coordinate 9,541, forward strand.
CATGAGAGATAATCTGCAACTGGAATTGGAAAATGAGAATGAACGACTGAAAAACGAAAAAAACAAATTACGAAATCCAACACCAAGCCAGACAACCACTGTGACTGCCGGTAATCCCGGCCAACAGGTTCAGTCCAGTTCCAAAGGAAATGGCATGGCTGGTTTCACCGATATGGGAACAGTAGAGCCTGTGACCCTGTCACCAACGGTACCCAAGCGCCAGGTTGAGGAAGCGTTCGAACGAATTTCACTGTCAAGTATTACCATCGATAGCAATGCCAAGGAAACCATCAGTGCCTGGGTGAAAATTGATGGGACTTTGATTAAAGCAACACCGAACAAAGTGGTGGGCGACTTTCAATTCACAGAAGTCACGCCTGATTTCCTCCGCATCCGATACGTACCAAGCGGCGTGACCAAAAAACTGGGTCACAGCGGCTTCGCCTTGAACTAGGAGTCTGAGAGATGGGATTTGTAGTAGGGGTTTGTGCGGACGAGCGGCTAAAAAACCTTATCTGTGAACGCAGCGACTGTTATGTCAACGACGAAGGTGTTATTTGCGTTACAGACGAAAACGAAGAGGAATATAGCGATGTCGCCGACGTGCTACGCGACAGCACGACGGCATTTGGAGGTCATTATTTTGGTATAGAACCTAAATTTCGCCTTGTATCACCGGAAGAGATTCAGGACTCACTGATTAAGATCCGAAGCCACGGTCACAACCAAACGAATGGCGTCAAAGGTGGCGAAAATACCGAAGCTAAACAGCGACTTCAACGCTTATTAGAGTTGGCCATACAGCATAAAGCATCGGACATCCATTTACGTTTGGTCGAAGACAGAAACGAAACGGAAATCAGTTACCGCCGGGATGGTGAGTTCCTCAAACTCATGGAAAATCAGCCCCTAGAGTATGGTATGACTCTGTGTTTTTACGCTGCAGTAACGCTGGGGCAAAAGCAAAACCTGTCGATGACCACTCAAACAGATGCCACGTTTCTCATTGATACCGAAGTCAGTCAAAAACTCTCTAATGGCAATTCGAAGCGCTTTTCTAAACTGACGAAATGGCGCTTGAGCCAGATTAAGATCGATGATGGCTCTAAAATAACGATCAGGAACTTAGAGACAGGCAGTGGCGACTTGCCCGATTTGGATGCGCTAGGTTTGTCCAAGGGGCATGCTCAGTCTTTTGTCGACTGCGTGAATGCAGCTCAGGGCGCGATTTTAATGTCCGGTCCTACGGGTTCCGGTAAAACCACCACGATTAACTGCGCACTCAAGACAATAAAAGAAACGCGAGTGGTTCACTCACTAGAAGATCCGGTGGAGTTTAACCGACCAGGACGAAACCATTTCTCGACAGCGGTTAACCCAGATTACATTGATACTAAAACAAAACAGCATACCAAGTCGTTTGAGCACTACGGCAAAGTGCTATTGCGGCACGATACGGATGCACTTTACTTTGGTGAGGTGAGGGACAAAAAAGCCGCTGCCCAATTTATGCGTTTGGCAACGACTGGTCAGGTCATGGTTGGTACCATCCACTGCAACTCAAGCCTGTCGATTATTACCACGGTGGCTGAGCAGTTAGACGTACCAATCACGCAATTGGCCGCGCCTGGCATCATCAAAGCGCTGGCTCACCAACGATTAGTTCGTACCCTGTGTCCAAAATGCAAAATTCCTCACTCTCAGGCACACAAGTTTGTAAAGCAAGACGAGAGCTTGCGGGAAGCTTTGGCCGCTGTCGAAACAATTTCGGATCAAGAAGAGAAACCAGACTGGCTCGCCAATGTGCATTACCGACGCAACTGGGGAACATGCTCAGAGTGTTCAGGCCGAGGCGAAGTTGGCCGAACGGCGTTGTTTGAGATGATCCTGATTGATGAAAAAGGTCGTGAGTTCATTCGACACTTGCAACTGAACGAATGGGAGCAGTACCTGACATCGATGGGCTGGCCCTCACTGAGAGATCATGCGCTATCGAAATTGTCGGCGGGAATTCTCGATTACCGTTCCATTATTGAACAGGTCGATGGATTGGTTAAGCAAGATCTTAAAGAAGCCTTTGCCGCGATGAGAGAGGGTTAACCAATGGAATTGAGTATTTTTGATCTGATCACTGTCAAGTTAACGGGTGCGAAAGACAAGGCTCAGATGATTGAAGAGATGGGGAGGCTGCTCCAGCAGGACATGCCCCTTACCGACGTTGCCCGCGATTTTGAAACCTTTGGCTCAACATTGGAAAAAATGGTAGGAAAGCGCCTGCGTATCGCCAGCGACAACGGTATCGCAATTCACCTAGCGTTTGAGGGCATCATTAGTGATACCGCATTCGAAACGATGAAAGCCGGTGAAGCAGCGGGGGACATGGTTGAAGCCTTTGATAAGACCAAGATTGCGATACAAAATAGCGAAGGCCTATTCGGGATGTTATTGATGTCTTTTGTCATTCCGATCCTGAAATTTTTGGCTCTTGCGTTGGCAATCGGTTTTTTGGGTGAGTACATCTTCTCGATGTTGAAGGACTTATCGCCTTATGGCCGATGGCCAGGTTTATCTCAAGTCTTCTATGGTTATGTGTCATTCATCTACCAGAATTGGGTAGCGATCATAGGCAGTGTGGTCGGATTGTTCGTAACGGTTCATCTCGTGAAGTCCAAGATGACAGGCGGATTGAGAAACTACATAGATGTGCTGCCCTTTTTCAAACAATACCGCCTCCTAACGGCAGGGGCGACGCTCAATGCGCTGGCAACGCTGATTCACTCAGATATTGCTCTGCTCAAAGCGATTGAAATTCTCCAGTCTAAGGCCGAGCCATACAGTAAATGGCACCTGGGTATGATTGAGCTGAACATACAGAAAGCTCGCTCTGGGGGTAGTTTGGGCCAGATGCTAGATACCGGGCTAATAAATGAGCGTGAGGTTAACCGCTTGAGCCGGACAATCTCAGATAACGAGCTCGGTGATCGCATCATGCACTCCTCTGATGAACATAACTACTTACTTAAAAAACAGACCGAACGAATCAACTATTGGATGAAGATTGCGTTCATGGTGCTGTTATTTAGTCACATCATTTTGCTGTTCGCATCGGTGATGTTTCTCATCTTGTCCATTCAAACAAATTAACCGCATTTCTGGCAAAAACTGAAACGCCAACTCTTATGGGTTGAGCGTTTATTTATCGACACGACTATTTGTTCCAAAGGAAAAAACAATGTCAAACAAGAAACAAATTTCTAATCGCAAAAAGGGTCTCACCATAGTTGAGGTAGGTTTAGCTATTGTCGGTGGTATTGTTGTCACGATCCTCGGTACGATGGCCTGGTCTGAAGTATCGTTCCGACTCGACAAAAATGAGTTAGTCAGTCAGGTAACCGAAATCAACGCCGGCGCAGATACTTGGAAAGGCTTTAAATCCAACTTCACTGGCTTATCGATGTCGGTTCTCTGTGCCGCTGGGCAGCAGAGTGTCAGTGCCAAAACCTGTGGCGGTATAGGCGGTTCAGGTACCAACACCAACGCCTATGGCGGTAATTTTGTTCTCGCAGCAGGCAGTAACCTGTCTCAAAAATCTCTCCAGATCACCGGTCTACCTTCCGAGCGAATTAACGAACTGGCCGACAGTTTGGCACCCATGACGGCAAATCAGTGTTCAGCTGCTTCTGGTTGTCCTTCGCTAACAACATCGGGCACCACCATCACCTTGACGTTGTAATGCCCAATGAACAAAAGAT
>NZ_JBNKVP010000088.1:0-13254 GCF_050299255.1 Vibrio sp.
GTTTACCCGCTGCGTTTGTGGGAATGTCAGGCGATTGCGCCTTTCTCACTGGAAAGCTTCAACAACGGTAACTACTTTGAAGCACAGCACGCGCTGATTGACGCGGGCAACATCACTAAAGTGTTGTACCCGAATGACAACCATGAAAAAGGTAAGACTCTGCGTCTGATGCAGCAGTACTTCCACAGCGCAGCGTCTGTGCGCGATATTCTGCGTCGTCACGAAGAAGCAGGTCACACTCTGGCTTCACTGCCTAAATATGAAACCATCCAGCTGAACGATACGCATCCGACTATCGCGATTCCTGAACTGATGCGTGTGCTGGTGGATGAAAAAGACCTGGGTTGGGATGAAGCGTGGGCAATCTGTTCACAAACTTTCGCCTACACCAACCACACCCTGCTGCCGGAAGCACTGGAAACCTGGAGCGAGTCTCTAATCCAGCGTCTGCTGCCACGTCATATGGAAATTATTTACCATATCAACCACTTGTTCTTGCAAGAAGTGCGTGCTAAATGGCCTGGTGATGTAGCGAAGCAGCGTAAACTGTCGATCATTCAAGAAGGTTTCCACCGTATGGTGCGCATGGCGAACCTGTGTGTGGTTGGTTCTTACGCCGTCAACGGTGTAGCGGCGCTGCACTCTGAGCTGGTTAAGCGTGACCTGTTCCCTGAATTTGATCAACTTTACCCAACGCGTCTGCACAACGTCACCAACGGTATTACGCCACGTCGCTGGCTGAAGTTCTGTAACCCGGCTCTGTCGCAGCTGATCACCGATAAAATCGGTACAGAATGGCCGGCTAAACTGGACCAACTGGAAGGCATTGCCAAGTTTGCTAATGATGCCAAATTCCAGAAAGAATTTATGGCAGTTAAGAAGCAGAACAAACAGCGTCTGGCTGACTGGGTAAAAGCGAATCTGGATATTGAACTGGATACCAATGCCATCTTTGATGTGCAAATCAAGCGTCTACACGAGTACAAGCGTCAGCACCTGAATATGTTGCACATTCTGTCGCTGTACCACCGTCTGCTGAACGATCCTGATTTCGATATGGCGCCTCGCGTGGTGTTCTTCGCGGCGAAAGCGGCTCCGGGTTACCACCTGGCGAAAGAGATCATCTACGCCATCAACAAGATTGCCGACAAAGTGAACAACGACCCACGCATCGGCAACAAGCTGAAAGTAGTATTTGTTCCGGATTACCGCGTCAGCATGGCTGAGATCATCATCCCAGCGGCGGATGTCTCTGAGCAAATCTCGACGGCAGGTAAAGAAGCATCCGGTACCGGTAATATGAAGATGGCACTGAATGGTGCTCTGACCATCGGTACTATGGATGGCGCCAACGTTGAAATCCGTGAAGAAGTGGGTGATGAAAACATCTACATCTTCGGTCTGGAAGTTGACGAAGTGGAAGCGCTGAAAGCCAATGGCTACAACCCATACGACTACTACAACGCTGATCCGCTGTTGAAAGCGTCGCTGGATTTACTGCTGGGTGATGAGTTTACCCCTGGCGAGCCAGGCAAACTGAGCGCCACATACGAAAGTTTGCTGGATGGCGGCGACCCGTATCTGGTGCTGGCCGACTTCGCATCTTATGTCAAAGCGCATGAAGACATGGATGCACAATATCGTGACCAGGCAGGCTGGGCGAAGAAAGCGATACTGAACACGGCACTGGTTGGCAAGTTCAGCTCAGACCGCAGTATTCGCGACTACGTCAACAATATCTGGAAACTGGAAGCGGTACACCGTTAAGCCCAAAAGAAAAAGCCAAGGCGATTCGCCTTGGCTCTATAACTTTAATTACAACAAACCCTACATTTGAAGGTTAGTCACAGTCCTTCGGAGAGAGCGATGGAACAACAAAGCGTATTAAAACAAGTCGCTGATATGGCACGTATTGCCGACAGCTACGTAAGCGCGTGGGGCGATGAAGCAAAAGTGGAGAAGGACACTATTCTTCATCTTCTGGCGTCATTAGGCTACGACACGACTAATGAAGACACACTGCTGAAATCGGCAGAGAAAAAGCACAAAAAAGATGTGTTAGACCCCGTTCTCGTACTGCGTGACGGTGAGCCGGTTGAAGTACCGCTGCACTTGGGTGTAAGCGCGCGTGAAAGCGAATTTAGCTGGCGGTTAGAAACCGAGCAGGGAGAAGTACTTGAAGGCTATCTTCAGTCGCAAATCTGTCGTGATGAACGAGCTGAGGGTGGCCCTTTAGTGTTTACGCTGCCAAACAATCTGGCTTGGGGTTACCACAAATTAATCATAACGCGCAAACGTCGTAAGGCGCCTTATGAGATGACACTGATCATCGCACCTAAATCCTGTTACAAGCAGCCTGAAATGTTGGCTGGCAAGAAAATGTGGGGGCCTAGTGTCCAGCTTTACACTTTGCGTACCCAGCATAACTGGGGTATCGGTGATTTTGGCGATCTGAAGCAGCTGGTGGCGGAAATCGCCTCCCGCGGCGGTGACTTTGTGGGACTTAACCCGATTCACTCACTGTTCCCGGCTAATCCGGAAGGTGCCAGCCCGTACAGCCCGTCATCTCGTCGCTGGCTGAATATCCTCTACATTGATGTCAGTTCCGTGCCTGAATTTGCCCTCAGTGCCGACGCTCAGCAGAAAGTGGGCAGTGCGGACTTCCAGCAACGTCTGCAGAAAGCTCGTGAAGCGCACTGGGTTAACTATACTGAAGTGGCCGACCTGAAAATGAGCGTACTGCCGCTGCTGTTCAGTGAGTTTGAGAGCCGCCATCTGGCTAACAACACCGAACGGGCGCAGGAGTTTCTGAAATTTGTTGAGCTGGGCGGAGAAAGCCTGCTGCATCAGGCCGCGTTCGATGCGTTGCACGCCAAGCTGCATGCCGAAGACTCGTCAACCTGGGGCTGGCCGGTATTCCCAGAAGAATATCGTCGCTTTGAAAACAGCGCCGTCCAGAAATTTATCCAGCAGAATCAGCAGCAGGTTCACTTATACATGTACCTGCAGTGGGTCGCGGACATTCAGATCAAAGAAGCACAGGCATTGGCAGAAGAAAAAGGTATGTCTCTAGGCCTGTACCGTGATTTGGCAGTAGGTGTGGCTGACTCCGGCTCTGAAACCTGGGCGGACGACGGTAACCTGATCCTGGATGCCAGCATTGGTGCGCCACCGGATGTATTGGGCCCATTAGGCCAGAACTGGGGCTTACCACCGCTTAACCCGCAAGTGCTACAGGCAAGCGGTTACGATGCCTATATCAAGCTGCTGCGTGCCAATATGAAGCATTGCGGCGCGCTGCGCATTGACCATGTGTTAGGTCTGCTGCGCCTGTGGTGGATACCGAAAGGTGAGAACGCCACTAAAGGGGCGTATGTCTACTACCCGGTTGAAGATATGCTGGCGATCCTGGCGCTGGAATCGCATCGTTACCACTGTAGCGTTATCGGCGAGGACCTGGGCACCGTACCGGACGAAATCGTCGATATCCTGCGTGACGCGGGCGTTCACTCATACAAAGTATTCTTCTTCGAAACCTCAAAAGAAGATGGCGGCTATATTTCTCCGTCGCATTACGCTGAGCAGTCTATGGCCGCTTTGTGTACTCACGATATGCCGACACTGCGAGGCTTCTGGCACTGCGATGACCTGAAAATGGGTAAAGAGCTGGGCCTGTATCCGGATGAAGAGCAGCTGCAGCAGCTGTTTGCCGATCGTCTGGAAAGCAAGCAGGGCATACTGGATTCCGTCGCCGGACACGGTAAACTGCCGGAAGGCGTGGGCCGCGATGCTCAGTACGTGCCAATGGATTCGTTCCTGGCCGACGCACTGCAACTTCATGTTGCATCAGGCAGTTCCACCTTACTTAGCGTACAATTGGAAGACTGGCTGGAAATGGATAAACCAGTTAACATTCCAGGTACGGTGGATGAATATCCAAACTGGCGCCGCAAGTTATCGATGAACCTGGACGAAGTGTTCGCACAGGAAGGGGTGAATCGGATTGCAAAAGGTCTGACTGAAGAGCGGGCGAAAGCCAGCAAGCAAGTAGCAGACAGACAAAAGTATCGAATCAGTCACCCTTAGGGAGAATGCTTTTCGATACAATGCCATAACGCTATTGAAGCCCGCCACCTAGCGGGCTTTTTGTTTTTGAAAGTGGGTGAATGGAGAAAGGAACTTGAAGAAAAGAACCAAAGATAAAAAGGCAGCCGCGTTTAACCAGCTTTCTCAGGCAGCGTATGCCGATCCGTTTTCATTGCTTGGACCGTTTATCCCGAATGAAGAAGGCTATCTGCGGGTATGGATGCCAGGTGCGGACGGTGTCGAACTGCTGATGGATGATGGCCAGCGAATGTCGCTGGAGCGCGAAGGGGAATCGGGCTTCGTTCTCAAGCAACCCATCGATTTACGTGATTGTCACTACCAACTGGCAGTGGACTGGTCCGGGACGGAACAGATAGTCGATGATCCCTATCAGTACCACGCGCTGTATGCTGAATATGATGATCTGCACACGCCGAAGCAGATGTATCACCACCTTGGGTCTCAGTTTATATCGCTGGAACGTGGCGACAGCCAGATCTCAGGTACCCGTTTTCTGGTTTATGCCCCGCACGCCTCCGCTTGTAGCCTGGTCGGGCCATTTAATAACTGGGATGGTCGCCGCCTGCCAATGCAGCGACTGGACTACGGCATCTGGGGTATCTTCGTGCCTGATCTGCCGGAAGGGACCCAGTACAAATTTGAACTGAAAGGTCCGGATGGAAAAGGCTTGCCACACAAAGCTGACCCGTGGGGCTGTTATTCAGAACAGTACCCTTCCTTTGCCTCTCTGACCTATGACCACAGCCGTTACCACTGGCACGATCAAAAATGGCAGAGCCGTCCGGTGACGGAAAAGCGCAAAGAAGCGCTGTCATTTTATGAATTGCATGCGGGATCCTGGCGTCGGGATGCCAACGGTGACTTTCTCAATTACCGTGATCTGGCCGATCAACTGGTGCCCTATTTGGTGGACATGGGCTACAGCCATGTCGAACTGATGCCGGTGTCGGAACACCCGTTTTACGGCTCCTGGGGTTACCAGCCGGTCGGGCTGTTTGCGCCTACCAGCCGTTACGGTTCCCCCGATGACTTCAAATACTTTGTCGACCAGTGTCACCAGGCGGGGTTAGGTGTCGTGCTGGACTGGGTTCCGGCGCACTTCCCATCGGATGACCACGGACTGGCAGATTTCGATGGTACGCCGCTGTTTCATGACCCGGATCCACGTCGCGGCTGGCACCAGGATTGGAACTCCTATATCTATGATTTAGGCCGTGAACATGTGCGTCGTTTCCTGGTATCCAACGCACTATACTGGTTTGAACAATTCCATGTCGATGGTATCCGGGTGGATGCGGTGGCTTCCATGCTTTACCTTGATTACTCCCGTAGTCATGATCAGTGGATACCGAACGCCGACGGCGGCAATGAGAATTACGATGCTATCGCAACCCTGAAATGGATGAATGAGGAAGTGTATAAATACTTCCCCAATGCGATGACAATCGCCGAAGAGTCGACCGCTTTTCCGGGTGTCTCTGCCCCGACTTTCCTGGGCGGCTTAGGGTTTGGTTTTAAATGGAACATGGGCTGGATGCATGACAGTCTGGCGTACATTAAAGAAGACCCGATTCACCGTCGCTATCATCACAATACCATCACTTTCCCGCTGGTGTACGCCCACAGTGAAAACTATGTACTGTCGCTGTCGCATGATGAAGTGGTTTACGGCAAAGGCTCGATTCACAATAAGATGCCGGGGGATGAGTGGCAACAGACCGCCAACTTACGCGCTTATCTGGGCTATATGTATGGCCAGCCGGGTAAAAAGCTTAACTTCATGGGTACCGAATTCGGCCAGACCGGCGAGTGGAACCATGATGACCAGCTGCAGTGGTTCCTGCTGGACTTCGAACGCCACCAGGGTGTGCAGGCGCTGACCCGTGACCTGAACCTGCTGTACCGCAATGAAAAGGCCCTGCATGAGCTGGACAGCGAGCCGCGTGGATTTGAGTGGCGTCTGCAGGATGCCGCAGAAGCGAGTATTTTGGCCCATGAGCGTCTCAGCGACAGTGGTGAGCGGATTCTGATCATCACCAACTTCACCCCGGTTCCGCACGAAAACTTCCGTCTTGGTGTGCCGTTGGCCGGCGAATATCAGCTGTTACTCAATACCGACGATAGCGCCTACTGCGGCAGTAGCTTCGAAGTAAAAACAACCGTGAAGTCTGAGAAGGTTGAAAGCGAAGGCCTACCACAGTCTCTGTCGCTGCGGGTACCGCCGCTGGCAACGCTGTACTACAAACTCAAGCTCAAGCGTTAAAGTGATAGCTCTGGATGGAAAAGCCTGACTGATGTCAGGCTTTTTTTGGCTTAACGGTTTGTGGTGCAGCAAGTCTAAGGGCTGAACAACTGCTGCGGATAAGGCGGTTCTTCGCCGTGAACCATCGGCGCTATCGACCGGGTTGTCATTGCTGCTGTTTCAGGCTCAATTCATCCGGATTGATGTTCGTGTGTGGCAAGGCCTGGTATTTGGGCAGTTGCTGGCGCAGGGCGGCAAAAGTTTCAAAAGCGCTGTCTACCGAGAGTTTATTGGCCAGCCAATTGGGCAACATACCGCCTGGATCAGCAAAGGCGCTGTATTCGATATGGGTGGTGTTATTGGTGAGTTTTTCCAGCAGCCAGATTGCTTTAACCCGGGAAATGCGAATAAAACCGGGCTGAGGCGGATAGCGGTCACTGGCATCGTTAATAATCAGCTCAAAGGCGTTATTGTCGATCCGGTAACGAGAGTAAGTCACCATATCGCGGTCTTTGGCTGGCCAGGGCGCTTTAAACTGGGTATAAACGATATTCTCATTCGGACTCAGCTGTTGCAGTACCCGGCTGTGGCTGACGTTGGCAATCCAGTTGGGGACATTATCGCTGTCTTCGAGCAGACGCAGAAAAGCGGCATAACTGGTTGGGGTGAACATCTGTACCCGGATTTCCACCAGTCCGCCTGAGTGTGGCCGCTGGTGGATTGTGATGCCGTCCTGGCTTTTCACAAAGCTCCAGTCCGGAGTGGCGCTGTTGTGAGTATCCGCAAGTACTCCAAAGCAGGCCAGAGATAGGCTGAAAAGTAACAGTAACCGCATTCGGGCCTCCATAGCCAGGTTGGTCGTGTGGCGGCCCGGTGGCGGTGTAACCTGGCTGAAATTAACGAAATAGCAGCGCTTGTAACCGGGTCCCTTCAACAGTTTTAATCAATAGCGCAGTCAGCGCCAGCATGCCAAAGAATACAACAGCATCTTTGCCCGCTCCTTCGAGTTGCAAAAATCCTGCGACATTCATCATAACTATAGCCATAGGTAAGTGACTGACATATATCGCCAATACTCGTGGCGACCAGGCGTGGATCCAGCGGTTATCGCCTAAAGTAGGCTGACTGAGCAGCCAGAGAAATACCCCGGTGGCCCACAGAGGAGTGGCAAACAGAAAGTCGTGCACATTGAAAGGTTGTCCATAGCCGGTTAACCAGAAAGCTTCCACCAAATGCAGTGCCATGCCGATAGCCGCCAGGGCCAGAGCGAGGTAGCTACTGAGCTTAAATTGATGGACCCGGATTGCCACGCCGATACTGACCATCAGGGTCGCAAAGAAAGGGCCATTACGGGTAAAAAACGGCGCCGGCCACTCTGTGAGTGGTTGATAGCTGCCTGCCAGTACGCCGTAGCCATACAGCAGAATCGCCACAGGTACAATCCAGCCTCCCAGGCTCAGCCGCTTCATAATGGCAATGATGGTCATCGCAATGGCCAGCGCGGGCAGAAACCACAGATGCACCAGACCGCCTTCCAGCAGGCTGTTAAACGGGGTTTGCCACAGATAATTCCAGTAACCGCTTCGTTCCGCCAGGTAACCCTGCTGCACCACCACTTCGAGATTAAATGGCATCAGCAGGCAGATCACGCTCCAGATCAGCCAGATCCTGAACAGGGGTTTGACATAGCGGTACAGCGTCCTAACTGGCGACTGGCTGAGTTTTTCGGCGATCAGGTAGCCGGAGATAAGGAAAAACAGCGGTACGGCAAATCGGGTTGCCTGGTTAAACAGATACCCGACCCAGGGGGTATCGTCGATGAGGAAATAGGTTAAAAACAGCTGGCAATGCAGGGCGGTGATTGCCAGGATAGCGATCACCCGGCCAAGTTCAATACTGGCAATACGTTGAGACGACATAACTTACTCTAAAACAAACATCAAAAGCAAAAACAATGGTTACTCATCTTAACAGTGATAGCCGTGCTTACCTTGACGAGTATCATCGTCGGCCAGCAAATGTCCCGGCCAACCATTCAGTGCGCTGTTAGATAAGTTGTAAACTGTTGAGGATAAACAGCCCCAACGTGCAGGTCAGCAGCGAGCCTAACGTAGTCAGGGCGATGATATTAGCGGCCAGGCTCGCATTGCCGCCCATGGCTCGCGCCATCACATAACTGGCCGCCGCGGTTGGCGCGGCGTTCATCAAAAACAGAATGCCCAGCTCAATACCGGAAAATCCGACCGCCAGTGCGCCGATGGTAACCAGCAGCGGGGCCACGATTAACTTGATGCTGCACGCCAGCCAGGCGGCGTTGGAGTCATTACGCAACGCGCGGATATCCAGCGAGCCGCCGGTACACAAGAGAGCCAGCGGAAGCGTCATATTGGCGAAATAGCGGCCGACATCCGTCACCATAGCCGGGATTGGCACTGCAAGGGCGTAGCAGGCTACACCGAGCAGAATGGCGATAATCAGCGGATTTCGGGTCAGTGTTCGCCCGACCACCCTGAGCGATTGCAGCCCGGTGGTGGTTTGGTCATAGGCCGATAAGGCGATCACCGCCTGAACGTTATACAGCAACGTCGTCGCGGCGACGTAAATCGCCGCCAGTGCCACGCCGTCATTGCCATAGGCATTGGCGACGTAAGCCAGCGCGATGATAGCGGTATTGGCGCGAAAACCACCCTGGATGGTGACGCCCCGGTCGCGCCGGTCACTGACCAGTTTATTGCTGAGCCAGAATGACAGCAGAAAAACGCCGATGCCGGATATCAGGCCATAAACAATCAAGCCGCTGCTGGCGGCAAAATCATGCTTGGAGCTGACAATACTGAGGAACAGCATTGCGGGCAGGGTGACCTGAAACACCAGCTTGGAGCCGACTTCGATAAAGTTATCATTGATAACACCAAGTCGCTTCAATCCCATCCCCAGCACAAGCATCAGACAGATAGGCCCGGTAATGGCGGCGGAAAACTGCAACTGTGCGACCAGACTGTCCATGAAACTCCTCAAATTCCGTTTGAATATTCCGTGTGAAGCTGTGATTGGCGGTTAGCCAACAGATAGGCTGAGACGATGAAACCGAACCGTGACCAGCATTGATATTAACGTCTAAGGTCAGTTGGTTAACAGTACTATTTTACTCTGACAGCGAGATAGCCATCGGCTGGTTAATCACGACTGCCAAGAGCAAGACTAGCTGCCGGGAAAAGAGCCACAGGAGTAAGAGAACGCCGGTAACGGTCCTGAATCCGCTACCGGTGAAAATGAAGTCTTGAGTTGTGATATCCGGATAACACAGTGTCTGGGTTTCACTAGCAAGGATTGGTGTCATCCATGCTGTAACAATATCCACTGCCGTCGATTTCAAACCACACTTTGGCGAAGTTGAGGCTGATGTTCTCAGTTTGAGCGGCTTTTTTGTCGGTCATACCACCGACGCTGTATGAAGTGACCAGTACCCTCTCCATTCGGATCAGCAAACCTTCCCGTTTCATTTCGACGTTGCCAATTGAATCTCCGTTCGCCACTGCCGCTAATAAAGCCGCAGACTGGCTGTCACTGAAGCGGGTGATGGAAATATCCTGAAAATTGGCTTTGCCAGCACCGCCTCCGCCACCGGTGTGGAACGAGCCTGCGTTGGATGCCCCCCAGGACCAGGCTAACACTTCAGAGACGCCGATATTTTCTACGCTCATCATGGTCGGTCCGTTAACTTTGGCCAGCGCGAGCGGGCTGACACAGATGACCGATAGGGCCACGCTGCTGATTATTGCGTTTTTCATACTCTTCCTTACTGTGGGTAAATAGCCTCAGTAAGTATATTGTCAATAATGGGTGCCCAAGAATTTAAGTCCGTTTGTCTCATAAATAACTTGCCGCCATCGATATCATTGCGTTTTCCGCGATCGGATAATGACAAGGGGAGCGGCTGAGGGGCAGATAGATACAAAAAAGCCAGTGCAATGGCACTGGCTGTTGTACATAGCACGGAGGTTACGCGATTCGGGTAAGCCAGTTATGCGTATCGGGTGCTTTACCCCACTGAATATCGTTCAGGGCCTGGCGCAGTTTTTGTGCTACCGGGCCAGCTTCACCGGAACCGACCTGATAATCCTGACCATTGTGGATCAAAGTTCCGACTGAAGTCAGAACTGCTGCGGTACCAGAAAGCATCGCTTCAACGCCTGGTTTTGCCGCGCGCTCTAGCAGCTCTTCGACTGACACTTCGCGCTCTGTGACTGTCATGCCCAGATCTTTGGCGATAGTGAGGATGCTGGAGCGGGTGACACCGTGCAAGAAGGTAGAATCTAATGCTTTGGTGATGATTTCGTTGCCATCGACCAATAGGAAGTTCGCCGCACCGGTTTCGGTAATATAGCCATTCGGGCAGAACAGCACCTGGTCTGCCTGGTACTTCTGTTTTGCTTCGAGCGTTGGCGCCAGTGCGCTGGCATAGTTGCCACCGCTTTTAATCATCCCCATATGAGGTGCGCAGCGCTGACCGGTTTCATCCAGCAGCAAGCGTAAAGTTGCGGTACCACCGGCGAAGTAGTCGCCTACCGGAGACAATAAAATATACAGCATAGACGTCAGAGAAGGCGCTGCCGCTTTACCTACGGCCGCTTCGGTACCAATGTGAGTCGGTCGAATATACATAGAGCCAGGAGGTGTCGGTACATCTGCGGCAAACTCCGCCACGATATCCACGATCATTTTTGCTACTTGCGCTTTGTCAATTTCAGGCAGAGACAGCAACTGGCTGCTCTGTGCAAAGCGCTCGACATTCTGATCCATACGGAACACATGCACGCTGCCATCGTCGTGGCGGAAGGCTTTCAGACCTTCAAAACAGGTGCTTGAGTAATGCAACACGTGCGCACCCGGATGGAGTGAGATGCTGTCTGACGAAACTATCTGAGTGTCAGTCCATTGATTATTTTCAAATTTAGCTAAAGCCATTTTCGGCATGAACACAGTACCAAAAGCCGCCATTATGATTCCCTACTGAATGAAGTTACGAAAAAGGTGTGTGCGATTAAGTTCTGTCAGGCAATGACATTGGTTGTCCTAAACTCAATCTCAAAATACTAAAGTAGTTTGCGCCGGTAAGGAAGCGAGATTCATCGAATCGTGCGCTATTGCGACTAATTGCCTATATTTTGGGGTGAATTGCATAACCGAGCTCAATAGCACACTGACTATACTCAAGTGGAGTCGTATGAAATCTATCAAGCCCGTGACAGAAGCTTAAAACTCTGCTCAGACAGCCAAGGACAATGGGGTGGTTTGCATGTATCAGGCACTATTTTTTGACATCAGTGGTGTGCTCTATGACGGAGAGCAGGTGATTCCCGGGGCGGTCGAGGCCGTCGCACGGGCAAAGGCAAGCGGGTTGGCAATACGCTTTGTCACCAATACTTCACGCAAAACCTGCGACCAAATCCACCAGGATCTGACTGGTATGGGCTTTGAAATCGAACCGGGGCAGATTTTCACCGCGCCTGCGGCGGTTAAATCACTTTTGGTGCAGCGCCAGTGGCGCCCCTATTGCCTGGTGCACCGTAACATTCAGTCTGAGTTTGCCGAACTCGACCAGTCGCAGCCCAATGCAGTGTTTATCGCTGATGCCGAAGAGGGTTTTTCCTATCAGGCGTTAAATCGCGCATTCCAGTTGTGCCAGGCCGGCGCGCCGCTGATTGGCGTGGGCTTAAACCGTTATTTCAAGCAAGACGAGCAGTTGCAACTGGACGCCGGGCCATTTATCCGCGCGATAGAATACGCCGCGGCCACCGAAGCCATTATTGTCGGCAAACCTTCCGCGGAGTTCTTCAGCCAGGTGGTCGCCTCGACATCGGCCGATGCCGGGGAGGTGCTGATGGTGGGCGATGATGTATTCGGTGATGTCGAAGGGGCATTAAACGCCGGCTTGCAGGCGTGTCTGGTGCAAACCGGTAAGTATCAGCCCGGCGATGAAAATTTAATTCACCGGCCATTTTTATGCGTTAAATCTGTGGTTGAAGCGGTTGAGCATGCTGTTGTTAAACATGACAGTTAGCTTGTTGGCTGCGGCTTCAGAAACCACGCTTATCCCTGCTTGCCACTATTACTGAGCTGTAGTCAGGGCCTTGCGTAGCGATTAATGACGTTTTCTAAGGTCATGACACCAAACATAATTTTTCGGACAAAAGACTCGGAGCTGCCCACGAAGTAGAACTGCGGATGCCGCGACCAGATTCTCTGCAGCTTTTTGTCTAATTCGGCGGCCCGGGCGGAAGACTCGTTTCTCATTGGATTATTACTGCTGATATCGTGGCCGCTCGCCGCGGCAGATTCAAAAAAGATCACCGCATCGTAACGGGTGATTTCACGCTCAAAGGTGGAGTCAATCTGTTTAAAAAAGTCGCTCTCTTTGCCCGGCCAGTAAGCCAGGCCATCCAGGGAGCCCCGATCGCACACCAGCAATCTATCCGGATACTGGATGCGATGGATCTCTTCCAGGTGCTTCTGCAACTGGTAAATGGTTTTTTGGATCATTTTGATAAATTGCTCATCTTCCGTGCGCATTACCCCACCGGAAAACAGTATCGTGGCCGCCTCAGGTACAACCGTGATTTGATGGCGCAGCTCTCTGCGAAACAGATCTAAGGCAGTGGTTTTACCCCCTCCGGGACCTCCGGTTACAACAACTTGCAACGGCTTGTTCATCGTGGCCTCTGACGCATTAGTTGATCTATAGAAAGCTTAGTTACAAAACTGCTCATCAGTGACAAAAAACACGCCATAAATCACTACATTGAAACTGACAAGCAATAATGGGACTCGCCTGGTTGGTAGGGAGCGATTGCCAGCAGAAAAAAATCTGTGATAAATGCAAAAGTTGGTGAGCGCAGTGATAT
>NZ_JBNKVP010000089.1:0-12543 GCF_050299255.1 Vibrio sp.
CGGGGGGATGAACAATTTTCAGTCAGACACTCTAAATAATACATTTAGTCTAAAACACCAAATGAAAAACATCCGTTAACATATAATGCTATAAAATTTAACCATTACCCAATCATAAACCTGCCACACTCAATTTACTTATCATTTATGCCAAACTAGCTCTTCTTGATTAGGTCGGGAATCTATTGCGCTAAATTCGAATAATCGGTAGTCTCTAGGCCATGCGCAGCTGAATATTTCAGATTTCGCAAACACACATCGTACAATTAAGAATATTATTCTGAGTTTTCTACTGGCTAATAAAACTTATAACTACTCTTCTATCTTTTTGCCGATTATAGACACAGTAAACATACACAATAACAGTGAGTGTTTCAGGTAAAGAGACTGGATGACTTTTAGCCTAAGAAAAGCTTCATAACCTCAGGAAGTTAAAAGGAGTTATTAAATGAAGCGAGAACAGTGGGGATCCCGTGCCGGGTTTATCCTGGCAGCAGTCGGATCTGCAATCGGATTGGGTAACATTTGGCGTTTCCCTTATATGGCCTACGAGAATGGCGGTGGCGCATTTTTTATTCCTTACCTTTTTGCCATGATTACCGCCGGTATTCCATTTATGATTATGGAATTCAGCATGGGTCACAAATACCGTGGTTCTGCGCCTAAAACACTGGGTAAAATCCATTCTAAGTTTGAGTGGCTCGGCTGGTTTCAGGTCGGTGTCGCTGCCGTTATCGCCGTTTACTACGTTGCGGTAATCGGATGGGCTATTTCCTATTTTGGCATGTCTTTTACTCAAGAATGGGGCACAGACACCAATGGCTACTTCTTCGGTGAATACCTGCAACTGGGTGACAACTCTCCGACGAATCTGGGCAGTATCCAGTGGAAGATTGCTATCGCAATGCTGATTGCCTGGGGCATCACTTACGCCGCTATCGTCGGTGGGGTAAAAGCGGGCATCGAGCGCGCATCCAAAATTATGATGCCGGTGCTGTTCTTTATGGTAATCCTGCTGATCGGCCGCATGATCTTCCTACCGGGTGCTATTGATGGCGTGAACTACATGTTCGAACCTGACTTCAGTAAGATTTGGGACGTAAAAGTCTGGGCTGCCGCTTATGGCCAGATCTTCTTCACCCTAAGTATCGGTTTTGCCATCATGCTGGCTTACTCAAGCTACCTGCCAGAAAAATCGGACATCACTAACAACGCCTTTATGACAGTGCTGATCAACTGTGGTTTCTCAATTCTGTCGGGTATCATGATCTTCTCCGTGTTGGGTTACATGGCTCAAGAGCAAGGTAAAGAGCTGACTGACGTAGTTTCGGCCGGTGTTGGCCTGGCATTTGTAACGCTACCAGCGGCAATCAACCTGCTGCCTGCGCCGTATATCCTAGGTCCACTCTTCTTCTTTGCGCTGGTTGTAGCCGGACTGAGCTCGCACATTTCCATCATGGAAGCGGTGACTTCAGCGGTTATCGATAAACTGAACTGGAGCCGTAAGAAAGCAGCCAATATCGTTATCGGTACCGGGCTGGTGATTTCCATGGCATTCGCGACTAACGGTGGCCTGCTGCTGCTGGATCTGGTCGACCATTTCGCCAACAACGTCGGCATCATTGTCGGTGGTCTGGTAGAAATCGTACTGATGGCGTGGCTACTGAATCAGGTGACCGAAGTCCGTAACTATGTTAATGACCTGTCTGATTTCACTATCGGAACCTGGTTCGACGTATGTCTGCGCTTCATAACTCCTGTCATCCTGGCGATCATCCTGGTGACCAAGCTGCATACTCTGCTGACCGAAGGCTACGGCGGTTATGACCTGACCCTGGGCTGGGCTTTGATAGCTGCACTATTTGTAGCTGGCCTGATTATCAACGCGACTAGCCGTAAGGAGGCTTAATATGACCACTGGAGCAATCATTATGATGGTTCTTGGCCTGGGCATTACTTGGGGCGGAGCCGCAATCTGCATCAAGCGCGCAATGGACAAGTAATCCAACCATCTCTATCGATAAGAAAAATGCCGGCGATTTGCCGGCATTTTTGTTTTCTGATTGAGTACTAACTACCTTACGATTTTAAAAGCTGTACTTCACCCCAAGCGCAGCACCCAGTTGCAACTTCGGTCCTCGGTGGAGGTTTAACTCAGGATGTACCTGACCGTACATGTCCCAGCCACGACTGAAGTTCCAGTTCACGCCCAGTGGTACCCGAACGCCAAAATCATCTTTCCATTCTGCCCAGGCACCACCACCGACATACCAGGTAAAAGGCACATTGCCCTGGAACTGACCCCGCTTGGCGATATAGTCGAACGCCATACCTTTGTTACCCAGTGTCAGACGATACTGCTTATCAATTTCCAGCACAGCACTTAGCTGTTGATCCAGTGCCATACCCACTGCAAGCTGTGGATCTCCAGCTGCATTCACTAAGCTAGGGCTTGCCAACAAAACGCAAGCCAGCGGAAATAATTTTTTCATTACACATATCCCATGTTTATTGCTGGATAATTTATAACTAATAATAGTCGCTGTTTTGTCAGAGCTAGGTTATCCGCCCGACAGCAGAGTGCGATAGTTAATCCAGCTAACTCAACTCGGTGAATAGGCAGATGCCAGCTTGAAACTGGATGACAGGCACAAAAAAAGGAGGCCTAAGCCTCCTTTATCGAATGAGATAATCTCTTAAGTGGTTACTTATCCACGATTAGGCGTGGTGACGGATCCACTCATCCATTTCTGTTTTCAGGTTGTCAGACTTAGTACCGAAGATAGCCTGAACACCACCTGCTACAACTACAACACCAGCAGCGCCCAGTTGTTTCAGTTTTTCTTGGTCAACTTTTTCAGTTTCCGCAACCGCTACACGCAGACGGGTAATACATGCGTCAAGACCAGTGATGTTCTCTTTGCCGCCGAATGCGTTAACCAGTTCACCTGCCAAATCTGAGCCAGCAACTTCTGATATGCCATTGTCAGATTCGTCTTCACGACCAGGAGTCTTAAGATCCAGAGCCTTGATTACTGCGCGGAATACTACGTAGTAGATAACTGCGTATACCAGGCCACAACCAACCATCAGCACCATGTTTTGCGCGTTGCCAGATAGTACAGTGAAGTCAATCAGACCGTGAGAGAAAGACGTACCGTGTACGATACCCAGCGTATTAGTTACAACGAATGCAGAGCCAGCCAGCAGAGCATGGATTCCGTACAGTACAGGCGCTACGAACAGGAATGAGAATTCGATTGGCTCAGTAATACCGGTCAGGAATGAAGTCAGTGCAGCAGATAGCATGATACCCATAACTTTGGCGCGGTTCTCTGGCTTAGCAGAGTGTGCAATCGCAATAGCCGCAGCAGGTAGACCAAACATCTTGAACATGTAACCACCCGCTAGCTGACCGAAGCCATTACCAGCAGCACGAGATGCTTCATCAGCAACCAGGTAACAAGTCAGTACACCGTGTTGAATGTCGCCAGCAGCGTTTTGACAAGTGCCCGCTTCGAAGAAGAATGGTACGTTCCACACGTGGTGCAGACCGAATGGGATCAGTGAACGCTCAACGATACCGTAGATACCAAACGCCAGTTGTGGGTTTTGATCTGCAGCCCAGTGAGAGAATGCGCTGATACCAGCACCTACTGGTGGCCATACCACTGACAGCAGGATGGCCAGACCAATCGCCGCGAAACCAGTGATAATTGGCACTGCGCGTTTACCCGCGAAGAAACCCAGGTATTCAGGAAGCTGGATTTTGAAGAAGCGGTTAAATGCCCATGCCGCTACACCACCGACCAGGATACCACCCAGAACACCAGTGTCGATTTTCTCTACACCCATAACACCAGCCATTACGCCCAGTGTTGCCGTCATGATACCGTAACCAACGATTGCAGCCAGACCCGCAACACCGTCGTTATTAGTGAAGCCAAGTGCTACACCAACAGCAAACAACAGCGCCATTTGACCAAAGACTGAACCACCCGCTTGTTCCATTAGGCTTGATACGATGTCTGGAATAAAACTCAGATCCGCCGCACCCACACCAAGCAAAATACCTGCAACCGGAAGTACTGATACTGGTAGCATCAGTGATTTACCGACTTTTTGCAGGTTAGCAAAAAGGTTTTTAAACATGTTTATGCTCCTGATTAACTTATTAGAATTTGTTGAGTCCTAACGGCACACCCCCGTAGCCTATATGTTAGTACTCATAGAAAATGTAACCACTGAAAGCATTATATTTTCCGCCTCTAAATATATATTGATGCCCTTCAAATTTTCTAGCGACTAATGAAATTTAATTTCAAAGTAGGTTATAGATCACAATCCCCCAACTGTCCAAAAGCACAAAATACTGAATATAACCTATTGTTTTATAATTATTTTTATATTTTTATGATTAATTTTATTGGGTAAATAAAATCCACTCGAATGTTATTTTATGTAACAAAATTACAAATATCACTTTTTGAGCTCTCATCTTCAACAGATTTGGTAAACAACCACTAGCGATGTATAAATATTGATCTGAAGCACAAAAAAAAGGAGCTGTTGCTCCTTTTTTATTCTGACTAAATTTTCTAACGCAAAAAAAGATCGTTGAAATTTTGACTGGTTTTTTGGCCAACTTCAGCTAGCGAGATACCTTTTAGCTGTGCAATGTAGGCCGCAACTTCGACCACATAGGCGGGTTGATTCTGTTTTCCCCGATGCGGGACAGGAGCCAGATAAGGTGAATCGGTTTCGATCAACAATCTGTCCAGCGGTAACTGTTTGACGACTTGCTTCAGCTCAGTTGCTTGACGAAAGGTCACAATGCCGGAAATGGAGATATAAAAACCAAGTTCCATCGCCGCTTCTGCAAAGTCGAGATCTTCCGTAAAGCAGTGGATTACCCCACCGCATCGTTCGGCCTGGCCTTCACGTAGAATTGCCAGGGTATCTTCACGTGCCTGACGAGTATGAATGATTAATGGTTTACTGACTTCAACGGCCAAAGCAACCTGTTGCCGGAATCGCTGTTGTTGTAGCTGTGCCGTCTCGGGTTGATAGTGGTAATCGAGTCCGGTTTCACCGATAGCGACGACTTTGTCCTGCCGGGCATAACCACGCAGCGTTTCTAAGCAGAAGTCACTCTCCACATCCAACGGATGTACTCCGCAAGACGCATAGATATTGTCGTACGGCGCTATCATTGCCAGCATGTTCGGGATCGAGTCCAGCGTAACACCAACGGCCAGCATGGACTGAACGTTAACCGCTTTCGCCTTGGCGATGACGTCTTCAATACCGGTATGCAATTGTTCATAATCCAGTTTGTCCAGGTGGCAGTGTGAATCTACAAACATGTTTCCTCTTTAATACTGATAAGCCAGTCGGTGATCAGCAGTTCAGCGTTCAGGCCGCTGTACTGGGTCAACTGGTGCTGTAGCTGGGCCAGTTGTTCACTGGCTTGATAGAGTCGATCGTAATCGAGCATTTCGGCGAGTGATTTAGCCGCCGGTAGCTGGCCGAGCGATGCAATACCAAAATGGCACTTCTGAGCGTCTGCCAGCAATTGCCACAGCCAGCCAAGGCGAATGCCCGGTTCTTTGGCCAGTTGCGCAGCCAAATCCAGCATGACTAAACTATCACCGTTTAAACAGCCGAGTAATTTGCTTTCTATTTCTTGGTAGCTCGCAACTTGTCCCTGCTCAAATAGCTGTTTCGCCAGCACTGGCGCATTATTGGCCAGCGAGACGACATAATCCGGGCAGGCTTTACCGCATTGCTCAGATAACCATTCGATAGCACTTTCTACCATAGGTGGCGCAACATGCCAGTGCTGACAGCGGCTAACGATGGTAGGCAACAACTGACTGGATCGCTCAGCCAGTAAAATGAAAATGCATTGCGCCGGCGGATCTTCCAATGTCTTCAGCAGCGCATTGGCCGCCGACTCTGTCATCATCTGGGCAGGTTGAATAATGATCAGCCGTTTACCCGATAGCTGTGAAGACTCCTGTGCCCAACGATTGCACTGCCTAATCTGGTCTACACTGATGGTTTTACCCTCTTTTTCGGGCTGAACCAGGTGGTAGTCGGGGTGATTATGTGATGCCATCAACTGACAGCTATGGCAGAAACCACAAGCCTGGTCAGACTGGTGGCTGCACATCAGGGCTAAGCTGAATTGCTCGGTTAACTGCTCGACACCTAACCCTGGTTCTGCGGTCAACAGCAGTACATTGGCGACCCGATTTGAAACCAGATTGTCACGCCAGCAGCGCCAGGTTGTCGTTAACCAGGGATACAGTTCACTCATTGGCTCTCCTGCTGCAGCCACGCCGTTAGCGCATCACGGATGTCTGCGGTAACCTGCTCTATCGCCTGACCGGCATCGATGACCAAGACACTATCGTCTTCAGCCGCCAATTGCAGATAGCGAGCGCGGGTCCGTTCAAAGAAACTCAAATCCATTTTCTCGATTCGGTCCAGTTCTCCCCTGCCCCGGGCGCGTTCTAACCCCAGCTTTGGATCAATGTCCAGATACAGGGTCAAATCTGGTTTAAATTCACCCAGTGTGGTCTGTTTGAGCGTCTGCATCGTTTCGAAAGAAATCTGGCGACCGCCTCCCTGATAAGCCTGGGAAGACATGTCATGACGGTCACCGACCACATAAGCCCCATTGGCCAGCGCCGGTTTTATCACCGTTTCAACCAGCTGAACCCGAGCCGCATACATTAGCAACAACTCACTGATATCCTGGAGCGGTTCTTCCGGATGCTCTTCTTTAACCAGGGCGCGCATCTTTTCAGCCAGCGCGGTTCCGCCAGGCTCACGGGTGGTGACTATGTTATCAATGCCAGCCTGATTGAGGGTGTCCAGCACGGTTTTAATCGCGGTACTTTTCCCTGCACCTTCCAGGCCTTCGACCACGATGAATTTTGCTTGTTTCATTACTTGCTTCTTAACTGTTTTAGGTACGCCCGGACGGCACGGTTGTGCTCGGTCAGCGTTTTAGAAAATACATGGCCACCATCGCCACTGGCAACAAAATAGAGATAGCTGCTCTGCTCTGGATTCAGTGCCGCAGCGATTGATGCTTCACCAGGCATCGCGATCGGCGTTGGCGGCAAACCTGATATCACGTAGGTGTTGTATGGCGTTGGCGTGCGCAGGTCTCGTTTACGAATGTTGCCGTCGTATTTATCACCCATGCCGTAGATAACGGTGGGATCAGTTTGCAGACGCATCCGCTTATTCAGCCGGTTGATAAACACCGAAGCGATACGGCGCCTTTCGCCATCAACCGCCGTCTCCTTTTCGATAATGGAGGCCAGAATCAGGGCGTCATAGGGTTCTCCAAGCGGCAGTTTCTGCTGTTTCTGTTGCCACTCCCGGTCGAGAATCTTGCTTAAGTTATTGTGGGCGCGCTGCAGGATTTCCAGATCGGTCGTTCCCGAAGTGTAGTGGTAGGTTTCAGCCAAAAACAGCCCTTCCAGTTTATCCCGGTCGATTGACAGTCGTTTGGCTATCTCGGCTTCACTTTGCCCCGTTATGGTCTGTTTCAGGTGTGGTGCCTCTGCCAGCGACTGTTGCCACTCGCTGAAACGGCTCCCCTCGACAAAGGTAATCGCGAACTGATGCTCTTTACCACTGTTAATCTGCTCTAATGCCTGTTTAAGCGTCATGCCAGGCTGCAATTGATAGCTGCCGGCTTTGAGTTGCGTCAGTTGCGGATAGAGTCGGCTGACCAGACGACTAAAGGGGCTAGAGCCTATCCACTCTTCAGCCATCCACTGAGTCAATAAGCGCTGGAAGCTGGTTCCTGATTTCACCGTCACGATCTGCTCCTGGGCCAGAGTGAGCGGTTGTTGTACAAATTTTTCGGTCTGCTGGCTGATATACCAACCACCTGCAGATGCCAACAGCACCAACAAAGCGAGCAGCCAGATGATCTTTCTAATCACGAGTTGATAAGCTCCTGAAATTTTCGGGTTGTGGTTCCAATCGGAAACCGGGTGTTGTCAATCTGAACGATAGGGGCAACAGTGAGAATTGAATTGGTCATGAAGACTTCCTCTGCCGCCAGTAACGGTTCTAACGGCTGTTGCGCCAGCTGGATAGCGATACCGTTTTGCGCGGCGAGTTCCATTACTAAGCGACGCATAACACCCGCGACACCGGCCGCCTCAAGGTCGGGCGTGTACCAGTTGTCCCCCTGACGCCAAAAAAGGTTCGCCATAGTAGTTTCGACAACCCGGTTTTGGATGTCCAGCACTACGCCGTCTGTGTGGCCGGCGCGGTCCATCTCATCACGCAGTATGACCTGTTCCAGACGATTGTTATGCTTGTGACCGGCGGTGAGTGGATTTAAACCCAGCCTTTGCTGGCAAACCCCCAGTTCAACGCCATCGTGTTGCCATTGCACATAGTGGGCAGGGTAGTCAAAATCGCTGATGGTGATATTGGCTTGGTTAACCTGTGCCGGGCTGTAGCCACGCCCGCCTTCACCACGGCTGATATGCAGCTTCAGACCAGCGAGCGGCTGCGAACCGGCCGCCGCCTGCAGCCATGCATATACCTGTTGCCAGTCTGGCTCTGCAATACCGAGCAGACGTAAACAGGCCTGCATACGCTGTTGATGATACGACCACAGCTGAGGTTCCCCATTACGGGTCAGTATGGTGGTAAAACAGCCGTCACCATATTGAAAAGAGCGGTCAGACAGAGAGACAGAATGAGCCGCTTGTCCGTTCAGCCAAAACATCCAGATTCCTTTTTTACTGCGATAACAGAAAACGGCCTAACGCCGCTAAGCATTAAGCCGTTTTACCATAGTTCGAACGTTTTCTCTTTTAAATCTTTTTAAAGATCAGAGAACCGTTGGTACCGCCGAAGCCAAATGAGTTACATACAGCGTAATCCATTTCCACTTTGCGAGCAGTGTGAGGCACCAGGTCGATATCCAGCCCTTCTTCCTGGTTGTCCAGGTTGATGGTTGGCGGAACGATCTGATCTCGCAGTGAAAGTACTGTGATGATCGCTTCAACTGAACCTGCTGCACCCAGCAAGTGACCCGTCATCGACTTGGTTGAAGAAACCAGTACCTGTTTGGCACCTTCTTCACCCAGGGCACGTTTAATGCCTTTGATTTCCGCAACGTCACCAGCTGGCGTCGACGTGCCGTGAGCATTCACGTAGCCGATTTGTGTGCCAGAGACACCCGCATCGCGCAGGGCCGCTTCCATTGCCAGTGCACCGCCAGAACCGTCTTCACTTGGTGAAGTCATGTGGTAAGCGTCACCGGACATACCAAAGCCGACCAGTTCTGCGTAAATTTTTGCACCGCGAGCTTTAGCGTGTTCGTACTCTTCCAGCACCATGATACCGGCGCCATCACCTAGCACGAATCCGTCACGTTCTTTATCCCAAGGGCGAGACGCTTTGGTTGGTTCGTCGTTACGGGTGGACAGCGCTTTTGCTGCGCCAAAACCTGCCATACCCAGAGGCGTTGATGCTTTTTCAGCACCGCCGGCAACCATGGCTTCTGCATCACCGTATGCGATCATGCGTGCGGCATGACCAATGTTATGTAAACCTGTGGTACATGCAGTAGAAATTGCCAGGTTAGGACCACGCAGGCCTCGCATGATGGATAAGTTACCCGCCACCATGTTGACAATTGTGGATGGCACGAAGAATGGGCTAACTTTACGCGGGCCTTTTTCTACCAGTGCAGTGTGACCGGCTTCGATAAGATCAAGACCACCGATACCAGAACCAATTGCGACCCCGATACGTGGGGCGTTCTGTTCGGTAACCTCTAAACCTGAGTCGTCTAAAGCCTGAATACCGGCTGCGATACCGTACTGGATAAACAAATCCATTTTATGGGCTTCTTTTTTTGACATGTACTCTTCGCAATTGAAGTCTTTAACCAGACCTGCGAAACGAGTTGAGAAATTGGTGGTGTCAAAGTGCTCAATATTCACGATGCCACTTTGACCTGCTAGCAGGGCTTTCCAAGATGATTCTACAGTGTTGCCTACCGGTGACAACATACCCATGCCAGTGACAACAACACGACGCTTGGACACGATTTTTACTCCGGAATTGAAATGGTTCTATCGAGTGGTATAGAAGAGTTAGATAAACACAGGCGGCCAGAAGGCCGCCTGGGAGAGATATTACTGAGCGCTGTTTACGTAGTCGATCGCAGCTTGAACAGTAGTGATCTTCTCAGCTTCTTCGTCTGGAATCTCAGTGTCGAATTCTTCTTCTAGAGCCATTACCAGCTCAACAGTGTCTAGAGAATCAGCACCTAAATCGTCAACGAAAGAAGCTTCATTTTTAACTTCTGCTTCGTCTACACCTAGCTGTTCAACAATGATTTTCTTTACGCGTTCTTCGATGTTGCTCATTTTTCTTTTCCTTTACAGATTTCGCCTAATGCGATGGTTCCGTAGTTTATTAGAACTATTGAAAGTTGCAAGGGGGTCCTTGCTGGTCAAACCACAAATTTAGCGATTTTAACCGAAATTCAGTACATTTTTGACTTAAATCATGCACAAATGTTACGCATGATTGCACCAGTTACATCGTTTTTTAGCGGGTTTTTCAACGTAAAACCGTACCAATCGATACAACTGTAGCATTAAACCATATACATGCCGCCATTTACATGCAAAGTTTCACCAGTTATGTAACCTGCCTCCGGAGATGCGAGGAAAACAACCGCTGATGCGATTTCACGTGGGTCACCCAGACGTCCAGCGGGCACCTGGCTCAATGTTGCCGCACGTTGCTCATCATTCAGAGCTTTAGTCATATCGGTTTCGATGAAACCAGGCGCGACGGTATTGACGGTGACGCCGCGAGAAGCGACTTCACGAGCCATTGACTTGGTAAAACCAATTACACCGGCTTTTGCTGCCGCGTAGTTAGTCTGACCTGCGTTACCCATGGTGCCGACAACAGAGCCAACGTTGATGATACGGCCTGCACGTTTTTTCATCATACCGCGCAATACGGCTTTAGACAGTCGGAAGATAGACGTCAGGTTAGTATCCATGATGTCAGTCCATTCGTCGTCTTTCATGCGCATCAACAGATTGTCGCGCGTAATACCGGCGTTGTTAACCAGGATATCAATGGCACCAAACTCGTCATTGATCGCTTTCAGTACCGATTCGATAGACTCCACATCCGTGACGTTCAGCGCAAAACCTTTACCGTTCTCACCCAGATATTCACTGATCGCAGCAGCACCATTGTCTGTCGTTGCAGTACCAATTACGGTAGCACCACGCTCGACCAGCAGCTCTGCAATCGCACGGCCAATACCACGGCTGGCACCGGTCACTAGGGCAATTTTGCCTTCTAGATTCATCATGTTCGTTTTTCCTTTACTCTGTGAATTACTTTGCAGCGTCTAACGATGCGATATCGTTAACAGCAGCGCCGCTCAGTGTTTTCACGATACGTTTAGTCAGGCCTGTCAGTACTTTGCCTGGGCCCAACTCTAGCAATTTCTCAACGCCTTGCTCGCTCATTAGCTGTACGCTCTCTGTCCAGCGTACCGGGCTGTAAAGCTGACGAACCAGAGCGTCTTTAATTTTGGCAGGATCGGTTTCCGCCACTACATCAACGTTGTTGATAACCGGTAGCTGAGGAGTATTGAATTCGATCTCTGCAAGCGCTACGGCGAGCTTGTCTGCCGCCGGCTTCATCAGTGCACAGTGAGAAGGCACGGAAACAGGCAGTGGGAGCGCACGTTTCGCACCCGCTTCTTTACACAGAGCACCAGCACGCTCTACCGCGTCTTTGCTACCCGCGATCACGACCTGACCTGGCGAGTTGAAGTTGACCGGAGAAACCACGTCACCTTGCGCGGCTTCTTCACACGCTTTGGCAATTGTTTCATCGTCCAGACCGATGATGGCGTACATTGCGCCAGTCCCCGCAGGTACCGCTTCCTGCATTAGACGGCCACGCAGTTCAACCAGTTTGATCGCTTGTTTAAAGTCAATCACACCGGCACATACCAGAGCTGAGTACTCACCTAGGCTGTGACCTGCCAGATTAGCAGGTTGCTCCAGGCCAAGTTCTTGCCATACACGCCAGATAGCAACGGACGATGCAAGTAGTGCTGGCTGAGTGCGGAAAGTCTGGTTCAGATCTTCTGCTGGTCCATCCTGAACCAATGCCCATAGATCATAACCGAGCGCTTCAGACGCTTCCGCAAAGGTTTGTTTCACTACATCATACTGCTCGCCAAGCTCTGCAAGCATACCGACTGCCTGAGAACCTTGACCTGGAAATACGATAGCAAACTTGCTCATTTTGTTTTCCTTAAAACCAAGTAAGAAAGAAAAGATGCCTATCTAGGCATCTTAAATTTAAATCTGCTGAGGTTTAGAACTTAACCAGTGCCGAGCCCCAGGTAAACCCGCCGCCAAATGCTTCAAGCAGCAGAGTTTGGCCACGCTGAATCCGACCATCACGCACCGCTTCATCAAGAGCGGTTGGTACGGTGGCCGC
>NZ_JBNKVP010000090.1:0-231 GCF_050299255.1 Vibrio sp.
GGTAGGGGATTATCCAGGTCACAAAAATCACGGTCATAATCGAACCGCTTTGATCCGGGAATCAGATTGAGTTTGTCTTTTTCAATTTCGCCAGGAATTTGAAAATCGATACTGGCATCCAGTATTGTGAGTGTCGGGTCGTTAAGTCTTGAATAAAGCCAATCAACGCTAACCAAAGCTGACATAAGCATCCTTTCTAGAATTTGAAGGCAAAATGGTGCGATTAAAGGA
>NZ_JBNKVP010000090.1:241-12361 GCF_050299255.1 Vibrio sp.
ATGGTGCGGAGAGAAAACAAAGAAGAAAGTAGGGTAGAGACCAGAGGGATGGTGTGCGCAAGGAGGTAAAATGGAAACGACAAACATATTTTCGGTGGAAGGCTAACGCTTCTTTGATTCAATACTTGAACCAGGGATTGATATGAATCATACAATCTGAGTTAGTTGATTAATCCTGATCACGACATGCCGAAACAGAGCCGTCGCCCTATTATTTTGCCACCTATAGTTATGTAAGGCATATGCTATATAAACCATAGATCAGACTAAACCTTGTGTCTAACCGTATGATGTAAAGTAGCCAATCGCTTGCCAATTGCTCTTTGTGGGTATAGTTAGCCGCTATTGTGGAATATGAGACACAGACAAACGAACTGGCGAATCTCACTGGTCAATATTTGTTCTGCTGAGCAAAGGCAAAAAGCCACAATCTTTCGACTGCGGCTTTCCCATGGGTAGTTGTGCGATGTGTGTTAAATATGGGTGATAGGGAAACCCATAGCGTTGATCATCTTAACCCAAGGTTTACGCCATCCACC
Source organism: Vibrio sp. (assembly GCF_050299255.1). GTDB lineage: Bacteria > Pseudomonadota > Gammaproteobacteria > Enterobacterales > Vibrionaceae > Vibrio. Next base: position 781 of record NZ_JBNKVP010000090.1, read on the forward strand.
TTTATCATCGCAGGTGTCCAATGCATGGAATGTCACCTGGGCGCCCATCCAGCGGAATGGTTCCGGCGGGATATAGGTTGGCAGCGTAGTTGCAAATGTCATTGAGGTAGCAGGGTGATCTTCGCCATCCAGAATGGCTAATCCGATCCGTGCACCAAACCGGCTGGCAGTGACACCAAAACCAGAATAGCCGCCCGCGTACACCATGTCGCCACCGTGATAATGCTGATAATGTACCGCCATACGTGAGGTTAACGCGATGGGTCCACTCCAGGCATGGGAAAACGTCACATCATCCAACATTGGGAATGTTTCATAAAACGCATTCACCAGACGCTCAAATGGATCAGCCTGTTTGTCTGCTTGCGGATCAGTGTTGTTGTTAAAGAAGTAGGCTAATCGGCCTCCAAACAGAATGCGGTTATCTTTGGTCAGACGCATATAGTTGAGCTGAGTACGGGTATCGTAAATACCCTGACGGTTTTGCCAGCCGATTCTATTCATCTGCTCTTCGCTAAGCGGTTCTGTCATAAGTATCCGGTCACGAATGGCAGCAACACGGTTTTGTACTTTGGTCTTTTTAACTTTAAATGCGTTGGTGGCCAGCAGCACCTTTTTGGCTGCAATCTTGCCGCGTGGAGTGGTGACTAACACACCGTTTTCGGCTTTACTGTGGTTTTCCAGAGGCGTATTTTCATAAACCCTTACCCCCAGCTTCAACGCCACTCGCTTCAGTTCGGTACATAGCTTGCCCGGATGGACAGTACCGCTCTGGCTTTGGCACCATGCGCCGCCGAAAAAGAGCGGGGATTTAATCTGATCCTGGACTTCTTGCTTGTTAAGCAGTTTCGATTGGTGGCCGTACTTGATGTACAGTTCGTGCTCGTGTTTCACTTCTTGCAAGCCTTCGTTGCCGATGGAAACCGTCAGCTCACCACCCAATTCAAGGTCACAATCGATATTGTATTTTTCGAGAGTATCCAGGAATCCTTTCATGTTTTCTCTACCCAAATCTTCCAGTTTATGGATTTCATTAGGGTAGTTGTGCTGTGTATTGGTTAAGCCGTGCATGACGGAAGTTGAAATAATTCCAGCGGGGCGGCCGGATGCACCGTTAGCCACTTCCTTTGCTTCTATCAATACAATGTCGCGTTTAGGATTGATTTCCTTCGCTTGTATGGCTGCCCATAAGCCACAGAATCCACCGCCAACAATGAGCAAGTCGCATTGGGTGTCCAATGCCAGAGGGGCCTGGGCTGGTGGTAACTCGATACTATCTAACCAAAATGTGGTGAATTTAGTTTTTTTGAGCGCTGTTTGATAATCCATAACTAACTTCCTTGCATACAGTGTCAAGCAAGTATTGTTGAAAAAATGTTAGAACTATATTCCCTTGTTAGGGGCAGGTGATGGTTGCATCACCTACCCAAATAAGGTTAGGACAGTTGATTATGGGCGATTAGAGGGTCACTGTTTAGTGCGCCATCGCTTTCCGCGACAGCATCAAGGAACAGGGCAAATACTTCAGATTGGGAAGAGATGTCGAGTTTGGTATAAATATTCTTTCGATGCATATGCACCGTTTCCGGGGATATGCCAAGTTTTTGTGCCGCTGATTTGGTGGTGTAACCACCTAGCATGGTGCGGACAACGTCACATTCTCGGTCTGTTAGCAGGGAACGACCAAAGTGCGCCAATGCCGAATCGAGCCGTTGACGCATGTCTATGGCCGTATCGCCGCCGCTGTTTTTGCTTTCCAGTCTCATCTGGTTCGCTTTCCAGTAACTGGTGATCACGGCTTGAACGATAGGGTCGAGAGCTTTAAACAGCTCAATTTCCTGTGGGGTGAAAAACCGAGATTCTTTGGTACGGCTGATATTGATGGTAATGCGCATATCATCGCTAACTTGTTGCCAATATTGCAACTCGTCCAGCAAACCACTGTCGGCGTAATAACTCTGGTAAAAATCACTGAGATAGAAACCCTCAGGGGTAACGTCTATCAGATGATAAAACCCGTGGGTGCCGGTGCTGTCACGTTCAAACATGTAAAATGGGTCGAGCAAATAGGCGCCGTCGAGGTAATCATGGGTAAGCTGTTCGTGGGTGTACTGCCCGTATATTTTGTCAAAAACCTCGATTGGCCCTGTCTTGGTCTCGACCATTACCAGTAATTGTTGGAAATTGACCTCTTCAACCAAAAATTGGGTAAGATGCTCAAAAAGTGATTCATCGTTGGCATGTGCCACCAGTTTAGCGGTCTGCGCTATCCATTTCGCGTCCATTCATGTACTTCCTGTATAACTTGGCTCAGAGTCCGAACAGTATTGATATTATTGAGTCTGTATGGGTAACTGACTAAAACTACTTTAACCTGAAAAAAGAACAAGAAAAAGGCCGATGAGACGGCCTTTTGAACTCAAACGGGGTTAAGTTTTAACCCGCTTTAAAGCTGTTCCACATACGCATCAGCTTACGGCCAAATTTACTGTCGTACTCTGGTTTTGGATATAGCTTGTCAACTACCTGATCACTAGGGTAAATACCTGGATCGTTCTTCACTTCGTCTAACAGATAGGGTGTTGCTTCTTTGTTCGGGCTGGCGAAGAATACGTAGTTAGACTGTGCTGCGCCCACTTTTGGTTCCAGAATGTTATTGATGAATTTGTGGGCCTGGTCGATGTTTTTCGCATCACGCGGAATGTACATCGCATCGAAGAACACGATAGAGCCTTCTTTAGGAATGCTGTAAGAAACATGCACGCCTTTGTCAGCTTCATCAGCACGGTCACGAGCAATCATTACATCGCCGCTATATCCCTGGCTGACACAGACGTCACCATTTGCCAGGCTGGAAATGATTTTGGATGAGCTGAAGTAAGTGATATATGGGCGGATCTTTTTCAGGTGAGTCTCAACCAGTTTTAGGTTTTCAGAACTCATCACGCTTGGATCTTTGCCTAAATAAGACAGTGTTGCAGCATAAACTTCAATCGGTTCGTCAATCAGCGTTAGGCCACACTGTCCCAGTTTGCTGGCGACTTCTGGGTCAAGTAACATTGACCAACTATCGGTAGGTACGTTGCCGGCGTACTTTTTCACTAAGTCAGGGTTGTAGCCGATGCCGATCGTACCCCAAAGGTATGGCACGCCGTACTCTTTCTTCTCATCGTAGACGGAAACCCATTTCTTTGACTGTTCGCTCAGGTTCTTATAGTTCGGTAGTTTGGCCAAATCCAGCTTCTGGAAAGCGCCCGCCTGGATTTGCTGTTTTACTTTCGGGTTTGAACCATCGTAAACAACCACATCGTAACCGCTATTACCTGTCAGCAATTTAGTTTCAGCCATCTGAATTGAATCGTACATGTCGTAGCGAACATTGATACCGGTCGCTTTTTCAAATTCAGGGATGGTTTCAGACGAAATATAATCTGACCAGTTATAGATATTAACCTGCTCTTCCGCTACTGCATGGCCTGCTAAAAGTGCAGCAGTTAATGCAATCGCAATATTTGTATGACGCATGGTGATCTCCTTATCAATGAATGCGGCTTAGAACGAGACGTGCTCAGCTGCTAAAACAATCACCTTCTATTGTTACGCATTTGTAAAATATGGACATACCCGAAACAGGGGTAACAGTGTGACCGGGTTAAACATCGATATAAAGGCTGAAAAGGACGGGGCTACATCTTGACCCCTGACAGGGTTACAGAATTCCTCACCACAATCGTTAACATATTGTTTCAACGTTTTATAACAGTGAGGCAACGGAATGCAAAAGTTCGAGCAAGTATTTATAGATGGCAAGTGGTGTGACGCACAAGGTAATCCGCGTGATGTTATCAATCCTGCAGATGCCACTGTTATTGCTAGTATCAGAGATGCCAGCGTGGAACAGACAGAACAGGCTATTTTAGCGGCACGACGGGCGTTTCCCGCTTGGCAGGCTACGACGGCACAGCAGCGCAGTGAGTTGATCGCTAAGCTGGTGGAAGTTTTACAACGTCGACAAGACGAAATGGTCAGCACGATCCGCGATGAAGTAGGCTGCCCTGAATGGTTTTCAAAACTGGTACAAGTGGAAGATTCCGTTGATGCATTGAGCAAATATGCTGATTGCTGCCAGATGGTGGAAGAAACAGAGACGATTGAAAATGCCCTGGTGATAAAAGAAGCGATTGGTGTATGTAGCTTCATCACCCCATGGAACTACCCGTTATACCAGTTGGTCGGCAAGGTAGGGCCGGCACTTGCAGCCGGTTGCACCATGGTGCTGAAACCAAGTGAACAGACGCCGCTACATGCACTGTTATTCGCCGAAGCGATGGCAGAAGCCGGTTTCCCTGCCGGTGTATTTAACCTGGTACTGGGCGATGGTCCGACAGTGGGTGCACGTATGACATCTCACCCTGAAGTGGATCTGGTTTCATTTACCGGCTCTACCCGTGCCGGGGTGGCAATTAGTCAGGCGGCAGCTCCAAGCATAAAGCGTGTTTGTCTCGAGTTAGGCGGCAAATCACCACTGTTGATCACCGAAGATGCTGAGCTAGAGGCGGCCGTAAAATTTGGTATTGATGATGTGATGTTAAACTCCGGCCAGACCTGTACGGCACTGACTCGTATGCTGGTCCCTGCATCTCGCTATCAAGAGGCTACCGCTATTGCCAAACAGTATGCGGAATCACTGAAACTGGCGGATCCGAAACAAGAAGATGCCTTCTTAGGTCCAGTGAGCTCTGCTCGTCAGCTAGCCCAAGTGGAACGCTATGTCGAACTGGGTATTCGTGAAGGCGCGACACTGTTGTGCGGTGGACAACGCGAGCGAGATCTAGGCGATGGCTACTATTATCAACCGACTATTTTCACCGATGTGAACAATCAGATGAGTATTGCCCGCGAAGAAATCTTCGGTCCGGTACTGTGCATGATCCCTTACGACACTATTGAGAATGGCATCGACATCGCCAATGACACCAATTACGGTTTGTCTGCTCGAGTGTTTGTCGCCAATCAGGAGCAAGGTATTGCTCTGGCGCGCCAAATCCGTGCAGGGCAGGTGTACGTGAATGACGCTGAGTTCAACAACTTTACCCCATTCGGTGGCTACAAACAGTCTGGTATAGGCCGAGAGAGCGGTAAGTACGGTGTAGAAGAGTTCTTTGAAGTTAAGTCAATTCCGCTGCCGCAATAGTCGCCAGCTAAAAATTGACATCTGGATCGACGCCAGTCTAATGAGTCCATCAGCCAGTTAGATTGGTGTTTGACCACATATTCTCATGTAAAGCGTCCGTGTGGAGAGATAGCTTTCATACCCGTGTCGACACTGGCGCAATAGCCAGAGAAGCGCAGGGTAGGTAACAATTTCTCATTGTGTTTGGGTGAAGTTTTAATCACACCACTTTTTTCTCTAGTAGTTATGTTCTGTTCGTCCGACTAGTCTTCCAGTGACTTAAGTCGGACTTTTTTTGTTCGCTGTTTAGCCATTAGCCCCAGCGATTGCGGCGAATGTGGCCCGCGCTGAACATCGACCATATCGCCAGAGTGTGCCAAGCTAATAATCGTGCCAGCTAACCTGATCAGGTAAGAGTAGCGATGAAAAAAAGTGAAAAGTACGGCTTAAAACTGATTGCGCTGGTTGAAGCGTCTAAAGGCATCGGTTCGCTATTGGTTGGACTAGGGGTATGAACTTGGCGGCATTTGGTCTGGACGGAGTGGTTCGCTTTAGGCAGCGGCGCTATCTATATAGCGTTCGAAATCTATGAAATTATCCGATATCCGGTGTATTGAGTGTGATGGTATTAGCCATTAACCTGCTCATTGTCGGCTACATGTATCGCGTTGTGCGGGCCAATCGCCACACTGAAACAGTGTCTGATGATGATATGCGTTAAACATTCAGTGAAAAGGGCTCGCCACCGCTCAATGCAACTGAAGACGAGCCAATCTAACGTTATTGAATCACGGTAAAACTACTGGCTAGTATCATTTGAGCCATGCACTTCCCAAACGCTTAAAGTCCCTTTGCCTAACGACGCGCTGGCATCACTGCTTCCATTTTGAGCTTCGCCACCTTTATCTAACTTGGCATATGCTTCGATGGTATGGGATCCAGAACCGATATTGTAGGCTAAGAAATTAAACGAATGCGCCGCTTTGGTATCCAGAATCAGACCGATTTCTTCATCAAGCAGGTTACACTCATCGAAGGAAATGATGCCGTCAGGTTCACCAGTTGATTCGTCGATTGTATCCTGACAATCCAGCACGCCACCTAAACTGGCCCACAGCTCCTGATAACGGCGATCAAATACCACTTCACCCGGTGCGACTTCTACCCCATCGACAAACACTTTCATGGAAATTTCTGCACTAGCAGTAGAAGTATCTTTATTGCCGCCTTTACTTCTTACCACGGTTTCCGTAAACAGGCTGGTTTCAAAAGAGAGGCCAATCACCAGATCCTTTGGTGTACCGGAATTTTTCAATTCGGTCGACAACACTTTCACGTAGCCTTCGCCCGCAACCGATTCGGCTGCATTAACCGCCAGGCTGCGTAAAGCTGCGGCGCCTATCACGGCAGTGCCATCATCGGTAAACGCTGAGGCAGAATTATCTGCATAAGCAGCCGGAGCCGCCATTAAACCCGCTGCCATCACTGCCAGTAAACTAACTTTCAACCCTTTCATGTCAATGTCCTTATTTCTATCCTTGCGTCCTAATTCATAGAACTTTCTGTATGTGAAAACGGATGGTCGTCACTTGTGCCAGTTGATTCAGCCATCCGAGCTTACGATGTGTGGCATAAATTCCGTTTACCACATCACGATTAATGAAATTCAATGCTTGGCATATACATGCTGGGCATATAGTTTCACTGCAATAAGTGATAGAGGCTGACAACAGGGTTGGTTAGGATGTTTTTGGCTACCTATGTCACTTTTTCTGTGTTTCATTATTGATAAACCTATAAAATACAAACTGTTGAAGTCCATATAAATTTTCTGGGTATTTTGCAAAAATAGATTTCACGGAGATGTTAGTTAACCTATTGATAATTAATATGTAATTTTTCACCGGTGTAACTTTGACCTGGCTATTTTTCTTTACAACGTGTTCTTATTTTTAAGAAATTGAATATAGACAATTATATAGCCAACAAAAAAAAGCGAACCCGGAGAGTTCGCTTTGCTTATGACATCTACATCGCTGGACGGCGGGTTAGGAGATGTCTTGATTCGCTTGTCGCATTTCCAACTGGCGTTTCTTCTCGGCTTTGGCCATTAACCACCAACAGATAAAGGTCGCGACGGAAACCACACCGACGATGATGGTCGCTAATGCGTTGATCTTTGGACTGACACCGAGTTTCACACTGGAGAACACCACCATAGGCAGGGTGGTTGCGCCTGGTCCGCTGACGAAACTGGCGATAACCAGATCATCCAGCGACAGTGTGAACGCCAGCATCCAACCCGATACAATCGCAGGTAAAATGGTTGGCAGGGTAATCACAAAGAACACTTTCCAGGGTGGCGCCCCCAAATCCATCGCCGCTTCTTCTATGGACAGGTCCAGTTCACTCAGGCGCGAGCTGATAATGACCGTTACGTAGGCCGCACAGAAGGTAGTATGGGCAATCCATATCGTTAACATGCCGCGCTGTGAAAACAGGTCAAATACCTGGCCAAGTGAAATAAACAGCAGCATCAGAGATAGGCCGGTAATGACTTCTGGCATAACCAGTGGCGCTGTGATCATAAAGGCAAAACTGCCCTCAGCTTTAAACTTACCAAAGCGGGTGATCACGAAGGCGGCAATGGTACCAATGACAACGGCTGCGCTAGCGCTAAGGAAACCAATGATCAGGCTGAGTTTGACGCCGGCCATGATGGCATCATCTTGAAATAGCTCGCCGTACCATTTGACCGAAAACTCGGACCATACCGTAACCAGTTTGTTTGAGTTGAATGAATAGACAATCAACAACAAAATCGGCACATACAGGAATCCAAATCCAAGCAGCAGGATGGCTTTTTTGGTCAGGCTATTGTTTACAGGAATAACGTTCATTATGCAGCCCCCATATCTTTCTTCTGATAACGGTAGTAAATCATAATCGGGCCAATCAGGATGAGCAGCATGACAGAAGCAATCGCTGCAGCAACAGGCCAGTCACGGTTCATAAAGAACTCTTGCCACAACACCCCGCCGATCAGGACGTTTTCCGGACCGCCAAGCAGGTTAGGTATGACAAACTCACCAATAGCAGGGATGAACACCAGCATAGAACCGGCGATGATACCGCTTTTGATCAATGGCAGAAGTACTGAGAACAGGATGGTTACCGGCTTGGCACCAAGATCTTGCGCTGCCTCAATGAGCGAGTAATCAACCCGCATAAGTGCAGTATAAAGTGGCAATATCATAAATGGCAGATAGGTATAAACAATACCGATATACACTGCAGTATCGGTGTACAGCAAACGCAGTGGTTCATCAATGATGCCCAGGGTCATCAGGAAGTTGTTCAGCAAGCCGTTGCTGTTCAGAATACCAATCCAGGCATAGACCCGGATTAGGAAGCTGGTCCATGACGGCAGCAGAATCAGCATCAACAAAACATTACGGGTTGAAGGTTTGGAGTGAACAATCGCCCAGGCGATAGGGAAACCAACCAGAAAACAGAGAAAGGTCGAAATCGTTGCGACTTTTATCGAACGTAAATAGGCATTTAAATAAAAGTCATCTTCAAATAGCAGCGAATAGTTACTGACATGCAGTAGCATCTTCACCTGCTCATCGACAAACGTGAACAGGCTAGAGTAGGGTGGAATAGAAATCTGCGCTTCCGTCAGACTGATTTGAAATACAATCACGAACGGAATCATAAAAAACACTGACATCCACAAATACGGAATAGCCAGTACCATACATTTGCGCGTCGGGATCCATTTCGATTTACTCAAACGCGCAATTTTTTGCGGTAGGATATCAGCATTCATAATTTCACCACTCGGTTACTTTCAGCGGTCCAGCTAAGGCCAACTTCCTGGTTGTATTTCAACTGATACAACTTACTGGTGTCCTGGTTTGGTCGGGTGACCGTTACCATCTTGCCGCTGTTTAGCTGTACGTGGAAAATAGACTGGCTACCCATATAAGCGATATCTTTAATGATGCCGATACAGGAATTGGGCTGGTTCTCAATCGCTTCGCCAATCTGAATTTTCTCAGGTCGTACGGCAATCATCAGACTCTGACCTACCGCGTTGGATACCCCGTGTTTCAGGTAGATTGGCGTATCAATTGCAGAGCAGTCGATCGTGGCGGACTCTGAGCGGTTATCCGCAACGTTACCTTCAAAAATGTTTACCGAGCCAAGAAACTCTGCAGCAAAACGTGAGTTAGGGTATTCATAAATCTGAGAAGGGACGCCGGTTTGGACGAATTTGCCCTGGTTCATAATTGCCAGGCGGCTGGCCATGGTCATGGCTTCTTCCTGATCGTGAGTTACCATTACACAGGTCGCGCCTACCTGAGCAAGAATATCCACCACTTCCAGCTGCATTTTCTCACGCAGGTTTTTATCCAGTGCACCCATAGGTTCATCTAGCAATAGCAATTTGGGCTGTTTCGCTAAACTACGCGCCAGGGCGACCCGTTGACGCTGCCCGCCTGAAAGCTGGTGAGGTTTACGCTTTGCGTATTGAGTTAAGTGGACCAAATCTAACATGTGTTCCACACGTTGTTTGATTTCATTGGCAGGAAGACGATCCTGTTTGAGCCCGAACGCGACATTCTGTTCAACTGTCATGTGCGGGAAAAGGGCATAAGACTGGAACATCATATTGATGGCACGTTTATGAGGTGGGATACCGGCTAAATCTTCCCCATTTAGCAAAATCCTGCCTGAAGTGGGGTGTTCAAAACCGGCCAACATTCTAAGCAAGGTTGATTTACCGCAACCTGAACCACCTAACAGAGCAAAAATTTCACCTTTTTCTATATCAATGCTGAGGTCATCAACCGCAACATGGCCGTCAAAGTCTTTGCATAAGTTCTGGATGGATAAAAGTGAGCTGGTTGGTTTGACCGCTGTAGCCTCAGCTGTAGGGTTCATCTCCAGATCAGCACTTGGTGCTAGAGCAACTTCCATGGCAATACCTCTTGGTCTATCTATTCAATACCCCATTGCTGTGAGCGGAAATAATTTTTGGTGTGAATGTGCGAATATCCTTGCTATCGCACCCGTTTTTTATCTCTTTAACACACAGCAACGTCAAACTTACTATGAGTACATTGTTAACAATTTGATAACGACTCACTATACCCAAGTTAGGTAGGTATAAATTCCTGCTCCCCCTCGGATTGGGGGGCGAAGATGGCAACCGGTTGAATGGTTACATACCCGCCAAGGGAATGGAGCGGTTGATTGTAAACCTATTAGTATGAAGCTCTAATTCAGAAACAAGGATGCTTTCAAATGGTTACCGCAGCTTATTCGCACTCTTCGCTTAATATTGAGCGACAAATTCCGCCTTTTGATCCAGAAGCATTAGCACGATTGAGCCATGAATGGTTTGGTGTTCAGGGGGATGTGAAAATCCTACACAGTGAGCTGGACTTAACTGCGCTGGTACAAGCGGAAAAGCCAACCAAAAACATCGTGATTAAAATCGGCTCGGTCTTGTCAGGCAACCAACACGCGCAAATGCAAATTGCTGCGCTACGCCACCTGGCCGATACGGCTCCTGAAGTGGCTATACCTCGGGTGATCAATACCTTAAATGGTGAAACCTGCACATACGTAACCGATGAATCTGGTCAGGAATACATGATGTGGGCGATGACCTGCATTGAAGGTGAACTGTTAGAGTACGTACCATGCGGGGCCAGACAAGGACAATTAATTCGTTACAGCATGGGTGAGCAGGTGGCGCAAGTCAGCCGCGGGTTACATGGTTTTATGCATCCTGAAGTGACTGCCCATCATGTCTGGGAAATAGAGCGTGTTGGTGAGCTGGAACCTTTTGCTAACCATATTAAAGAGCCAGCCTTGCGTGCAAACGTAAGACAATTCATTGAATTCTACCAACAGGAAGTGGCACCTCGGGTACGCAAAGTGCGCCATCAGGCGATTCACCAGGATTCCCACCAGGGCAATGTGTTTATTGCCAATAAACAGGCGACAGAGGTGTGTGGCCTGATTGACTTCGGTGACATGGTTTGGGGTAGTTACCCGGCAGACATCGCTGTTGCTGCCGAGTGCTTCCCCGACGATTCCTGCATTATCGACCGCATGTGTGAAGTGGCAATTGGTTACGACCGAGTGTTACCGCTGGAAAGCAATGAAGCGGACCTGATCCTGGACCTTACTCTTGCACGCTTGGCTATTACCGTGACTCAGGCCGCCGCACGCCGGGTATTGCAACCGGAACTGGGTGAATATGTCGATAACATCGAACAGTACGAGCGTGATTTCCAATATCTGTATCAACAAGACCGCAAGACGGTAATTAACCGGATACGTCGTGCACTGAAATTCCCGGTTCACTTTGATGATACCGCGATGGAACAG
>NZ_JBNKVP010000091.1:0-11847 GCF_050299255.1 Vibrio sp.
CTAAGTAAGTTAGGAATTCTTCAACCTCCTTGTCGGCCAGTTTGGCAGGGTGTTGCATCTGATGAAACGCAATATAGTGAATAGCCACCGACTTGATAGACACCTTTTAGTTAGACTGGACTTGTCACCCGCCCTGTTTTAGTGGCACTGTTAATTAGAGTTCTTCCTGCTTTGTTGATATCTTCTCCTCGTCCTTGATGTTGACATCACTACGCTGGCATAAAAAGCGAGCTAATTGAGCTCGCTTTTTTACACCTTGAACATGGTGTCAGGTCCGGTCTGGCGAGAATGTTTTAGGTTTTTCTGATTAAACTCTGATGTGAATACTGCCTTTAAACTAATCATTGTGTGATTTGATTAATGAGGTTAATCGAATTATATTGTGATTTGAATAAGCAGGTTTTTCCAATCACAGGCAGCATTATGTGGATATGGCAGCGAGCCAACTGGCCTCACTTTACGTGGGATAAAAGCATCATTGAACCAATGGTCAGGCAGACCCGCCTCAACCAGGGGATCTTATTGGGCAAGATAACCAGCCAGTCTCAGGACCAAAAGCAAAGCATGCTCGATACCCTGCTGGCTAACATCGTACACTCTAGTGCGATAGAGGGGGAAAAACTGAACGCATTCTCTGTGCGTTCCTCTTTGGCCAACCGGCTTGGGTTAACTGAAGAAAAGCCGTTCCCGACCACAGAGCAAACCGATGGTCTGGCTGAGATCATGTTAGATGCGGTAGAAAATCTGGATACACCTCTGACGTTAGAGCGGATCCTGCATTGGCATGACAGACTTTTTCCTGAAGGCTATACCATGTTCCACCCTGTTATTGGCGGTCAGCTGCGAGGCAATGATCCAATGCAGGTGGTTTCGGGCCGCATCGACAAACCAACGGTGCACTTTGAAGCGCCGGGGCGAGAAAGGCTGGATAAAGAACTCGCGTTGTTTGTCCAGTGGTTTAATGACTCCAAAGAAGATGTATCATTGGATCCTCTGCTAAGAGCGGCCATCACCCACCTTTGGTTTGTCACCCTTCATCCTCTGGATGATGGCAATGGCAGAATCACCCGCTTGCTGACCGATTTAGCATTAGCCCAAGCAGAGCGGCAGTCGGTACGGTTTTACGCCATGTCTGTGGGCATACTGGCAAATCGCAAAAGCTACTATGAGATCTTAGAGCAGACGCAAAAGGGTGGTTTAGATATCACGGTTTGGCTTGAATGGTTCTTTAATACGTTAAATGAAACCTTTGCACAGGTGCTCAAAGAGATAGATCAGACGGTTTACAAAACTAACTTCTGGCGCAGAGTTGATCAGACCAAGCTTACGGCAGAGCAGGTTAAGGTACTCAACCGAATGCTGGATGGTGACTTTGAGCAGGGGATCAATACCACTCAGTATCACAAGGTCGCCAAGGTCAGTAAGCCTACCGCAACGCGTCATTTGGCTGCTCTGGTTGAACAAGGCTGTTTGGTTAAGTCAGAAGCAGGTGGCCGCAGTACCCGATATCTATTGGCTGAGCAGTAATATCTTGTACCTGGTGGCAGCGTGCCCCGGGTTAATGCGTTACTTTCATCGGCCTTTCCCGGGCAAATCCCTTTCAAACAAATGCCAGTTTTAGTCACAATCCGTACTATCAGTAAGTTTCTAATTTCATTAACTATCTCATCCTTTCATCTCATCCTCTATTGCGGGATGAATGGATGGTTTGTTGATCATTTGAATAAGACATAATCGAACCAGCCCTACCTACAATAAAAAAGGAATTAGAGTGAAACTGACAAAAACTATTCTCGCGGTTTCGATTAGCACCAGTTTGTTATTCGGCTGTTCAGGAGAATCCACCAACCCGCAAGAGCCGGTGGGCACCACAAGCTATAGCTGTTCGCTGTCAAATAGCGACGCCGCCAACGACCTGCGCATCTATCAGGTGATGGTAGAAAGCTTCGTCAACGGCAACCTAAATATTGGCCACGGTACTGGCTATGGTACCAGCCACCATATGGGCGATATTCAAGGGATAGTTGACTCGCTAGATTACATACAGTCGCTGGGAATGAATGCTATCTGGCTGACTCCGGTGTTTGAATCTGCGCCAGTCAGTGGCCAGGAACACTGGGCAGACAGGCTTGATGCGACGGGGTACTTCGCGACCAATTACTTCGCCATCGACCCTAACTTCGGCACGATGGAGGATGCCAGAACTTTGGTTGAAGAAGCGCACAAACGCGGCCTGTATGTGTTCTTCGATGGGGTATTTGGCCATCACAAAGACAACGTGGTTGCTTCTCCAAGCGGGAGAAAACCAGTTGGTTCCAGCAACCCTGTCAGCTATCCGGAGAGCCTGCCATTCTATCAAGAAGTTGCTCAGTACTGGATTAACGAGCTGAAGATAGACGGATGGCGTTTGGATCAGGCTTATCAAGTCCCGACTCAAGCTTGGACAGAGCTCCGAAAAGCGGTCGATGAAGCGTCCAGCAAAGTGACTTACCAAAATGCTGAGGGTGAACAAGTCAACCCACTCGGATATATGGTGGCAGAGATCTGGGATGGTGAAAGCAAGATTGCGAGGACGGGTTATGGTAGTGAACAAAACCCAGCGCTCTGCTCAGCCTTTGATTTCCCAATGCGATACCGCCTGGTTCAGACTTTTGCTGTAGAAGAATCTGGTCGTGGTTCAACCCAAGGCGGGATCACTCTGGCAGAAGGTATGCGTACTCACAGCGCTTATCCACCTCATGCAAAACCTAACTTGATGTTGGGTAACCACGATCTGGTTCGTTTTGGCGACCTGATCCAGCGTGGCAACCTGGCCGAACCTACCGATGAGGAATACTGGCAGCGCTATAAAGCCGCGATATCATTTCAAGCAGCCTATACCGGGCCAATCACCCTCTATTATGGGGATGAAATAGGCGATGAACTTGAAGGCTACGCGCAGCAAGTGACCACAGATTGTGCTGTCCAGGGTAAATGTGACGATCACGTTGCCAGGACCAGTGGTAAAGTGGAAGGTGTTACCGGTATTGCATTAAGTGCGAAGCAAACTGAACTAAAACAGTATGTTACCGAACTGATGAACCTTCGAAGTCAACATCCGGCACTCTCACTGGGTACTCGAACCAATATTGTGGCAACTGTAAATGCGTATGCCGATCTTAAAGCATCAGATAATGAATCTATTCTGTATGTGGTCAATACCTCTAATAATCATCAAACTCTCGCCGTGCCAGCCGCACCTCTGGGAGCCGCAACGGCGCTCACCGATTTGCAAACAAACGATACGATTGCGGTCACTTCAGGCTATTACAATCTCGATCTCAATCCCTTCGAGGCACGTTTTTTGTTGTTGAAATAGTGAGTTAAAACGCAGCCACAAAAAAGGCCGATAGTTACACGCTATCGGCCTTTAGTATATGTTGCAGATTCTAGCTAAATCACGCCAAGTTCGCGCAAGCGTTCCATCAAGTAGCTGTGTGCGGTATAGCGCTCAGACAGTACCACATCGGGTTTTGGATGAAGGAACAGTGGCAGCGAAATACGCGATTTGTCCTGACGTCCACCGGTTGGATTAATCACTCGGTGAGTGGTCGACGGGAAGTAACCGCCGGACGCTTCTTGCAGCATGTCACCGATATTGATGATCAAGTTACCAAAGTCACAAGGTACATCAATCCAATCGCCTTCGCGACTCTTAACCTGCAATCCCGGCTCGTTAGCTGCTGGAAGAACCGTAAGAAGGTTAATATCTTCATGCGCAGCCGCGCGGATGGCGCCAGGTTCTTCTTCGCCCGTCATTGGTGGGTAATGCAGCACTCGAAGCAGTGTCTTCTGGCTGTCGTTGATCATTTCTGACAGCGCGATTGAGAATTTCTCCTGAACCTCTTTTGGTGCGTACTGTTCTACCCAGCCTAACAGCTCTTGGGCGAATGCATCAGCACGTTGGTAATAGTCCAGAATTTCAGCTTTAAGCTGCTGAGGGATCTGACCCCAAGGGTATACGTGAAAGTACTCTTTGATATCTTTGACGCTGTGCCCTTTGGCTACTTCAGAGACGGAAGGTGGAAAATAACCATCTTGCGTTTCAACGTTGAAGTGAAAATCATTTTTTTGCTCTGAGCAGAAAAACTCATGCCAGTTTTTATAAATTGATTCCACTAACTCTTGAGGAATCGGGTGGTTTTTTAGTACGCCAAACCCAGTTTCGCGTAGCGATGCAACGAACTGTTGAGCGGCATCATCGGCAAGGTAATCGACAGTTTCCAGTTTCATGACTTTACTTATATTTTTATTAGATTGAGGCACGAATTTTATGGATGGAGATGTTGTAAATCAAACTTTAATGAAATGTAAGCGTACAAACGGCTCAATAATGAGCGTTTAGTACAGTAATCAACACGGGTCGTTATCAAAAGCAGGCTAAATTAGCAATTAGTAATCCACATACTCTTATCTATAGTTACTTTACAGGGGTCATATCATTTGATTAAGGCGGAGGGTGGCATTGTGATTTTTAAACAAATATTAGTACCTATTGCCCCGGAACAAAAAATCACTGATTCACTTCATCAGGCTTTTCAACTGGCCAACAAGTGCTCTTCACATGTGACGTTACTGTCAGTAATCAAGGAGCTGGACGAGTTTAAGGAAATACATCATATATCAGGTACAGCATGTGACCTGCTTGATAAGGCGACCCAGTTTTACCACAACGTTTTAAAAGATCACGTCCATGCGTTGCGCAAGCAGTATCCCCAAATAAGGTTTGCCACCAAAGTACGTATTGGCATCCCATTCATTGAAATTATCAAGGAAGCGGATGAATCTGAAGCGTCAATTGTCATCATAGATTCATACCGAAAAACCAAGAAAGAAGCCTGTCAACGGGGCAGTAACACACTGAGTCTAATGCGCAAATCTGAGGTGCCTATTTGGTGCGTAAGCAAAGAGTTGAGGGCGATAAACAACGTTGTCGCTGCCGTTGATCTTACCAGTGCAGACTACCAGGATTTCAATACCAAGCTGATTGCGCTAGCAATAGAGTTTTGTAGCAAAATTGGCGCTAATCTTACGCTATGCCATGTATGGAAGTTGGAATCTGAAGGTTTTCTCAGGGATTGGAGTGGCTATTCGGATATTGATATTGCCCTTCTATCCCAGAAGATGTGTAGCGAAAGAATGGATCGTCTCAATTCCATGTTAATTCCATATATGAATGACAGTACTGCTCCGATTCAGGTCAAGTTGCTGGAAGGGGAGGTCCGGGAAATACTGCCTCAGTATGTGGACGACAATAGTGTGGACCTGGTTATTTTAGGTTCTATGTCGCGAAGCGGAGTGTCAGGTTTCGTGATGGGGAACACTGCAGAATCCATGATCAACCAACTCGGCTGTTCTGTTTTAACGCTTAAGCCAGATTCATTTAAGTCTCCCATTCTTAATGACGATTCCTGATAGCGCTTAGGCCGAGCGATTTAATGCAGCCAAACCGCTATCGATACAGAGCAGAAGTCAGTGGAAAACTGGATAGGTTGCACCACAATTAAAATATTCCATTTAAATGTGGTGACACTATGCAACGAAGACATTTTTTATCTCTGGGGATGCTACTATTCGCGCCATCACTGAAAGCGGCTAGCCCTAAAAAGCCAACGCCTACACCAGCCCAAACGGAAGGGCCGTTTTATCCTGTCGTCAACATACCGCTGAGAACGAACCTGGTTTTGCAACCTGAAGGATTGGTGGGCGAGCCAATTGTGTTGCACGGTAAGGTTGTCAATACCTCGGGAAACCCTGTCTCTGGTATTAAGGTAGAGATTTGGCAGTGCGACGGCCAGGGGATTTATGACCATCCTAATCAATCAAACAATGATAAGTTTGACCCAAGCTTTGCAGGCTTTGGCGCGGCGCTTACGGGAGATGACGGACGTTATCTGTTTCAAACCTTATACCCGGTGCCATACAGCACCCGACCACCCCATATTCATGTGAAACTCTGGCGTGGCGAGCAAGAACTGTTGACCACGCAACTTTACTTGAAAGGCAATACCGGCAACGAGTGGTGGGGTGGAAAAGCACGCGATCATTTACAGTTTGAACCGATCAAAGTCGATGGGATGTTAACCGGAGAGTTCAACTTTGTGATTGCCTAGCGGTTGGCAGCCGAAAGCGGCGAGATCTGCCGCACTTGCTAAACATAGCTAGAACCCAGTGCACATTAGGTAGATTATTGATTAGTCGGGTAAAGTCTTTATGCGGTATTGTAGTCAGGTATGCGCGATATCCCAAGTGAAGACCTGACAGGACTAGTCGAATGAAATTCCAGCAACTCCATGCTTTCAAAGCCGTCTACGAATTAGGCACAGCGACAGCCGCCGGAAACAGCTTGCACCTGACTCAGCCCGCAGTCAGTAAACTGATCGCGGCGCTTGAGCACAGAGTTGGTTTTAAGCTATTTGAACGAATAAAGGGCCGGTTAATTCCTACTGAACAGGGCAAAGCGTTCTATTTTGAAGTGTCAAAAGCGTTTAACGCGTTGGATACGCTGGAAGACAGCGCGCGGGATATCCGCACCCAACATTTGGGAAGTCTTCATATTGCTTCGTTTCCGTTGTTAGCAAACAATTATTTGCCAAAACTACTGGGTCAATACTTAAAAAATGTGCCTGAACTGACCGGATCATTAAAAGCCTACCGTTCAGAAGAAGTGTATCGCCGCACGGAAATTCAATCTTGTGATGTGGGTTTCGCTGCAATAGGTGAGGTGAGTCCTAGCGTAAGTCGTATCGAAGTGAAATGTGTCAGTCTCTGTATACTTCCGCCTCAAAGTCCACTTCGTGAAAAACCGTATCTGGAACCTGAAGATTTAGCGTCATGCCCCTTTATTCGAAGTGAAATAGACAATACTCAGTTGCAAGTCGATACCGCATTTTCAAACGCTAAGATTAATCGTCATGATGTACTGGAAGTATCATTTGCCAGTTCTACCGCATCGCTGGTGGCTGAAGGAGTGGGCGCCGCGATTGTTGATCCCTTTACGGCCCATCAAGCAGTTAAGATGAATCGGGACGTCTGCATTAAACCTTTTAAGCCGGATATTCCGTGTCAGTTCTATATTTTGTTTCCCGCGTTACGTCCGGTTTCTGATTCAGTGAAACAGTTTGTTGATTCATTCTTTGCCATGGCGGCTGACGACGGGATTGAACTGCACCGTACCGATAATCAATCACTCGTTGTTGAGTGATCTAGTCAGCTTAAGATTTGTCATGTTCTGCCAGGACATTACAAATCCTGACCATTGTCATCTGGGCTCAGTGTTGCCAGCTCACCAAAACTCAGTGGTTTGATGGGCGCCCGAATGCGGTAGTAGCCGGTGGCAGTAACTGGTTGCTGGGTTAAGTCCGCCATTACCTCAGAAACCGTCAGCCCGCACTGGCGCCCCTGGCAGGACCCCATACCGCAGCGAGTGAAACTCTTCAGCTGGTTAGGCCCCATACAGCCCTGGCTGGCGGCGCTGCGGATATCACCAAGTGTAACCTCTTCACAACGACAGATTGTGACGTCGTCACTTTTAGGCTTGCGAAACTGCGCTGCGGGCTGATAAAGGGTGTCGAGAAATGGCCTAAATGCCAGTTCCCGGGTTAATTGTCGTCTGTAAGGCTGGGTGTTGATGTCCCTTTGCTGTTCGTTCTGTTTGTTTTGTAAACAGGCAATATGCTGAACCGCAATTTTGCCTCTGAGCTTGGCGGCAATAGCGCCTCCAATACCGCTATTGTCTCCGGCGATACTAATATGGGCTTGGCTGCTTTGCCCCCAAGTGTCTAATTTTGGTTGCCAGCACAACTGCAGCGGGTTCCATTCATGCTCACAGTTACAGGCCATGGCTAAGTTAACGTTGGGAACCACGCCCTGGTGCAAAAACAGATGATCTGTAGCGATACTATTGCGTTTGCCCTTGGCGCGATAAACCACCTGGCTGATTCCATCAGCCTCACTACCAACGGCTTCTAAAGCTTCGACTCCTTTGATGATGGGGATGCCGGCGGCTTTGATATCGCGGATCATCTTCAAACCCTTGATTAAGTATCGGGAGCCTTGCAGAGCATTACCAAGCTTACTAATGGCCTTGAAGTAGTGACTCCGTGGCGTGGTATCGAGTACAGCCTGTACCTGAATACCGGCTTGAAGGTACTGCCATGTAATCAGGTAGAGTAGCGGGCCGCTACCGGCAAACACGGCTCCCTCGGCTGCCAAACCGGTGGTTTTGAGCAACACCTGGGCAGAGCCGGCAGTCATAACCCCGGGTAGCGTCCATCCTGGAATAGGAACCGGTCGCTCCTGAGCGCCGTTAGCGATTAAAAAGTGGCGAGCCTGAATTACTTTCGAAATGCCTTTGTTGGAATAGTACAGCGATCCATCAGAGTTGATTTGCCACACCGTCGCACCCGGGATGTGTAGACAGTTGGCGGTTTTTACACCTTTTGCGAGTGCTTGGCCATCATAATAATCGGGGCCTAAGATCGCCTGATTCTGTAGAGAGGGCTTTTCAATATTACGGTAAATTTGCCCGCCGACTCTAGATTGCTCATCGAGTAGTACTGCTTTCAGGCCGAGCACTTTGGCCTCTATTGCCGCTGCCATTCCCGCAGGGCCGGCACCAATGATCGCTAAATCGACTTTCATAGGAGGCTCCTGTTATTCCGAACCAGATGCTTGCATCTGGTGATCACTATTCTGGAAACGAATCGCCATACCTTCTGCGATTTCTGTCATGCAGCCCTGTTGATTGGGCACACCATCGATTTCGACTAAACACTCAAAACAGACTCCCATCATGCAATAGGGACCACGTTGTTTTCCAGAAACCAAGGAACTGCGATTGCTGTTGCAGCCGTTAGCCAATATTGCCGCCGCCACTGTGTACCCCGTCGGTACCTGTACAGCTTCTTCATTGATGGAGATATTCACTAGGGTGTGATGGTGTTGGCTAACGTCTTTAAACATGGGTTAATCCTGAAAACGTAATGGAGAGAACGCGGATATTGAATTATCCAATTCACCGCTTAACAGCATTGGCGCAAGTTTGAGCGCGTGCGCTGCTGCGAGCGTCACGCCGCTGTGGCAACTGAATGCAAACGCCTGGGGGCCGGCGGTTTTTGACTGTTCATAAATGGGATAGCCGTCGGGGCTCAGTATCCGAAGAGCGCCCCAGCCACGGACAATGCGTCGGTGTTGCAAAGCCGGCAGAAGGCGTATTGCTCGTTTCGCCAGTTGCGCCATGACAGGGGCTGTGTTGGAGTCATCTATACCGACGTTTTCACAGGAGTCACCAATTTGAATGGTGCCTTCATGGGTTTGGCGAAGGTAGATGGAAGGGTGATTCAGTAACGGCGGCAGGCGCTCGGTAATAATAAGCTGACCACGTTGCGGATGCAGCGGTTGGTGCAGATCCAACATCGGCGCTAATCGTTGGTTGTCCAACCCCGCAGCCAGAATGATTTTTCCGGCCCGCAGCTCACCTTGCTCTGTCTGCAGGCAATAACCATCGTTTATTCTTGTGATGGTGAGAACGCTGTGGTGAGGACGGTAGCTTCCGCCATAAGCCAGAAAGCCAGCATGCATCGCGCGCAGCAGAAGCAGTGGGTTTACGTGACCGTCATTGGGGGAATAGCCTCCGCCGGGAATGGTCGACCCTATGTTGGGCTCCAGTTCTTTCAGCTCTTTTGCATTGAGCATACGATATTCGAACTTACCACCACTTACGGTTGCCTGTTGTGCCAACTCTTCGGAATACTCACTCAGTTCGTTGTCATCAAGGCAAAAATGAATGCCACCTTTTTGCTGAAACTGAACATCAATACCGGTTACCGATTTTAACTCCTGGGCAAACGAGGGCCATAAGTGGGTCGAGAGTAAGGTCCAATCTGCATAAGGTGGGCAATCCGCGCCTTTGCCCTGTACCCAAAGCAAGCCAAAATTGCCGCGGGCAGCTCTTAGCGCGCGATCGCCCTGGTCGAGTATTACCGTATCCACCCCGGCTTTTGCCAGTCCATAACCCAGGGCAGACCCGACCATACCCCCACCGACAATGGCTACATCACACTCGTTCATGAATGAGGTTCCTTTTTTACAACAAAATTTGGCTGGCGGCCGCTAAGGTAGAACATAAAACAACGCTTTTAGTGAACTCACAATGCAACGGGAGAGAGGAAGTATTGCAAGGCACAGTGCCTTGCAATATTGGGTAAAGAGCAGTTGGTAACCTATCAACCACCGTAAATATCGAAGTCGAAATACTTGTCCTGAATCTCTTTATACTTGCCATTTGAACGCAGGGCTTTTATGGCTTGATTGAACTTTTCACGTAGCTCAGGCGAATTTTTTCGAATGGCAATACCCACACCCTCGCCAAACCACTCTTTGTCGGTGATTTGTGGTCCGACTAATGTATAGCGATCTCCGCCTTCTTTTTCGAGCAGGCCTTTTTTCACCGCTGGGATGTTGTTGATAACCAGATCCAAGCGGCCTGATTTGAGATCCATAAAGGCTTCATCTTGCGAGCCGTAGCGTTTGATATCGACACCCGAGAAGTTATCAGTGACATATTTGTCATGGGTACTTGCCCGTTGAACACCAATCTTTTTGCCTTCCAGACCTTCAGGGCTGAACTGGAAGTTTTCACCTTTTTTGGCAACAAAACGTGACGCTATCTGGTAGTACTTATCAGTAAAATCGACTTTCTTTTTACGCTCTTCAGTAATAGACATGGATGCTACGATCGCATCGAATTTTCGGGTCAGGAGCGCGGGTATCATTCCATCCCAGTCCTGAGCCACAAGTTTGCATTTAACTTGCATTTCTTCACACAAAGCGTAGGCGATATCGATATCAAAACCGGTAAGTGTGCCTTCAGGAGTAACCCAGCTGTAAGGAGGATAGGCACCTTCTACGCCGATACGTACATTGTCCCACTGTTTAGCTGATACGCTTCCTGCGTTTAAAGCTGCTACTGCCGTTAAGGCAAAAATTAGCTTTTTCATCGTTGAGCTCCATTTTATTTTTTTAGTTACTGAATTGGGTAATGGTTAAAGAGGTCCGTTGTTTGGATATAGGGTTAATGGTGTTTTGCTACTCGGGTGTAACCATCTGGTCGTGTTAACGATTTGTTAACCTCAATATACAAAAGCGGTACAGTTTTATACCAATTCCAATGTCAGGATGGGGTATGCCAAAAGGTTATACGCTAAAAGTAAAATTCAAATCGCTGTGCCGTTCTACCTAAGCTTTGCCGGGGAGAAGTCCGGACATAGACGAAGGTTAATGCTACTGATTACAAATGTTTGACCGGTAAGATTCGGTCTATTGAGCAAAACTTCACTATGATTGTACTGATTGACATGGATCAATAAATGCGGAAGGACCATGTCAGGCAACCAGCTTTGTGCGGTGGTAACTCTGAGGTAAGTCGGGTGCGTTACGTATACGGATTGCCAAGGCTCGATGATGGGTAGAAATACCTCAACGTCTCCGAAGGCCAATAGGCGTCGGATGTATCAGCAGGGAGAGACTATGAGAGGCGTTGTTTTGCATTTTTCTTTGGATGAGTTCCAAGAGCGTTTAGCAAAAGTCCGGCTGTCTATGCAGGAAAGGGATTTGGACGTGTTGATCATTCATGACCCTTCCAATATGGCATGGCTGACGGGTTACGATGGTTGGTCGTTTTATGTGCCGCAATGTGTCGTTGTTGGCGGCGCTGGCGAACCGGTGTGGTTCGGACGTTGCCAGGATGCGAACGGCGCTTATCGAACTGCCTATATGTCGGCTGAAAATATTACCTATTACCCGGAC
>NZ_JBNKVP010000092.1:0-11807 GCF_050299255.1 Vibrio sp.
TCCGAACACTAAAATCATCAACAACTTTGGTAGAAAAGTAATCATTAGAGCCACGTAGCCATGGCTAATAGAATGCAGTGCAATTGCGCTTTACTGGACCTTCGTACAAGCGGGTTTGCACGAAGGTCAGGTTAGAGTGATTGGCAGAAACTACCGGATGCGCTCATCCGGTTCATTGACGGGAAGTATTGATTTTATCACTTTAGTTTAAAGGTTATTGCGCCATCTCTTTGGTTAGCACAAACTGCTGCATCTGATCGTCTTCAATGCGCTTGCCGTCCTGATCAACCAGGATAAGCACGTTCTCGCCCACAAAGAAATGGTATTCTCCTACCTGAATAATGCTGTTCGTGTCATTCCAGGTAAACTGCCCTTCTTCCATCACTGCCGCACTGACTTTATCTGTGTAGCTGCGACTTAGCAGGTAATTACCGTCGGCATTCAGTTCAACTAACAATTGAGTACCCGCACAATCTGCACAGGGAACACTGCCTTTATATATACCATTCCAGTCAAGTGAGTTACGCGCGTTATGCGCAGCATCTGCAACCATCAATTCTGGTTGTGATTCCTGGGTCATTTTTTCGGCTTCGGCTTGCTGGTTCTGTTGAGTTTCAACTTTCTGTTCACCACAGCCGGTTATTGCGGCTACGGAAAGTACTGCGATCGAAATATATTTGTACATCACTGCTTCCTATATAGGCTTCCTAACAACTTGGTAATGGTTACAGTTTAGGTTAAGCCTGAAACGGCCTCTACCATTTACCGGTCAAATAAAAGCAAAATAATGTCCGTATAAAGCCCGTAACAAAGAGAAAAGAAGTCGTAAAAATTCTCGCGGTACAAAAGTGAGTAGCTTTAGTGCATCAATCGAATTGATGCCAGCAGCGGTCAAGACAGCTACAGCCGAATGTTCGAATATACACTCGGCTTGATGGGTGGATTATTTAACCAACGCTTCGCAAATACTGTGTGTGCAAAACTAAATTCAACAGTACCGAATATTTGTCTGTCAGGCTCTTTTCATCAGATAGGCGGCCGCTCTGGGCGAGACGCGCATCAAATAGCGCAAGAGTTTGACTTTGCCTATATCGTGCTCCTCGATATTTTGTTCAATTCCTCGTATTAGCCGGTTGGCAGCATCGACTGATGACAGTTTGTTTTGGCCACGCCCATCTGTCATGTTCGTGTCCACCAGTGGCATCAGTGCCTGAAACACACTAATGTTTGTTTCCTCCAACTGATAGCGTAGTGAGCGGGTAAACGAGTTGAGCGCACCTTTTGTTGCACAATAAACAGCGGATGTCGTTTTAGGCATTAATCCTAGCCCCGAATTCACGTTAAGGATCATCGCTTGTGGTGATGCTTTCAGGGAAGGCAACAGAAGTGATGTTAAGCAGCATATAGATGTAAAATTGATGGTGACCTCTTTTTGGATGCTTTCATACTCGAATGTTGGGTCGGTCAAACGTGGTGTGTATTGGACTGCCGCATTGTTGATCAACAAGTCGAGCGATGGATGGTCATTAGCAATCTCACTGGCGACAATTTCCATTGCTTTTAAGTCTGACAGATCTGCCCGGTAGGTTTTTACATCAAATTGTTCGCTTAATTCGGCTAACTTAGTGTGACTGCGTCCAATCACGATAACGTCATTCTCGCCGGCTAATGACTTCACCAGTTCCCGCCCTATGCCAGAGGTGCCACCAGTGATTACTATCCTTTTGTTCTTGAGTTGCATGAGCTTCTTCCTTTCAGTTACCTTAGTTAGTATTTCTGGAAGCACTTTAATGGGTAGTAAAACGCTCGGCGTTAACTTGGGTTAAAAGGGATGAATTTTTCTCAGTTTATTAAATTTCACGGTAGAGAAGTAACTAAGCAAAAGGGTGAACACCTTTTCAGGCAAGGTGATTCCAATGCGTCTATGTATATGATCCAAACAGGGATGCTAAAAGCCTACTATGTCACGTCTGAAGGAAAGGAATCGGTTAAGTCTTTTTTAGAAGCGGGTGATGTAATCGGTAGCATGTCAGCCGCATACGCTCGACTTCAGAACACTTTTAGCCTTGTCACACTTACAGATTGCCAGCTAGTGAAGTTTGATTTTAATACCTTGCATGAACAGAGCCAAAACGATCTGGAACTTGCTCAGGAAATGGTTGAGTTATTGTTGAAATTTGCGATGAAAAAAGAGCAGCGTGAGCGCGATTTATTGTGCCTTTCTGCACAAGATCGCTACGAGAAACTGCTAAAAATCTCACCTCAATTGATCGAAAGCGTAACGCAAAATGACATCGCCAGATACCTCGGTGTAACACCTGTTGGACTGAGCCGCATTAAGCAGCGTGTACGTCGAACATAAAAAAGGTGGGCACCTGGCCCACCAACATCGCTATCTAAAATTCAAACTGATATGTCGTCTGATGCTGATAGCACTCCCCTGAGCTCAACACCCCACTGTTGAGTCCCCATTCAGGTTTGTTTGGCCCATCCGGAAAGTATTGCGTTTCCAGCGCCAGGCCGTCGTACAAGGCATACTCTTTGCTGGCCCCCGGTGTCCCCGCCAGAAAGTTGCCCGAGTAAAACTGTATTGCTGGCTTTGTGGTGAACACTTTCATCACCACATCCTGATTTGGTGCTACCAAGCGGACTGCTTCTTGTACGCCATCTGTAACCTCAGGCACAAAGACGAATGCGTGGTCATATCCGCCGGCAAGCTGTTGATCCTCATCACTCAGAAACTCACGTCCAACCGGTTTTAATGCCGTGAAATCAAAACTGGTCTGTTTGACAGGCTTCAGTGCACCGGTCGGGATCAGGCCTGCATCGGTTGGCAGATAGTGCTCGGCATTCAGCTGTAAAGAGTGATCTAAGCTCTTCGCTTGAGTTCCTTCGCCAGCAAGGTTGAAGTAAGCGTGGTTAGTCAGATTGACCGGACAAGTTTTGTCTGTATGCGCTTGGTACTCTATCGCGACTGCATTGTCATCAGTCAATCGGTAGGTCACTTTAACGTCAAGATTACCCGGGTAGCCCTGGTCACCGTCAACTGAATTAAGCGAAAAGGTGACGTGCTGTTCACTTCGCTCAATGATGTTCCAGCGCCGCTTATCAAACCCATCCAGGCCACCATGCAGTGAGTTTTCACCGTTGTTGATGCCAAGTTGATAGCGATGACCGTCTATTTCAAACTGCCCTTTGGCAATTCGGTTGGCAAAACGTCCGACGATGGCACCCATGTAGGCGCTCTGCTTCATGTACGCGGCCATATCCGGCGAGCGCAGTAAAACTTCCCTCTGCTCACCTTTAACCGGCAAGGTGCAGCTTAACCAGGTCGCACCGATATCCATGAAAGAAGCCGTCATACCATTATGGTTGGTTAAGTGAATCAGCTCTGCAGGCCTGCCATCAAAAGACGGCCCCTGTGCCATTGTTTGCTCTAACTGGTTGAAATGAGGATGCATCAATGATTCCTCACAAAACTTCTACAGCGCCCGCACCAGCTTTCGCCTGGCAGACATAGATCGACTCTTTAAGTCCGGTTGCCGCCTGATAGCGTGCTTCTACCGCCGCTCTGACGTCATCTACCAGTGCCGGAGGCATCACTGCTACAATGCAGCCACCAAAGCCTCCGCCGGTCATGCGTACGCCACCCTGCTCGCCAATCACCTCTTTGACGATATCTACCAGAGTATCGATCTCTTTGACGGTAATTTCGAAATCATCGCGCATCGAAGCGTGCGACTGAGCCATCAGTTCACCCATCTGCTTCATATCGTGATTTCGTAATGCCAAGGCTGCCGACAAGGTGCGATCATTTTCGGTAATGACATGGCGGGCACGTTTGGCTACGGTTTCATCCAGCTCCGCCACTTTGGCGTTAAACTGATCGATGGTTACATCGCGCAGGGCTTTAACGCCAAACAGTGCCGCCGCATGCTCACATTGCTCACGGCGTGTGTTGTATTCGCTATCCACCAGGCCGCGTTTTTTGTTCGAATTGATGATCACTACCGCCATCTCTGCAGGCATTGATACCGCTTCAGTTTCTAAACTGCGGCAGTCTAGCAGCATGGCGTGATTTTCTTTGCCTTCCGCAGAAATCATCTGATCCATAATGCCGCAGTTACAGCCGACGAACTCATTCTCAGCCTGCTGACCATTCAAGGCAATTTCCGCTTGTGAAATTTCCAGGTTATACAACACCTTAAACGTCTGGCCAATCACCACTTCCAGCGCAGCTGACGAGCTGAGACCCGCACCTTGCGGCACGTTACCACTCACAGAGATATCAGCGCCGGTAAACTGAAAGCCACGTGCCAGCAAGCACTTTACGACGCCGCGAACGTAGTTAGCCCACATTTTGTTATGCTGAAAACTGATCTCTTCGGTGATATCGAATTCGTCCAGTTGATCGCCATAATCCACCGCAATGACCCGAACAATGTTGTCTTCACGCTTGGCCGCAGCGACAACTGTTTGATAGTTAATGGCGCAAGGTAAGACAAAACCATCGTTGTAGTCTGTATGCTCACCGATCAGGTTTACCCGGCCGGGGGCCTGAATAATGTGAGTCGGCGGGTAACCAAGCACGTTACTAAATGAAGTTGTTACGTTTTGAGTTAGATCTGACATATTGCCTCTCGAAAATATTCTTAAACTGGCTCGGCCCCGCTGTTACTTAAGTAACAACGGCGCCTGAATTCGGTTGTTACTGCTCTTTGTAATGCACATCGCTTAAATCGCGCAGTCGTTGGGCGGCCTGCTCTGCGGTTAAATCACGTTGGCTTTCTGCCAGCATTTCGTAACCCACCATAAACTTGCGCACGCTCGCGCTACGCAGCAGTGGCGGATAAAACAGGGCATGGAGTTGCCAGTGTTCAATATCGGTACCCTGCTCAAAAAACGGTGCGTAATGCCACCCCATTGAGTAAGGGAAAGAGCATTGGAACAAGTTATCGTAACGGCTCGTCAGCTTCTTAATGGCGTTAGCCAAATCATCACGCTGCTCATTGCTGAGTTCGCTCATGCGGCGGATGTGCTTTCGGCAGCAGCATGGTTTCAAACGGCCACGCCGCCCAGTAAGGCACCAACGCTACCCAGTGCTCGGTTTCCACCACAATACGAGCACCATCTTTTAGCTCCGCTTGTACGTAATCCACCAACAGGTTACTGCCCTGCTGTTGATAGTAGGCTTTCAGGTTTTGCTCTTTACGCTCAATTTCATTGGGTAGAAAGCTGTTTGCCCAAATCTGGCCATGAGGGTGTGGCTGTGAACAGCCCATGGTTTCACCTTTGTTTTCGAAAGCCTGAACCCAGATATACTCTTTACCCAACTGTTCGATCTGATCGTTCCAGGTATCGATTACGCCGCGAATCTTCTCAACAGGCAGTTCAGGGAGCGTTTGACTGTGATCTGGCGAGAAACAGATCACTCGGCTTAG
The DNA here is from genome assembly GCF_050299255.1 of Vibrio sp. GTDB lineage: Bacteria > Pseudomonadota > Gammaproteobacteria > Enterobacterales > Vibrionaceae > Vibrio. The sequence goes on from NZ_JBNKVP010000092.1 coordinate 5,442, forward strand.
CCCTCGTACACCCTGGGTTTTAAACAGCGGATTTTCCGATTGCGGTGCATCTGGCGAATCAGTCATCAAAGCCGCGAAGTCGTTATTGAACACATAAGTGCCTTGGTAGTCTGGGTTTACATCGCCTGAGATACGTTCGTTGGTCGGACAAAGGAAACACTTGGCCTCATAGCTTGGCAGTTCTTCGACAGCCGGTTTCTCATCGGCGCCGCTCCAGGGACGCTTGGCCCGATGGGGTGAGACTAAAATCCACTGGCCGGTTAATGGGTTATAACGACGATGCGGATGATCCACTGGATTAAATTCAATTTTCGACATCTTACTTACTCATTAATTTTCTAAATTTGTTGTCCGATCAACCATCCGGAGCAGTTAATCGGAGCAATATTCGATTTATTTGCTGTCGCTGTTATGGCAAATAAGCATTGGTTACTGATAACCTTCCGGGTTGTTTGATTGCCATCGCCAGGTATCAGCCGTCATTTCGTTAATGCTACGAGTGGCTTTCCAGCCTAATTCTTGTTCTGCTTTTTCGGTGCTGGCCCAGCACTGTGCAATGTCACCCGGGCGACGTGGGCAAAGCTCGTATGGCACCGGCTTGTCACATGCTCGAGCAAATGCCTCCACCATTTCCAGTACGCTGGAACCTTTGCCGGTACCCAGGTTATAGATGTGCAGGCCTGCTTTTTCGCCCACTGATTTAAGTGCGGCGATATGACCGTCAGCCAAGTCCATAACGTGGATGTAATCCCGTACACCGGTGCCGTCCGGGGTAGGATAATCGTGGCCAAATACCGATAATTTTTCCCGTCGGCCGACCGCCACTTGGGCGATAAATGGCATCAGGTTGTTTGGAATACCTTGAGGATCTTCGCCCATGCACCCTGAGGGATGAGCGCCTACCGGGTTAAAGTAGCGTAGTAGCGTAATACTCCAGTCGTTCTCGGCGTTAAACAGGTCAGATAAACACTCTTCAACCATGTACTTGCTACGGCCATAAGGGTTGGTGGTCGCGCCAGTCGGGGATTGCTCGGTAATTGGCACCAGCTCAGGATCGCCATACACGGTTGCCGATGAACTGAACACGATACTTTTCACACCGGCTTTGCGCATCGCACGCGCCAGGACCAGAGTGCCATTTACGTTATTATCGTAATACTGTAGTGGCTTGGCGACCGACTCTCCCACCGCTTTTAAGCCAGCAAAATGAATGACAGCTTTAATGTCGTGAGCAGAAAACACAGAGTCTAAAAACGCTTCATCACGGATATCGCCGCGGTAAAACATGGGCTTTTTACCCGACAGCGCTTCGATTCGATTCAACACTTCTTCTTTGGCGTTGCTCAGGTTATCGACAATGATGGGTTCCATACCGGCCTCGATAATTTGCACGCAAGTATGACTGCCGATATATCCCATTCCACCCGTAACAAGAATTTTCACTTTTGTACCCTCACTGTTAATGCGTGATGCCCATTTGGAGCCTCCTGACTCAACTGGCCAAAGTGTACCAACTGAATCTGTCGGCGTTCTGTGATCAACCCCTCAAATGTAAACGTTACCACAAGATTTCAAAAAACGGTTAAAATCACACCAACCGTCAGTATCTTCATGTTTAAAAGGACCATTAGGAACGTTGTTGTGTAACGGCAAGTAAATTCGCAACGACAAACAGTGACACTTCATCACACAAAAGGTAAACGTTATCACTAGACGTATTTGGCCGGACAAAAGTCAGAAGTTTGGAAGAGATGCTTTGGTTAGCGTTTTAGATCATTGCCGTTCACCCAACAGGTTTAAAGGCAAGTACCGCCCCTGCCAGGGCGGTAGCGTTTCGATTAGTGATGTGGTTACTTTGGCTGCCATTGATTTGACGTAACCAAGTTATCCATCACTTTGTTCACCGCCTGATAAGCTCTGTCGACAATGGTGTCGATATCATTACGGTTTGTAATAAGTGGCGGGGCAAAGCCTAGAATGTCACCATGTGGCATGGCACGGGCAATTAGCCCTAGTTCCAGGCATGCGGCTGCAACCTGAGGGCCGACCTTAAGATTGGGGTCAAAATGGGCACGGCGCTGTTTGTCTGGCGTGAATTCCAGTGCATGCAACAACCCTACTCCTCGCGTATCCCCTATCATTGGATGATGGGCAAAGGTTTCTGTCATCCGTTGTTGCAGATAGTCACCGACCCGGGCTGCATTCTCTACTAAGCCTTCGCGCTCAATGATATCCAGGTTACAGTTCGCAGCAGCAGCCCCCAGAGGGTGGCCAGAATAGGTGTAACCATGGCCAATCGCCCCCCACTGGTCAGTACCATCTTCAAGGACACGCCAGACCCGCTCACCGATAATCACGCCTGACAGCGGTTGGTATGCCGACGTCAACCCTTTGGCCATAGTGATAAGATCCGGCTTCATGTCGTAGTGCAATGAACCAAAGTCTGCGCCCAAACGGCCAAAGCCACACACCACTTCATCGGCAATTAATAGCACGTCATATTTATCCAGTACTTTACGAATAGCCTGCCAATAGCCCTGCGGTGGCGGCACGATTCCTCCGGTACCCAGCACAGGTTCGGCGATCATGGCGGCGACCGTTTCCGGGCCTTCCGCCAGAATCATCGCTTCGAGTTGCTCTGCGCAATGTAGAGAAAACTCCTGCTCCGACATACTGTCGTCTTCACGGCGATAGTAATAGGGTGCGATGGTATGCTTGATCCGCTCCAACGGTAGATCGAAGTGGGCATGAAAAAGCGGCAGCCCTGTCATTGAACCAGACGCAATACTTGAGCCGTGATAACCGCGCTCACGGGCAATGATCTTTTTCTTGTCCGGCAGACCTCGGGCGTTATTGTAGTACCAGACTAACTTTAGCTGAGTTTCATTAGCATCACTGCCCGACATGCCGTAATAGACTTTGCTCATCCCTTTTGGTGCCATCTTGATGATGCGATCAGAAAGCCGGATCAACGCCTCATTAGAGTGGCCCACATAGGTATGGTAATAGGCCAACTGTTTCGCCTGATCGTAGATGGCATCGGCCATTTCAGTTCTGCCATAGCCAATGTTGACGCAGTATAGGCCGGCAAAGCCATCGATCAGTTCAATGCCCTCTGAGTCGGTGATTCGAATTCCGTTACCACTCGAAATAATTCTTCCCGGCAGCTCCCCGGCCGCATACTGCTTAAGGTGGGTGGAGGCATGAAATACCCGCTGGCGGTCGATTCCCAGTAAATGATCTGTGCTATTGCTCATGTTCCTGCTCCTTCAATTGTCGAATATCGATAGCGCCTGTTTTAGCTGCCACTCCGGGTCGGTAGTGCGCCTAAGCAGCAATACTTAATTTCACTGTATTCTTCAAAACCATGTCGGCTTCCTTCACGCCCCAGCCCGGACTGTTTTACACCACCAAACGGGATCGGATGACCGGTCATTTTCACCGAATTCACGCTGACCATGCCAAACTCCAGCCCTCGCATACACTGCCATATCTGGTGAATGTCATGACCATACACATAGGCCGCCAGGCCATATTCGGTGTCGTTACTCATTTCAATGACGCTGTTTAAATCTACATAAGGCAACACCGCGGCAACCGGACAAAAGTTTTCCTGCCGGTAAACATCCATATCGGGCGTGACGTCCGCGAGCAGCGTCGGCGCAAAGAAATTCTCCCCTGGCACTGAAGTACGGTATCCCGCCACCAGCCTTGCCCCTTTGTCGAGAGCGTCTTTCACCAGGTCATGGGCTTTGTCTACCGCTGCGCGATTGATCAGTGGCCCCATGGTGGTTGCTTCATCGAGGCCATGACCAAGCACAATGCGGTCCATTTCGCGCGCAAACGCGGCCAAAAACGCTTCATATTGCCCTTGGGGGACAAAAATCCGGTTGGCGGCAAGACAATCCTGCCCGGCGGTTTGGAACTTAGCCTCTGCCGCCGCTTTTGCCGCCAGTGTCACGTCCATATCAGGTAGCACGATGAATGGGGCGTTACCGCCGAGTTCCATACTGCATTTTTTAATAGTTTGCGCCGCATCCTGCAGCAGTAACTTGCCAACGCGAGTAGAGCCGGTAAACGACAGGGCTTTCACTTTGTCCGAGCGGCACAGTGCATGCGATATCATGGCTGCATCACCCGTTACAACATTCACCGTTCCTGCCGGGAATCCTGCTCTATCTGCCAACTCTGCCAGAGCTAAAGCTGAAAATGGGGTTTCACTGGCAGGTTTGATGATCACCGGGCAACCAATCGCCAGCGCGGCGGCTGCCTTGCGAGTTACCATGGCATTGGGAAAATTCCACGGCGTGATTAAGGCCGCCACACCAATGGGTTCACGCAAGGTGACCAACTGGGCATCTGGTATGTGGCTGGGTATGGTTTCTCCATAACTTCGACGCGCTTCTTCAGCAAACCAACGTATAAACGAAGCGCCGTAATCAATTTCGCCGATGGCATCAGCTAGGGTTTTGCCCTGCTCCATGACCATCAGCCGAGCAAGATCTGATTTAGCTTCCAGGATCAAATCATGCCAGCGCATTAAAACTGCAGCGCGCTGTTCTGCCTGTAGTTTTCGCCACTGGCCGAATGCCGCATCCGCTCGGTCAATCGCCTGAACCATCTGCTGATCCGTTACCCTGGTGACATAACCAATTACCGTTCCATCGGCAGGGTTGTGAACCGGCTGAAATGCTCCGCCACTGACCCATTTCCCATTGATGTAGGCCAGTCCTCGCACCAGACGCACATCGTTCATGATTGCCATCATTTCATGGGAAGCTTTAAGTTCACCGGCGGGCAAGTTATGTAAGGCTGTCATCCGTCCCTCTCCATACATGGTTTGCTATAGCTAAACTGTAATAGAGAAGTGGACAGAGTTATTTCTGGTCAAACTGGTTTGAGGGTATGAATTTTTTTATTTCCGCTACCAAACTGGCAGTTTTTTCTGTTCACGCATTGGCTTTTGTTTTCGTGTTGATTCGTGGTTCAAAGCACGCTGTTTTGCTTAATGTCCAAAGCGCCGGCATCGCGCTTAATGGTTTTCGTGACTATGTAGGTAAAATAACGTTCAATTCCGACTTCTGAATCGAGCCAACTGTCGATAAGGCGCTGATACTGATCGATGTCTTCGGACTGAACTTTGAGGATGTAGTCGACGCCGCCTCCTGTGGCGTAACAATCCGTTACCTCTGGCGAATGTTGGATTAACTGTTCGAAGCGTCTGAATGCCTGAGCATTATGCTCTTTCAGCGACACCTCGACCAATACCGCAGTCTTTTTGAACAGCACATCGGTGTTCACCTTGGCGCCATAACCTTCGATAATCCCGGCGTCTTCAAGCTTTTTTACCCGCTCCCAACATGGGCTCACTGATAGATTTATCGCTTCCGCCAGGTGGGACTTGGTGATCCGGCCGTCGTCATGCAGGATTTGCAGAATTTTGACGTCATAGCGATCCAGGCGCATAGAAACTCTCCTTACTGATTCCAGGCAGGTCGCTGACTGCTTACCCACACAGGTAGCGCAACTGCCTTTGACTACATCTTGATCTTGCTTCTTTGACCAACTTGTTCTGGCTATCTGTTCCGCTGAGTTTGGCGTGTTAATGCTTAACAAACAGATGACGGGGAAAATCGCACAGAGTCACCGCGCCTTCTCTTTTGATCACTATGCTTTCCGTTGTTTCCAGCCCCCAGTCCTCAAACCATAAGCCTGGCATAAAGTGAAACGTCATCCCCTCCTGCAGCACCGTTTGGTCGGTAGCACGCAAGCTCATGGTGCGCTCACCCCAGTCGGGCGGATAACTGAGTCCAATCGGATAGCCACAGCGCGCACCCTGACGGGAAAAGCCCGCCCGGTCTAATTCCCGATTTAAGGCGTTAGCGATATCTGCGCAGGTATTGCCGACTTTGGCGACAGCTAACCCGGCGTCTAAACCACGCGTAAGTGCTTCGTCTGCGCGTTTAAACTTATCATCAGGTTCGCCCAGAAATATAGTTCGTGACAATGGGCAGTGATAACGGCGGTGAGCTCCGGCTATCTCAAAAAAGGTCCCCTCACCTTTTTTGAACGGCCTGTCGTCCCATGTCAGATGCGGCGCAGACGCGTCCGCTCCCGAGGGTAAGAGCGGCACAATCGCCGTATAGTCACCAAAATGTTCCTCGTGACCAAGCACGGCCTGGCGATTGATCTCGGCCACCAGGTGATGCTTAGGCAAGCCTGGCTCAATCATTTCGTAGGCCACTCTGTGCATGTTTTCCACGATGCGTGCAGCCCGGTACATGTAATCCAGCTCCTGCTCAGACTTTATCGCCCGGCACCAGTTGACCAGCCCGGTTGCGTCTATCAGCTGTGCATTGGGTAAGT
>NZ_JBNKVP010000093.1:0-11480 GCF_050299255.1 Vibrio sp.
AGGCCCGGCTTAGTTGCCACCCGATCACTATGCCAGAACTCTTGCACCAGGCTGATCGACTGGGAATCGAAACCGCGGTGAACGGCCAACTGGTTAGCCAGACCACCGACTTCGCGTCCGCCCATGGCATTGGGCTGACCGGTGATTGAAAATGGGCCGCTACCCGGCTTGCCAATTTTGCCCGTCAGCAAGTGCGCATTTATGATGGCATTGCCTTTATCAACCCCTGCTTCAGACTGATTGACTCCCTGACAAAACAGGGTAACAGCGCTGTCACTGTGGGCGAACCACTGGAAGAACGTACGTAATGTACTACATTCGATACCAAATTGATGAGATAAGGACTCAAGGCCATACTGCGCTTGCAGCACCGCTTGCTGCAGTTCAGTAAAACCTTCCGTGTGCTGGTCAATATAGGTTTTGTCATGGGCATTGTGAGACAGACAGTAATGCATCAGGCCGTTAAACAGCGCCACGTCAGCGTCGTTAGGTAACTGAATATGCAAGTCGGCCTGTTCTGCAGTGACGGTTCGTCGTGGATCGATCACCACCAGCTTCAGCTTTGGATTACGTTCACGGGCCTGCTGAATACGGCGAAACACCACTGGGTGGGTCCAGGCGGTATTGGCCCCGCAGATTACGATCAGGTCAGTTTTGTCGATATCGCTATAGTCGACCGGGACCACATCTTCGCCGAACGCCCGGCTGTGCGCCGCCACCGCCGAAGACATGCATAAACGGGAGTTGGTATCGATATTGGCGCTACCCACTACCCCTTTCATCAGTTTGTTGGCGACATAGTAATCTTCCGTCAGCAACTGACCAGAGACATACATGGCCACCGAATCCGGCCCGTGCTCTGCAATGGCCTGTGCCATTTTTTGTTGAATGTGGTCGATGGCCTTGTCCCAATCGGTCTCCGCGCCATTGATCTTGGGGTACAGCAGTCTGCTGGGCATCGCCAGGCTCTCTTTCAGTGCTGAGCCTTTGACACACAACGCGCCCTGATTAGCTGGATGGTCATTGTCACCGCGAATGTGGCAACTCGCAATCGATGGGCCCTGCTCTATGCAAACGCCACAACCTACACCGCAATAAGGACAAGTAGAGTGGATAGCTGCTCGTGTCATAATCGTTCCCTTTTAAAACGCAAAGAAGCCTCACCCGTCAGGGCGAAGCTTCTTTGCCAAAATACGTCCAGTGTTGTTATCCCGCTCGCTAATTCAGCCAGCTTAACGTCTCTCTAAGCACTCGTGCTCGGTAAACTACAGTGATACCAGCAAGTTTAACGCCAGATTTTTATTCTATTTAAATTCAATAGGTTAATTATAACTGCAACAATGAAACCAGCTAGCTGCACCATTATGGTGAGGATATTTCGATCTGTCTGGTGCAAGCTCAACCAACCTCACTACCTGATAAGGCAGGTGGCAGATTGGGAAAGGGAAGGAAATAAAATCAACGGTGGTCAATAACGAAAGGAAGCGATCTAGTACTTAACTATCACTAGTTCGCAGTATATTCCAGGCTTCACACAGCACTCGAAATTGCGCGGCATCACCATTGTCGCGATCAGGATGCCATTTAAGCGCCAGTTTGCGCCACTGTTTACGAATTTCCGTGGCGGTCGCATCATAAGGTAAATTAAATAACCGCAACGCCTTGGCTCTGTCCAGGTTGTGCACAATGCGGCTTTCACGGCTGTCGCTATCTTTATCGCCGACATGCTGTTGATAACGGGTCCAGAATTGGTTCAACAGCCGCTTCACTTCGCCCTCTTCTGCTTCATAGTTGCTCCAGTCGGTATAGTAATCTCGTAGTGGATCCTGCGAGTCTATCTGACGTCCGGCCGAGGGATAGCAAGGGAGTAAAATCAGATTCATCGCTTCTACCTGCAGCCACTGCTTAGGGAACAAGGTTTCCTGCAGTTGGTACAGCGCGTTCATGATCAGAAAGTTACGTTTGAATAAGTCTTTTTCTGGCGAGTCGTCCAGTGGATGAATGTAACCCTGTTCAGTTAACTCGCTGGCCAGGGTGTGGACTTTCCAGCCTGAAGGGTGCTTGCGGAGTAATTCCAGGATCGGCCACAGTAACGGATTTTCCATCTCCATATGAAAATGTTGAGCTAAATTTTGATTCCGTTCCATAGCAGCGTCAATTCATCAGGCAGTTATGACATTGAACGGCACGCAAGTCCGTTTGTCGAGCCAGAACACCAAGCAAATTACCGCTTGGTGATCTTCACTGCAAAACCACCGGCTCATTAACTATATTTCAGCCAGCTACTGGCACCTTGTGTTCAATTTTAACCATTGCAGGTATGGGTCAAATCCGTCGCTGACTGGCAGCTGTAGCACTTGCGGCGTGTCATAGTTATGTAAACGGACGATCAACTGCTCCAGCTGTTGGTAACACGTTGGACGGGTTTTAATGATTAATAAGGTTTCCTGATCCGCGCAGACTTCATCCTGCCAGACGTAATGACTCTGTATCGGCACCGCCTGAATACAAGCTGCCAGCTGGTTTTTCAGCAGCTCATCAATGATGGCTTGCTGGACATCCGGGTTATTTACTGTGGTCAGCACCACACAATACTGTTGGTTCATTCTGTTCCCTTGAAGATCGAGCCGGGCCAGTCGGCTGTTATTAATGCGACAATAATTGCACAAACAGCTAGATGACAAAGTTATTTATATGAATTGCTTCTCAACTTTTCTGGACAAATAATAGCCACACCATGCCATGGGCTAAACTAGCAATCAGCAGCCAACTCAATTCAGTGGCTGGCCTCATCGTCTGGCAGTGAGCGATGAGATACTTAACATACTAATGATAATAACAATACGACTTGCTTGCTGAGGTGACCATGAACCAAACCCTACCAACTACCGAGTTCCCACTCTGCTGTCCGCTGTGTGAAAGTGATGAATTTTTGATTTCTGAGCAGGGCGACAAAATGTTGTGCGCTCGGTGTGGTTCTTTTCTCGACAATTTGCAGCAGATGGAAGCCTGTTTGCACAAAGTACACAGTCTGACGCCAAGCACGTTTATCCACACTACGCCAGTTAACGTCCAGTAGTTAGCGCCTGCATGCATTACCTGTGTGAGTAAACAAGCCTGGTTTAACAGCCAATCCAGGCTTGCGCTGCTTAACCTCTAATGTGCGGTGGAAGGACAGTAACGCCCCAGATAATTCGCCACTTCACTTAATTTATGAATCGCAATGACCTCTTTGCCACATGGCCGGGCATAAGGACCTAACAGCTGTATGGTTTTGATCCCTGCCCGCAATCCCGCCTCAACGCCTTTCGGCGTATCGTCAACATACAGGCATTCATTCAGGGAAAAGCCCATACTCATCACACTGTAACGAACCAGATCAGGTTCAGGTTTCCAGGCATTGGTATCAAAAGCAGAGAAAATTTTACCCTGAAATTTGGGTAATAATCCGGTTATCGCCAGTGACTGCTCCACTTTCTCCAGCGGGCCATTTGATGCAACACAGTATTCAACCGACTGTCTGTCCAGGGTATCCAGTAGTTGTCTGGCTCCAGGCATAGGTTTTAAATGTTGTTCGAACAGCAGTTGAAGTTCGGCGCGATAGAGCGGTTCGAGAATATCTAATGATACGTCTACGCCCAACCTTTCACTGGTCGCGACAAGAATATCGGCCAGTTTGCCTCCCTCAAAGTGAGACAGAGCATCTTCAAAACCAAGATGTGCACCAAAGCGATTAAACACCGCTACCAGGGCCTGACAGCATAGTGATTCGCTGTCTACCAGAGTGCCGTCACAATCAAATATTACGCAGCGTATCTTTTGCCCGTCCATCGCCCCAACCTGTTAAGTGCTTGTTTGGCGAAGTGTAAACAATATGCGGCTATTGGTGCTGATCAAGGTAACAGTTTGAATCTATTCCAAAGTTGGAATCGCAAAAATACCGTAATGGTCACTAATCCCGGTCCAATCAGTGACAAATCTGTCTTAAATATGTTCCAACCAGATGATTTCATTATCGTGTAATCTATCTGCCAACGAAGCGATAAATCCGGGTTGCAAATCCTTTGCCTCAATCTTGGCTGCGATATCAGAGATCAGTGCCTGATCCTGGTCCTTGGTGACGATCGCTGCCAGGACCGCCTCTCCGCCCTGAAACCCGAGATAGAGCTCACAGGGTTCGGAGTAGATGATCTGGCTAAGGAATTCCACCATAAGCTGCTGTTGCCGTGGCTCCGGCCACATGCTGGCCTGCAACAGGGCAAACATTACCGTCAGGCGATGGAAGTCAACTTTGTAGATCTCTTCATCGGGGAAACGCTGGGTCGAATCGGACCGTTGCAAGGGTTGATAGTCAGCGTTGGAGCTACGCTGCTGATACAGTTCGTAGCCGAGCAGGCTCTCAGGAGTCGGAAATTCAACGTCAATATGCTGCCTCATCCACTGGTTTTTCAGTTCGGCAATTTGGGGCATGGGTGATGACATATCCTTTCCTATCGTTAACAACTTGTAAGCCAAGCGAAGCATAGCCAGTGCAGCACCCAACGACAAGTAATTATTTCCCCGGTGTTTTTTTGTCTGTGCAAGCTGTTATGATTAGTTCAACCACTTACAGAGGCACAAGATATGATAAGAAAAATTGCGTTGGCGACCCTGATGACAGCTGCACTCGCTGGCTGCGACAGTAGCGAAGTCGGAGATGTCAGCCTGGGTCTTTTTACTCTGAAAGATATAAAAATTAATAACTTAACAGATCCTATTGTCACTGGAGTGACCTGCCATGTGGCATCAGTGGAAGCGGATTTAAGCCTGGCTGACCCAAGTGACAGCTCCATTGCTTGTCGCCAGACCGGTGAAATTACCCCTGAGATGATTGCTCAGATCGATAAGTCTCCTTCCGGGGAAGTGGTTTTCAAAAAATCAAAAAGTATCTTTTTCAAAACAATGAAGATCCGCCGCATTCTGGATGCAGACAATCAAACTCTGATGTACCTGTCCTACTCGACTAAAGAAACGTCCGGCAGCTTTAAGCATAGTCTGTCGACCGTTCCGCTCTGGGGAACCAAAGCCTGGGTGGAACCGGCGCCAAAAACGGCACAGTAATGCAGACAGAGCCTTGCTTTAACCTATTTACGATGTTGAGCAAGGCTTTTTTACTGAGCTAACACGCTCCTTTTCCAACGCGTGTTACCCGCAATGATGGGTTGGCTACGAAATTCTATCGCTGGCCAGCTAAAGCCACCGGCTAGTACAGCTCGGCATCATCTTCCTGTTCCCATTCATCATCGTCGATTTCCCAGTCGTCCTGCCAAAGCTCATCATGCCAACGCACTTCGAAACAGCGCTCGATTTCGGTTTCACAGATCCGCGAGCGACCTGACGGCATAACGGCATCGTGGATAAACACCTGGGTCCGCCCTTGCCCGGAAATGTAGATACTGGTATTGCCATTGTCGCCGACGTTCGCTTCAACGTTCCGGTCAAAAGTATAATCACGGCCTTCTAACGCGAAAGCTGGCGTGGTCAGCATAAGCAGACAAGAGAGCAGACAGAGAGTACGCATAGACAGCCTCGTAAATCATCAAGGATAAAACATGACCCTGATCTCAGTGTAAGGGCAATGCTATCTCTCGGTCAGTAATTTCATGTCGGTAACCCTACCCTGTACCCGTTCACCGGCGTTCAGGGTTAAGAAAACAAGTTCAGGTACGCCGAAGTAATATCACCCGGTGTAGCAGCAAAATTACTCAGGTTAGGGAAAACCGTCGCCATATCGGCTGCTTCCACACCAAACCACTGCAACACGGCGGCGTGGCTTTGTTCATAGGCTAACCGGGGAATTAATCGGCCTTTGTCGCTATAGTCGTCTTCACTGCCCAAGCGCATATCAGGCTGCTCGCCCAATACCTGTCCGCCGTTTACGGCTGCGCCCATCACCAGCGCGTGGCTGCCCCAACCGTGGTCGGTACCATCGCCGTTATTGCTCATGGTCCGGCCAAAGTCGGACATGGTCAGCAGGCAGACCTGATCGGCGATGCCCATCGTTTCCAGCGCCTGGCGTAAATGCCACATACCCAGGCTCAGCTCTCGCAGATTTCGGGCATGTTCTTTGGTTTGCGACGCATGCTGATCCCATCCGCCCATGCGAATGGTGTAGATTTGTCGCTTCATCCCCAAGTCGATACTGCGTTCAATCATCACCGCAACATGATTGAGTTGTCGTAGCAAATGGCCGTGAAGTTCGTCGTTAAATCCGAGCGCCTGCTTGGTTGGAGCAGTAAACAGTTTCACACCATAGTGGTCGGTGACAGAAGCGAACGATGTGGGCTGACCGCGATAGTCGGTCATCTTTTGCGAGATGTCTAACGCGCTGCGCTGCACCTCTGCGATGGCGTCATGAAACTTATCTCCTGTCGCCGCATCCATAAATGCCTGGTACAACCCGCCCCGGCGATTACCTGCACCGGTATGGCTGGCATTCAGATCGGCCATGATCATACTGTCCGGTGAGCCAATACTGAGCGCCTGTTTATTAGCGGCAGCAAACAGGCGGCTGTTACCTGCCAGTGAAATGTTCATACTTAGCGCACTGCCACCATTAATGCCGCCACTGTAGCCGTTGCGCCAGATGTCACTTAACCGGCCACACCATCCGAGAGCGTTTAATTTGTCGGCCTGACCGGTTTGATTGGCCCGAATTTGGTGATTGTGGGCAAACAGGAAAGGCGGCTCTGCGACTGTCTGATTGATTAAATCTGCTTTACTGGTGGGCTCTACCAGATTGCCGATGTTCATCGTTACCGCCAGTTGGCCATCCTGATACAGCTTAGCCAGCTCAGGACAGACGGCATTAAAGCCAAACTGGTCGCCGGTCTGGTAATAACCTTTTAAGTAGGCTGCTTCTGTCGAGACCGCACCACTTTTATCCAGTGCATAATACGGGTTTGAGTTCCCGCTGTTTCCGCCCGCCAAAAACGCCCTCAGATCATTGGTGATAGGATTGGCCGACACCGCCAGTGTGCCGCGCACACTATGATAGGTGCTGTAGCCTTTGCCTACACCGACTGCTGTTTCATCACCGGTCGGCACACACATATTGATGGCATCGTTGCCCCCATCCAGCTGTAACACAATGACCGCCTTGTAGCTGGACTGATCCGGTAAGCCCGCATGACTGCGGCTGGAAAAAGTGAGTGCCGGTAAACCCAGTGCAGTATAGGCGCTGGCACCGGCAATGGATTTGATAAAACGTCGACGACTGGCGTCCTGTGCTCTGCTTTTCATGTCAACCGGCTCCTAGTACTGCGCGTTATAATATTTCGAGGTGACCAGCGTCATCACGGTGGTTTGCACCAGTTCAATCGCGGCTTTACGTTCAGTGTTGTAGTTGGCCCATACCACCACCCCCGCCTGAGGCAGTTCCTCCATTAAATTCTGTTTGTAACTTTCGGGTAGGTCGCCACCAAACAGTTTGCCGTCCAGATGTTCGATCAATGCCTCGAGGCCTGATTGTAATGGCGTGTAACCATTGGCATCCATTTGGGCGGATCGCAACATCCGGAAATCTCCATCGCTGTCCCCGTCGATCGCCTGCTCCAACAGTTGCAGCTCCTCACTGTAATCCACCAGAGCGGTGGTCGGCATCCCTATGTGATAATTGCCGCCTCTCTGATTGTCGACAAACTTTTCAATACTGCCGTATTGCTGAACGACGACATTGCGCTCCGGTATGGTGTTGTAAAACAGCCGCCATTGGTTGGTGATTAGACTTTCGTCATAGAGCTGCAATTCAGGCGCAACTTCAGCGGGGGCAAACGCGTTGTTTACTGGATGAAAATCGTTCTGATAGAAGTTAAATACCGAAGGACTGAACATCGGCAGCGGAGGTAACGCAGCGGAGAAGCGGTTTAGCCAAAAATAACCGCTCATATCGATGCCCTCGTGGGACTGCCAACCGGGAAGCGGTTGAGCATTGAAGTTACGCAGATACTGAGTAAAGGCGAGGTACGGCTCTTTGGCTTTACGCATCTGGGTCGAGGAGGTGCGAGCTTCCTGATCAAGCAGAACGGCTTTCAGCACGGCACTCATGTCCCCTTTGATGCCATCACCATTGTCATTGAACACGCTGGCGACACGGGCAACATAGGCTGGTGTCGGATTGGACTTCACCAGGCGCAGAATAAGATTTTTGGCAATAAATGGCGCAACGTTTGCCTGACTAAAGATTATATCCAGGGCCGCTTCCAGATCCTCTTCGACCGACAGACCCGAGGCGATGGTTTGGCCCAACAAATTTTTGGGACCATATTCATGAAAATCATCGCTGCCGGCACCGCTTCCGCCGCTGGCATGATTCACCTCCATGGGTTGCGAATAATCTCCCTGGAAATAACGGCTTTCGCCATAGAGATTATTGTTGTACAGATCCCAGCCGGTCATCACTTTTGCCAACTCTTCCACATCCCGCTGGGTGTATGCTGGCAGCGGCAGATCATTGCTGGTTATGACCGTACCGTCCAGATTCAGCTGGTACAGACCTATCGTGAACAGTTGTAATAGCTCGCGGGCAAAATTCTCATCCGGGTGAGTTTGAGTTGCCGCATCGTATTTTTTATTGCCCTGATGAGACAGGTAAACTCCCATAGCCGGGCTGCGGGCAACATCAGACATTAAATCACGATAGTTGCCAAAAGCGTTGGCCGCCAGCATATCGTAATAAGCGCTTAGTGCCTCTGCGCGGCGGTCGAGCGGTTCAGCAGAAATTGAAGTCACCACAATCTGGCTAAGTGCATTAGCCACACGTAAACGTAACTGCTCCTTGCTGTTTAACGCTTCTCCCAGCATCACACTGGCCATATAGTTCGGCATCAGCCAGTCACCGGTACGATTCCAGGTTTGTGGTTTGTCGTCCATATGGAACTGCTTCATCCAGCGCTGCTTACTTGGTTCAGCCTGTTCGGCCATCGCCATCACGCCCTTGGTCACTTGCGATGCAAAATTGGTGGTAGCAGATTCGCTGTCTGCACCATAGTACGCTGATGGCTGGCTAATTTGTTCATCTATCCAGCCTTCGATTCCTTTACTCTGTACAGCGCTCACCAGTGCCGGAGTCGGCCCAAAACTACTTTGCTGTAAAAAGAGAAAGGCTTCTTCTCTGGTTGGATCGGGGTATGCACCAACGTCGTCCACGCTACCGACGCTACCTGAGTCAGATTCTCCCCCACCACAACCGGCAAGCAACACTGCTGAACCGGTACCAATCAACCGCAATACCATACGACGATTCATTGCATCATACCCTGTCAGAATTATTCTAACTCTTTGATAACAATTACTATCAATAATATCAATTAGGTTTACTGTATTTTATAGGGTAAGTCGATATTCCGTTGAATACGCTCAGTATCGATTTACAAAGTGTGTGAGCCGTCAAGCAGATAAACCAGACGGATAGTGCATATAGCACGTTAACTGAACATTCGAGATTGGACGCAGGGAATGGCCGCCAGTAGGCTGACTCTGATTGAACGATGAGTCAGCCTGGCGGGATATTTGGCACTATTTAATCACACCACAGAGCACTCGGGCACCACCGCCGCCCAGAGCATTTGGGTGGTCGGAATGGTTGTCACCGCCCATATGAACCATAAGTGCTCTTCCGGAAAGGTCAGCCTGTTTCAACCTGGGCGCTAATACTGGCTGCATCGCATCCCCATGGCTGTCAACGTATAACGCAGGAAGGTCACCCAAATGATTACTGTTGGTCCAAGGATAGCCGTGTTTACCTGTATTTTCCGGGTCATAGTGACCACCAGCGCCACCACCTAATACCGTTTTGCCGTTTTTTTCCACCGGTTCACAGGACGGGTTTTGATGGACATGAAATCCATGTAACCCTTGCATGTTTTCCGCCAAGCCTGTGATGGTGGGAGAAAATACCACGCCGTATTCAGTCTGTTGTGCTGTAATTACGCCAACAGACTTACCAGAACTTAGATCTTTCATATTAATAGTTATATCGTCCGCACTCGCAGAAGCCGAGACGACGAGTACGCTGGCAACCAGTAGTTTAGTGATCATGGGATTATCCTTAGTTTCGATGTCCATTAAACTAATAGCATAGCTTGGCCCAGTTGCAATTCTCTGCATCAGAACGACACCTCAGAGACAACTGCTGAAAGGTCAGACAAAATCATCAGCTTTCCTGATAGGGATCACTTATATGTGTAATATCAATGCAACATAAAATGAAACCTGTGATATTATCCAGCATAATTTTGACAACCCGCACGCCAAAAATGAAATTTCCCGGACAGCGCAAATCCAAGCATTACTTCCCTACCCACGCCCGCGATCCACTGGTCAATCAGATTCAGCAAACTCAGTCTCTCTACCGGCCAATCGTGGTTGGTGTTGGCCAGACGATAGTGGATATAGAAGCGAGAGTAGACGACGCTTTTCTGGAAAAATATCAACTCAGTAAAGGTCACTCGCTGGTCGTAGAACAGCATCACGCCGATGCCTTGTACCATGAACTGGTCGACAAGCAACTGATCACCCACCAGCATCCCGGTGACACGATTGGAAATACCCTGCACAACTATTCCGTGCTGGCAGACAGCAAATCGGTGCTGCTTGGCGTGATGTCGAAAAATATTGAAGTTGGCTCGTTTGCGTATCGCTATCTGTGCCGCACCTCTTCTCGTATGAACCTCAACCATCTGCAAAGCGTCGATGGGCCGATTGGTCGCTGCTACACACTGATCACTGACGATGGCGAGCGCACCTTTGCCATTAATGAAGGCCATATGAATCAGCTGCTGCCTGAGAGTATTCCTGAGCAGGTGTTCGATAAAGCTTCCGCGCTGGTAGTCTCTTCGTACCTGATGCGGGGTAAACCAGAAGACCCAATGCCCCAAGCCGTGGCCAGAGCGATTGAACTGGCCAAGCAGAAGCAAGTGCCGGTAGTACTGACTCTCGGCACTAAGTGGATCATAGAAGGCAATGCCGAGTGGTGGCAGGAGTACCTGAAAGAAAACGTGACCGTGCTGGCGATGAATGAAGAGGAAGGCGAAGCACTGACCGGTGAAAAGGATCCACTGTTAGCTGCAGACAAAGCGCTGGAATGGGTCGATTTAGTATTGTGTACAGCCGGGCCGGTCGGCCTTTACATGGCTGGGATTACCGACGACACGGTTAAGCGACGCACTGAACTGCCGCTGCTGCCAGGTAATATCGCCGAATTTAACCAGTTCGAGTTTAGCCGGGCGATGCGCAGGCAGGATTGCGATCATGCGGTTAAAGTATACTCTCATATCGGGCCCTACCTGGGCGGTCCGGCTGAAATAAAAAATACCAATGGGGCGGGCGACGGAGCACTGTCGGCATTGCTGCATGACATGGCGGCCAACAGCTATCATCTACAGAACGTACCGAATTCTGTTAAGCATGACATGCAATATCTGACTTACTCTTCGCTGTCG
>NZ_JBNKVP010000094.1:0-11419 GCF_050299255.1 Vibrio sp.
CTGAGTACACCGATTATCTCACTCAAGTGCTACCGGATTATTTACAACCGGACAGAGCTAACCTGGTGCTGTTCTCCTCTTATTGGCAAATGAGGCAAGTGGCAGACGGGCTGCGCAGCGATTTTGCCAGCAAGGGCTGGAATCTACAGGTTCAGGGTGAAAGCTCGCGCTCAGAAATTCTAAAAAAACATAAAACACTGGTGCAATGCGGAAAAACCAGCGTGCTTTTCGGTACCGGCAGTTTTTCTGAAGGGTTAGATTTGCCCGGGGAGCTACTGGAGAACCTGGTCATCACCAAGTTGCCTTTTGCGGTCCCTACCTCGCCGGTTGAACAAGCGTATGCCGAATATGTTGAAAGCCGGGGAGGTAATGCGTTTTTGCAAATTGCGGTACCGGAAGCGAGCAAAAAACTGATTCAGTCAGTGGGAAGATTACTGCGTAAAGAACAGGATTCTGGTAGAGTCGTGATCTTAGACCGGCGCTTAGTGTCTAAACGATATGGGAAAAACTTACTCAACTCCCTCCCACCCTTTAAACTAACCATTGAATAATAAGTCGTTGAACCCACGGTTTGGCGATGCAACTAAAAAAGAAGAGAAATATGGAATTGTTAGAGCCGACGATTTTGTTGGTATTGGCCGTAGTGGCTTTTATCGCCGGTTTTATTGACGCGGTTGCTGGCGGAGGCGGAATGTTGACCGTCCCTGCTCTACTCTCGATCGGCCTTCCCCCGCACATTGCTTTAGGCACCAACAAGTTAGCTGCTACGTTCGCGTCTTCAACTGCGGCGTTCACCTATTACCGAAAAAAGTTGTTCCGGCCGCAGTATTGGAGCCGCTCATTTATTGCCACACTGGCCGGTGCCATTATTGGCACTCTGGTGGTAGACAGCATCAGCACTGACTGGCTGGAAAAAGTACTGCCCCTTATTATTCTGGCAGCCGCTATATACACCGTTTGGCACAAAACTCCCCATATCAACCAGGACGTTCTCCCCAAAGCGTGTCCGAAACTGCACAAACAGCAATACCTGCAGGGGTTCACCCTGGGTTTTTATGATGGCGTCGCAGGACCGGGCACCGGCGCTTTTTGGACCGTCAGCTCGTTAGCGCTGTACCGGCTTAATATCTTACTGGCATCGGGACTCGCTAAAGCAATGAATTTCACCAGTAACTTTACGTCGCTAGTTACTTTTGCAATTCTCGGTCATATCGACTGGGTGCTAGGTTTAACAATGGGCGTGTGTCTGATGGCCGGGGCTTATTTCGGAGCCCATTCCGCCATTCGGTTTGGCGCCAAATTCATCCGCCCGGTATTTGTTTCCGTCGTCAGCATACTTGCGGTTAAACTGGCGTACGATGCTTGGTTTGTCGCGGTATGAGTAAACTCTCGCAACTCACCGCCCGTCTTGAGCAACTTGCCCAGCAGGCTGCAGCGATCGATCGTCAACGTGGCGAACAGAACAACCCACTGTTTGATGAAATCCTGTTCTCCTGCCGGTCAAAACTGTTGGTTCCCTGTGTCGATGAAGCCAAATCCACCTGCGCTGCGATCTCGCGCGAATCTGATGCCGGAATGCTCACTGCCGCCAGGGCTGAATATCTGACCGAACGCCTGCTGGCACAGATCAGTGCAATTCAACGTGAGATATCTACTCAGGAAATACGTCGTCGTGAACCCAAGCAATCGGGCTACGGCAGAAAACCGATCAATCAGCTGTATCAGGATTTAGCCCAGCACCAGGATTGGGAACGTCGGCTGCAAGACATGGTCAGGGAAAAAGAGCTGGCAGTCGAACATGCGGCCGGGATAAATAAAGCCAGCGCCCAGCAAGCTTTACTGGCTACAGAAAAAAGGCTGCAGCGTTGTCAGGCGGCAAAACATCGGATTGAAAAACAGATCACCTACCGGGAACGGAAGCACTAACCATGCAAGATAATTCAGACCGTGAGCCAGGCCCGTTAAGCAAGGCTCCGGATCACGTTAAACTGGCGGTTGATATCATCTACCTGCTGGAATCCAACAACATCGAAGCTGAGGTTGCTCTGGAGGCGATTGAAATCGTCAAATCAGATCTGCAGCAAAAACTCACTGAATCCGGGTCAGAAAAATGAACAGGTTGAACTTTGATTTGGATGAATTTCTGCGCGGCCACTGGCATCAGAAGCCAGCGGTTATTCGCCAGGGGTTCATTGACTTTCAGGATCCTATCAGCGCCGATGAACTGGCGGGTTTAGCTCTGGAACCGGAAATCGACTCCAGGCTGGTCACTAATGACAATGGTAAATGGCAAGCAAAACATGGACCGTTTGAAGAAGCTGAGCTTACTCAATTAGCAGAAAGTCACTGGCAACTGATCATCCAGGCCGCGAACCACTGGTACGAACCCCTGGCGGACCTGCTTCAACCCTTTAGTTCCTTACCACAATGGTTGTTAGACGACGTAATGGTGTGCTATTCAGCCCCCAGTGGTGGTGTCGGTCCGCACATAGATCAATACGATGTGTTTATCATTCAGGGGCAAGGACAACGCCGTTGGCGCATCGGTGCAAAAGATACCGGTCAGTACCAGGAAAAACTGGCGGGCGATGCGTTAAAACAGATCGAAGGATTCGACGCCGAGATAGATGTGGTACTTAATCCGGGTGATATTCTTTATATCCCACCGGGCTTTCCTCACGAAGGCCAGTCGCTTACCGGCAGTCTGAGCTATTCGATCGGTTATCGGTCGCCAAAGCAAGTCGAGCTGGTGAGTCATTTTGCTGATCATCTGATTAACCATGATCTGGGTGATATACACTGGCACAGACCGGGTTGGCCCGCTCAAAGTCACAATGGCCAAATCAACCTTGAAGCACAGCAACAGTTAACTGACATGTTACTGGCCCAGTTCAGCAATCAACCTACCATCAATGCGGCTATTGGTAGCTTGCTCAGTCAGCCGAGACACCAACTTAACTTGCTACCGATGGAACCCGCCTTGTCGCCAGACGAGTTGGTAGCAGAATTGGATGTAGGTGCCCAGTTAATAAAAACGGCCGGTTTGAAAAGCCTCTATTTTGAAGCAGAGCCATATGTGGTTTATATCAATGGCGAGCGGTATGACTTAGGCTCGGATAACCAGAAGCTGGTCGAAGCGCTTTGCAACCAACAACAGCTTACACTGAGTGATCTGATGGCCAATGACACAGCTTATAAAACGATGGCCGAACTGGTGAACAAAGGGTACTGGTACTTGTCTGAATAGCGACAGACTTCGGATAATAACAAACCCGCTCAGCATGAACTGCAGCGGGCTTTATTACTACTGAGCGCTTATACCTTGAACTGGGCCACTAGCGCTTGCTGCTGTTCGGAGAGCTGACTTATCTGGCCACTGACTGTTTCAGACTCCTCTGCCTGCATTAAGATTTGCGCACTTAAGTCGCGAATGTTGGCGACGCTCTGGTTCACTTCAGTGGACACCGACTGCTGCTCTTCCGCGGCCTTCACTATCTGACTGCTCATATCATTGATCGAACTTATCGACTCAAACACCGCTTCCAACTCTCTGACGGCCTGAGTGACCTGTTCAGCCGAGGCGGTGGCGATTTGATTACCCTGCTGGATTGCATTGACCACATCTTCTGTTCCGGATTGAACATTGGCGATCACGGTACGAATTTCACCCACTGATGCCTGGGTACGACTGGCCAGATTACGTACCTCATCGGCAACGACGGCAAAGCCTCGTCCCTGTTCTCCGGCCCGTGCGGCTTCTATTGCGGCATTAAGTGCCAACAAATTGGTTTGCTCCGAGATCCCCTCAATCACAGTCAGGATCTCAGTGATATTGCTGTTGTTTTTCGCCAGCTCTTCCACTATTGGTACGGTTTGCATCATGGTCTCTACCAACTGACGGATCTCGATCTCGGACTGTTCGATAACGCCCCGGCCAGTAGTCGCTGCGTCATTGGCTGCCGCTGCCGCCTCGACGGCATTTTCTGCATTCTGTACTACCAGTCCTGCAGTCTGGGTCATTTCTTCTGAGGCAGTTGCAACCAGATCGACTTCCCGGAATTGTGCATCGCTGCTACTGCGAGTCAGTTGGGCAGCAGATTTAGACTGCAAGGTTGTCGTGGCTACCTGATGGGTGTTATCGACAATTTGTCTTATCGTCACCTGTAGTTTATCAAGAAATTGGTTAAAACCCGTGGCCAACTGGCCAATTTCATCTTTTGAATCAATCTCCAGTCGCTGGGTTAAGTCCCCTTCGCCCGAAGCAATGTCCTCTAAACGCGCCACAACCAAACGAATTGGCTTCACAATCCGCCTCGCCATGGCAGTGATCAGGCCCAGCCCTAACAGAACAAATACGCCCCCGGTTATCAGTTCTGCCGTGACACCTTCGGAAACTTGCTGAGCGATAGTCTTGTCCAACGCTTCCGCATCTGCCAGCACACTGGTTCGCGGCATATCAAACAACACGCCCCAAGTTTCATTGGCGATATTAATTGGTGCAAATACATTGAGCCATACTCCTGATTCGGTCCACTGACTGTGTAATTCGCCGTTATACAACAGGTCAGTGATCGCATCTGCAGACATAGTTTGACTGGCGTATTCTTCTCCCAACTCCAGCGAAGGATCGTCGCTGGCGATCAGTGATTCGTCCAGGCTGATAATGCTAACCAAGCCTTGTCCTTCAAACAGACTTTGATCAGAGTTAGCGACGATGGATTTCAATCCGTCTAAGCGTAGATCGATACCAAAATACCCTATCGGTCTGCTGTTCGCCATAATGGGCACCACAATGGAAGTCGTCAGCAACCGCTCTCCGTCCAAATCCGTCACACGCGGGCTACTAATACAATCCGACTGATTAAGGATGGGGCACAAATAACGTTCGCGATTTTCCTGTAGCCCCAACTCACTTTCAGACAGTATCTTTACCGAGACCTCTTCCTCCGCTGCAGATTTTTGCCAGGAAGTGGCAAAACGCCCTTTCTCATTACTACCTGCATAGTTGGCTCCCACATAGTTGCTGTCTTCCTGGTCCAACATGTCGGGCATAAACACCAAATAAGCACCATGAACATTAGGAAAGTTTTTTACGGTCTGTTTGACCATCTCGTTCAGTGTGGTACGCAGCTCTTCGCTATCGCCAAAGTTTTCTTCAAAGTTGGTTTTGTAGAACAGCGCGTTGGAAGCCAGCATCTGAGCACGGTATAGCGCTTCGTTGAAAAATGATGAGATTTCCGTGGCGTTCAGTTGAGCCTGGGTTTGGATCAGTTTTTGTGATTTCTCAATCACAGACTGAGATGTTTGGTCTTTGATTACGCCTTGGTTTTTCACCGCATTAAAAACCGAATAGCCAACCAATGCTAATGAGGTCAAAAGCAGGCAAAAGCCAGCCAGCAAGGTGATTTTCCACTGCACAGAGAGAGTTCGCATACCACTTCCTTGTCTTGCAAACAAACAGAAACTAATTGTTTTTTAACAACTCAATTACAACATACTCTGATTTGGGTTTGAATAGCCTGCTTAGGGGATATCGCGAAAGCGGATCCTATATCTCATTGTTTCATTTGGGCTTGTAACCATTGCAGTGTTAACATCTAGCGCTAAACCTTGTTGCGAAGGAATTCGAATGAAAGTTATCAGTTTTAACATCAACGGGCTCAGAGCACGTTTACATCAGCTACAGGCGTTAATTGAAAAACATCAGCCAGACGTAATTGGGCTGCAAGAGATCAAAGTTCACGACGACGCTTTTCCAATCGAAGATGTCGAAGCCATGGGATACAAGGTCTATTTTCATGGCCAGAAAGCGCACTATGGCGTCGCCCTTCTTTGCAAACAAGAACCTATCAGCGTGCAGAAAGGCTTTCCGACTGATACAGAAGAACATCAGAAAAGAATGATTATGGCCAGCTTCCGAGATGGAGATGGTCAGACAGTGACGGTACTCAATGGCTATTTCCCGCAAGGCGACAACATCAACCATGAAACGAAATTCCCGTATAAGCGGCAATTCTACCGTGATTTGATGGGGTATCTGACTGAGCATCACAATAACCAGGAGAAGCTCATCGTAATGGGCGACATTAACATCAGCCCTATTGATGCTGATATCGGCATTGGCGAGCAAAACCGCAAACGCTGGTTGAAGACAGGCAAGTGTTCATTCCAGCCCGAAGAGCGCGAATGGCTGAAAACGCTGCTCGATTGGGGTTTTGAAGACACTTTTCGAAATTTACATCCACTGGTTGATGACCAGTATTCGTGGTTTGACTATCGCTCCAGAGGTTTCGATGACAACCGTGGGCTACGTATCGACGTCATACTGGCCACGCCAACGCTAGCGGCTAAGTGTACCGAAGCAGGTATTGACTATGAGTTGCGCGGGATAGAAAAACCTTCTGATCACGCGCCTATCTGGTCCGTGTTTAACTGCTGACTTAATGTCATGAAAGCAATTTAAAAGGGCTTCCTGTTGGAAGCCCTTTTTTATCTGTTCGGTTTACTAACCAATGCGCACTAGCTAAGTGGTCTTAAATAAGCCAGGAAACGTTTCTCGGCATTTTTGAAGCACCACAAAATGATAAAGGTCAGACACATATAGAACAGACCTGCGGTCAAGAAAGACTCAAACGGTGCATAGTAGCGTGAGTTAACCAGTCTGGCGGCACCGGTAAGATCCATAATGGTGATGATGCCAGCGACAGCACTACCGTGCAGCATAAATATCACTTCGTTACTGTACGCCGGTAACGCCCGACGCAACGCACTAGGCAGCACTATACGGCGATACGTGGCAAACTTGCTCATCCCGTACGCTTTGGCGGCTTCTACTTCACCTTTAGGTAAGCCATTGATCGCGCCGCGAATAATTTCGCCGGTATAGGCCGAAGTGTTCAGGACAAACGCGACTAAGGCACAAAACCAGGCATTTTCCCATAACGTATCTTTAACCGGGAAGAACTGATCCATACCGTAATAAATAAGATAAAGCTGTACCAGTAACGGGGTTCCGCGGAAGAAATAAATAAATGCCCAGGATGGCCCGCGAAGTAACCAGTTATTGCTATTGCGCGCTATTGCCAAAGGTATTGAAACCGTTAAACCGATCATCAATGACAATCCCACCAGCCATACCGTGGTCCATAACCCTTTAAAATAGATAGGCAAGCTGTCGATAATTAAACTGAAGTCCATAGCCTACCTCGTATGAATACTGAATTTACGTTCAACCAGCTTGAGGCAACCTGTTGAGACACTGGTAAAGAACAAGAAAATTATTGATACCGCCATATAAAAGGTAAACGGCATTTTGGTTGAGCCTGCTGCCAGCGAACTCATACGGACCATATCTTCCAGACCAATAATAGAAACCAGTGCCGTTGTTTTAAGCAGTACCAGCCAGTTATTGCCAAACCCCGGAAGCGCGTGACGAATCATTTGAGGTAGCAAAATGCGTCTGAAGGCCAAAGTAGCACTCATTCCGTAAGCTTTAGCCGCTTCCAGTTCACCTTTATCAACAGCCATGATCGCGCCGCGGAATGTTTCCGCCATATAGGCGCCAAAGATAAAGCCAATTGTTAGAATACCGGCGATAAACGGGCTGACATCAATGTAATCGGGAAGATATGCTGTCCACTCATGGTTAGGGTCACTGGACATAAACCACTCATTCAACCATTCATTAATGGCATAAAGGCTGTTGTTGAGCAGTATTTGACCGCCGAAGAAAATCAGCATCATCAGCACCAAATCAGGGATGCCGCGAATAATGGTTGTGTAAATAGTGGCGATGACTCTAGCCCAGCGGTACGGGGCTAATTTTGCCAATGCACCCAGCATTCCGAGTACCATGGCAAGCAACAGTGAGAGAAGTGCGACTTCAATTGTCAGCATGGCCCCTTTGAATATTGAGGCTTCGTATCCTTGCAAATCCAGCATAGGTGAGTTCCTAGTCCCTAGAATCTAGACTCCTGGCTACCGGGTACATCTAGGAACGAGAAACCAGTAGCCAGGATCCGTTAGCCGGTCTTATTGACCGTAAACGTCATATTTGAAGTATTTAGCCGCGATTTCTTGGTAGATACCTTTTTCGCGCAGAGAAGTGATAGCCGCATCCAGCTGCTTGGTTAAGTCTTTGTCCTGTTTGCGAACTGCGATACCCATACCTTCACCAAACCAGCGAGCATCAGTCAGTGAAGGACCAACGAACTCGTAGCCTTCGCCACCAGCTTTATTGATAACACCTTCTTCTAATGCAGATGCATCACCCAGAACCGCAGCAATACGGCCGTTCGCCAGATCCAGGTAAGCTTCATCAAACGAACCGTACCGTACGATCTCAACTTTATCGCCGTAGTTATCAGTCAGGTACTTATCGTGTGTTGTTGCACGCTGTACACCAATTTTAACGCCATCTAAGTTTTCGAAATCCAGACCAGCGCCTTTTTTGGCGATAAACTTGTTCGGGATCTGAGCGTATTTGCCAGTGAAGTCCACTTTCTTCTTACGCTCTTCAGTGATAGACATAGCCGCGATGATGGCATCGTATTTACGGGCCAGCAGCGATGGAATAATGCCATCCCAGTCTTGAGGAACGATCTGACATTTCACTTTCATCTCTTCACATAGAGCGTTAGCCATATCGACATCAAAGCCCTTCAGTGAACCGTCTGCTTCAGTCCAGCTAAACGGAGGGTAAGCACCCTCAATACCAAAGCGAACAACTTTCCATTCTTTCGCTTGGGCTACGCCAGCCGCTGCGGTAGCAGCAAGTGCTGCAACTAATAACCACTTTTTCATTTCCATACTCCTGTGATTGATATTTTCTGTATTGTTATTTTTTACATGACACGTCATTCAGCTCATCAAAATAAGTTCGATCGCTGAATACAACATTAGTAAATTGAAGATATAAATTGCTTCAGACGCTCTGATTCCGGATTCGTGAACAACTTTTCCGGATCGCCCTGCTCTTCAACCAAGCCTTGATGCAGGAACATCACGTGATTGGACACATCGCGGGCAAACGCCATTTCATGGGTAACCACTAACATGGTTCGGCCTTCCTCGGCCAGATCACGCATAACACCCAGCACTTCGCCCACCAATTCTGGATCAAGTGCTGAAGTCGGCTCATCGAATAGCATTACTTCAGGATCGACCGCCAGAGCCCGAGCAATCGCCGCGCGTTGCTGCTGACCACCAGACAAGTGCCCTGGGTAATAATCTTTACGTTCATATAAACCGACTTTTTTCAGCAATGCCTCTGCGTTTTCGATCGCCTGCTTCTTCGGTACACCCAATACATGTACCGGTGCCTCAATAACATTTTCCAGCACCGTCATGTGAGACCAGAGGTTGAAGCCCTGAAAAACCATTGCCAAACGAGAGCGAATGCGTTGAACCTGCTTTTCATTGGCAGGTAAAGCTTCACCCTGGCGGTTGGTTTTCATCTGAATCATCTCTCCGTTAACCCAGATTTCGCCTGAGGTCGGAGTTTCGAGAAGGTTTATACAGCGGAGAAAAGTACTCTTACCTGAACCGGAAGAACCGATGATTGAAATAACATCACCTTTGTGCGCTTCCAGTGAGATGCCCTTTAACACTTCATTTTGGCCAAAGGTTTTGTGCAGTTCCTTTATATCCAGCGCGGGTACTTCATTCATGCGCTATAACTCCCTTTATTATCATCTGACTGCATGGGTTCCACCCATATTTCGCTACAAAGTATCACCAGCCCTGAAAACATGCAACAAATTATTAACCTACCGTTAGCTGTGATTTCGAGATTATATTTGACAACTTATGCAAAATAAAGAGCTTTCATCTTAAATTACTGCATATTATTTGCAGATAAATGAAGTTTTACCCACAAGACAACCAGCCATTCACCCTCAATTTAGTTTTCATAAATGTAACAAGTAGAGGGGCCTAATTGGAATATATGACTAGAAACATCAGGTAGTTATAGATACAAAGCTCAATTAACATTCAAAACTCCATACTATATGTTGAAGCATGAAAAATAAGAACCAATTACATGAAAATTCAAGCACATAAAAAGCCCCTCATTATGAGGGGCTAAGCATTTTAGAGAAAAGATTACTCAGTTTTTGCTGTTGGTCACGAATTGGTAGCGATATTTCAACATTCGCTGAACAGTTATCCAATTACTTTTGAATAACTTGGTAAGCAAGGCTTGCTTGTTTGCGTTTATTTGCAATCTCATCTTGCGGTGTAGCAACGACTGATACTTTGTCTACAAAGCTACCTGTGGACAGTGGCGCATTGTATTGAGTCATAAAGTACTGCACCAAATCTGTAGTTATATTGCTGGTTAAGATCATGCTAACTTCCGGCATGATATTATCGACTGGCTTAAAGCTCGCATCGACATTGTAATCCGGAATTACGGTTTCGGAATTGGTACCTGGAATTGCATAAACTGTGTGTTTCGCCTGACCAGAAACTTCAAAGTAACTACGCTGAAAAACCTTATCGTTCGACGACACGGCACCATTAGTATCGATAACACAACCTGAACTACAACTGTTGATTTGCGGATTTAAGCCGGTTGAGACTATAGCTTCGGTTAACACCACGTCATTTTGAGCCAAATTGAGATTCATTGGCTGGTTAGAATATACCTCCCAGCCATTATAGCTACCTTCAAGATAAGAACTGTATCCTTGCGCAGGGATAAAATTGAAATCCAGATCTGTTTGTAACAACTCTTGCCACTCAAACCCTGTTTTACTAGTAAATGTCAGTATTTTGCCGCTAGTTAGCGTTTGTCCTGCAGAAAGTGTCCAGTTCAAATCCATATTATTGGATAAGGTTTCTAACTCAACCAACGTAGGAGTCGTGCCAGAATTTGCTAGGTCCCCAGCTTTAACTAACTTAGCGGCCACAACTTTAGAGTCATATAAACCGGTAGTGAGTATCTCTTCAGAGGTATTAATGATGTTGATTGCGTTTTTCAGGTTAGCCGTAGATGAGACCTGTCCATCTCGATAGCTTTCATAACCATAATTGTTCATCACCAATGACGTGTTAGATGACGCTAAACTCAGTGATTTTTGTTGACTAGTTAAAGTGACCTTACCTGAGGTATAACAACTGGCCTGATTCCCCTGCAGAGCTTCTACGTTAATCAACATGTTTGACAGCAATTCTTTTTGAATTGACAGCGTATGGACATTTGGTGATGAAGCGGAGCCAACATTGTCAAAAATGGTTACATAGCCGCCATTTTCCAAATCATTCGCGGTAAAGGTTAACTGACCACCGGAATTCAAACTGCCAGAGAGATCTTTATTAAACGAACCATCGGCATTGTAGGTATGTACTTCAATATTTCCGGTGGCAATTTTAGCGTAATCAATGTTGCCACTGTCGTACTCACCTATGTAGCAAA
>NZ_JBNKVP010000095.1:0-11252 GCF_050299255.1 Vibrio sp.
TCCATGCCGATCATGGATTGAAAAAAACGCTTCAAAAAGAACAGATACCACGGCAGCTTACCACGCATTATCCATTCGACTTCGGTCATTCCTGCCTGATTGGAGACGACAAAAGCGACTTTCGCACGACTTTTGAAAGGTCGCTTAAACTAAATAACCGCGTCGATGCGCTCATCGGTCAGATGCTCCAGCTCAATCCTGCCTTCGCCCACCAAACGGCCGTCCCAGCCATAGACAGCACCAGGCTGCTGCTGAAAACTACTAAACTCCACACGACAGTTAGGCTCCATAATCAGCCAGGGCGACCATTTCGGCCAGGTGGTAAAATCGCTAAGGTAGTCGATAACCTCAGTGGGTGATTTGTCTATCTGGATACTTCTTGAAACTGTGTAAGTAAGCATTGACTGTTCCTTTCATAATATCCGCTCTGTTTCACCATAGCCGTGTTCACTTCAGCTACCAACTTAAGTTGCAAACTAGAACGAAGTGGCCTGGCACTATTCCACTGCAACCCGAGCCGAACGTTTGGCAAATTTAAACAAAAACAGCGCCAGCACCACGACCACCACAGGCAGTACAATCAGGTTCAGTTTTTGCCAGCCATAACTGGCTTCCAACCAGCCTGACAGTAGTGCCGTTACCGTTACGCAACTGAACACGACAAATTCATTCAGTGCCTGTGCTTTGGCTTTGTTGTGACCCAGATATGACTGGCTAAACAGCCCAGTCGCGGCAATAAACATAAAGTTCCAACCGACTCCCAGCAATATTAGCGCCAGAGTGAAATGCCATAAGCTCTGTCCATGTAGATTGATTGCGATGCATAACACGAACAGCAGTGCACCACAGACAATCATAGCTTGAGCTCCGAAGCGTTCTATCAACCTGCCGGTAAAAAAGGCCGGCACAAACATACCCAGTACATGCCATTCGATCACGCCCGCCGCATGGTGAAACTCAAAACCATCGCCAACCATTGCCAGCGGCGTTGCCGTCATCAGGATATTCATCACGGCATAGGAGACCATTGCAGCCAATACGGCCAACACAAAATTGGGCTGCTTCACCATCTCACCAAGCGGATCGGCTTTTACATTGCCTTCATGCTCACTGCTCTCCGGGAAACGGATGGTCTGCAGTAAAAACAGCGCGATTACGTTTAAACCAATCAGCGCTACAAAAGCACCAACATAGTCCACGCCAGCCATCAGTGACTGAGAATGTACCGCCAGATTAGGCCCAAGCAACGCCGCCAACACGCCACCAGCCATAGAAATTGAGATGGCTCTGTGGCGGGCATTTTCATTACAAACTTCTATCGCCGCAAAGCGATAAAGGGTACCAAAGCCAATACCGATTCCGATTAAAAATGTGCCGAGACAAAATAGGTAGAACTGCGATTGCACCAGGGCCCACGTTGCCACCGAGGCACCGGATATACCGACTATATTGCCAATACTAAATCCCTTTCTTCGCCCCAGACTGCCCATAATAAGAGATGCCGGTATCGTGGCACTCATCAAACCGAGAAATTGCATCGCGACCGGTAAGGTAATCATACTGGAATCCGGGGCGATTGAACGGCCGACCAGGCCAACGACAGAGATCAGTAAGATGTTGCCTGTCATCAACAAAGCCTGACAAAGCGAGAGTAACCAGACGTTTTTATTCATCGCTATCGTTCTCTGTCATCGCCCCTTGCAACGCCAGCTCTATCGCCGCCTTAGCATGAATAGCTGTGGTGTCATAGAGAGGGATGTCGACATCCTGCTGCTCAACCAGCAAACCTATCTCGGTACAACCAAGGATGATGGCTTGGGCACCCTGACTTTTCAGTTGATTGATCACATCGATAAATTCCGCTTTGGACTCGGGACGTATTTGCCCTAGACAAAGCTCCTGGTAGATCACCTGATGTACCCTCTCTCTTGCATTGGCCTCCGGCACCAGCACTTCCAGGTCGAATCTCTGTTGCAGCCTCTGTTTATAGAATGACTGCTCCATAGTAAATGCGGTACCAAGCAGTCCGACCCGGCGGATATGCTCTTTAGTCAGTTGCGCGCCGGTGGCGTCAGCAATATGTAGCAGCGGGATCGTCACGGCATCAGCGACCTCGTCGGCGACTTTGTGCATGGTGTTGGTACAGATCATCACAAAATCCGCGCCCGCTTGCTCAACGGATTTGGCTGCAGTCACTAACAGGTCTGCAGCGTCATCCCAGCGGTTTTCTCGTTGCATCGGCTCTAATTCAGCGAAATTGATACTATTTAACACGATCTTAGCACTATTTAATCCGCCTAATCGCTGTTTTATACCCTGATTGATTAACTGGTAATAGCTGGTGGTAGACTCCCAACTCATCCCTCCGATAAGCCCGATTGTTTTCATAATCACTCCCTGTTATTGAAACCCTACTACAGCAAAAGGTACCGCGAAATACAAACAAAAAGCGGAGCTCTTGGCTCCGCTTTACTGCACTACATATCAACCAGTTAAGATTCGACTGTCGATTCCTGTGACTGCTGCACAGGTTCCTGAACCGGCAATACTTGTTTAACGTATTGTCCAGGTGCGGCCTCAATAACCGGATACTGATCGTTGCCTTGTGTATAAGGGGCTACTTTCTCCTCCGGGTTGAAACTCAATAACCACTGATTCCAGTGAGTCCACCAGGAACCTTCGTGGTGCGTAGCATTGGCAACCCACTCTTCCGCCGTATCATCGAGATTATCATTCAACCAGTAACCGTACTTGTTTTTGTCCGGGTGGTTGATGATGCCAGCGATATGACCAGACTCGCCAAGTACGAAGGTTTTGTTACCCCCAACTTGTAACGCGCCTCGATAGGTACCCTGCCACAAAGCAATATGGTCTTCTTTGGTGGAAATGAAGTAGCTCGGAATTTTAATCTTGTTCAGATCAATCCATACCCCACCAATTTTAACCCCTTTGTCCTGCACCAGTTTGTTTTCCAGATACAGTTCCCGTAACAGGAAATTATGGCAATTAGCCGCGACGTTGGTACTGTCACTGTTCCAGTAAAGCAGGTCAAAATCGACCGGGCTATTACCTTTCAGGTAGTTATCAACGTAGTAATTCCAGTACAGACTGTTTTCCCGCAACAAGCTGAAGGTGACACTTAACGAGCGTCCATCCATGTATCCTTTGAGATTGTTTTGCACCTCAATGGCACGGATGATGGTGTCATTAATATAGGCCCCCACTTCACCGGGCTGAGAAAAGTCCAGTAAGGTGGTAAAAAACGACGCACTTTTAATGCGTTTCTTCATACGTTTGGCCGCGTAGTACGCTATGGTCGACGCCAATACGGTTCCGCCGATGCAATAACCGACCGCATTGATTTGCTCCTGGCCGGTGATATCTTCTATGGCAGTAACTGCCTTCACCACGCCTTCGGTAACATAATCGCCAAATTCCACTTCTGCTTGTGCTTTGCCAGGATTGCGCCAGGACATCATAAAGACGCAGTGACCCTGCTCCAGCAACCAGCGCACCATGGAATTCTTTTCGCGCAGATCCAGAATGTAGTACTTATTAATAAACGGCGGCACGATCAAAACCGGAGTCGCATTTACCTGCTTGGTAAGCGGCCGGTATTGAATCAGCTCAAACAGCTCATTTTTAAATACGACATCGCCTGCGGTGGTGGCGACATCGGTACCGACTGCAAACGCATTGTTGTTGGTCATGCGAATTTTCAGTATATCGGCACTTTGCTCGACATCTTCCTTCAGCTGTTCCAGTCCCGCTAGCAGATTTTCACCGTTTCTTTCCAGCGTGAGTTTCAATAACTCCGGATTGGTGGCAATGAAATTGCTCGGGGAGAGAGCGTTTAACGCCTGGCGAGAGAAGAATAAAATGCGTTCTTTGGTTTTTTCATCCAGACCTTCGATACTATTGATCGTGTCCAGATACGTTTTGCTAAATAGTAAATACGACTGCTTAATGAAATTGTAAAAGATCTCGTTCTGCCAGGCTTCATCGGCAAAACGTTTGTCACTTTTATCAGCTTCCACCACTTTGTGTTCTGTATTACCAGCCAATGCGGTCTGTTGCCAGATTTGAAGCTGTTGCTGCCACCACTCAGCCTGCAGTTTCAGCATTGCTGCGGGTTGATTCGCAGCTTGCTCAAACAACCGAGCGGTGTCTTCCAAGTTCACTTCTTGCATCGCTTTATTTAGCGGAGAATTAACGGCTGCCCTGCTCAGTTCAAGATCTTGCCACCACTGTTGATTGGTTTCCTGGAGCTTCACAAGGTAGTCCGAAAAGAAGTGTTGAAACATAGTAATACTCCTATATTCGGAAAAAAGCCGCCCAGGATGGGCGGCAGATAGGGTGAGTACTTATGCTGGATTGACTGATTTGATGTTCTCGGTCGTCAGTTTTTCAACATCTTCTTTGAACTCTTTGGCGATTGACTGCAGCTTATTGCTGTCGTCCATCATCTGTTGAGACAGCTTAGTCAGAACAGACAGTTGCTGACTGTTGAATGCTGTCAGTGAAGTCACATCTTTGATTTCACTCGCCGCTTTCATTTGAGTCAGACCCATTTCGCTGTAAGTACGAATCGCGTTTAATTGCAGCTCAGTGAGGACTTCAACGTTTTTAGTAACCAACTTATTGAATTTCACATACGGTTCCATAGTTTTTTCGGTTTGGTCTGTGAAAGTTTTAAAAAAATCCGTGTACATATTAATTACTCCTGCAGTAGAAAATTAGTTAACTGACTTAACGATAACAGCAGTGCCCATACCACCACCCACACAGAGTGAAGCCACACCATACTGACCATTTTGTCGATTAAGTTCATAGATAAGTGATACGAGAATGCGGTTTCCAGACGCACCGAGAGGGTGACCCAAAGCTATCGCTCCACCATTGACGTTTGCTTTATTCAAAATTGAATCTGGCGATACATCGTGCTTGTCGGCCAATTGGTTAACAACGCCCAAAGCTTGTGCCGCGAAAGCTTCATTAAGTTCGTAAACGTCGATATCACCCAGGGACAAATCAGCCTTATTCAGCGCCTTAGACACCGCTTCAACGGGACCTAGCCCCATGATTTTTGGATCCAAGCCACTTTGCGCAGAAGCGACAACTTCGACCAACGGCGTTAAGCCAAACTGCTTGACCGCTGACTCACTGGCAATAATCGTTGCACTTGCCCCGTCATTGATGCCAGAGGCATTGCCTGCGGTAACCGTACCTTCTCGGTCAAATGCTGGACGTAATTTCTGCAATCCTTCCAGAGTCGCATTGGCCTTTGGATACTCATCGGTATCGAACAACACTGTTTCGCGGCGTTGTTGCACTTCGACCGGAACAATTTCATCAACAAACTTGCCAGATTCGATAGCCGCAACGGCTTTCTGTTGGCTTGCAAGAGCAAACTCGTCCTGCTGCTCACGGCTGATACCAACTTCATTGGCGACGTTTTCAGCCGTAACTCCCATGTGGTACTGGTTAAAAACATCAGTCAGGCCGTCGTTGATCAGAAGATCCGTCAATGTCATGTTGCCCATTTTGTTACCGTCGCGAACGCTGGCCGGGACGATAAACGGGATTTGAGACATTACTTCGACACCGCCGGCTACGACTATATTTGCGTCGCCCGAACGGATATGAGACACCGCGTCCATCACGGTTTTCATACCGCTACCACAAACCATGTTAACGCTGTAGGCCGGGACTGAGTCAGGAATGCCAGCATATATTGCTGCTTGACGACTGATCCCCATGCCCTGGCCGGCTGCCACGACATTCCCCATGATCACTTCATCAACGCTTTCCGCCGTAACCCCACTTTGTTCTAATGCGGCTTGAATCGCGACAGAAGCTAGTTTTCCTGCTGAGATATTTTTAAGGCTGCCACCAAATGCACCGATAGGTGTGCGCTTTGCTGCAACAATAAATACTCTTTCCATAGTAATACGTTCCTCAAGTTACTGCATGTACAGGCCGCCGTTGATGGACAGCGTCTCTCCGGTGATATATGCCCCGGCATCGCTCGCCAAGTAACTTACCGCTTGGGCAACTTCTTCTGGCATTGCCAGACGTTTCATCGGAATGGATTCTTTAATGGAATCAAGGACTTCAGGTCGCATCTGCTCAACCATCGGCGTTAGCGTATAGCCAGGGGCAACTACGTTAACCGTAACTCCGCTTCGTGCACCTTCAGCAGCCAGCGCTTTTGAAAAACCAATCATGCCCGCTTTGGCAGCAGAGTAGTTGGTCTGACCAAACTGGCCTTTTAAGCCATTAACTGATGAGATATTTATGATGCGTCCATTACCTTTCTCGCACATTGCAGCGAACAGAGGTTGAGTCACATTAAATAAGCTGTTGAGGTTGGTCTCAATGACTTCTTTCCACGCCTGTGGTGTCATTTTTTTGAACAAGCCATCTCTGGTAATACCTGCATTGTTAACCACCACATCGATGGTCCCCTCTTCTTCCAGCAATTTTGCCAGACGTTCGATACACTGCTCAGTATCTGTAACATCCAGTTCGAATAAGCGCACTTGATCCTGGTTAAACCCTTTTTCGTTAAACCATTCTAAAGCACATTCATATTTTCCAGTGAAGTGAGTAGCAATGACCCGATAGCCGTCATCGACCAACTGTGAGGTGATAGCAGAACCAATCCCGCCTTTAGATCCGGTGATCAAAGCGATTTTTTTCATTAATAGACTCCATTCTTAACAGCATATTAAATGTGTAGTGTTTATTCCAAAAAGAAATAAACAACCAACCGACGTTATTGTTGATTTACGTATTAAAATAAATTCCATTTCCTTTTAATTAAACTAACCCTTGATTGTTACAATTCAAATATTATTTTAATTAAAAGTTATAAAGTTGATGGCGATCTCATACCGAATGAAATGTTAGAATGTTGTTAAATGATGATAAGTGGCTGTATTTAAAGCTTTATTTTGAAAAGTGTGAAACCACGCATGATATGCAACCTATTGTTTTTTAATAGATAAATGGGCGTTTGTAAAATTTCACAAAAGAAGTGATATCGATATTATAGAGTAATAACTTCGAAAGCTATTGATAAGCACCGTGGAGCAAAAGTCGGTTAATAATAATGATTTATATTTATAGTTTTATATGTTTGCTCACTATTTTGGTGAGTCTCCGCACTAAAAAAGCACAATGAAAAAACTGAGCAAAACACCTAAAACATGACATACCGTTTAAAACGCATGGTATTTAATGACTTAAGTAATATTAACCGTGAATTTTATTTTTCAGTGTGCAATTCATTAATTAACAATTTAAGTGCATTATTTTTTTCGGCCATGTTTCCCGCGGCCAGAATGAATTTTCAGCCGAGCTTTCATTTTTCTCTTTTCCGCAGAACGACTCTGTCTCTTGACTGGTCTATCATCGTGCATTGGCGGCAGCGTACCTGGCTCGTAGCCTGCCAGCCACTCTTGGGGTAACCTCTCATCCAACAACCGTTCTACAGCCTGCAACAAAGGCTCCTCTTCTCGGCACATGAGTGACACAGCAAGACCTTCACTGCCCGCACGTCCCGTACGGCCTATACGATGAATGTAGTCTTCTGCCTTATATGGCATATCAAAATTGACGACCTGCTCGAGTTGCGGAATATCCAGTCCGCGAGCAGCAACGTCGGTGGCAATCAGTGCTCTTACTTCGCCGTTACGAAATTGATCCAGAGCGCGCAATCGTGCTCCCTGGCTTTTATCACCATTTATCGATACCGCTTTGATACCATCAAGCTTAAGTTGTTGTGCCAAATCGTCTGAGCCAGACTTGGTTTTGGTAAAGACCAACACCTGGCGCCAGTTTCTACTGCCAATCAAATGTGACAACAATTCGCGCTTGCGCTTTTTATCAACTGGATAGACGATTTGTTTTACTGTTACGGCAGTTTGGTTCGGCGGTGACACTTCAATCGACCGGGGTTGATTCATTATTCTGTGTGCCAAGGCCTTAATACGGTTATCCAGGGTCGCGGAAAAGAGCAGCGTTTGTCGCTGAGCGGGCAACCGCTTCGTAATCCGTTGTATATCTGGCATGAATCCCATATCCAACATACGATCCGCTTCATCAAACACCAGATACTCTGTTTGTTTTAAACTCACATGCCGACAGTGCAGGTGATCCAGCAGTCGCCCCGGCGTGGCAACCAGAATATCGACCCCGCTTTTTAGCTGTTGAGTCTGAACTCTCATACTGGTTCCGCCATAGACCACGGCGACTTTAATGGCTTGTCCTTGGCTGTACTGGCATAAATTGTCGAACACTTGCTGAGCAAGTTCCCGGGTAGGAACCAGGATTAGTGAAAATACATGACCAGCTGAATTCTGATTCTCAGTAACAGTTTCAGTCGATGCATCCCGGCTAAGAAGTTTTTGAATCAGTGGCAAGCCAAACGCCGCTGTCTTGCCGGTCCCGGTTTGGGCACAGGCCAATAGATCGTCACCACTTAGAATGGCAGGTATTGCGCGGGACTGAATTTCAGTGGGTGACTGAAATCCAATGTGTTGCAGTTGCTGGGCAATTGTGGCGGATAAACCTAAATCGATAAATGGCTGACACATAGTAAAGACCGGAAGCGGAAAACCGGCAAGTCTATCAGATTGGCCGTTGTTGTGCTTCGAATAATACCTGCTGATACAAAATATCAAACTGTTCACTAAACACAGAATAGTGCTGTTCCAGGACATCAAAACAGTTAGCCAGTGGCGCCATCCTCGGGCTGCGCAGCGACATGCGCTCCAGCGCCAGTTGGATATTGTCTAACTCCCGATAAGACGTTAACCAGCAGCCCCGCCACATATGGGCGCTAACGGCCAGGTAACGCTCAGGCAATCGCTGTGGTTGGCAGAGCTGATGTTCCTGCGAAATTGATTGTTGAGCCTGGCGGCAAAACTGTTCGAGCGACAAATCAGAGTATTGAGGCCACCGTTTCGCCAGAAAATGATCCCACATCATATCCAGCGCTATACCGGCATAGCGTCTGGTTCCATCGCTAAAGTAGCGTTTGGATAATTCGGTTGCCGGATGTCGATCAGTAAAACTGTCGACCCAACGATGGAGTCGAATGCCATCGGCGATATCTGTTGGATAGTACCGGTAGGGATCGCCTTTAACAAAATCCCCCAACAGGTTCCCCAGTAAGCTGGATTGGCAGTCATCGGCAATATGTAAGTGAGCGAGAAAGTTCATCTATAGATTCTTGTCGGTTGTGACGTGGCTGCATACTTCACCACGAATGGTAACTGTTGCACGACAGGTCGATAATTCCTTGATATGTGGGACTTAGATCGCATATTTGTATTGAACGACATTCTAAATTACACATTTACGTGTACTTCATCTCACTAATAACAGCACAATTATAGAAAATTATCAGTAACGATATGAGCCAGACGGAGCAATAATGAAACAAGTAGAATTCAGGACTATCGACAGACTGTTTATTAAAATGTCGATCAACGACAAAATATGGCTGATCAGCGCTATTTTCCTGCTGGCGATAACGACTATAGCCAGCCTGCGTTATGCCGACGCACTGCAGCACATAGAAAACCGCTCCATTGTGGCCGCCGAGCACAAACTTAGCGGATTGCTGTCTGGTACAAATATCGGCGACCTTAAACAGCTAAAAGGCGTGCCATCACTTAAAGCCAGCCAATATCAGGACGGCATCGTTACCGTCACTGCCAAAGCACCCGATGGCAAACTCTACTCGTTGACTGAAGATTTCAGCCAACAGGATAAACTACAGCGTCGCGACGCGTTTAACAGCCTTTTACTTAGCGCGCTTTGGTTAATTCCTTTTGGTCTGGTTGCATATTGGGTTGCCACATTCATCGGCGGTGCGTTGTGGGTACTGCATGACACGACGGTAAAAATTGCTAAAGGCGATCTTACTTCAAGGCTCGGTTTTCACCCTGGCCGCGATGAGTTCGGCACTATAGGCTGCGCACTGGACAACGCCATGGACACGCTCAGCGAATTAGTGGATACCGTAAAAGATAACGCTGCTACTCTGGATGAGACTACGTCTGCGTTTGAGCAGGAAATGAAACAAAGTGAAGCGCAAATTGCCAATCAGTATGCTTCTCTGGACTCTGTGGCCACCGCGATGGAAGAAATGACGGCCTCTGCCCAGGAAGTCGCGAACATTGCCAATCAGGCTACCGAACAAACCGAGCTGGATGCCAAACAGTCAAATGACAGTAGCAGAAAAGTGCAGCAAGCTATCGCAGAAATTGCCCAGCTTAGCCAGTTAATTGAGCAAGCGTCTTCTTCAGTCACGACCCTCAATCAAAATACCAGCCAGATTAGCGAAGTTATTACGACGATCAATGGCATCTCTGAGCAAACCAACCTACTTGCGCTCAACGCCGCAATTGAAGCCGCGCGAGCTGGAGAACAAGGGCGTGGATTTGCAGTGGTTGCAGACGAAGTTCGCACCCTCGCCAGCCGTACTCAATCTGCTACGGTCGAAATCCAGGCCATGATCGAACAACTGCAATCTGAAAGTCACAATATTGCTCAAATTACCCAAAGTACGGTTAGCCAGGCGGAAACCAGCAGCCAGCTAGTGACTAATATTGGTCATGATGTTGATGCCATCGCCGAATCTGCGCGAACCATTAACGACATGAGCGTGCAAATTTCATCTTCTGCTCATGAGCAGAGCGCAGTCGCTAACGATATCGCTTCCGAACTGTCTGACATTCGCAGCCAGTCCAATACCATCAAGTCGGTCGCTGAAGACTCATCACTCGGCGTGACTAACCTTGCCAAAGCCACCAAAAACTTGAGCGAAATTCTCGCCCGTTACCAAACCTCTCAGCAAGCATAATTTACCAGGCCCAGATTATTCTGGGCCTGGTTCATTTTGAGGCCGACTATTCCGAAAATATTGGTAATGCGCGGCTCTGCTTCACCTGGCGAATAGCCAGGTGGGTGTGGATATCTTTCACAAACTGGGATCGCTGCAACTTTCGGGTAAAAGCTTCATAGCCGGTCAGATCTTTGGTAACCACCTCCAGCAAATAGTCGTAACCACCCGACACCACATGGCAGCTAATGACTTCATCCATATCCTGCAAGCCCTGTTCAAACTTTTCTATTGAATCAGCCTGATGGTTATTAAGGCTAACTTCTACAAAAACGGTCATCCCGATTCCTACCGCGCTCTTATCCAGCACGACGGTGTAATTGGCAATAACCCCCTG
>NZ_JBNKVP010000096.1:0-11071 GCF_050299255.1 Vibrio sp.
AGTATCTGTAGTATCTAACTCACAATTTTCCTGATATGAATCACATAACCTTATGAAATTTAAAATGTCTAAGGATGAAATTCATTGTTCCACTATAGGGATAGACGACTTTGTGAAGCATAGTCGGAAGGAAGACTCTATTGTATAGAACTGGATAAATAAACAGGTTATAAAAGCTATGAAAAGCCAGTTTTTGCTCAGCGTCAAAGACTACATGCACAGCCGGTATTATGCGGGAAAAACTATCGAAAGTTATCTGTTTTGGATAAAGCGCTATATTGCGTTTCATCAGATGCAACACCCTGCCAAACTGGCCGACAAGGAGGTTGAAGAATTCCTAACTTACTTAGCCATCGATTTAAAAGTGGCGGCTAAAACACAGGCTCTGGCGCTCAATGCGCTTAAGTTACTGTATAACGGCTTTCTCGAACAGCCCGTCAGTATTGAACTCAAATTCAAACGTTCAATCATAGATAAGAAACTGCCGGTAGTGCTTACGCAAGAGGAGATCAAAACCTTTTTTCAATTTATCGACCCGAGATATAAATTACATGTTTCTTTACTGTATGGGTCAGGCCTTAGATTAATGGAATGTGTCCGACTCAGAGTGCAGGATATCGATTTTGATTATGGTGCGCTGCGTATCTGGCAAGGCAAAGGAGGCAAGAACAGAACGGTTACGCTGGCGAAAGAGTTGCACCAAATGTTGATAGAGCAGAAAAACCTGGCACGTCGCTATTATGAAAAAGATATGCAAACCCAGGGCTATGCTGGTGTCTGGATAAAGGAATCGCTCATCAGAAAATACCCAGGTGCTGAACTTAAGTTCCGCTGGCACTATCTGTTTCCGTCGCAGAAACTAACCATTGACCCAGAAACTAACTTGCTACGGCGCCACCACATCAATGAAGCCGCACTGCAGCGGGCAGTTAAACGCGCGGCTAGAGAAGCCAAAATCGACAAACATGTCACCTGCCATACGCTACGCCATTCATTTGCTACTCATCTGTTAGAAACCGGTGCTGACATCCGTACCGTTCAGGAGCAACTGGGCCACAGCGATGTCCGGACTACACAGATTTATACCCATGTATTGGATAGAGGCGCCAGTGGCGTGCTGAGCCCACTTTCCCGACTTTAAGGCACAAAAAAGGAGAGCCTAAGCTCCCCTTTCGATTAAACCTAGAACTGCTAATTACAGAGCAGCTTTCGCTTTTTCAACTAGAACTGCAAATGCAGATTTGTCGAATACCGCGATGTCCGCAAGGATCTTACGGTCGATCTCGATAGACGCTTTCTTCAGACCGTTGATGAAACGGCTGTAAGACAGGCCATTTTGACGAGACGCAGCGTTGATACGTGCAATCCACAGTTGACGGAATTGACGTTTCTTGTTGCGACGGTCACGGTAAGCGTATTGACCAGCTTTAGTAACTGCTTGGAAAGCTACGCGGTAAACACGTGAACGTGCACCGTAGTAACCTTTAGCTTGTTTTAGAACTTTCTTATGACGTGCACGAGCTTGTACACCACGTTTTACGCGAGGCATTATGTCTCTCCTAAACTAAACGATTGATAACTATAAAGAATTAAGCGTATGGCAACATACGGATAACTGCTGCTACTTCACATTTAGGAAGAACGCAGTTTGGACGCAGCTGACGCTTGTTCTTAGTAGTACGCTTGGTCAGGATGTGACGCTTAGTCGCACGCTTGTATTTAATACCACCAGCAGTTTTCTTAAAACGCTTAGCAGCACCTTTGTTGGTTTTCATCTTAGGCATGATGAATAACTCCGCATTGTAGTAGTT
This sequence comes from Vibrio sp., assembly GCF_050299255.1. GTDB lineage: Bacteria > Pseudomonadota > Gammaproteobacteria > Enterobacterales > Vibrionaceae > Vibrio. The sequence continues at coordinate 1,812 of NZ_JBNKVP010000096.1, forward strand.
TATAAACAACGTAATTAGGGCGAACAAAACCCGGCCGTTACACAACGGCCAGGTTTGCTACTTGCAAAGCCGTTAATTACTTCTTCTTAGGGGCCAACACCATGATCATTTGACGACCTTCAATCCGGCTAGGGAAAGATTCTACTACTGCAAGATCAGCAGTGTCCTCTTTCAGACGGTTCAGAACGTCAACACCAATGTCTTGGTGGGCCATTTCGCGGCCACGGAAGCGAATAGTTACTTTCACTTTGTTGCCGTCTTCCAGGAAACGGGTCAGGTTGCGTAGTTTTACCTGATAGTCTCCAATATCAGTCCCAGGACGGAATTTAACTTCCTTAATCTGGATCTGTTTTTGCTTCTTCTTCTGCTCTTTAGCAGCCTTGCTCTTCTCAAACAGGAACTTACCATAGTCCATCACACGACAGACTGGTGGCTCGGCGTTTGGACTGATCTCAACAAGATCCATACCAGCTTCTTCTGCTGCTGCGATGGCTTCTTGGATCGATACAATACCTACTGATTCGCCATCAGCGCCCGTAAGACGAACCTCACGAACGCCACGAATTTCACCGTTTAAACGGTGCGGGTTTTGTTTGGCCGGTTGTTGGCCGCGTCTTCCGCCTTTAATAGTTTATTCCTCCAGATTGAGCTTACGGGTAGCAACTTCGGCCTGGATGTACGCAATAAAATCATCCACTTTAAATTTGCCCAAGTCATTACCTTTACGAGTCCGCACTGCAATTTCACCGGCTTCCATCTCTTGGTCGCCACAAACCAGCATGTACGGTACGCGCTTCAAAGTATGTTCGCGGATTTTAAAGCCAATCTTCTCATTTCTCAAGTCTGCTTTAGCTCTAATTCCACATTTTTGTAGTTTTTGTGCCACTTCCTGAACGTAATCTGATTGTTTATCAGTGATGTTCATGATGACTGCTTGTTCCGGCGCCAACCAAGTTGGGAAGAAACCGGCGTAATCTTCGATCAAAATACCGATGAAGCGTTCCAGTGAACCCAGGATAGCACGGTGGATCATTACCGGCACCAAACGCTCGTTATTTTCACCCACATAAGTCGCGCCCAGGCGGCCTGGCAGGTTAAAGTCAAGCTGTACAGTACCACACTGCCACGCACGATCCAGGCAGTCGTACAGAGTGAACTCAATCTTAGGACCGTAGAATGCGCCTTCGCCTTCCTGAATCTCAAATGGAATATCCATCGCATTCAGAGATTGCTGCAGTGCTTCTTCGGAGCGATCCCAGATTTCATCTGAACCGACGCGTTTTTCCGGACGAGTCGACAGTTTCACCACGATGTTGTTAAAACCGAACGTGTTATATGTGTCGTAAACCATCTTGATACAAGAAGTCACTTCTTCCTGGATCTGGTCTTCGGTACAGAAGATGTGGGCGTCATCCTGAGTGAAGCCACGCACACGCATAATACCGTGCAGTGCACCCGATGGTTCATTACGGTGACAAGAACCGAACTCAGCCATACGCAGCGGCAGATCACGGTACGATTTCAGACCCTGGTTGAAGATCTGTACGTGGCCCGGGCAGTTCATTGGCTTAATCGCGTATTCACGGTTTTCTGAAGAAGTGGTGAACATAGCGTCAGCGTATTTGTCCCAGTGACCTGAACGTTCCCAAAGCACCCGGTCCATCATTAGTGGACCTTTAACTTCCTGGTAGCCGTATTCGGTCAGTTTTTCACGCACAAACACTTCCAGGTCACGGAAGATAGACCAGCCATTGTGATGCCAGAACACCATACCCGGAGCTTCTTGCTGCATGTGGAACAGGTCCAGCTGCTTACCGATCTTACGGTGGTCACGTTTGGCCGCTTCTTCCAGGCGCACCAGGTGTGCTTTAAGGGCTTTCTTATCGTGGAAAGCAGTACCGTAGATACGTTGCAGCATCTTGTTGTCGCTGTTACCGCGCCAGTATGCACCGGCGACGTTCAGCAGCGTAAAGTGCTGACAAAAACCCATGTGCGGTACGTGTGGGCCACGACACATATCGATGTATTCTTCGTGATGGTACAACCCTGGACGATCGTCGCGAGACACGTTCTCATCCAGAATTTCCATCTTGTACGGTTCACCACGTGATTCAAATGTATCACGCGCTTCCTGCCAGCTGACTTTTTTCTTAACAACCTGGTACTTGGTTTTCGCCAGCTCTTTCATCCGCTTTTCGATCTTTTCCAGGTCTTCCTGGGTTAAAGATTCATCCAGATCGATGTCGTAGTAAAAACCGCTATCGATGGTAGGACCGATCGCCATCTTGGCTTCAGGGTAGAGCTGTTTCAGAGCGTGACCAAGCAGGTGTGCACATGAGTGACGTACAATTTCCAACCCGTCCGCTTCATCTTTTGCGGTAATGATTTCCAGGCTGGCATCATTTTCGATCAGATCGCATGCATCGACACGCACGCCATCAACACGACCAGCGATGGTCGCTTTCGCCAGACCAGGACCGATAGACTGAGCAACTTCAAGAGTGGAAACAGGGTTATCAAATTGACGTTGGCTGCCGTCAGGAAGAGTAATAATAGGCATTTCTTATCCTTTACAGTGGTGTTGCATACCAAGCAACACATGCTCATTGGTTTAGTTTCCATCCTATAAAGCGGACAAAAACTTCAATAAATGAAATAGTTAGGTACTGTTTCTGCTACAAATACGGATGCAGCATCCACCATACGGACAGCCATTCTAACCAATACAGATAAAATGACAATCGCTAACCGTGCTAACTGGTTGGAAAACAACTACCAATAGCGAACCCAGCTGCGACTGCCTGTACAGAGAATACTCAGGCGGTAGCGCAATTATCCGATTAACATAAGCGCCGTTTGAGTCCGGTCGCCGCCAGAATACGGGTGGAAATCTCTTCGACCGACAAACTGGTGGTATTGATGTATGGAATGGCTTCACGGCGAAACAGCGCCTCGACGGTGGCCAGTTCATGTTTACACTGGGCATTGCTGGCATAATCACTGCCAGCCAGACGACTGGTCCGAATTTCACTCAGCCGTTCGGTATCGATCGTCAGACCAAACAGTTTATGGCGATGGATTTCAAACTCCGGCAGCAACCGCATGCCGGCCATGTCCTGTTCAATGAACGGGTAGTTGACCACCCGCAGACCAAACTGCATCGCCATATATAAGCTGGTCGGTGTTTTACCACTGCGCGATACACCAAGCAAAATGATATCGGCCGAGGCTACGTCTTTAAGCGAGACCCCATCATCGTGCGCCAGGGTGTACTCAATTGCGGCAATACGGTCAAAATAACCCTGGCTGTCTTTGGCCACACTGCGAGAACGCTGGAGCTTAGGGACGGGGTCCATGGCCAAATCCTGACCAACTGACTGGACTACATTTTCTAAAACATCGTAAAAATGAGCCGGAGCCTGCATCAGTGCCTCGCGTATCTCCGGGATCACCATTGAAAAGAACACCAGCGGCTTTTCTCCGGTGCTGGCAAAAGAAGCATTTATACTCTGTAACAGCGACTCTAGACGGTCATTACTTTCCACAAATGGAAAGGTGCGCTCATTCGCTTTGAAGCTAAATTGACCAAGTACAGCATGGCCGATTGTTTCACAAGTAATCGCTGTTCCGTCCGAAACGTAAAACACGTCACGACTTTGACATTTTTTTTCCATTTTTTATTTAAACTTTCAACTTTAATTGATTAGGATCAAGAGCAATAATACCGATAACTACCATTGGTGTTCAGTTACCTCCCCCACAGCTTAACAAGTTTCTTAAAAAACTTTAGCTGACAAGGTAATCGATTGCCTACCCCTACAATCGCTGCAATATGTCCGGAGAAAGACATGCAAAAACATACAATTTGGTTTGATCAGCTATCCATGGCGGATGTCGACAAAGTCGGCGGCAAAAATGCTTCGCTTGGAGAGATGGTTTCCAATCTTGCCAATGCTGGCGTTTCTGTGCCCAACGGCTTTGCCACCACCTCTTTCGCTTTTAACCAGTTCCTAGATTACGAAGGGCTGGATGATCGCATTCACGGGTTACTCGACGAGCTGGACGTCGATGACGTAGACGCCTTACGTAAAACGGGGGCCACCATTCGCCAATGGGTACTGGAAGCGCCCTTCCCGGCGGATCTGGAGCAGGACATCCGTCAACACTACGCCACCCTAACTGACAACAACGATGAAATTTCTGTAGCAGTGCGCTCTTCAGCAACCGCTGAAGATTTGCCAGACGCGTCATTTGCCGGCCAGCAGGAAACTTTCCTCAACGTGAAAGGCATCGATGCTGTGCTGGAAGCCACCAAGCACGTATATGCGTCGCTGTTTAACGACCGCGCTATCTCGTACCGGGTACACCAGGGTTTTGACCACCGCGGTATCGCCCTGTCTGCCGGTATTCAACGTATGGTACGTTCCGACAAAGCCTCTTCAGGCGTTATGTTTACTCTGGACACCGAATCTGGTTTTGACCAGGTAGTGTTTATCACCTCTTCATGGGGTCTGGGTGAAATGGTGGTGCAAGGCGCTGTCAACCCGGATGAATTCTACGTGCATAAGCCGCTGCTAGAAGCGGGCCAGCACGCGGTAGTGAAAAAGACCTTCGGTTCTAAACTGATCAAGATGGTTTACGCTCAGAGTCAGGAGCACGGTAAACAGGTCGAAGTGATCGATACAGACGAAACCGAACGTAACCAGTTCTCCCTGACTGAAGCGGAAATTGAGCAGCTGGCTAAACAGGCCATCATAATTGAACATCACTACCAGCGTCCGATGGACATCGAATGGGCCAAAGACGGTATCGATGGTCAGCTGTACATCGTACAGGCTCGCCCAGAAACGGTTTGCTCGCAGTCTGATCAGAATGTAATTGAGCGTTTCCAGCTGGGTAGCCGTTCTAAAGCTCTGATTGAAGGCCGCGCCATCGGTCAGCGTATCGGCAGCGGTACTGTGCGTCTGGTTGAATCACTGGATCAAATGAATCAGGTGCAAGTCGGTGACGTGCTGGTGACTGACATGACCGACCCGGACTGGGAACCGGTCATGAAAAAAGCGTCTGCCATCGTCACTAACCGTGGCGGCCGTACTTGTCACGCGGCGATCATCGCCCGTGAGTTGGGTATCCCGGCTATCGTTGGCTGTGGCCATGCGACTGAAGCCCTGACGGACGGCGCCATCGTCACCGTTTCTTGTGCTGAAGGCGAAACCGGTCATGTTTACGAAGGTAAACTGGAATATCAGGTCAATCGTTCATCGGTCGATGCCCTTCCGGTACTGCCAACCAAAGTAATGATGAACGTAGGTAACCCGGATCGCGCGTTTGACTTCGCTCAGCTGCCAAATGAAGGCGTTGGTCTTGCCCGTCTGGAATTTATCATCAACAAGATGATTGGAATCCACCCGAAAGCGCTACTGGCCTTTGATGAGCAACCTGAAGAGCTGCAGCAGCAAATTCGAGAGAAAATCAAAGGCTACGAAAGCCCGGTAGATTTCTACGTCAGCAAACTGACCGAAGGGATTGCAACTATTGCGGCTGCGTTCTGGCCAAAACGCGTCATCGTGCGCATGTCAGACTTTAAATCGAACGAGTACAGCAACCTGCTCGGTGGCCAGCAGTTCGAACCACACGAAGAAAACCCAATGCTGGGCTTCCGCGGAGCTTCTCGCTATATCTCTCCGCTGTTTGAAGACTGCTTCGAACTGGAAACCCAGGCGATCAAACGTGTCCGCAACCACATGGGCCTGAAAAACGTTGAAATCATGATCCCATTCGTACGTACACCAAGCGAAGCGGCCTCTGTGATTGACTTGCTGGCCAAGTTTGACCTACGTCGCGGTGAAAATGGCCTGCGCGTGATCATGATGTGTGAGTTGCCTTCAAACGCGGTACTGGCAGATGAGTTCCTGAAGTACTTTGACGGTTTCTCTATCGGTTCAAATGACATGACTCAGCTGACACTGGGCCTGGATCGTGACTCCGGTGATATTGCTCACCTGTTTGACGAACGTAACCCGGCAGTAAAAGCGATGCTGAAAATGGCGATTGATGCCGCGACCAAAGCGGGCAAATACATCGGCATCTGTGGCCAGGGGCCATCGGATCACGAAGATCTGGCTGAGTGGCTGATGGAGCAAGGGATCAGTTCGGTTTCTCTTAACCCGGATACCGTAGTGGATACCTGGATCAAACTGGGTGAATTTAACGCGTCCCACCAGTAACCGGGGTAACCCTCAATAAACACACAAAGGCTGCCACTGGCAGCCTTTTTATTTGTTTTGATATTAAATTGAGTACAGGGTCTCGCTAACTATTCGCTGACGCCAATGCTATGGCGCCAATTACCCGCTTTGATAATTTTTGTTTAATTGATTGGAATTTCTAGCTGCAGGAAAAAGTCACCACGGTAGCGTTCGCGCTCATGCCAACGGTAATCGAGCCGCAAACGCGGATCGCCACTGTGTTTGTCGCCAAAACCGAGACTAAGCTGAAGGCCATGGTTACGAATCCACTGCTCAGTCGTCATATCATTGACGTATTGCTGCAATTTATTCGGCATCCAGACGCCAACACCAAAATAATTTGACGCTATATTCTGGGTCATCAATGGACTGACGTCAGATTGAAGAATCCAATCAGACCAGTAATCGAATGAAGAGTCAGACTCTTTTGGAATTAAATCAAGGGAATGAAACTTACCGACGGCATAGTCGAAACCATCGCCCAGAGAAAAGCACAGACCTTTTTCAGAGTGAATCATCACCGACTGAAAATTGTCAGCCTCATAGAGTTCACATCCAAAAGCAGTCACTGGAGACAAGCAAGTTAAAAGTAGCAAGGCTTTTTTCATACTCTCCTCCAGTTAGGCTAGAAATTAACTAAACAACTTATGTCGTTGAATATATTGGGCGACTCTAGGAGTCGTCATATTAAATATTGATTTACCTTGTTTGATCGCCGTTCGAATATCAGTGCTACGAATATTCACTTTTTCCGGACAGGCGATCACACTCCAGTTATGCAGGATCTGTTCCGCCTGAAAGAACTGGCCGAACTTAAATAAATTATCAGGTCCTACCACAAAGGTTATGTCAGCATTAGGATTATTACGCTGAATCTCAGTTAAAACGGCGAAGGTGGTCACACTTTCACCGGGCTGAAAGAGATCTTCCTCCACTGTTGACAGTTCTAACTGTTGCAAGCCCAGATCTTGAATAAATTCGTTCACTAGCTGACAACGGATCTCGTAATCCAGCATCTGTTTGCCCCAGGCATGAGCAATACTGGGAAGCAGTAATATTTTGTCAAAATGGGTTAACGACTCAATCACACTCTTATGACCGAGACTGGGTGGGTTAAAAGCACTACCAAAAACGGCGATTTTGGTCATGGAAATCCTCTGATTGACTGGGAAAACCCGCTTCACAGTTTTCTAATTCGACGAATTAGGTATGATACACCCATCAAACGTTTAAATCATAATGCTTGCAGGAAGGAAACCTCATGGAACAGTTGATTCGCGATGAGATGCGCGTTTTGCCATCCATTGATCCCCATTACGAGATCACTCGTCGGATAGAATTCATTAAACATCGTCTACAACAGTCAGGCTGTAAGTCTCTGGTACTAGGTATCAGCGGTGGAATCGACTCCACCACTCTGGGCCGGCTGGCGCAGTTGGCGGTAGAACAGCTCAACCAGGAACAAGGCAGTGAAGACTACCAGTTTATCGCCGTACGTCTGCCTTATGGCGAGCAGAAAGACGAAGACGAAGCACAACTGGCACTCTCTTTTATTCAGCCGACTCACTCTGTCTCCGTCGACGTAAAGCCAGGCGTGGATGGTATCCATGCCTCAACTAAAGGCGCATTGGCAGAATCTGGTTTACTGCCTGACGACGACGGCCATGTCGATTTCGTTAAGGGTAACGTTAAAGCGCGTGCGCGTATGGTGGCACAGTATGAGATCGCCGGTTACGTTGGTGCGCTGGTATTGGGCACCGATCACTCGGCAGAAAACATCACCGGTTTTTACACTAAGTTTGGTGATGGTGCCTGTGATTTGGCGCCGCTGTTTGGTCTCAACAAACGCCAGGTACGCCAGGTGGCCGCCACTCTGGGCGCCCCTGAGCTGCTAGTACACAAAACCCCAACCGCAGATCTGGAAGAACTATCGCCGCAAAAAGCTGACGAAGACGCGCTAAATCTAACCTACGATCAGATCGATGACTTCCTGGAAGGGAAACCTGTCCCGACCCAGGTCTCTGAACGGTTGATTGGTATCTATCAGGCGACTCAGCATAAACGCCAGCCAATCCCGACGATTTACGACTGAGTGTAAACCGAAACGGCGGACGACTTGGCAAAAATTGGTTTGTTCAAAGATCTAAGCTAGATATCAAAAGGAGCCTGCGGGCTCCTTTTTCATTACCGTGTGCTGGCTCATGGCTTAATGTTGATGTGGAATGATCCGCCGCCGGCGCTGCCAGCCAAGCATAGCCAGTAGCAACCCGCTGAACAGCCCTACACTTCCGCCGCCGCCATCTGAAGGTGGCGGAGAAGCGCTACCGTCTGAACCTGAGTTACTGTCGTTAACCACCAACGTTCGCTGACCATCTTTGCTCGTCACATAGATTTTGGGCTGCTCCAGTCCGCTGATCACCCGGTTAATCCATCCCTGATAGTCATAGATCTCGGTAAATACCGAGGTGACACCAATGGTAGGATCACCACACACGCCCGGTCCAAAACTGGTAATCCCTATTTGGATATACTGACCACCGTGATACCAGTAGACAGGTCCACCGGAGTCGCCAAAACAGGTGGCGTTTTTCAGTGTTTCGCCATCCGTAGTCACCTGCTCGCCATCAAAACAGATTTGTGACGTACTTACGTTGTTGCCAAACACCTGCTGACAAACGGCGGTATTAACCCATTGTAATCTGGTTTCGAGCAGTTGACTGCCTCCAGAGTCATCACTAGCGATGGCCCCGTGGCCAACAGCCATGTACTCACCATCGATTGGGTAAGCGTTATTGGTTGAGTCATTGAGCAGATATCTGAAATCTGCCGCACCGACAGACGCTTCCAGCTTGATAATGGCAATATCATTCGGCCAGCGCTGCGCCGCAGAATTCACATAGCTGTCCGGATAATAGAACTCCACCGCATATGCATGCGCGCTACCGAGGAAATTGCTTTCATCCTCTAACTGGGGGGCGACCACTGTATAAAGCCGGGAGTCAGGCAAACTTG
>NZ_JBNKVP010000097.1:0-10892 GCF_050299255.1 Vibrio sp.
TGCCCGATGGCTTCTCCTTTGTCCATTAGCGGGATATTTGCCCAAAATCCGGTGGGCTGCTTCTTTTCTAAAATAGATAATATTTCTTCGTTCAAAATAATCTGGCGAAAATTTCGTTCGTCGCGAATGTTTCCTTCGTCAATGGAGTTAAAACTGAGTCGGAAACCATTTCGGCAAGGTTGTTTGAAGTAGTACTGCTCGCCCGAGTTAAACAAAATGCCTTTCTGTTCTGCTAGCCTGGCCAACTTCACTGAATCAAAGCCTTGCTTATAGTTAATCCAAAATGCGGTACCGGTAAGAGATGGCACTACGCCAGACTGAGGAAAATAATAGTTTAACGCCTTCTCCATGGTAAGCCACTTATTGCGGAGGTTCTTGAGCAGCTTTTGCATTAGTGAATCGTAGTAGCCCAACGCGATAAACAGCGCCAGGGTCTGGCAATTATTTTGTGGTGGATAGGAGTGGCTTCGTTGTTGCAATTGTTTGGCCCTTTGGATAAAGGCCTCTGCCGCCACCATGAAACCAATTCTGAGTCCGGGAGCAATGGTTGAGGAGAAGCTGGACAAATAGATAATGCGATCGCTGGGGAACTCGCCCTTCATTGCCGGAGTGTCATTTTCCAGGTAATTCACGTCATGCTCGAAGTCGTCTTCAATCACCAGAAAATCATTGTATTCTGCGGCTTCCAGTAATGCACTTCTCCGCTCATAAGGCATGCGCACGGTAGTAGGGAACTGATTACCGGGTGTTGTGTAGACGATGTCACATTGGCCAAGAGACTCGTCAATCACTAACCCTTTGTCGTCGATATCTAGCGGAGCTATCTTTGCGCCTTTTGCACTAAGTTGCGCGTAAGCTTCCGGGTAACCTGGATTTTCCAATCCGACTCTGGTCCGTTTTGAGGTCAACAAACGGCTGATAAGATAAAGGCTCTGCTGGCTACCTAGTGTCACCATGATTTGTTCGGCTTTGACAAAGATCCCGCGCCTGGGAAGTACTCTGGTTCTTATCTGTTCCACCAAGTCGTTATAATCGTTGTCGGTAGACGTCCAGTGTTTGCTGTTTTCACGATTAGATGACTGAATACTACACTTGCGCCATTCGGCAACAGGAAAGACCGAATCATCCACCATGCCGTGGACAAATAAGTAGGGATAATCCTTTAATGGTTTTGAACTGGGTACCCGGCCAGCGCTATCAGCAACAAAATATTTGTGCCAATTTAACCCGGCATTGTCTGGCTGTGCCTCTACAGATATCTTACTGCCGGTTTGGATAACCATCTCTGGATTGACGTAATATCCACTTCGTTCTTTGGCAATAAAAAAACCTTCTTCACTCAACTGTTCATAGACTCGTAAAACCGTATTCCTAGACACATTGAGGCTCTTGGCTAACTTTCGTGACGAGGTTACCGGTTCATTACGATCAACAAAACCACTGGCCACCGCTTGAGTGATACCCGATTTGATCTGATTCTGAAGAGACAGCGATTGATTAGAATCTAAGTGAATATAACGTTCTAGCATAGCACCTCATCGCATATTGAAATTCAACTTAGTATTAGTTAAATATTTGTTAAATGAAGAGATGAATGTCTCATATTTAAGATATATAGCGAGGCAGCATTCCGCTGCCTCAAAATGTATACTTCCTGGTTAGTCAGTAAGTTGAGACAATTCCTGATCAATTATCGCCAGACCTTGCTCTATTAAATGGCTTTCCATAGTCAATGCCGGCAAAAAGCGAATCACATTGCCTTTGACGCCACAGGACAAAATGATCAGGTTCCGACTCACGCACGCTTGCACCAATCGTTTAGTTAGCTCTGACAATGGCTCGTTAGTAACAGGATCATTGAGCTCCATCGCTATCATCGCCCCAACCTGCCGAACATCCCCGATGCAGCGGTGTACCGTTTGCAGCTGCAAAATTTGGCGTTTGAATTCTGCACCAATTTCCACTGCTTTCTGACATAGATCTTCCTGCTCAATTATCTGCAAAACCTGCAAGGCCGCCGTGCAGGCGATTGGCGAGCCAGCGTAGGTTCCGCCCAGTCCTCCGGCATTAGCTGCATCCATAATTTTCGTTTTACCCACCACGGCAGACAACGGAAACCCGCCAGAAATGCCTTTGGCCATCGTCACAACATCCGGCTCAAAGCCCAGCTGTTCAGATGCAAATAGAGTGCCGGTTCGAGCAAAGCCGGTTTGTATTTCATCACAGATCATGACGATGCCGTGTTTGTCGCATAGCTGGCGAATCGCTTTTGCCCAACCAACCGGTGCTGGATAAAAACCACCTTCGCCTTGTATCGGCTCAAAGATAATGGCGGCCACTCTGTTTGGCTCTATGTCACAGCTAAACAGATCATCCAGCGCCGCCAGACTTTGCTGCTCAGAGATCCCGTGGTATTGATTCGGGTATGGCGCATGAAATATCTCATTGGGAAAGGGACCGAAACCGACCTTGTAGGGGGTCACCTTACCAGTAAGGCCCATGCACATGTTGGTTCGGCCATGGAAGCCCCCTCTAAAGGCGATCACGCCACTACGGCCAGTATAAGCTCGCGCTACTTTGATGGCATTTTCTACCGCTTCTGCGCCCGTGGTCAGAAAGACCGCTTTTTTTTCGCTGTCACCAGGAGCCAGCGTAACTAACTTCTCAGCCAGCTCAACCATACTTGGATAGGGGGTTACCATGGCGCAGGTGTGACTAAACTGAGTGAGTTGCTCTGTCACTGCTTGTACAATTTTCGGGTGAGAGTGCCCTGTGTTGGTCACTGCAATACCTGATGCGAAATCGATATAGTGTTCACCCTCGATGTCGGTAATATGTGAATTTTTTGCTGACTGCACAAATATCGGGGCTAAATTACCCATTCCTTGTGCAATCACTTTATCTTTTCTGGTTTGCCATTCCGCGTTCGTCATTATTTTAGCTCCTGTTCCCAATCTCACATGCCACCGATACACATGTATTTAATGTTCAGATATTCATCGATTCCTTGTTTGGCTCCTTCGCGGCCAAATCCAGACTGTTTGACGCCACCAAATGGTGCCACTTCTGTGGAAATGATCCCTTCATTTATCCCGACCATCCCATACTCCAGTTCTTCTGCAACAAAGAAGGCCCGGTTCAGGTCACGAGTATAGAAGTAGCTAGCCAGGCCATAGATGGTGTCATTGGCCTTTTCAATCAGGTCATCGGTATCTGAAAATCGAATCACCGGCGCCACCGGGCCAAAGAGTTCTTGCTGAACAATGGACATCTGTTGGTCAACGTTGGTCAGTACCGTAGGTTGGACAAAGTTGCCTGGCATTGGCTCTCCGCCATATCGAATCTCCGCTCCCTGCTCAACCGCTTGTTGAATTGTTTGCAAGATATTCGATTTGGCATTCTGGTCGATAACAGGCCCAACTTGAACATCACAGCCTAAGCCATTGCCAATCTTTAACTGACTCACAGCAAAAACGAAACGATCCACAAATTCTTCATAAATATCGTCCTGCACATAGAACCGGTTGGCACAGACACAGGTCTGCCCTGCATTGCGAAACTTAGATGCGATCGCCCCGGCAACCGCGGCATCAATGTCAGCGTCATTAAAAACGATAAATGGCGCGTTACCACCAAGTTCCATCGAGGTTCTTTTCACGCTGTCCGCCGTCTGCTTGATCAGCGCGCTGCCAACTGGTGTTGAGCCTGTAAAAGAGAGTTTTTTGATATCTGGGTGGCTACAAAAAATGTCTCCCACCATGACAGACGAGTGACTGTTTACCACTATCAACAAATCTTCAGGCAAGCCTGCTTGATACGCCAGACTCGCAATGGCATAAGCGCACAGCGGGGTTTGATTAGCGGGTTTAATCAAACAGCTGCACCCGGCGGCCAACGCAGGTGCGACTTTGCGGGTAATCATCGCTATCGGAAAGTTCCAAGGCGTGATGGCTGCTGTGACACCCACTGGTTGTTTAATGGTCAACAGACGTTTTGATTCAGCCGGGCTGGGAATGGTCTCGCCATAAGTTCGTTTGCCTTCCTCTGCAAACCATTGGACGAAACCTGCGCCATACATGACTTCGCCCTTCGCCTCAGCCAATGGTTTCCCCTGCTCCAGAGTCATGAGCCTGGCCAGGTCATCTGCGTTCTCAAGCAACAGATCATACCATCGTCGCAATACCGCGCAGCGATCAGCGGCAGTCCTCTTCTTCCAGAGTTTTTGGGCGGACTTTGATGAGGCGATCCGCCGGCAAATTTCTTGTTCAGACAAAGATGGCACATAGCCAAGAATGTGCTCATCGGCCGGGTTATAAATTGCTATGGAATTATCACCTTCAGAACACAGTTGAGAAAGTAACTCTTTATTAACAATTTGCTCCATTTATAGTTGCTCCAGTTACGCAATAAGTAACCAAAAGCATATGACAGACTCTGAACAACCATTAGTGCCAGTTAGGCACTTCCTATGGTACCAAGGGATTTTCTAGCTGGTACCATAGGAAGTGCTCAACTGGTTCTAACACCCTGATTGCTCTGCTCCTATATTGAATCGTGAAACATATTTGTAACATCAGGTTACATCGGTTCCAATCATAAAGGATGAGGACAACAACATGTCTAAGACGAAAGGAAAAAAACTACTGGGTGGCTTACTGGCGGCTGCTATCGGTGTGTCATCTCTGGCGACATCGGCATTAACGTACGCGGCTGACTATAACTGGCGCTTCGCGAATCTGTATGGCCGCGGTACGGCTTATGGTGAGGTGTACGAAAACCTGGCTAAAAACATCGAAACCATGTCCAATGGCAGAATTGCGGTACAGGTTTTGTATTCCGGTGAAGGTGTCGGAACCAGTGGGATTCTTACCGCCGTCAAATCTGGTTTGGTTACTATGGGGGCACCATTTCAATCAATGCACGCTGGTGAACTGCCTGCAGGTGTGGTGGAAATCGGCTTACCTGGTGGCACCGATGATGTGGGCCAACTCTCAACCCTTTTTCATGAGCAAGGCTGGGCCGATATCTTAAAACAAGCTTACGGCGAGCAAGGAATGACCTGGCTTGAACCCTATATTCAGCCACCGGTTTACATCATTACTAAGAAAGAAATCAAATCCATTGATGACTTTAAAGGGCTGAAAATACGCGCACCAGGTGCTTATGGTAAATTCCTGCGTAACCTTGGGGCATCTCCTGTTTCACTAGCCTGGAGTGAGATTTACACCTCACTCGCCACCGGGGTCATCGACGGTTCAATTGGATCGAACATGATTGACCACCGAGACGGCAACCATGTTGAAGTCGCCAAATACATGTACCGTTTACCATTGGCGGGTGCACAAGTGTTGCCAATCGTCGTCAATACTAAAGAGTTCAATAAGTTACCAGCCGACCTTCAATCGATTGTCCGCGCTGCAACCTCCGTGCATGCACAAGAGCAGATGACGAAGTCGATTTTGTGGGAATCGCAGGCCGTGGAACAAATGGAAGCTAAGGGCCTGAAATGGAGTCCAGAACCAAGTGCCGCAGATGTCGCTGCCTGGCAAAACGCAGGGAAAACACTGGCAAAAGAATACGCAAATCAGGACAAGTTCTCCAAGCAGCTAGTTGAAAAACTTCAGTCTTTATAAATAAGTAACTGAACCAGGTGGGCAGACTGCCCACCTATTTTCTACTCAGCTCTGGAGCAACCCATGTTTGAACAGATTCTCAGACGATATTGCCTGTTTGTGCGTTGTATCGTTGCCTTCATCGGACGAAGCGTCTCATTTTTACTGCCCGTATTAGCCGGCATCGTGGCTTTTGAAGTCTTTGCCCGTTATGTTCTGGATGACCCCACCATTTGGGCCTACGACACATCACTATTCTTATTTGGCTATATCTCTGCTTTGGGTGGCGCTTATGCCCAACAGCAAAATGCCCACATTAATGTCGACATTCTCTACCTGAAAGTGTCAGCCACGACTAAACGCCTGTTCGACCTGGTCACCATTGTACTCGCAATTGGTTTTCTCATTGTGATGACCCAAATCAGCATCGAAAAATTTATTGAAACCGTACAATACGGTTACAAACGACAATCCGAATGGGCACCGAGCGTTCACCACTTCTGGCTGATGATCTGTGTATCAGGTGTGATCTTTATTGCCGAGTACACCACCCAATTGATTAGCCATACGTTTTGGTTGATAACCAAACGGGAACTCATATCAGACACATCTTCGGCATCACAAACTGATTCATTCGAACAACTTGATAATTCAGTTGCAATTGATGACAAACACGACGACACAGTTAACATCCCGGTAGGAGGCCAGCATGGGCATTGAGCTACTGACATTAGTGCTATTGGGTTGCATTCTGGTCACCTGTGCATTGGGTGCACAGGTTGGCCTGGCGTTAGCAGGGATAGCGATGGGAATTGGCTATTTGTCCTGGGGAGACACCCTGTTCAACATTATTCCCACCACAATTGAATCTACATTCTTCAGCTTTATCTTACTGGCGATCCCACTTTACATTTACATGGGACAGCTACTAACTCGCTCTGGCATAGGTGATGCGATGTTTAACGCCAGTCAGCTGATGATTGGTCGAGTCCGTGGCTCATTGGCCATCAGCGTGATCGGGGTCTGTTCAATGATCGGGGCTATGGTGGGTATCATCGGTGCCGGGATCATGACATCCAGCAGCATCGCACTGAAACCCATGTTAGACAGAGGTTACGATAAGCGATTAGCTCTCGGCGTGATCATGGCCGGCGGCTCACTGGGAATACTTATCCCACCCAGTATTCCGATGATCATGTTTGCTTCTGCGACACAAAATTCAGTCGGTAGAATGTTCCTGGCGGCAATTGGGCCCGCGCTCGTCACTATCGTGCTGTTAATCAGCTATGTCGTCATCAGTTGCAAATTCAATCCCAGCAAAGCACCGCTAGATGCCGAAAATAACATGACAGTACCCAAAGGTTATGAGCTGTTTAAAACCATTCGCGATGGATCTTCTTCACTTGTGCTGATTGTTGCGGTACTGGGCAGTATCATCATGGGTATCGCGACTCCCACAGAATCCGGCGCGATAGGCGTCGTGGGAGCCATCATTCTGTCAATTTTATTCAAGCGTTTTAAACCGCAGATGATGCATCAAGCCGGGCTACAAACAGCTTTACTGGTCAGTGTGGCGATGTGGATCATTCTAGGTGCATCCATTTTCAGTAACTTTCATTTGCTGATGGGTGTACAAAATATGGTGTCTAACTTCGCGACCAGCATCGATCTTCCACCGATCATGATAATCATCATGTTTCAACTTATCATGCTGTTGCTGGGCTTTATCATCGACGAATTCATTATCGTCTTAATGTGTGCGCCTATCTTTACCCCGGTCGCAGTGATGCTCGGCTATGACCCCATCTGGTTTGGCATATTGATGATTCTGAATATCGTCATCGCGGTCCAAACACCGCCGTATGGATTTGCACTGTTCTATCTGAAAGGCATTGCACCTAAAGGCGTGACCATGATGGATATCTATCGCTCTATCACTCCTTTCATACTGGTACAACTCACTGTCCTGATTCTGTGCATGTGTTTTCCAGAAATCGTGCTGTGGCTTCCCAATAAGATGATGAACTAAACACCTTTTTAGCGCCTCCCTTCGCTTTACAAATAGCGAGGGGCGGTTTTGTACACCCTGAATGTTAGTGCGGTATTAATTAGCAGAGGTATCAGGACCTTAATAATGGAGAAAATTCATGAAATCTCATGCTCTCATTCCCTTGATAGATCTCGAATGATTGCCAATTACATATCAGATGCAATTATTTAAAAAGAAAGATTTAGGGGAAGTTATTAGAGTAAAGGTATCCCGGGAGGGATACCTTCAAGTTTTGAGTTGAGTCTAGAAATACCAAACTATGTTCGCATTCACGCCGCTTGATGTAAGGTACGACAGCAAATATTACAGCAATAGTGTCTGGGCTAAGTACCTCACTGTTGCCGGTGGATGTCAGATATATGCTCCTTATATGTCTGGATACGGCGGCATTCAATTTGTGATGCTACCTAACGATGTTATTTACTACTACGTAAGCGACAACAATGAGTTCGTATGGGACAAAGCGTTACTTGAAGCTGAAAAGCTAGCGCCTTTATGTAACTAACGGTATTAAATTTCTACGTCAGACCGGAGCCACTGCTGTTAGCTCCGGTCTGTTTAATTTTAAGGACAAATACAATAGATAGATTTGGCCATTTTTGAGTTAGATTGCATGCTAAACATTCGGTCACTCGGATAAGGTTTAGTATTGCAAATCAGTTGGGAGAACTATTTATGTTGGCAACATTGAAACCCGGGAAGATCCGAGCGACCATACTCAGCACTACCCTTCTCTATTGACCAGCGTCCGCTCTTTACATTCATCATTGCAATTTAACCTGAAAAAGTCATACTGCGCCCTGTTAGGATCTGTAGAAAGAAGTGTAGGAGTGGTCACCTGATGGGATCTTTAGGTAAATTGTGTTTTAGCTTGGTTGTTTTGTTTTTGGCCGGTTGCATTCAATCTGGTGTGAACTTTACCATTCACTATGATGCAGTGGATGGCCTGAAAAACAATGCGCCATTGATGCATGGCGATCAAGTCATTGGCAAAGTAAATGAAATCACCTACACCGATCAGGGTAATTTTAATGTGGATGTCACTGTAGATGAAAGCCACCAAAGCCTGGCAACGGATTCTGCTTTGTTTGTTATAGCAGACAACCCCAAGGCTAACGGTACCCAGATGATTAAACTGATCACGAGCGACAGGCCGGGAGAAGTCATTCAGGACGAACAAGTGATCCAGGGTAGTACCAAATTAGCTGGACTAACCATGGAGATGCAAAACCAGATCGGCAAAGGCTTACAGTCTTTTTCATCAAGCATTGACCAATCTATCTCGAGCTGGCTCGATGAAACTGCCGAGCCAACAGTTGAGCAACTGAATGATGAGCTGGATCAGCTGTTAGAAGAAGCAAAAGCATCGGGTAGCCGTGCCAAAGAGCGTATAGAAACCGACGTTGTTGAGACGATAAAACAGCACATCGAACGACTGAAGCAGCAAATGGAAGAATTGAATCAGGACAACACCACTGACCAGCTTGACCAGAAGGTGGATGAACTGGAAAACCTGATGCAGGAAGCGTAGTTTCAAGGGAGCGATATCGCCCTTCTTTTTCTATTGCTTTCGATGATACTCGTGCACATTATTGTTTAGTTGGAAACTTCATGGCTCAAGCAAATTCCGTGGTCGTACTCGACTTTGAAACCACTGGCCTCTCACCTACTCTGGGTGACCGCGCAATTGAAATCGGTGCGGTAAAATTAGTCGATGGTGAGGTTGTCGATAGTTTTCAACAACTAATGAATCCTGGCTTCAGAGTGAGCTCATTCATTGAAAGTTATACCGGTATCACCAATAACATGTTACGTACAGCACCAGGCTGCGATGAGGTGATGGCGTCGTTTAGCGAGTTCATTACCGGTGAGAACCTTATCGCTCACAACGCTTCGTTCGATAAACGATTTCTAGACGCAGAGTTTGAGAGAATCAACTGTGGTTATTCAGGCGAGTTCGCCTGCTCCTTACTGGTGGCGAGACGACTGATTCAAGATGCACCGTCACACAAACTAGGTGAGCTTGTTCGCTACAAAAACATCGACAACGACGGTGTTTTTCACCGAGCATTAGCCGATGCACAAATGACAGCCAAACTTTGGCTGCAGATGGTAGAGGATTTAGAGCAATCAGGAATCACCAAGCCGAGCTTTCAGTTTATGCAAACCGTTAGTAAAACAGCAAAAGGAAAAGTGAACCTGCTACTCGCTAAAAGTCGTGCTTAACTCACTCTTACTCAAACGCGTCTTCATCAAACATTGAAAACATTTGATTGCAGGCTCTCGACGTTTGAGTGAATTTCAAAATATCAGCGCCAAGGTTCACCATCATAAGGGATGTCGCTGTATTTCTGTATCACAACAGAGATTAACCGCCCCAAAGGAGCGGTTCTCGGATACCGTGCTGATTCGACCTAAAACAGTATCGATTTGTGTATTAACGTTTTGGGGAGAACCCAGGCCGGTCAGACAAATCCTTATCCCGTGATCTTTTCCCTACTCCGTCACACCAAGATGGTCATACGTAACCTCGCCGTTCATGATAGTGAAAAGGACCTTCGTTTTGTCGATATCGTGCGGATCGATATCGAACAGATTTTGATCCAGCACGACCATATCGGCCATCTTGCCAACCTCCAGAGAGCCGATCTTGTCGTTCAGACCTCTGCCCGTAGCCGCACCCAGAGTCTGCGCATAAATCGCCATCTCCAGAGGAACCCGTGCCTCATCACCGCCAAGCGGCGGAACATCGTCGCGCCCCGGCAATTGACGGGTTACTGCTGTGCGGATGGAAAGAAGGGGGCGATATTCGGAAAGATATCCGGATGCCGGCCAGTCTGAACCCAAGGAGATGTTTCCGCCTGCCTCCCTGATTTTCTTCATCGGGAACATGGCCTGAACACGATCCGCGCCAAAACGCTCGGTGGTAATGCTCTGGAGCAGCGGATCGAAACTCATCCAGAAACCGGTCGTGTCGTAGGTCACGCTAAGCGGGCCGAAGCGGGGAATGTCGTCCGGATGCACTAACACGGCATGCGAGACGGTGTGGTGACGTTCCCTTGCCGGATTGGCCTTAATGGCACCTTCGACCGCGTCAAGCAGCTTGCGTACGGCAAGATCGCCGAAGCAATGACAGGTGATATTCAACCCCTGGGCGTCGGCCTCCTGTACGACCTTGTTGAGGATGTCGTAGGGTATGATCGGTTCGACCTTGATGTCCGGCTTGTCGG
>NZ_JBNKVP010000098.1:0-10807 GCF_050299255.1 Vibrio sp.
AGTGATCTCACTGACGCTGTCGCTGAATATTCCCGCTGCCCCGGCCGAAGGCAATGAAGTACGCCGTCTGAACTGGAGCTAAAAAGAAAGCCTGCGGCATTGACACCGCAGGCTTGTATTTAAGTAGCTTGTGCCGTTAATACAGCCACTGTCTGTTAATGGTCCAAATAGAGATAATTCTGCCAGCTCTTCATTCGAATCAGTACTTTTCTCATCACGGATACGTGGTGGAAGTGATCGGAATAGACAGCCACTTCGACCGCCGTACCCAGCGGCAAATCGTATTCTGACAGGTCATCGGTAATCACTAGTTTCGCCAGTACCCGGCCTGAAGTCTGCAGTGCCTGGGTTCCCAATAATGCGCCGCGGGCCTGGAATTGGCTTTCCCCAATGGCAGGAATCACTTCTACTACTTCCCCTTTAAATACACGGCCAGGAATGGCACGAAACAGAAACTCAGCTTCGTAGCCCGGCTTAAGTCTCAGCAGCGAATTCTGCCGAAAAGCCGCGGTATAGTAACGTTGCTCTGAATTGACAAAGGTCATTACCGGAGCCAGCGGGAGTGGCACCGCCATCACGCCAGGACGCAGTGCCAACTGGGTGACAAACCCATCGGTGGGCGCGGTGATAACCGTCTGCTCAAGGTCATATTCAGCCTGACGCAGCTCAGCCAGTAACTGGGCAACCGCCGTGTTCTCTCCGCCGATTTCCGAATCCAGACTCAATTGCGCCTGTTTTACCTGCTGCTCGGCCACTTCGACCGCCGCCTGGGTGGCTTTGTAGGCCTGGCGGGTGTTGTCCAACTGTTGCTCGGTGAAGGCTCCGCGTTCATAACCTCGCCGATAACGCTGGAATTCGCGCTGGGCTTTATCCCGGTCGGCGATCGCTTTGGTTAATGATGCGTTGGCTGAAGTTAAATCCGATTCCAAGCCGAGGGCATCCTGGCTGGCTTCTTTAATCTTGGCCTTGATTTTATCCACCTGGGCTTGAAACGGCACAGGGTCGATCCGGAACAGCACATCGCCCTGTTGCAAAGGTCGGTTTGGTGTGACCGGAACTTCAATCACCCGGCCACGCACGCCCGGTACCACCGGGGTGGTGGTGAAAATCTGGTTGCCGATTTGGGTAAAGGGGTGGTTATAGTTCATTAACAGGATCAGGCTGCCGATCAGTACCACGCCGCCTAAAACTGCCGTTGGCACTGTCCATTTGTTGAGGGGAATACGGAAAATCTTAAATATGGCGACGCAGAGCGCGGTGTAAGTCAAAATGAGTAACAGATCCATTATTTCACCTCGTCATTATCTGATTGGCAGGTTATTTCCGGAGGCATTTTGGGTGCCTGAGGTGAGGCAGTAGACAAGCGAGCCACTTCGGCTTTGAGCTCACTGACCTGTTGGCTTAACTGTTCGACTCTATGATGAATATCATGTTGTTCTTCTTCCAACTTCTGAAACCCCCAGCCGCGTTCTTTGCGCCACAAGGTTGCCCAGATCCATAAAAACGGCCAGAGAACATGCAAGGTAAACAGGCTGACCCAGCCAGCGTAGTGGATAGCGTCCTGGTGGGGATGCTCGCGGCTTTTGGCGATTTCATACGGGATGTCGTGAATGACAATGATGGTATAAAAAATCACCAGTGTGACAAAAATCAGCAAACCGAGGGCAAAGTAGTCGAGAAACATAACTGCGTCCTGTGTTGAATATGGCATTAAATAAAGATCTGGCAGTGCATCGTTTTAACATAGTCACCAGATTGAATATAGCCAAAACAATCAGTTAGTGCACTAACGCTAGTGAATTGATGGCCAAGTAATTGTTGACTGAACTTGATGATAGCTGAGGATAGTAGCGGGGGCACACAGGTATCGCCGGAGCTGCCAGGCTCCGGCGGCCAGTGTATAGAATAAGATAAGAGTTATTCGGTACAGACCTGATTACGTCCGTTGGCTTTAGCCCGGTAGAGGGCTTTATCGGCCCGGTAAAAGGTTCGCTGAGTGTTTTCGCCTTCCCGGTGCAGAGTGATACCGATGCTGACGGTCAGACCGCGTTCTCCGAGGATCTCATGCCAGCCGAACTGATAGATGCGTTCCCGGTAGCATTCGGCGTGAAACTCCGCCTGGGCCAGGTTTTGTTTTTCCAGGATCACCAGAAACTCTTCGCCGCCAAATCTGACACAGGAAGCGCCGCGGAATTTGAAATAGTCCGCCAGTTGCTGGGAAACATTCACAATCGCTTTGTCCCCGACCAGGTGGCTCAGCTCGTCGTTGATCGACTTAAAGTGGTCGATATCTACCACCAGTAAGGCAAAACTCACATCATGCAGCAGCAGGTCTTTCAGTTTGATATCCAGCCAGCGGCGATTGTGCAGACCGGTCAGCGGATCGGTAAAGACATCCTGTTGCAGTTTGGCGACCGCGTTTTTCTGATTCTCGGTTTTTTCTTTCAGCTCCTGGTTTTCCAACTCGGACAAAATCAGTTTTAACTGCAGCTCAAAGCGCGATAGTCGGCGTAACTGATTGGCACCCAGTTCGCCAATCGGGATGCTTTTCAACAGATCGGATTCAATGCGGAAACTGCGTTTTTCAAACTCCAGCGCTTGTTTACAATCGCCTTGCTGTTCGTACAGCTGACTTAAAGCATCAAACAGATTCTTAGCCAGTAGCGGAGAGCTTGAAACCTGAACCCGTTTGCGAGCGCTACGGAGTACCATGTCGGCGATATGATCTTTGCCGACTTCACTCAGACACTTGGCCAGCTCCAGCCGCAACATATTGGACAGCCAGTGCGAATAACGGTTGGATACACTGTATTGTGCGCTTGCCAGCAGGTACAGAGCCTGCCAGCTGTCTCCCTGCAGGCGCTTCAAACGAGCCTGAAACAGGCGAATCTGTCCGGATAACTGTTTGTTGCTGACCAGGATACTCAGCTCTTCGCACTCATTGATAAAGTCGTTTGCCGCGTCGTAGCGTTGCAGTTCAATGTAACAGTTAAGCAGATAAAGCTTATATTTCAGCCGCAGCGAGCGGCTTGAAATCGCATGGTCGATACTGTCGATTTTCTGGTAGAAGCGCAGCGCTCGAGCATAGTCACCATAGGCCGCACACAAGTTCGCCATGCCCAGAATGGACAAAGCGTAGTGGTCGATCTGGCTGTTTTCTACTGCGATAGTGGATGCAGAGATATATTCACTCAGGGCAGCACTGTAGTCACCCTGCTTGGTTAACTGTTTGCTTAGGGTGTTTTTAGTGGTCAGGATCAGATCGGCATGTTGCGGCAACTGCAACAAATCTAACGCTGCACGCAGTTCTTCGATACTTTTCGCGCTTTGACCAATTTCACCGCGAAATTCTGCGCTAATGATCAGGCTCTGTGCCCGTTCGAATGGTGAAGTGGCGACGTGCTGCTTAACGTGATCCCAGAAAATGATCGCTTCTTCGCCCGCCACCGAGGAGGCATCTAAACCGGAATCGGAGATTTTATTGAGTAAATTTTCCATTCTGGCCTTCTCTTAATTGACTCTCTTCTAACTGCTCCAGGGTAAACGGGAAAGTTAAAATATCCTGATAACAGACCTGGGGAAGTGGTCCGTCTATCCCTTTGCGGTGCCAGGGATAGAGCTCGATCATTTTAGCCAGTATGTGGTAGATATCCTCGCCGGAATCATCGGTTTCCGCCAGCAGTAAACCGAGCCGGTCACTGCTGAGTCTTGATAGCAGATCGCGGCTATTGCACATCGAATGGACAAGTTCGGTGCACACTTCCAGGAAATCAGGGTTATCATGCTGAATAGTAATGACGGAATAACTGGCTTTTTTAAGCGCGGTTTTAAACAATACCAGCCGCTCCCACCAGTAAGTTTCGGATACCATCTGGTTGAAGTGATGTTCCGGGTCGTATTCGTGCTGAGCACGCAAGCGGTTAATCAGTTTGCGTGCCCGCTGTTCCAGTTGACCTTTTGAAGCCCTGGCTTTATCCAGGCCAATACGATTGGTCTGTTCTCGCAACATCTGGGCATTGTGGTTGCGGTATTTTCTAAATGCGAACAACGCCGCCTGAAAATCTCCGCTCTCTTCTGCCACCCTGGATTGCTGAAAACAGATTTGTGACAGCAGTTCTCCGTTATCAAACCGGTTAGCAGAACGTTCTGCCAGGCGTAACAACTCAGTGGCTTTTTCGGTGTTCTTTTTTAACAGTTGCAGTCTGGCCCGGCTGATATAGGAATGGGCTTTCATCCACAACAGATCGTGCTTCACTGCCAGTTCGTGCGCTTTGCTGGTAGCCTGCTCGGCGTCGTCGATTCGTTCCAGTCCTAGCAGCGCTAAGCCGCGAAAATCCCAAATCTCAGCCAACCAGGTTTTGTCATCGCTTTCAGTGAGTACGTCCATTGCGCCATCGAGCACCGACAGCATCTCAATGTAGTTGTTCAGCAGGTAGAGGTCCCACGCGAGCAGGATACGGGCTTTGCCCTCCAACCAGCCGATGCGGGCTTTATTGGCCATCGTGACAGCGAGCTCATGAGTACTCTTCGCCAGCAGGTGTTCATTAGTAATTCGCCACACATTGCCTAAACCTATCAGGCACTCGATCTGAATATCGATCTCGTCTACCAGCGCGGATTGTTCCAGAGCGTTTATCCAGAATTGCTGAGCAGAGTAATACTTAGCCTGGCCCCAATAATTCAGGGCATGCATGTGTAGGATCTCCGGTAAACAGAGATCCGTATCCAGTTCATTCAGCTTGTTGTGGGCTTGTTTGATGTATTTGAGACCGTTGCGGTAATCCATCTGATTCCAGCAGCAGCGGGACAGAATAATCAAACATTGGATTTCGCCTTCCAGATAGGATATTTGAGCGGATTTAGCTCCATATTGTTCTGCCAGGGCAAACACGGCTTTTGGGTCAGACTCAATCCGAGCCTTGATTTGCTCTATCTCGTTTTCGAGGAGATGTTGGCTTTTATCCAATGAACTAATCCTTTAACCGCAGGCAAATGATACTTATGTAAAGCTTACTATATGATTTATGGCGATTATATCATCAGCAGGGGTAGAAAAGGCCGCTCTTTTTATTGGTTCAGTTCACACTATACCGAATTCAGGTCAGTAATTCCCTTAATGTCAGAGGTGAATGGGTCAGACCAAGGTTCTGCGCTGCCGTTACGCCATTTTTATCTTGATAGCACAAATTATGCCATGCACGAAAAATATCCAGCATCGGAAGCAAGCCTCCCGGGCGTAACTTGCGACGAGGTTCGTTAATGAAATCGGCAAACAGCAACTGGAATCGCTGTTGATAAAAAACCGTCTGTGAGGTGGTGGCTGTATTAAGCCACTGTTCTGGTTCGCTATTATTTCCGGCTAAGTAGCAAATTCCTTTACTGGCACTGTCTTGAGAAGCAATAGCCCAGCGATCACGCCACCACCCCATGTGCACAATGTCAATTTTGCCGCAACGGTTAGAATCGTCCCAACCCTGATCCTGTTCAACGTACATTAAGTCGACATTTTGACGCTGTATCCGCTTCAGGCATACGCTTAGGGCTGCGGAACGAAGTAAGGGATCTTGCGGCAGGTAGATAGTCACGCGGCGCGAATCATCGCACATACTGAGTACGTGAAGAAAGTGGGCGTAGGAAGTGTAAGGGGGGCGAATCAGCGCCCCTTTTGACGGGTAACGAAATGCCGTCATATTGCCCATAGGATCTTCCACGTTACCGCGGGCCAGAATGGTCTGGTATTTTTGATCAATCCTTTCCCGTAAGTCACTGGCCGGAGGCGGCGCAGCTAAATTGGCCTCTGCACTGAATTCTGGATTCACAAATCGGGCCGGAGAGCGGTAGGGGTCGTGATCAATGCTGCCGGTTGGTATTTCATCGGCAGAGTAGTTGATATGTTGGCAGAGAATGTAGCCGCTACTTGCCTCTCCGGTGGCAATCCAGAACACGCCGTTGTCACTTTGCGGTTGCAACGGCACATAATGGGACGCCAGTTGATAGCTTTTAGCATGGTTTACCCAGCGGGCGTCAAACATAGCCAGTTTACGGCGACAACGGCTGGCAATATGATCAAGGTGGTCGTAAAAGGTTTTGGGGTTGATGGTCAGTTTCCGGCAGATCTCGCGAACGGAGTAGCTCATAAACAGCAGGCCGAGCAGATTTTCCTGAAAGGTGATCTTATGGTTGGTTCCAGACCATTTATCGACAAATGTGCCCTGGCAGGACTTACAGCGGTATCGTTGTCGATCACCACTGAAACCGAAGGCGTGGTAGAGATGTTTATGGGTATGGACGGACAAGCCAAAATTCTCACACTGGTCGTTGCGGCAGGCGGGAAGGCCGTCGCTGTGAACGTGTCTGAGTCGTTGCAGTTCGTCCAGTACATCCTGGTTGTTAAGTAAGGGGGGGAAAGCGCCACACTCGCGGCAAACCATCGCAGGTCGCTTCGGGTTCGCGTGTTGCACCACATATCTGTGGGCATCACTCAATCCAAAGTTATCACACGCCAATGTTTTACAAAAGTTGAGCTGTAAACCCTCAGCTTCCTTTGGCAGTTGGCCTGATGTCACAATCACCCCCTCGGGATTATTCGGGCTACCGGCTCGCGCCGGCAGCATGCGTAACTACATTTTAATTGCGGTTTCCAAGGCCACTGTCATCATTTCATTGAACGATTTTTGACGTTCTTCAGAAGTCAGTTTCTCGCCACGGATAATGTGGTCAGAAACGGTCAGAATAGTCAGCGCTTTAGCACCCAGATCGGCGGCGACGCCGTAGATACCTGCCGCTTCCATATCCACACCCAGAATGCCAAGTTTTTCCATTTTTTCAAATAGTTCTGTCTCTGGGGTGTAGAACAGATCAGCCGAGAACACGTTGCCTACTTTTACCGGAACGTTCTGTTCACGAGCTTGATTGACCGCTGTTTCCAGCAGTTCGAAATCCGCGATAGCAGCAAAATCATGGTTGTTGAAACGGATGCGGTTCACTTTTGAATCGGTTGAAGCACCCATACCGATAACAACGTCCATCAGTTTTACATCATCACGTACGGCACCACAGCTGCCCACACGAATCACGTTTTTCACGCCGTACTCGGCAATCAGTTCATGCACATAGATACAGCATGACGGAATACCCATGCCATGACCCATTACGGAAACTTTCTTGCCTTTGTAGGTACCGGTGTAACCGAACATATTGCGCACGTCACATACTTGTTGGACGTCTTCTAAAAAGGTCTCAGCAATGTATTTGGCTCGTAGCGGATCGCCTGGCATCAGTACCGTTTCTGCGAAATCACCAGGTTGGGCGTTAATGTGAGGGGTTGCCATAGTATTTGCTCCAAAGTTGTCCAGGAATCACAAATATTATTACTAATTTTGTTGATTCACTTAATAGCTGTTGAGGCCATACTATCCCTCAAAACACTCGATCCTTGAGAGTTAGTTCACAAAAAAGTAGCCGAGGTAATAAATTGCCCATGTTGATAACTAAATGTGTTGGAAGTGGATAGGCAATCGTTTTATTGGTGGGGTGAATGTTTTTCTGCGACAAAATATCAGGCTATTGCAGGTAGATAGTCTGCTTGACGAGGTTAATTTGCTCCTCCAGACAAATTTTTTGCCCTCAAGGTGATCCGAACTCGACAAAAAGTTGTACAAAAAAATATTATGTACAGGAGGTGAGAGTATGGACTCGGTATTACCATTAGTCGGTGTCAGCGCCTGTGTCTTGGGAGAGAAAGTCAGGTTTGATTCAGGACACAAGAGAAGTAATTTTGTCAGTAACGAACTCGGCAAGCACTTTCGAATGAAGGCGATCTGCCCGGAGGTGGCCATCGGCCTGCCAGTGCCGAGGCCGACCATTCGTTTGATCTCAGATGAACAGAGGATCAAACTGGTGGAAACCAAAGATGACTCGAAAGATTACACCGACGCCATGACCCGCTATGCCAAGAGCACGGCCGATGCTTTGTCTCAACAGTCGCTTTGTGGCTATATCGTATGTGCCAAGTCGCCGACGTGTGGGATGGAACGGGTCAAGGTATACAAGAAAAACAACGCCGAAAAAGACGGTGTCGGTTTATATACCGAGCAGCTGATGAATCGGATGCCCTGGCTGCCGATAGAGGAAGATGGTCGCCTGAATGATCCGGTTTTAAAGGAAAACTTTATTACTAGGGTGTATTGCTTAGCAGACTTTTATCGCTCCATCGGCCAGGTACCCAGTGCCGGGAAAGTGGTGGCGTTTCATTCCCGCTATAAACTGACTCTGATGGCGCATTGCCCGGAAGCCTATCGTCAGCTGGGTAAGTTGGTCGCCAATATCAAGCAGTATCCTATTGAACAATTTGTTGAACTCTATCGTTTGCAATTGATGGAAGCGATGCGTAATCGCGCCAGTCGCAAGAACAACACCAATGTGTTAATGCACTTGCAGGGCTACTTTAAACGCAGTTTAACCGGTCAACAGAAAGCCGAGCTGAGGCAAGTGATCGACGACTACCGGGTCGGTCTGCTGCCGTTGCTGGCACCAATTACGTTGATTCAACATTATCTGTCCGCCTACCCGGACGACTACCTAAGCAGGCAGAAATACTTAGACCCCTACCCAAGAGAGCTGAGGTTACGCTATGGCCTGTGAAGGCAAATACTACGCGATTCGACAAGTTGCGGAGCTTACAGGAGTGAAACCGGTCACGTTACGAGCCTGGCAGCGGCGATACAATTTGCTTAAACCGCATCGCAGTGAAAAAGGCCACCGTCTCTACAGCCAGCAAGATATTGATACCATAGTAAAGATTCAAAGCTGGCTGGCCAAAGGGGTATCTATCGGCAGGGTTAAAGACCTGCTGAATGCGGATTCGTCTCTGCAGACGGATGAAACCACACCAGTCAGGCTGGATGAGGTTGAGCAGTGCTTGATGGCGGTCAGCCGGTTGGACACCAATAAAGTAGCCAATATCGTCAATACGGTGTTTAAGGAATATCCGCTGCGGCATGTCGAACAGCAATTTATCCTGCCGCTACTCGATACCTTAGAGCAGGTGAAAAGACCGTATCGGGCTTTGCATAAGAGTTTGCTGCACAACCAATTGTTGGTAAAAATTTGGGAAGTGATGCGTGCCGAGACTAAAGCAGCAAGAGGCGCCCCCTGTTTACTGGTCAGCCTGGAGCCCGGATGCCAGGTGTTGGTCTGGTTATGGGCGCTAAACTTAATTGAACAGGGCATGAAAGTCACGGTACTGGAAGGGGTGGATGATCTGTCAGCGCTTGACGGACACCCTGGGTTGGAGCATTACCAGCATCTGGCTCTCTTTGCCAGCCGAACCCTTAATGAGGCGCAGTTATTGATAGCCCACAACTTGGCGGGTCAATACCCGGGTAGAATTTATCTGTCTCAGGTGTTGGAGATGCTGTGTGCTGATGAGATTTTAAATGGAGTAAACTGATGCAGATAGTTTGGTTCAGACGAGATCTGCGCGTCGAAGATAATACCGCGTTGCAGCAGGCCATTGCCAGCGGCGACAGTGTGGTCGCGGTATATATCGCAACGCCGGTACAGTGGGACTTCCACCATTTGGCGCCGGTTCAGGCTGACCTGATATACCGCAGGTTGTCTGTGCTTCAGCAGGATCTGGCGTCGCTAAATATTGAACTGCTCTATTTTGAATGTGACGATTTTGAGGCTGCAGCATCAGAACTGGCCGATTTTGCAGAGCAGAGCAACGCCCAAGGGGTTTGGTTGAATAAAGAGTATGAGCTAAATGAAGTACGCCGCGATCAGCAACTGCAGTGGCAGTTGGCTTCTATTCAGATCGAACTGCATAGTTATGACGACAAGTGCGCCTTTGCGCCAGGCCAGATACTCAACAAGCAGGGGCAGTACTTTAAAGTCTTTACTCCGTTCAAAAAAGCCTATCTGAAACAGTATTACCAGCGGCCACCACAAATCAGCAAGACAGAAGCCGCGCCGGTCTGGGACCATGCGGACCAGTGGCAAGATATCCGTTGGTCTGAGCAGCAGAGCTTCCGCTATCCTCGAGTAACTAGCAACCACTATAGTGTTGATAGCAAAGAAATTTTAACAAAATTACGCCATTTTTGTCATCAGGCAGTGGATGACTATCATCAACAGCGAGATTTTCCTGCACAAGCGGGAACCAGCCAGTTGTCAGCCTATTTAGCCATTGGCGCTTTGTCCGTTCGCCAGTGTATGGTGCGGCTGCATTACCAACACCCGGAGCTTAATCTTGGTCGCCAGACCTGGCTGAGCGAACTGGTTTGGAGAGAGTTTTACCAGCATCTGCTCTATTTTGAACCCAAGCTGAGCCGCGGTGAAAGTTTTCTCCCCTGGGGACAGAATTTGCGCTGGTTAGCTCCGAGCGATGCGCTAACTGCCTGGCAGAAAGGCTGTACCGGTTATCCGATTGTTGACGCCGCAATGCGCCAGTTAAATCAGACCGGTTGGATGCATAACCGGCTCAGAATGGTGGTGGCAAGTTTTTTGACCAAAGATTTACATATCGATTGGCACCATGGAGAAGCTTATTTTATGAGCTGTCTGATTGATGGGGATTACGCCGCCAACAACGGTGGCTGGCAATGGTGTGCATCGACCGGATGCGACGGCCAGCCTTACTTCCGCATCTTTAATCCCATCAGTCAGGGTGAAAAATTTGACCCGGATGGCGCGTTCGTTCGTCATTGGTTACCGGAATTAAGCGAGGTACCAAACCGGTGGATTCATCAACCCTGGCGCTGGGAAGGGTTTGAAACGGTGCGTTACCCCGAGCCGATAGTTGATC
>NZ_JBNKVP010000099.1:0-10513 GCF_050299255.1 Vibrio sp.
CGCGCCCTATGACGCGGGTATTTTTATCCACGCCAGTTGCTTCGGGTTATCTGGCCCCCAGACCACGCCAGCGTTACGCAGATCAACAGCCATGGCATTTTTACCGGTAGAAGTACGACAACACGCAAAAACTTGGCGTTTTGCTTTTGAAAAATAACCGGTTTCGCCCTACGCTTGAAAACTAAAAGCGATAACAAATTCGTTACAAAAACAACAACTAGGTATGAGCAACATACCCAAGGAGCACGTTAGTGGGCAATCTGGTCAGAACCATTCTGATTATTGACGATCAAGCCATCGTAAGATTAACCCTGGCGAAGTGCCTGGAGAAACTGGGCAACTACCACATTGTTGAGGCAGAAAATGGCATAGAGGCTCAGCAGATTCTGGACGATCAAAGTATCGACCTGGTGTTTTGCGACTTAAACATGCCCGTGTCTGACGGCTTTGAAGTATTGAAGTTCCTCGCCACTTCCCACCTGGATGTTCCGGTGGTGCTGATTAGTGGTGAAGACGACGAAGTGCTCAATTCCACCGCCCAGCTCGCACTGCAGTACCAATTGAAGATCCTCGGCTGGACCCTAAAGCCCATCGAACCGGCCATGATTCAGAGTTTTGTCGACAAGGCTAATAATTATCAGTACTGCAAAGCGGTCTTACCGCATACCTCGATGTCGGAACGCAAAATCGTCGAAGCGCTGCAACAAAACCGCTTCGAAGCGTTTTTTCAGCCACAAATTTGCCTGGATACCTACTCGATTGTTGGTATCGAAGCCTTGGCTAAAATTCGTGCAGAGGACGGAGAAGTTATTCCACCGGAAAGCTTTATTGCCGTGGCGGAGAAATCGAACCAGAACATTACGTTGCTGACCAAAGCCGTCATCAATGATGCGCTGAATAAATTTCACATTGCCCGCTCAGTGCTGCCTGAGTTGTCCTTATCGATCAATATTTCCCGCAAGGTGTTACTGGACGATACGTTTTCGACCTGGCTGATCAACACCGTCAGGAATCAGCGACTTCCTACAGACAAAATCATCTGCGAGCTAACTGAAACGACATTGGAAAGTCACTCCGCGGCAGTAACCTCGTCGATACTGCGCCTACGGATGAACAAGTTCCGACTGTCGATTGATGACTTCGGTACCGGCTATTCAACTTTGGAACAGCTTCATCTGTTGCCATTTCAAGAACTGAAAATCGACAAGTGTTTTGTACAAAACTGTCTGACCAACCATAAATCTCGCACTGTGGTGGAACAGAGCATTCAAATGGCCAGGGCGATGGACTTAGAAGTCGTGGCAGAGGGTGTGGAGACTATCGAAGTAGAACGGTTTTTGCAGTCACTGGGCTGTAAGTGTGCCCAGGGCTACCTCTACTCGCAACCGGTTGACATCGATACCCTGCTTCAGCATCCGTTTATCAATCTTGCGAGAGCATCACAACGAGTAACCTGATATGAGCTTTACTTCTCGTCTACCTACCTTGCTACTGCTGCTGGGCGTTTTGATGACCATCGCGATCGCCAGCGCATCCTGGAAAGCGAACCAGGTATTGAAACAGTCCGCAATGGACGATATTGCCCGCGAATCAACGCTTTTGATCCGGCTGGTCGATCAGAAATTATTTGAACTCAGCCATGAAGCCAGGGTGCTTCCGCTCTCATTGGGGGAAATTGCGACCAACCAGCTTATTCCTGTGGCTACCAGCCAGAATAATCTCGCCAACCTGAACAGCTTAATCCGCAACAACGCCCACTATCGCCGGGTGGTACTGTTTGATAAAGACGGTCGGCTTATCGCCGCCAACCGCAATGATCGTTTTGGCCAGCCGTTGCCGCAGATGAAGTTGGATGCGGCAGAGATACGCAATAAAGCCTGGTTCAAGGCTGTGTTGGCATCGGAGAATAAGAATAAAGATCTGGAAAGTTCGGCGGTACTGCTGGGACCAGAGCGTAAAATGATCGATAACAACCCAAACAGCTACGATCTGCTATTTGCCAGTGCGATCAGAGATACCAAAGGTCAAGCGATTGGCGTCTGGATCAACGTGATTGATTTCGCCGTCATTGAAAACATTTTCCTCGATAACTATCAACGTCTGGCTAACCAGGGGATGGCGCAAGTTGAACTGACCCTGCTCGACAAGACCGGCACCGTCATTATCGATGTTGATCCGGTTGGCCAGAAAAAGGCGGCCTACAGTCGCGATTTTGCTGTAGTGGGCCAGCTTAATCTGGCGGATGTCGGCGTTGAGAGTGCCAGCCTTGCCGTATCCGGTTTAAGTGGCAGCGTCCTGTCCAGTCACTTTCGTAAGGGCATAGAGCAGGTTGACGGATATGCCCACTCAATGGCCAGAGACAGCGTGGCGGGTGTCGGCTGGTCCACCTTAGTCCGACTGGACTCCAATATCGCCTTTGCCCTGTCTGAAAAAGTCGTGACCCAGTATCTGTTGACGGCGCTCGGTTTTCTGTTTCTCGTGCTTGCGGCGGCAGTATATCTGTATGTTAAAACCCGTCGGCCTATTAGTGAGTTCATCCGAGTGGCGGATCAACTGGCGATCGGTAACACCGACATCCGGTTACCGGTGTTGGAAGAGGGGCGAGATTTTGGCCAGATGATGAATACCCTGGCCAGTTGGAAACAGACTCTGGAATCAAACCGCCAACTGACTGAACATCAACAAAGCCAGCAGTTTCATTTGGCGATACATCAACGCATTGTGGATTCAACCAAGACCGCGATCATCGTCTGTGACGTTCAGCAACCGGATCAGCCGATTGTCTATGTGAACCGCGCGTTCGAGCAGCTCACCGGCTATCTGGAACGCGACGTCCTAGGACGCAACTGTCGATTTTTGCAGGGCAGCGACACCGACCAGCCAGAACTGTTGCAGATACGTAAGGCGATTGGTGCAGGGAAATCTTGCCAGGGCATCGTGCGCAATTATCGAAAAGACGGCAGCCTGTTTTACAACCAGTTCAGTATCGATCCAGTTTATAACGACCACAATCAGCTGACCCATTACACCGGTATTCTGACCGATGTCACCGAAGCGCGACTCGAAGATGACCATCTGCAGCGTCAACTGGAGCAGCAAATAGCAGAACGCAGTCAACAATATCGGGAGTCAGAAAACCGCCTTCGCTCGGTGTTTGATACCGCAACCGACGGCCTGGTGGTGGTAGATTGCCATCTGCATATTTCAGACATGAACCGCTCGCTTGAACTGATGTTTGGCCGCTCCCGGTCAGAACTGTTGGGCCAATATCTGCCCGACCTGATCCTGACGCCGGACAACAGGGCCCCTGAAGATAGCCTGTGGGTTAAGCTCACCAACGACTCTAGCCAAAGCATCAAATATCCGGTTAAAAAAGACGGACTGCATAAATCAAACCGGCTATTCCCTATTGAAATCTCTTTTGGTGAAACCGAACTGGGGGAAAATAAAGCCTTTGTCGGCGTAATTCGCGATATCAGTGAACAGGAAGATACCAAAGGTCGCGAGCTGGAACTGCGTCAGGAGCTAAAACAGCGAGAAGTGATTTACCGCACCGCCTTTAGTCAGGCCGCAGTGGGCATATCCCGCTTGTCGCTGGCCAACCAGTTTCTGGAAGTGAACGATCATATGTGTGCCATTTTTGGCTATCGGGAAGAAGAATTCGCCTTACTGACGTTGTCAGACATCACCTTCCAGGAAGATTTAACTCAGCAAGCCGAAACGGTCGAGCAGGTTCGACTCGGGCTGAGAAAAGATGCTTCGCTGGACAAGCGATTTGTCCGAAAAAACCAACAGGTATTCTGGGCTAACCTGTCGTTATCCATGGTACATGATTCGCGAGGTCAACCGCTCTATTGGGTGGCCATTCTGGAAGACATCACTGAACGCAAGCGTTTTGAAGCCGAATTGCAACAGGCGAAAAATGAAAGAGAAGAACTGCTGCTTGGCCTGAAACTGGCGTCAGAAGCCGGTGGCGTCGGTAACTGGTCGCGGGACATGACCACCAATGAGCTCAGGTTTGATGAAAACATGTACAAAATTTACGGCTTCAAACCCGGTGCAACGATCAGCTACGAACAGTGGCGCAGCAGCATTCATAACGAAGATATTGAACCGCTGGAACTTCAAGTGGAGCAAGCTACTGAAGCCAAATCCCCATTTAGTGCTGAGTTCAGAGTCTTCAACCAGACAACCGGAAACATGCAATGGGTGCGCAGCTCAGCCGATATGCTGCTGGATGAGCAGGGCAACGTCCAGACCATGTTCGGTATTAATCTGGATATCACCCAGGAGCGCGTCATTCAGGAAAGTCTGGCCAAGGAAACCTTAGCCGCGCAGCAGGCCAATCAGGCCAAATCGCGCTTCCTCGCCACAATGAGCCACGAAATACGCACACCGATGAACGGTGTGATAGGTATGATCGATGTGCTGAGTGACACTCCAATGAGTAATGACCAGCAACGCATGATGCGCACCATTCGCGACTCCTCTTACTCGCTGCTGCAGATCATCAACGATATTCTGGACTTCTCTAAAATTGAATCAGGTCAGATGGCGCTGGAGATCCGCCCGACTAAACTGCTGAGCCTGATAGAAACCACCACCGAGTTGCTGTGGGTTAACGCCAACAACAAGAGTGTCGAGCTGTTCATCGACTACGATCTCTCTCTGCCATCAGAGATACAGCTGGATCCGGTGCGCATTCGTCAAATCTTACTCAATCTGCTGGGTAACGCGATAAAGTTCACCACCAAAGGCAAAGTGCGAGTCACCGCCAGCCCGGGAGATCGTGGCCATACGGTAATACTGTCGGTTCAGGATACCGGCATCGGCATGTCACAGACTCAGGTTAACAAACTGTTCCGGCCTTTTTCGCAGGCCGATAGCTCAACAACCCGTAAATACGGCGGTACCGGACTGGGTCTCAGTATCACTAAATCTTTTGTCGACATGATGCAGGGTGAGATCGAAGCCAGCAGCCAGCAGAATATCGGCAGTACTTTTACCGTCCGGCTGCCGATGCACCCGTCAGACAACGCCTTCACCCTGGCCTCACAGTTTGATTTCAGTGCATTAAAAGTTCTGTTGGATATCCACAACAACGCCATTGCCGATCAATGCCAACAATTGCTAAGCCAGTTAAGCCCGGCACAAAAGCTGTGGGCATCCTCTGCGACTGCAGACCGCGAACTGGATCCTAAGACCATCGTCATTACCGATTATCACCGAGCCGATAGCCAGCAGTTGCGGACTCTGATGCTGTCTGACGATCACACTGCCAGCCCGGGACTGACTACCCCAACCAGTTACACCATTACCCTTTGTCCACTAAAACCGAGCGAACTGTTGCACGCGCTGGCGGTGTTATCCGGCCAGGCCAGCCCTGACTGGAGTCCGACCCTGAACGAAACCCTGCATGATAATATCGTACCACTCAATGCAGCCTTGCACCGGAACCAGCGGCTGCCGAAAATTCTTTGTGCCGAAGATCAGCCCACCAACCAACTGGTATTGTCCCACCAACTGGATAATCTGGGGTTTGATTATGAGATGGCGAATGATGGCCAGCAGGCGTTGGAAAAATGGCAAACTGGTGAGTTTGGTATTGTGTTGACTGACTGCCACATGCCGCTGATGGATGGTTTCGAACTGACCGCCGAAATACGCCGTCAGGAGGAGGAATCCGAACAGGCGAAAACTGTGATTATCGCCATTACGGCCAATGCACTGGCGGGAGAGGCCGAGCGTTGTCTCGATGCCGGTATGGACGATTATCTGGCCAAGCCGGTTGAAATTCATACCTTAAAGCGGATACTGTCAGAAAGAATAGAAGCGGTCGTTAAGAGTGACGGCGACGCCGATAAGTCAGGACATGCAATGGACCAAAATCAGCGCATCCCGGGGATAGATTACGACTACCTTTATCGGGTAATCGGCCCGAATAATCACGAGTTGATGCAGACCATTTTCAAAATGTTGTGGGAAAACATCTCCCGTGATATCGGCCTGTTGGATCAAGCTCTGGAACAGCATAATGTCGCGAAAGTGAAAAGTATTGCTCACGGCGCCAAAGGGGCGTCTGCTTCTGCCGGGGCTTCGGATTTAAGCCAGATTTTTAAACAGATCGAATCTGGCCACACTGATGCAGCCCTGGTTAGCCAGCAGCTTGTTATAGCGCGGAAAGAGCTGGCCAGACTGGAACAAGGCTTTATCGAGCAGGGGATCATCTTGCCGGAAAACGTCAACTGAATATGCGAAAATTTTCATTTTCATACTAATTGATTGCTATTCTGAGCAATCAGGGTAATTTGATGATTACAGATATTTTTTCTTCAGAAACTCAATGAGCGAATATTTAAACCTCACTCCTGTACTATACAAACTGGCGTTGGCTATTACGCTGCTGATTTTATACGGCGTGCTTAAGCGCATCGCCAGCCGGGCCATCGTAAAACTGGCCAGTAGCAAACAAGTTAATGCCGCCCGGCTCAGCTTCGTGTTGCGCTGTTTTAATATCGCCCTGTTGTTTGTGTTTGCCTCGCTATTTTCCATCAGCCTGGACATCGGCTACGGCGACATCTCGCTGTTCCTCTCTTCAATCTTCGCCGTACTGGGTGTCGCGCTGTTCGCTCAGTGGTCCATATTGAGTAACGTGACCGCTAGTTTTTTGATTTTCTTCGTTTTTCCCTACCGGGTAGGCGACAGAGTAAGAGTGCTGGATAAAGATGATGACATAGAAGGGGAAATGATAGATATCACCATGTTCCATGTCATTATTCGCCATAACAACGGCAACATTATCACCTACCCTAATAACCTGATTCTGCAAAAGGGTGTGGTTAAGATTACCCCAGAGAAAAAACGCAGCAAACCTGCCAAGCCGAGACTATATACTCGCCTGGTTAGTCGCAAAAAAGGGCTGCGTTAAACCGCAGCCCCATAACGTTAGCTTTCTTTCTGGTGCTCCAGGACCTGTTTTCCCGGAGACTGTATTGCAATGCTTTTTGGTTTCATCGAATCGGGAATTTGCTTAATCAAATGTACGGTTAACAGTCCATTATTTAATTCAGCACCTTTAACTTCCACATATTCTGCCAAGTCAAACTTGCGTTCAAAAGACCGGTGTGCAATACCCTGATACAGATACTTACTGGAGTCTTTTTTCGCTTTGCTACCTTTCACTATCAGCACGCCGCGTTCAACCTGAATCTCCAATTCCTGTTGGTCGAAGCCTGCGACAGCCAAAGTAATGGCGTATTCATTATCACCCACCATTTCTATGTTATACGGTGGGTAGCCGCTAGGCACACTATCAGTACTTAGCGCACTATTTATTAGCGAAGCAAGACGGTCATAGCCTATTGTATTGCGGTATAGCGGAGTGAGATCAATAGTATTCATAATATCCTCCTTAAGAAGCAATATTAGTAAACAAATCAATCAGGGAAATAACCTTAGCCAAGTTCAATTCCCGATACTTTATATATTTATTTCTCTATAAACTTTCAAGATTATCTATAGATAAATTAGTTATGTTATTAGAAAAAATCTGCATAAAAGTGGACTACTTAGTAACTATGTACTGGTTAATGTACCGTCAACTTTTCCTTGTCCTGAGACTGCACCCATTCCAGTAGTCGCCGAATATCCGCAACTCTGCGCATTTGCACCATTGGAGCCCACAAATAAGGCGCAATCGAGAACAGTTCATCTCGACGACTTACCGGGAACGTGATAGCAGCAGGCCAAACAGGTAACGCTTTGGTTTGGTTTTTCTCTGCGACAGAAAAGTGAATCGATGGATAACGAATCATAAACACCTCAAACTAGCCGGTGATTTGCCGCTGCCCATCTCCTGGAAACTCCAAGCGAGATGGGGTAATCACAGCAAGCAATCTGTCATTAAACGATTACCTTCACTCTTTAATATGGGGACTAATGGAGCATTTTTAATTCGCCTAACTTATGCTTGGCGACAATACCTTGATTGACTGAATGAATAGTTACACCCAATTTCAACGGTTTAGCTTTTGAAGTCGAGGGCGGTAGTTGCTAATGTGTGAATATGAAACAGTTAGTTAGGAAAACGACAATGATAAATCGCCTTCTGATCATGATGGCCCTGTTTACCGCCTCGGCGCACGCCGCAGACGCACCGCAATATTCAGACAGTGAACTACTGGATAGACCACTGATGGAGCGCTACATCCTGGATGAACTCAAAGCGCTAAGACAAGACCAGCAAGATCTGGAAAGACGGCTGACGGTTCAGATTACCGATCGGGAGCTGGACGTGGCGGACAAATCATTAAATTATGCCAACGTCACCGTGACCTACTTCTTCTATATTATTGCTGGTGTGGCATCACTCATCGCCTTTGTCGGCTGGCAGTCACTGAGAGAACTGAAACACAATACCCGTCAGATGGCCAATCAACGTCTGGAAAAAATCGCCCAGGAATATGAGAAGAAGTTCCTCGCCCTGGAGCGGGATCTGAAGCGTAAGACACGCATAATCAGCGAGAACAACAAAGAGATTGAGAAGATCAATGAGATCCACAACCTCTGGCTAAGGGCGCAAAGTATGCAAACTCCTGAGCAGCGGATTGGCGTCTACGATGAAATATTGCTCATTCGCCCAGGAGATTTGGAAGCGCTGACATACAAAGCCGATGCTGCAATGGAGATCAAAGAGTATCACTGGGCGATGAGCCTATGTAACCGCGTTTTGGAAGTGGATGATGCTAACGGCCCGGCCCTCTATCAGCGTGCCTGTGCATATGCCAGATTGGGTGTCGAGTCTCAGGCGATTGATGATTTGGAACGGGCAATTAAAGCCAGCCCTTCAGTTCGGGATTTGATCGCAGATGAAAAAGACTTTGAACTGCTGCACGGTAATAAGCGATTTGATGCCTTGGTAGCTGCGGCTCACGGCGGCCATGAAGCGTAAAATTTAAAAACACCAACGGCAAATGGTGGGGTAAGGAATGAAGATCAGTTTCAACATGGAAGACGCCAGTCAGGTACTGGTTGGGGCATTTGCACTGGCCGTGCCCATTTCATTTTCGGAAGAAGCCTGGACACTCGGTGAAACCTTACCCTTCACTAACCTGCTGCTGTTGGTGTCTCTATCAGTAATATTTCTCGGCCTATTTGCCTACCAAAGTGTGTTTCAACAGCGGATTCAGAATCGGGTGTGGGTATTTGTTTTACGCATTGCCATTGCCTATTTCATCGCCGCACTCGTGGTATGTCTGGTTCTGATCTGTCTGGATAAATTACCCATCTTTACCGACCCTGTGACTTCGATTAAGCGCATCATTGTGATTACCATGCCCGCCTCTATGGGCGCGATTGTCGTTGATAGCTTCGACAAAGAATAGCCTGATGGCGATCTCCCCTTAACATACAAACCCGTACATTTCTTGCCGTTTAGCTACGCTATGCTTGCGCTTTAATACAGTAGAGAAATTCGGAAAACAGAGTATGAACAAGTTGAGTAGTCATTCTCCTGACGTCACAGCAGGACAGGCCATCTACAATCGAGCGGTGCTCACCATCTATGACTGGTGGGTATTGGGGCTCTCAAACCATTACTTATGGCGCTGTCCGACTCATCTGATTGGCCAGCAGTTTGGTGACTTTACCGGCCATAACCATCTCGATGTCGGCGTCGGTACCGGCTACTACCTGAAGCACTACTTACCAGAGCATTGCCAGCAATTATCGTTAATGGATCTCAATCCTAACAGCCTGGCGGCGGCCCGAAAAGCGGCGCCACGGAGTCACGTAACGCTATTACAACACAATGTGTTTGAACCGTTTGCAGCTCAGGAGTGCTTTGACTCCATCAGTATCAATTACCTGTTGCACTGCCTGCCCGGAAGTTTAACCGAAAAAGGTGTCGTATTGGCCAATCTGGCGGCTAATCTGAAAGCTGAAGGTTGGCTGTTCGGCAGCACGATTTTGGGCCAGGGTTCAATTTCGGCCAAAGGAATTAAGTTGAATAAAGCAGCACAAAGTTTGATGGCGATTTATAACCGAAAAGGTATATTTTCTAATCAGGAAGATGATATTGAACAACTGACATCTCAATTAAATAAGCACCTGAAAAATGTCAACATTAAAATAATAGGTACAGTCGCAATATTTAGTGGTCAAAAATACTAAGTAAAACATATAGCAAATCAGTTTAATTTGCTGACTATATATCAACAAAAGTTATTATTAGTCAGCAATCTTACCATCAGCAGCCTATCTCCCATGCGCAATGCATCCACCGCACTAATGGTTATTCAGTTTTATATTTATTTTATTTACATCAAAACTTATAAAAAATATAATTTGTTATAAATTGTAAATTAATAATTAATCACATAAACAAAAACAATTATTGAAGCGAAGTCACAGTACCCCATATAAATAAAGTTTCACCTTCTTGTTTACAGTTCATTATTCCATTTAATATTGGGTGGGGAATTATATATTTCATACCAATAAACAAAAAATGGAC
>NZ_JBNKVP010000100.1:0-10488 GCF_050299255.1 Vibrio sp.
CCAATTCCACCACCAGGGCACGCTATATAAGCGATGGAGACACCATCCTTAAATCATTCTCAGCAACCCGTTGTCGCTGGGAACGAGGTGTACTTTACTTCATTGAGAATTTTCGTCAACAAGAAAATGTAATGTTTTGAACTGCATGGCTAAAAATCCGCCTCTCATGTTCATTAATCAGACATTTAGTTCATCAGTTAAGCATTTTGGCCCCTTGTTACCGCCCTGCTTTGTCTGTACTGAGGTTATTAATATGGTCATGTAACAACCAAAACCGTCGGGTAACCGGCTGACAATTAATAACTTAGTTGAGTAGCGACTGGTTATTGCGTTAATGACATTCTAAGTAAATGAAACAAAAGGCCGGAATTTCCAGCCTTTTGTTATTTATCGAATACCGAATACCTTTCGGCTAGCGATACCAATTAATTGGTACTCACCCAAACCGATACAGAGCCACCGTTGACTGGAAACTCTGCCCAGCCATTGCCGTCCGTCCAGACTTCTTCACTACGGTTACCCAGATTATCGACATATCGCGTATTAGGGTGCCCTGTGTACATCCATTTGCTGCCACCAGCCGCGTCTGTCATGATCACGGCCATGGAGTTAGGGTGTTCGCTGTCCCCTTCTCTTGTCCAGCCGATGACATCCCAATGGTCCAGATAAGAGTGCTGTTTTCCGTATGCGTAGTCTTTTCGCAATGAGACTAGCTTTTCAATATTGGGGACTTTCGCCATATTGATGTTGTAGCCTTGGTCAGAGTACTGCGCACCGTAATAATCTGCGTAAAATACCGATGGGTAGCCTTCTTCTCTAAGCAAGATAAATGCATAGGCCAGCGGTTTGAACCACCAATCCACTGTAGATTCCAACGCCTGTAACGGTTGCGTATCATGGTTTTCAACCAGAGTTACCGCTTTTACTGGATTATCCTTCATTAAAGTGCCATCCATGATCCGACGCATATCGTAGTTGCCGCCAGAACGAGAGGCATTATAGAAATTCATATGTAGCGGCGCGTCAAACAGAGACATGCTTCCCGAAGTCTTGGAAATGAAGTTGTGAAGCTGATTGACGTCATAATTCCAGTATTCACCGACAGTGAATAGTTCCTTGCCTGTTTTTGCTCGCAGGTAGTCGATCCACTCTTGTAGATACTGGTATTTAATGTGCTTAACGGCATCCATGCGAAAGCCGTCGACTCCTGTCATAGAAAGGTACCATTCGCCCCAGTTTTTCAGTTCCTGTTTAACTTCCGGGTGATCCATATCCAGATCAGCATACATCAGGTAATCGTAATTTCCCTTTTCCGAACTGACTTCCCAGTCCCAACCTTTGTCGATACCCTTGAACTTAAAAATAGCCTTTTCTTTTCCGGCGTCATCCCAGTCAACGCCATCAAAGTGATACCAGGCCCAGTGGAACGGTGAATACTTGTCGTTGCGACCAGGGAAACTGAAGTCTACCCAGGCTTCAATCCATTTATCACCCAGTTCAATATTTCGGTTATCCCAGTCAACTTTCTTAGTATCGACCCAAGATTTACCGTCTGCCCCCCCTCTATGGTTAAACACTACATCGCCATAAATTTGAATACCGTTCTGGTGGGCTACCTGGATTGCACTAATGTACTCATCTTTGGTGCCGTATTTGGTTCTTACCGAACCTTTCTGATCAAACTCACCCAGATCGTACATATCATAGACACCGTAACCTACGTCACTATTACCACCAGCACCTTTGTACGCAGGAGGAAGCCAAAGTGCCGTAATGCCTGTT
Source organism: Vibrio sp. (assembly GCF_050299255.1). GTDB lineage: Bacteria > Pseudomonadota > Gammaproteobacteria > Enterobacterales > Vibrionaceae > Vibrio. The sequence goes on from NZ_JBNKVP010000100.1 coordinate 1,783, forward strand.
TCTGCCAGTGATTGAACATTACTTTCAACCTGGGTCCACAGTTTTCCATCATTCGGTACATACCAATGAAAATATTGCATCATGGTACCGTTTTGGTACGCGTATACAGGAACTGATAACAGCAAGGATAACGGCAAAATTGCACGTTTAAGTGTTGTCGCTTTCATTATTTTCTCTCTCGTTATAACTAAAACTTGTGCCTGCCAAAACATAGAGACACAGAATTATCAGCTTGCTAATCGAAGGTAGTTAATATTTGCAGTTAACAGGTAACCACATAGCAAGCACAAAAAAGCTAACATTAATAAGCACGTACAATTGTTGATAAAACTAACATTTATGGTGTGAATATATTATTTCGTCTTATTCTGGCAAGCTGATCAAATAAATGGCGGGCATATATTAACCATTCTATAGTTGCCAATCTGTTGAACTTGTCATTTCAGTCATCGATTTCAGGTTAATGGACAACCAATGAAACATAACGGGCGGAACACAGTTGTTGAGAAGCAGAAGAGAGATATGAAGGATTTTTATGCTGAGTTTTGGGCACAAAAAAACCAGCCTTTGGCTGGTTTTTTTGAACTCTACAGATGGAGCACCATCTTGGATACCGACTAAATTAATCACTATCCATTTAAACTGGAGCGACACACGAGGTTCGAACTCGTGACCTCAACCTTGGCAAGGTTGCGCTCTACCAACTGAGCTAGTGTCGCAAATGGAGGCGCGTCCCGGAGTCGAACCGAGGTCCACGGATTTGCAATCCGCTGCATAGCCACTCTGCCAACGCGCCTTCTTGTGTCCCTTTCCAACCTGGCTAACCAGCATTGCTCTTGGGTACGGGATGCATTCTACGGATTCGCCCAGTTGAGTCAACACTATTTTTTAAATTTTGAATCGTTTGTCTACTTTGCATTCAAAAAGGGCTGAATTGGTCAATAAACTAACAAAATTGCTGCTCAATTCAACTAGATAACTATTACAAACGGCAGATACCTATTAAACAACAAAGACAAAAAAAGCGGGCATCGCCCGCTTTTTGAAATCAATAACTGTTTTACACCGGTTAGTGATGTTCCTCGCTCAACAGATCGTCCTTCGCCGCCATCAAGTATTGGGCCATCGACCAGTAAGTTAAAATGGTTGCGACATACAAGGCGATATAGCCTAACCAGATCATCCAGTCATCATAGCGCCAGATAAGCACCCACAAGGCAAACATTTGCGTCAGCGTTTTTACTTTACCTATCCAGGACACGGCGACACTGGCACGTTTACCGATTTCAGCCATCCACTCGCGAAGCGCGGAGATAATGATTTCACGGGCAATCATCGTCACCGCCGGAATGGTGACCCAGATAGAATGGTAGTGCTCGGTAATTAAAATCAGCGCCGTAGCGACTAGGACTTTATCGGCGACCGGATCGATAAATGCACCAAAACGGGACGTTTGACCTAACTTTCGTGCCAACATGCCATCCAGCCAATCGGTAAACCCGGCTACCCAGAAGATCATAGCCGCAGCAAAGGGGGCCCAGCTATACGGCAGATAAAACGCGACAACAAAGACTGGAATCAAAAATAGTCGCAGTAAAGACAGAATGTTAGGAATATTAAGACGCATATTTGTTAGGGCTCTTATCGATTGCGTAGTCGGCCGGCTCACCGTGGCGAACCGGGCTCTTATGGTGCGGGATTTTCATTATTGTTTCAATGCTTGATAAATGTTTTCTGCCAAAGAATGACTGATTCCGGGAACTTTGGAGATTTCTTCGACACTGGCACGTTTTAGCTGCTGGAGTCCGCCCATGTATTTTAACAGCGCCTGACGACGTTTGGGCCCCACTCCTTCAATGCCTTCCAGTGAACTGGTGCGGCGCGTTTTGCCCCGTTTCGCCCGGTGACCGGCAATAGCATGATTATGGCTTTCATCACGAATGTGCTGCATCAGATGCAGCGCCGGATCGTCTGAGGGCAGATGGAATTCTTCGCCATCGGTAGTGATCAGCGTTTCCAACCCGGGTTTACGGGTCACTCCTTTTGCAATACCCAGCATGGTGGGACGAAATGGCCATTCGTCCCAATAGCGGGAAACAATCTCATGGGCCCGGTTTAGCTGCCCTTTACCACCGTCAATAAAGATAATATCGGGGATTTTATCTACATCCAGCTGCTTGGAGTAGCGACGTTCTAACGCCTGTGCCATCGCCGCGTAGTCATCGCCGCCGGTAATACCGGTAATATTGTAGCGACGGTATTCCTGTTTTACCGGGCCTTCCTGATTGAACACTACACAAGAGGCGATGGTGCTCTCCCCCATGGTGTGAGAGATATCAAAACACTCCATTCGTTCAATGGAATCCATCGCCAGAACTTCCCGCAACGCTTTGAAGCGTTGTGAGATGGTCATCTTGTGGTTGATCTTGGTGGTAATCGCCGTCAGCGCATTGGTATTAGACAGTTTAAGGTAACGGCCACGAGTCCCGCTAGGGGCAACATGAAACAGAACTTTTCGCCCGGCGAGCTGAGTCAGCGCAGACTGAATCGGCGCGATATCGGGGAGCAAATCACGATTCAGGATCACCCTTCCCGGTATGGTCCGAGACTCCTGTTGATTGAGGTAGTACTGAGTCAGAAAACTATCAAACACCTCTTCGCGGCTGGTATTGTTTGGGATTTTAGGAAAATGGCTGCGGCTGCCAAGCACCTTGCCCTGACGAATCATCAAAATATGGATACAGGCAATCCCGCTTTCCTGGGCAAAACCGAGCACGTCCATATCGTCCATACTGTCTTCGGCCACAAACTGCTGTTCCTGAACCCGTCGAATTGCCTGGATCTGGTCCCGATACCGGGCCGCCTGTTCAAATTGCAGCTGTTGACTGGCCTGCTCCATTCTCTCAACCAGTTGGTTGAGCACCTGCTGATCTTTGCCCTGCAAAAATAGTCGTACGTAGTTAACCAGTTCTGCATAGTCCTGATCCGAAATCACACTACTGACACATGGCGCTGCACAGCGACCAATCTGATACATCAGACAGGGACGGGTGCGGTTGCTATATACCGTATCTTCGCACTGGCGTACCGGAAAAATCTTCTGCAGCAGATGCAAGGTTTCGCGTACTGCGCCTGAATCCGGATAAGGGCCAAAATACTCCCCTTTACGTTTCTTGGCTCCGCGGTGCAGAGACAAACGCGGATGCTTGTGCCCACTGATAAAGATGTAAGGGTAAGATTTATCATCACGCAGCAGTACGTTGTACTTAGGTAAGTACTGCTTGATGTAATTGTGCTCCAGGATCAGAGCTTCAGTTTCGGTATGGGTGACGGTGACATCGACCTTGGCTATGTTGCTGACCAAAGCGCGTGTTTTTTCGCTGTCCACTTTCTTACGAAAGTAACTGGACAGGCGCTTTTTCAGATCTTTGGCTTTACCGACATAAATCACATCAGCATCGGCGTTGTACATTCTGTAAACGCCGGGCTGATTAGTGACTGTTTTGAGAAAAGCAGATGAATCAAACGATGACGACACTACAAGCTCTCAGTGTCTAACATTCCATGTCGAATCGCTAAGTGAGTCAATTCTACGTCACCACTGATATCCAGCTTACTGAACAGTCGATAGCGATAACTGTTAACCGTTTTCGGGCTCAAATTGAGCTGCTCAGAAATGTCTGTGACCTTCTGACCTTTGGTTATCATCATCATTATCTGCAGCTCCCGCTCGGACAGATCGGCAAACGGGTTTTCTGACGCTGGTGAAAACTGACTGAGCGCCATTTGCTGGGCAATTTCCGGCGAGATATAGCGTTGACCGCTATTAACCACGCGAATTGCATTGACCATTTCATCCGGACCGGCACCTTTAGTCAGGTAACCCGAAGCTCCGGCTTGCATCACTTTAGTTGGAAACGGATTTTCCGTATGAACAGTTAAAACGATGATTTTCATATCAGGATTGAAACGCAAGATCTTCTTGGTAGCCTCTAAGCCACCAATACCCGGCATATTCATGTCCATTAAAATGACGTCGGCATGATTATTTCGACACCATTTTACTGCTTCTTCACCGCTATCAGCTTCCCCTGCTACGTTCATTCCACGGACGTCTTCAATAATACGTCGTATCCCTGTGCGAACCAGCTCGTGATCATCTACAAGGAAAACACTTATCAAACTTGTATCTCCACGCTTATTACTTGGCTCTGCACCCACCTAGCCAGTGGATCGCAGCTTCGCTGCCTATTGTAACCTATTTTGGACTAGATTCTTACACTGAATATGTGCCCAAATGCAAACTTTAGCAAGTACTTATTTTAATTAGTGGCGGGCACCTGACGAATATTTTGCTCACTTCCTCCTAAAGCTACACCTGTTAATCATTTCATAAAAAACAAATATTATTCATAATGTTACAGTAGGTAAAATAATTTTTTGACCAACAGAAGTGTGTGCATGAGTCACTATTTAGACCTTAGACTCTGGGTATAGCGTAGCAGGTAAATGGCAGATTTGCGTGTAACAGTCTGATACCTTTGGTTATCATTATCGGTAACGCCCGCAGTTACAAAAAAAGGAATCCCTGGGTTGACGATTGAATCTGGCTTCGTGCTAACACGCCAAGCTCGCGATATAGAACAGAGCACGCAAATCGAGTTTTGGTTAGCCACCGATAATGGGCCGATCCAGCTAGTTATTGACGGTGAGCAACCGGTTTTTTTTGTCTCAGCCGAACAGGTGGAAAGTACCCAGCGAGTCGCTAGCGAAATGGGTTTGGCTTGCCGGATAAAATCTCTGCCAATGAAAACCTTCCAGCACATAGATGTGGCTGCGGTGTACAGCAATACCATCAAAATTAGCCAACAGCTGTGCGAGGCTCTGCAGCAACAGGGGATTGAAACTTTCGAAGCCGATATCAAGCTGGCAGACCGATACCTGATGGAGCGCTATATTCAGGGCAGTGTCGAATTTGCCGGCCAGGTACGAAGTGAACATGGCTATAGCAAAGTCACTGCCGCCAAATGTCGTACCGGCGATTATATCCCCTCACTTTCGGTGGTATCGCTCGATATAGAGTGCTCTGAAAAAGGTATTCTCTATTCCATTGGTCTGGACAGCGTTATGGACAGCCGGGTCATTATGGTCGGCGAGCCTGAGCCTGCCGAGACCAACATCCAGTGGGTAACCGATGAGCGTGCACTACTGCTGGCATTAGTCGACTGGTTTCAACGTTATGATCCGGACATCGTCATTGGCTGGAGCGTCATCGATTTCGATTTTCGCCTGATCCACAAGCGTGCCCTGTGGCATCAGCTCAAACTCAAGCTCGGCCGGGGCCAGCGCCACAGTTACTTTCGTACCGCCAGCCATTCGCAGCAGGGATTTGTCACCTTACCCGGTCGCGTGGTGATGGATGGCATCGATACCTTAAAAACCGCCACTTACCAGTTTCGCTCCTGGTCATTGGAGTCGGTTTCGCGCGAATTACTGGGTGAAGGTAAGGCGATCAACAATGTCCACGACCGAATGGCGGAAATCAACCATATGTTTCGCCATGACAAACCTGCCCTGGCCAAATACAACCTGCAAGACTGCGTATTAGTCAATCGTATCTTTGACCATACCCACCTGATTGAATTTGCCATCCAGCGGTCCAAATTAACCGGTGTCGAACTCGATCGTCTGGGCGGCTCAGTCGCGGCGTTTACCAACCTCTATTTACCCAGGCTGCACAGAGCTGGCTATATAGCGCCCAACCTGACACCGGAGAACTGGCTCGCCAGTCCCGGCGGTTACGTGATGGACTCGATACCTGGCCTGTATGACTCGGTATTGGTGCTGGATTTTAAAAGCCTGTACCCCTCTATCATCCGTTCGTTTCTGATTGACCCACTGGGGCTAATCGAGGGATTGCAACTCGAAGTGGGCAGCCAGGAAGACCAGGCGGTGGAAGGTTTTCGTGGTGGCCAGTTCCACCGCACTAAACATTTCTTGCCACAGATGATCGAGCAGCTCTGGCAAGCGCGTGATGAAGCCAAACGCAATCAAAATGCGCCTTTTTCACAGGCGATTAAGATCATCATGAACTCGTTTTACGGCGTGTTAGGTTCGTCCGGCTGTCGATTCTTTGATACCCGGCTGGCGTCCAGCATCACCATGCGTGGCCACGAAATAATGAAGCAGACCAAGCGCCTGATTGAACAACAGGGACACCAGGTGATCTATGGTGATACCGATTCGACTTTCGTATCGCTTAACGGCGCCTTTGCCCAGCCGCAGGCTGACGCTATCGGCAATGAACTGGTCAGTCATATTAACCAGTGGTGGAGTAACCATCTTGAGCATGAGTTCGGCCTGAATTCGTTTCTCGAGATCGAATATGAAACCCACTACCGAAAATTTTTGATGCCGACTATCAGAGGCGCGGAAACCGGCTCTAAAAAACGCTACGCCGGCCTTATCCAGAATGGCGAAAACGAGAAGCTGGTATTTAAAGGATTAGAAAGTGCCCGCACAGACTGGACTCCTCTGGCGCAGCGTTTTCAGCAGCAGCTGTACCTGATGGTGTTTCACGGCGAGAATCCCGCTGAGTATATTCGTCAGCTAGTGGAACAGACTAAGTCTGGCGAGTTAGATGAAGAGCTGGTCTATCGCAAAAGACTCAGACGTAAGCTGAGTGAATATCAGAAAAACATCCCGCCTCAGGTGAGAGCGGCAAGAATGGCCGATGAGATCAACGCCCAGTTAGGCCGACCTCAGCAGTATCAGAACCGTGGCGTGATTGAGTATTTGATCACGGTAAATGGCCCTGAACCGAAAGAGTATCTGAAAAGCCCAATCGATTATCAGCACTACATCGATAAACAGTTGCTTCCAGTCGCAAACGCCATTCTGCCGTTTATCGGCATGGACTTTAATCAGCTGACGCAACCTCAATTGGGGTTGTTTTAATCTGCGGCGAGCGATTCTGTCGCCGGCTTTGCTAGCCGATTTTAAATTCGGTGCGCTGGTACTGTTTGGTCAGCCAACTACCGAACTCATCCATTAGCCCCACCACAGAACGTTTTGCAACCAGCTGGCCAGACAACAGTATCGCCAGCCGCTCAACTTCGCGACGTTTCTCCGGGTGATAGTGTAAAAATTGCCGGCCGCAGTCGATAGGCTCATCAAACCAGTTTTTGTCTCTGTACATCACCAGTGAATAGCTGGCCCTGAGCATTTTTTTCGCTATCGCCTGCTGCGCTTTTATCTGCTCGGCGCTACTGGCGGCACTGCCAATCCGTAACCGGTAAGCCGCCAGCCAATCATGTAAGTCCATATTCCAGTGTTTGGCGATCTCCCAGCTCGGTTCGTAGTCGCCAAAACACTCGGATAAATCATCGCCATACACACAGACAGCGCAGTGACGCAGCAGAAATCCCCAGGAAAACAGACTATCAAGGCTGACCACTTCACTGGTCAGCGCCGATTTGATGTTTAGCTCAGTAACATGCGGATGGCTTTTCTGAAAACGCCATTTGATGGTATTGAACAGCGTCGAGCGGTTAGCCGAAAAGTCATTGTGCGTAACCACCACGACATCAAGATTCGAGTAGTTCGGCCGGGCCGTTTTTCTGGCGACACTGCCGTAAACATAGACACTGTGCAGGTTATCTTGTAATCCACCGCGGAGAAAAGTCACCAGGTCAGTGACAGCAGCCTGATATTGAGGTTGAAAAGGTGTGCGGGCATCGATAACTGAGAGTGGCATAAGACTAAAAACTGATTACCTGATGAATATTCGAGACGGATTATGATCTCTTAGTGAGAACCATCAATCAAGAGATTCCTTAATCATTCTGGCTTGCTATAATGCCGGCCAACTTTGTACCTCTATTGTAAGGATTCTTTCCATGCCAAAGGCAAGTGAATTGAAAAAAGGCTTCGCCATCGAGTCTAACGGTAAAACATTGCTGATCAAAGATATTGAAGTAACCACTCCGGGTGGTCGCGGCGGTGCAAAAATTTATAAGTTACGTTGTACTGACCTCAACACCGGCGCCCGTGTAGATGAGCGCTATAAGTCGGACGACGTGCTGGAAACCGTAGAGATGAACAAACGCAACGTCTCTTTCTCTTACGTTGACGGCGATGAGTACATCTTCATGGATAACGAAGATTACTCTCAGTTTACTTTCAAACAAGACGACATCGCCGATGAACTGCTGTTCATCACTGAAGAAATTCAGGGTCTGCAAGTTGTCCTGGTTAACGGCAGCGCGGTCGCAATCGAACTACCGTCTTCTGTGGAACTGGTGATTGAAGAGACTGATCCTTCTATTAAAGGTGCGTCTGCTTCGGCTCGTACCAAACCGGCACGTTTTTCTACCGGCCTCGTCGTACAGGTACCTGAATACATTGCCACCGGCGACCGCATCGTGGTAAACACCACCGAACGTAAATACATGAACCGCGCATAAAATGATGACAGATTTAATCTCTTTTGATGACGCAATTGAAGTTGCGTACGATATCTTCCTGGAAATGGCACCGGATAACCTGGAAGCCGCAGACCTGATCCTGTTCACTGCCCAGTTTGATGACCGTGGTGCGGCTGAACTGGTCGAAACCGGCAATGACTGGGTTGAACATGTTGGCTTTGAAGTCGACACCGACCGCTACGCTGAAGTCAGAGTCGGACTGGTCAATGAGCAGAACGAC
>NZ_JBNKVP010000101.1:0-9189 GCF_050299255.1 Vibrio sp.
ACGACGCTCTTCCGATCTCTTTCCCGGCATATGAACCAAATCCTGGAAATCAACCAGGAGCAGGGTTGGGTAAGGGTCCAGACCGGCGTGATCAAAGATCAGCTCAACGATGCAGTGCGCCCGTACGGTTACTTTTTCTCGCCCGACCTGTCCACCAGTAACCGCGCCACACTGGGGGGGATGATCAATACTGACGCATCCGGTCAGGGATCACTGAAATACGGTAAAACCTCTGATCATGTTTTATCGCTGCAAGCGGTGTTTGCCGACGGCTCGATTCTGGAATCTGATTTATCCCATGGTATGCCTCAGCCGGGTGAGTCCGCCCACCAGGCGTACCAGGTGACTGAACAAGTGTGTCGTACTAAGCGTCAGCAGATAGTCGACAAGTTCCCGCCGCTGAACCGTTTTCTGACCGGCTATGACCTGAAAAATGCGCTGGACGAACAGACCGACCAGTTCAATTTTACCCGGGTGCTGTGTGGCGCAGAAGGCTCGCTAGCCTTTATTACCGAGGCCAAGCTCAACCTGACGCCGATTCCCAAAGCCCGTACCTTAGTTAACGTCAAATACAACAGTTTTGATTCTGCCCTGCGTAACGCGCCGTTTATGGTGGAAGCCAAAGCGCTGTCAGTGGAAACGGTGGATTCAAAAGTGCTTAACCTGGCCAAAGAAGACATCGTCTGGCACACCGTCAGCGATCTGCTGACCGATGTCCCGGGCCAGGAGATGCTGGGCATCAACATGGTGGAATTTGCCAGCCAGGATGAAGCTGAAGTGGCAGAGCAGGTAAGCCAGTTGACCGAAAAACTGGATGCCATGATTGAAAACCAGCAAGCCGGAATTATCGGTTATCAGGTCTGTGATGATCTGGCCAGTATCGGTCGCATCTACAACATGCGTAAAAAAGCCGTTGGATTACTCGGCGCGGCAAAAGGCCGGGCCAAGCCGGTAGCGTTTGCCGAAGATACCTGTGTGCCACCTGAAAACCTGGCTGACTTCATCGCAGATTTCCGCCAGTTGCTCGATAACAAACAGCTTAACTACGGCATGTTTGGTCACGTCGACGCCGGCGTGTTACACGTGCGTCCGGCGTTGGACATGTGTGACCCGAAACAGGAAGCGTTGATGCATGAAGTGTCCGACGAAGTGGTCAAGCTGGTTGCTAAATACGGCGGTTTGATGTGGGGTGAACACGGTAAGGGATTCCGCTCTGAATATGGGCCGGAGTTCTTTGGTGATGAGCTGTTTACCGAATTGCGCCGAATTAAGGCTGCCTTCGACCCGCACAACAAAATGAACCCGGGTAAAATATGTACCCCGCTGAATAGCGACGCGGAACTGGTTAAAGTCAGCGATACCAAACGCGGCTATTTTGATCGCCAGATCGACGTCAAGGTGCGTGACAGTTTCAAACAGGCGATGGAGTGTAACGGTAACGGACTCTGCTTTAACTACGATACGTCATCTCCGATGTGTCCGTCGATGAAGGTCACCGCTGACCGGCGTCATTCGCCTAAAGGCCGTGCCGGTCTGGTACGCGAGTGGTTGCGCCAGCTAACGGAGCAGGGGATCGATATTCTGGATATGGAGCAGCAGATTTTGCAGGGCCAGTCCAGTATCAAGTCGTTGCTGAATCGTGTCCGCAATAACCTCAATAGGCAACATGAAGAGGATTTCTCTCATGAAGTGTATGATGCACTGAATGGTTGCCTGGCGTGTAAAGCGTGTGCCAGCCAGTGTCCGATCAAAGTCGACGTGCCGAGTTTCCGTTCCCGTTTCCTTAATATTTATCACTCCCGCTACCAGCGTCCGGCCAAAGACTATTTGGTGGCCAATATCGAATCTATGTTGCCGCTGATGGCGAAAGCGCCGCAGGTGGTGAACTTCGCCATTAAGCAGCCGTGGGTGAAGCAACTGACCGCGAAAACGGTAGGTTATGTGGACACGCCGTTGTTGTCAGTGCCCACTTTGGCTAAGCGGGTAAACAACCTGACAAAATTTGACCTACAATATTTGGCAGGTTTGTCAAAACAGCGCCGTGCTGAGCATGTGTTGATCGTCCAGGACCCGTTTACCAGCTATTACGATGCAGACGTGGTGGAAGATTTTGCCCGATTGCTGGCAAAACTGGGTAAAACGCCGGTTGTCCTGCCGTTTAAACCCAACGGTAAGGCGCAGCACATAAAAGGCTTTTTGCAGGAGTTCGCCCGCAGTGCGAAAAGCACCGCGGCATTTTTGGAACAGGTTGCCGATTTGGGTATCCCGATGGTGGGGGTCGACCCGGCGCTGGTGCTCTGTTACCGGGATGAGTATGTGGAAGTACTGGGTGACAAACGGGGTGAGTTTGACGTCCTGACGGTGCATGAATATCTGTTGCCGAGGCTGGAGCAATTTGAGCATCAGGTTAATGCCAGCGATAAGGCCTGGTACCTGCTGGCACACTGCACTGAGAAAACCAAACTGCCTAATGCCGAAAAAGAGTGGGGGCAGATATTTGCTCACTTCAACTCTGTGCTGAAAACGGTACCGGTTGGCTGCTGTGGTATGGCCGGTACATTTGGCCATGAAAAAGATAAGCTGCAGATGTCAAAAGACATCTACGCTTTGAGCTGGCAGCCAAATCTGCAAAACCTGCCGATTGAACGCTGCCTGATCACCGGCTACTCGTGCCGCAGTCAGGTGAAACGCTTCGAACAGCAGAAGGTCAAGCATCCGCTGCAAGCTTTGTTGCAGGTTGTCAGCTAACCATTACAAACCCGGCTACATGGCTGGGTTTGTTCTATCAGGAGATGATATGAATAAACTTGAGCTCAAAGTACCGCCAGTCGTACTGTTTTTGATTGCCCTGGTTCTGATCGACCGTATTGCAGAAATCTTTTACACCTTCGATATCCCTCTGCCACTGCCGTTACTGGTGTTTGCCGGTTGCTTTGTGGTCTCCGGTTTTGTCGGGCTGGCTGGTATCGTTGAGTTTCGCCGGGCCAAAACCACGGTACATCCTGGCAAGCCGGAGAATGCATCGACCATCGTTTCGAGCGGCATATTTGCTTACAGTCGGAATCCGATGTATCTGGGCCTGTTACTGCTGCTGTTTGGCTTTGCATACTGGCAGCAAAATGCGCTCAGCATGACGGTATGTTTGTTGTTTGTTGGTTACATGAATCGGTTTCAGATTGAGCCGGAAGAGCGAATACTTGAGCAGTACTTTGGTGAAGATTATCTCGTCTATAAACGCCGCGTCAGACGCTGGATATAATTCCTTTCGCTAACAACGAAAAAACCACCTGAACAGGTGGTTTTTTTAACTGGTCTGACGGTTTACGCCGCGCTTTCCATCTTGGTCAGGAATTCATTTTTACGCTGGTTAAAGCGCAGTACCAAATCGTCAACCGCTTCCTGGTCGTAAGGTTTTAAGCCGCTGGCAACCATACGTTTAACACCTTTACCCACCACCAGGCTATCTTCTTTGAACTCAAAGTTCAGTGTCACGACACCACGTTTGCCTTCCACATCAAACGTTGCACCTGAAAACACCACTTCTGGGTGGTTGAGGTCCAGGCGGTCAAATTCCACTTCCATGCTTTCGTAGATAACTAACGGGCGCTGGCAGTTGATCATCATCTGCTGCTGTTCCATCAGTGGTACCATGATGTGAGGGAAGTTCATGCCTGAGAATTGTACGTAGTTGGTCACCACGTGTTCGATGAACTCAGGGTTCTGACAAACGTCGCCTTCGCGTCGCATGTGCAAATACTCTTTGCCGTTTTGATCCACGACAGCGGCTTCCCGATCACATTTGTTGTCGATGCTCAGTGCAATGCCATCGCTGACCATACCGGAGAAATCAAACCGCATTTTCTGACTGATCCCTTCACGCTTGAGCAATACGGCAAACAGTAGATCGCCTGGTACGCAGAAACGTTTGCTGTCTTCATCGTGAATTGGGTTGTAATCACCTGCCACTTTCTTGGCAAAGTGACTTGCCTGTTGGCGGGTAAACTGGAACTGATCGTTCTGAGTCGAAAAATAAGGTGTTAAAAACATAATCTCTACGGAGTAGCCAAAACTGGTGTGAATTATATATGACAATACTAATTAAATGGTCTATCCAGTTAAACAATTAGATTTGCCTCGAAAGTAATAAAAAAGGACTCGATGGAGCCCTTTGATTTATCTTAATTTTTTGCTTAAACGCTCGGCAGAATAGCTTCTGGCATCAGATGGTTGTGTACCGCCTGTTGCAGCAGGCTGTTCGCCTTTTCAATATCCGGCGCGAAGTAGCGGTCCTTATCATAAAAAGGTACCTTTTCACGCAGGATCTGTTTGGCTTGTTCGACCCGCTCTGAGGATTTGTTCGGCGCCCGGAAATCCAGCCCTTGTGCAGAAGCAAGATATTCAACCGCCAGAATTCCGCGTGTGTTTTCACCCATGTCACGCAGACGACGGGCAGCAAAGGTTGCCATCGATACGTGGTCTTCCTGGTTGGCTGAGGTTGGCAGGCTGTCTATGGACGCCGGATGAGCCAGGGATTTGTTCTCGCTCGCCAGAGCGGCAGAAGTGACCTGAGCGATCATAAAGCCGGAGTTCACTCCGCCGTTGTCGACCAGGAAGGGCGGCAGTTTGCTCAGCGCGCTATCGATCAGCAGGGCCATACGACGTTCAGACAGGCTGCCGATTTCGGCAATGGCCAATGCCAGGTTGTCGGCTGCCATGGCGACCGGCTCCGCGTGAAAGTTACCCCCGGAGATGATGTCACCGTCTTCGGCAAATACCAGTGGGTTATCCGATACCGAATTGGCTTCCACTTCCAGCGTTTCTGCGGCATTGCGGATCTGCTGCAGGCAGGCACCCATCACCTGTGGCTGGCAGCGCAGTGAATAGGGATCCTGAACTCTTTCACAGGCGGTGTGTGAATCGCCAATCTCACTGCTGTTGTCCAGCAGGTGACGGTAAGCGGTAGCAGCATCCATCTGACTGCGATGGCCACGAGCGCGATGGATACGCGGGTCAAACGGCCGGCGGCTACCCAGCGCCGCTTCTACTGACATCGCACCACATACAGTTGCTGAAGCGTACAGGTCTTCTGCAACGAACAATCCTTCCAGAGCTAAGGCCGTCGACGCCTGGGTACCGTTTAGCAGCGCCAAACCTTCTTTGGGGGCCAGGGTGATTGGCTCCAGTCCCGCGACGCGCAGTGCTTCCAGCCCAGTCAGAAATTTGCCGTTATGACGTGCCTGACCTTCACCCAGCAGCAGCGTACTCATATGAGCCAGCGGCGCTAAGTCACCAGATGCACCCACTGAACCTTTTTCTGGTACGCATGGGTAAACCTCGGCGTTGACCAACTTAATCAGCGCTTCAATAACCGACAGGCGGATGCCTGAGTATCCGCGCGCCAGGCTGTTGATCTTTAACACCATCATCAGGCGTACGGTTTCATTGGACATAAATTTGCCGATACCCGCCGCATGAGACAGCACGATACTTCTTTGCAACGTTTCCAGATCTTCCGGTGCGATACGGGTATTCGCCAGCAAACCAAATCCAGTGTTAATGCCATACACAGTGCGGTCTTCCGCTATCACCTGATCGACCACTTTGGTACTTTCATTGATGGCGTCGACTGCAGCAGGATCCAGCGATAATTTGAGCGGCGAACGACTGATCTGACGAAGCTGTTTCAAGTGAAGTTGTCCTGGCTTTAGCACTATGTTCAGCATGTTATTCATTCCTTTTTTAAGCTTCTTTCATTTCTTCGTTCAGCTTGGACAGCTCCGGACCTTGCTGCGCGTAGCCTGTTTAGCGATAACGTTACCGGCATTTGCCTGACGCCTGACACATTGAGCGGTACCCGGGCGATATTGGTGTCAGCGGTTATTTCAGGTTTTCCGACATCGCGTTGGCGATATCCCAGCATAGGCGGGAGGCCAGGCGAGCCGTCTGGCTATCGACGTCGTAAGTAGGGTTGTACTCGGCGATGTCGGCCAAAATCAGTTTGTTGTTGTAGTGCAGCACTCTGTCCAGAAACAGCGCGAGGCTGTCGTAGCTGACGCCACGCGCTGCCGGAGCACTGACGCCGGGCGCAGTAGCGGCCGGAAATACGTCCAGATCTATGGTCAGATACAGGTAATCGCTGTTATCGATAAAATGCTGCAGCTGAGTCAGGTGGTAGATGTGGTTGATATGAGACAGGTCTTTGTCTTCCACATACCAGACACCTAGTTCGTCGGCACGGTTAAACAGTGCCTGGGTATTGCTGGCCCGGCTGACGCCCAGACAGGCATAGTGGAAAGGCCAGTTGTGCTGCTGACAAAAATCCGCGATCTGGTTAAAAGGCGTGCCCGAACTGGCTTTCACATTGGCAGTCGGACTTTCAAACGCACGCAGGTCAAAATGGGCATCGAAATTGATGATGCCGATTTTCGGAGCTTTCGCTAAGTCTTGCTCCTGCAGGTGGCGTGCTAAGCCCTGAAAGGATGCCCAGGCTACTTCATGACCGCCGCCTAAGGTGATCACCGGTGCATGTCGCAAGGCTTTAGTGATGAGACTGGCACAGGCGCTCTGACTCTGCTCCAGGTTGTCGTCTTCACAGACAACGTTACCCAGATCCACCAGACCGGTTTGGTTGTGCCAGGCCATATTGGCCAGAGCCTTACGAATGTAATCCGGTGCCTGGCTTGCTCCCACGCGACCTTTGTTACGTGCTACGCCAGCATCGCTGGCAAATCCCAGCAGGCACACTGCTTTGTCATGTTGGGCCAGTTGCTCAACCGCAACTAGCTGCATCACGTGGTGGACGCGTTTACCCTGTTCACCATCTTCGGCGTCGTGGCGACCCTGCCAGTGAAAATCCTGGTGAATTTGAGACTGATCAGCCATGGCATATCTCTCCATTTACGATACGGGCGGTCAGCTGACTGACGCCAACCTGATAACTCAGTTCTGCCGGATGACGGAGCTGCCAGACGGCGAAATCGGCTGCGAATCCCGGTTGAATTTTTCCGCGCAGGTTCGCTTGTCCCAGTGCCTGCGCTGCATGGCAGGTGACACCACGCAGTGCTTCTTCCGGAGTAAGGCGAAACAGGGTACAGGCCATATTCATCATCATGGTCAAATCAGCGATCGGCGAAGTGCCCGGGTTGAAGTCGCTGCCAATCGCCATCGGTACCTGATACTGGCGTAATAAATCGATGGGCGGTAATTGACTCTCGCGCAGGAAGTAAAACGCACCCGGCAGCAGTGTCGCTACGGTGCCTGCATCGGCCAGCGCGGCGACACCGGCCTGATCCAGAAACTCGACGTGGTCGACAGATAACCCGTGGTAACGCGCCGTCAGGGCGCTGCCACCCAGATTTGATAGTTGTTCCGTGTGGCCTTTTATTGCCAGCTTGTGTTTTTGTGCGGCCTGAAACACCCGTTCAGTTTGTTCCAGGTTGAAGCCGATCGATTCGCAGAACACATCGACACTGTCCGCCAGTTGCTGTTCTGCGGTCGCCGGAATAATTTCTTCGCACACGTAGTCGATATAGGCATCGGCGCGGTTCTGATATTCGCCAGGTACCGCATGGGCCGCCAGCAGGGTAGTGGTGACATTTACTTTGCGGTGGTCGCTCAGGCGTTTGGCCGCCCGCAGCATTTTCAGCTCATCGTTTAGTGTCAGACCATAACCTGATTTCACCTCAACGGTAGTGACGCCGGTACGCAGTAACCCGTCCAGGCGCGGTAGTGCCAGCTCCAGCAGTTGCTCTTCACTGGCCTGGCGAGTGGCTTTCACCGTGGCCACAATGCCGCCACCCTGGCGGGCAATCTGCTCGTATGGCACACCGTTGAGGCGCATTTCAAATTCATTGGCGCGACTGCCCGCAAACACCAAGTGAGTGTGGCAATCGATCAAACCCGGTGTCAGCAGTTGTCCCTGACAGTCAAACTCCTGGCTGAAATCCAGTTCACAGTGGCTTGGATGCAGAGAATGTATTTTGCCATCTTTAATGGCGATATCGCCTGGTGGAGTAACCTGGTAACCGGCTTCTCCGGGCTGCATGGTCACCATGCTGGCGTTGCGAATAATGACATCCATAACCTGCGACATATTTCCAATTTCCGCTCTTGATTTAATGTATATACAAATTATGGTTTAGGTCTGAACAATTGATCAAGGTCAATGTAGATAAAATGTGATCAAAAGTTAGAATGACGTACTTTTGCCCAGCTCTACTTTAGAACTTAATTTGTATTTGCTGCCCGGGTGGTACAGCAGGGCACTGCTGACCAGATTATCCTTACTCCAGGTTCGGCGCTTGAGTAGCAGGCATGGCTCGTCACCAGGTAGTTTCAGCGAGCTGCGTACCGCATGGCTCGGGATTATCGCTTCTACGGTATGTTCGATTGCACTGAGCGGACAGTTTTCGGACAGGTATTGATGTGGGGTTATCTGGCTGAAGTTCTGCTCCAGATAATTTGGCGCGTAGGCAGCATTCACCCAGCGCAGTTCCAGCTGCAGCGGCATATTGTCTTCATAGTGGATAATTTCACTGTAGAACACCGGGCTACCCAGCATGACCCCCAGTTTAGTGGCGATCTGGTCATCAGCCTTAAGTGCCTGTTGCTTGATCACCTGGTTACTGTATTTATGGCCACGTTGCTGCACTTCTTCAGCAATATTGCGGATATCCAACAGCGGTGATTCAGCTTTGGTATCCGGCGCACAGACAAATGTTCCCAGTCTTGGACGTCGCTGTAGTCTGCCTTCAGACACCAGATCGCGTATGGCTTTATTGACTGTCATTCTGCTGACATCGAACTGCTCTGTCAGCTCCATCTCAGTGGATATTCGGTGACCAACCGGCCATTGGCCGTTATCAATCTTGTCTTGAATGTACTGTTTAATCTGCAGGTAAAGTGGTGCTTCTGACATGCTAACGCTCATGCATAATTGAATATACAAATGGTTATACAATAAACGCCTGATTGCAAGTAAGGTGACAAAAACTGTGCGGAAAAGTGGGGCAGGCCTATAAGATGGTTATGGGCCCAATAGATGAGGAATAGTTACCTAGCTGAGAAATAGTTACCTTGCTGGCTCGAGACCAGCAAGGTGGCAGCTATTAATCTCGCTTCCAAAGAACATGGCAGAAGTTGTGTTCTGGATCGCGGCTGATCAACAGACGGGCAAACACATCGTCCAGT
>NZ_JBNKVP010000102.1:0-9181 GCF_050299255.1 Vibrio sp.
GATCCCGACAATCGTAGTGCCTTACACCATGCCACCTGGCTGACGGAGAAAGATCAGAAACTCGTGATTGACAACAAAATTCCGGTCAACTCGACACCGAATTTTACTAACGATTGGAGCGGTACCGATCAGGATGCACTGCGTTACATGGGTGAGAAACGGACAATGGCCTATTTTGGTCGCTACCCGGACTTCGCTCGCGCTGGTGTTCGAGTGAGCTTGGCGGCAGATCTTCCTAGTACCCCTCCGACTATGCAGGCTCCGTTATTCGTGGTGCAAGGGGCTGTGACGATGAAAAATCCGGCCGATCCCAATGCTAAGCCATTCCCTCCAGTGGTAAAACCTATGACCGTTCAAGAGGCACTTCGCGCCGTTACATTAGATGCCGCTTGGCAGCTACGGCTAGAAGATAAGGTAGGCAGTTTGGAGGTTGGCAAACTGGCCGATATCGTAGTGCTTGACGGTAATCCGTTGCAAGTTGATCCAATGAAAATACAGGAGATTAAAGTCAGCCAGACCATGATGGATGGTCAGTTCACCTTTGATCGGGCTGCTGAGCTGGGCAAAAAAGAAATTGTGTCGGTCAAGGTTACCAACCCGGCACTTCAGGCGGCAGTCGACGTTAAGCTGCTCAATCTGTTGGTCAAAGATGAAATGTCTGGTGGAATGCGGGTCTGTGGAGATCAGCAGGTCAATAATGACCCTGCCAGTCACGCAGGTTCTCCATTTGCTCCGGATGAGGTCAACATGGCGTTCGCAAGCCTGCTGAAACAAGGTTATATCTACGCACGTCCGGCCCGGGCCATCTATTGGAAAAACACCAATAGCAACTACTGGATACAGTGGACCTTAAAAGACGATGTGTCTGTTCTTTGGGCCTATGACCCTGAGCAGAACAAAGCGGTAGAGATCCTTCAGGTTCGGGAGAAATAGCAGAGTTACCGCTATAGGAAGTCAATGTTGTGCCGGTTTAAAAGCTGGCACAACCCTAAAAAGGATCCATATCAGATAGTTACGCTCAAGCCAATGCGTCTGCTTAAGACGGGAATATCCGGTTGCTACTGGCCATAATAGGTTGAAAGGTAAACCAGGATAGCTTGGTATTCGTCTGGGTTGAGTTCTTCCATACCTTGTTCCTCAACCATCCATTGCAGGGTTTTATCCCATCTTTTTTTACTCATGCCCTGTTGCGCCACCAGGTACAAAGAGTGGCAGGCAGAGCAGACGGCCGCAACCAGCTCCATGTTTTCCCCCGGGGTCAGAATGCCTTCACCGGCGGATACGACCGGTGTGCCTGCCGCTGCTGTAATCCAGTCCGGCGGTGCTGGATTACGGGTTGCCAGCCAGGCAATGATGGCGGCTCGTGCGCCGGGATCTTCGATGCCCGGAAAAACCATATTGGTGCCCGGAGCAAACTCAGAGGGTGACGCCAGAAAGGCATCGAGTTTGTCGGCACTCCATTTCCCTTTAAGTTGCTGTAAGGCTTCGCTGTAATGGAAATCCGGATAACCGGCGATATCGCGCTCGGCCAATCCCCATAAAGGAGGCCCGACGACCGGTACGCCGTCCGGGTCAAACTGGTGACACGCCTTACAGACGAATGCCTGCTGTTCTCCGGCCGATATCAGCGCCTCGTCAGCAGACAGTGGGCAACTGATAAGCAGCAACAGGGAAAAGGAGAGCGGGATTACCCGCTCAACAAAGTTTACTGTGAGCACTTTTCTACCCCTTCACAACTAATGCCACCCGATGGAAGGTGTTGTTCAGGTAACCTTTGGGGTTCCAGGCAATAGCAAACGGCTGACTGATCCCTTGGTCATCGGTGGCTTTGGCCCACACTTCGTAGTAGCCCGGTTGGGGAAATTTCACTTTAGCGCTGAAGTTTTGCCAGGCCCCGACATTGGAAGGTTCGGCCAGTTCGGCATCCATCCAGGTGGCGCCAAAGTCTATTGAGACTTGCACTTTGTCTACCTTACGATCGCCAGACCAGGCGTGGCCTCGGACGAATACTTCTCCGCCGGTCACTTCGGTATTGGTTTGTGGTGAAGTGATCAGGGATTTCACCGGCATTCGTTCAATAATGTCAAAATCTTCCGTGGCCACGTCTTCGCCTGGTGCTACCGGACGATTAGGCACCCGGTAAGAGGTACCGGTCATTTTCGCACCGTCATGGACCTGATCTCTGATTTGAATACGGGTCAGCCACTTCTGCGAACAGGATCCGGGCCATCCGGGCACCACTAACCGCAGTGGCGCACCATTCATCGGGTGCAGTGGTTTGCCGTTCTGTTCGAAGGCAATCAGATTTTCGCTGCCCATCGCTTTGGCTATCGGCACGCCCCGTGAGATGGGGAGTTTGCCCTCTTTACCGGACAGATGTTTATCTGCGCCGAAGTGCGCCGTGTAAACCGCACCATCCTGAACACCGGCGGCTTTCAGCACGTCGGCAAGCCGTACTCCGGTCCATTTTGAACAGGCAACCGCACCATATGTCCATTGATTACCGGATGCTTTGGGATCAAAGAAGGCACGGCCATTACCACCGCATTCGATCACTAACTGCTGTTCTACGACCTCGAAGTTTTCCTTCAGATCGGCGATAGTCAGTGTCATAGGTTTGTCGACCAGGCCATCTATGGTCAGCGTCCAGATTTCGGCATTAACGTCTGTTGGTGGAAGACCGTTATTGCGAATGAAGTGGCGCGGGGTGGGGGTGATATCGTCATCGAGTAGGTGAGGGGGCGTCTCGGCGTTGACCGGTCTGTCATTCAGTACTGTCAGGCCATCTTTGCCTTCTATCACGACATCATCCAGTCCTTCGGCAAAAGCGGCAGGAATGATGCCGGCGGGCATGTTTCGGTGAAAGGGAATCGCGCCGCCAAGGACAGCTGCCATGGTGGCCAATCCGGCTCCTTTCAGAAAGCCTCGTCTGTCAGGGTAACTGACTCGGCCGAACACTTTTTCATCCGCCGAATCCGGGTTGTTTTCGTAATACTTAAATATGCCTTGTGGTGGTTTGGGTTTGTTGTCGTCCATATTGCGTTCCTCATTCCAGGCAATGCAAAAATGGTTATTTGGTCATTTACATTGCTGCAGGCTAGTAATCACAATCTAAATAAAAGTACGTTTTAATTGGTTAATCTGTCTATAAGATTAGTTGACGATTGTTGCTGTTAAAACGCTTTCACTTGGAACAATAGCCGGGTAAGCCCATGTCCCCCGGTTTGCCATTCATCATGCCGGAATCGTTACATTCCAAGCATGGTTTACTGCGTGCTTAACTCGTTGAATTTATATCGTATGATGTCTGATTGCAGAGGTTTATTTTACTGCGATGTTCTTTTGTCGTGTACATAAGACGAACGCAAATTAACGGCCTTTAACCGAAAAAACACAAAAGCAACCCGCGTAAAGGCCGGTTGTTATCTTGATAGTGGCAAATTTAGATGCTTTGAGCGTTCAGTGTTCTATAGGTTTAGCGAGTGATGTTTGTAAAGATAGATTCTGCGCTTGCATGACAGTTGTGGGTTGTGAACTATTGTCATTTAAAACCAGCACCATGTGGTGCCGGTTTGGGTTAAACCTTAGTAAGGTGTAATTAGAGGATCGGGAAAGCGGGTTTGTCTTTATTTTCGGTCAGCCAGTTCACCCACAGTTTGTTGTCGCTGCCTTCCAGTAGTGTGGCGAAATTTCGTGCCCGGATGTATTTATCTGAGCCATATGGTCTTAGCATATCAGCGACGATCTGGTGGTTTTCATCCAGATATTCGGTGCGGTCATTAGTAATAGCGCAAATTCCCAGCCACTCCATATAACTTGGTGCAGGATGCACAATCCCGGAGGAGACTACCTGATGCACTGGCCGATGGTTTTCACTGCGCAGATCACGAATTACGCCTAATGCACCGACGTGAACGTCCCCGGAAAGTATGACACTGCGACCCTGGCGTCGTTGGCCGCTCTGCAACAAGTGCATGATCAGGCGGGAGCGCTCCCCTTCGTGCTCTTTGGCGCGCCAGTGATCTTTAAGGTCGTCGGTGAGTTCTTCTTCCCATGGCGTGATATCAACGGCATTCTCGGCAAAGGAAAAATCCCGATACACCACCGGCACGGCACTCATCACCAGTAAGTTTTTATTACTGTTATCAGCCAGATAAGCGGTGACGGCCTGCCACTGATCAGCCGCCATTACATGAGATAAGCTGCGCTGGGAGCGGTTATCCAGTACCAGAATATCGTAGCTGTGAAAGCTTAATGTCGCGCCGTAGTGCGTGAGGGGCTGGTTGTCCCGCTGAATTAAGGTTCGGTTTTGAATGCCCCGGATTTGCAACAGCTCAAAGTGCTTGCGCGCGGATTGAAAGATCGCCTGATACACATCGCAGCCCTGAATATCGTCCGGGTAGCTGCCCCAGCCATCGAATATATCGTGGTCATCCCACATCATAATCGACGGAATGGAAGCCAGCATGCTGGCAATCGGCTCTTTGTTCCAGCGGTCTACATACAGTTCGCTGTAGAAGCGATCGATCTGTTTAACCATATCCTTGCTGGCCCGGCGCTTTACTTTTTCTTTGCGATCAAGCTCATTCCAGTTTTTAAGAAGAGATACTTTGGTCCAGATAGCGTCAGCGTACACCTGATCGCCGCCCATAAGAAGCAGCGAAAATGCTTCGCGTTGATGCTCCTGTGCCATGGTCTTCCACAGCCTGAACGGCTGTTCGGTGGTATTCATCAGGGTCAGGTCAGAAAAACCATTGCAGGATACATAGGCAAATTTGGGCTTCTCCTGCTGGCCGGGCACGTAAAAAGACCAACCTTGATTGCCGCGTTGATCGTGCAACGTCAGCCCTTCTTGTTGCAGGGTATAATCGATGGTTTCTTCGCCCGGGGAATCAATGTTGATCTCCATCCGCCACACTTTGCCGTCGTTGATCTCGCCGATCAGTTGCGCCGGTACCGGTTGATGATGTGGATAGCTGACGCTGACCGAACCCGCCGATTTGTCTGTCACCACCACAACCGTATAGTGGTGGTCCGATTCCAGCCCGAGTATCGGGCCAAGGACAAGTTTCTTATGCATATTTAATTCCTTGGTTTTAGCTCAGTGTCAGCGGATCACGTCAGCCATCACAGCGCTGACTTTTGATACGGTATTAAGTACTTTTGCCACGCTTTCAAACTGCTCCAGTTTGTTATTCAAATCATCTTTAGCCTGCTGGCTCTGGGTTCGCAGTTCGGTCAAAAGATGCATGACATCTGCCACCTGACAGGTGTCCGTCAGGGAGGCTGTGATAAGCGCATCGTATTGCTGCCTTAGGGTGCGTTGCTGCCGCCACAACTGGTCATACTCATGGCTTTCAATGGTCATGACTGCCATTAATTGGTTGATTTCTAATATTGCTTCGTACAGCTGGTCTTTTAGTTCTGCGTTATCCATGATTCGATTCCTTATTCCGGACAGCGAGCGGAGTGTTTTTCAACCACGATAGGCCTCGGACAGGTTTGCATCATGTCTTCAATCGAGGCGAACATCTTATGTGTCGTGCGCAGCTCACTGACCGATTGTTTCAGAGCGTCGGAGGTAAAACGGTCGGCCGCGACTTCGGTCGCGATAACATGGTGTGCTCTGGCCATTTCACCCAGAGCTGTGGCGGTGGCTTCAACTGAGGCCAGGCTGGCCATCATGGCGGAGTATTTGTTGTAGCTGTGTTCAACCGCCTGGCGCTTCACAAGCAAATCGCTGCGTGGGGTGTTGTTTACTGCAGTCAGATAGAGTGTGAGCTCAGTGTCACGTGCTATTTCGAGCCTTCGGATAAAATCCTGCCGCAGGATATCCTCAGCCAACCGGCTGCTAAGCTGCTGGACCAATGGGTCAGCAGCTATGACAACGGATTTAATAGCTTCGGCACGTCGGTTCTGCAGGTAGGTGGCACTGATCTGTCCGGCAATCCGGCCACCAGTGGCACTTTGCTTTTCGGTCAGTAATGTTTCAGATTGCAGTTTCTCATATGAGTTATTTAACGTATTTAATGACTCAATCAGCTCCACGCTGGCCAGAGCCACACTCTGATCACTGGCCGTCATACTCAGTTGGTACAGGGACTGGGCATAACGATGCAATGCCTGATTGGCCTGGAATAAGGCGACAGTATTAATGTCGGTCAATCCGGCTCTGGCGGCACCGGCCAGCGCCTCTTTAGAGAGCGGTTCCGGGCTGGTGGCCAGGGCGGCCAACTCTTCATTGCGGGCAGAGCGGTTGTAGTCGTCGATAAGTGATTGCACCCGAGAAGTCACCTGAGCGGCGTCTTTACTGTAAGCCGCGATATAGCCGGTAGGCGTTGTAGAACAGGCGCTGACTGCCAGTACAACAGACAGCCAGGCCAGTCGTGTATAGCGTGAGGAGAATAGGGGTGTCATTTCCAGATTATCCTGTCGGTGTGGAATGAAAAGATTCAGTATGCATATTAATGCGTATTAATGTTGTGACTCTGGTTGCGAAGTGTCTTTTTTGTTAATGACGTTACTTCCAGAGTGATGTTTCAAATTAGTTGTGTTCACGGTACGGCGACGCACTTAGCCTGAGACAAACCGCTGTGCCATACTCAGGTCAGCTATTGCTGCTATTTAAATGATGTCGATGACTGAAAGGAAGGTGCCTCAAATGAAGCCACTCGAAGAGCTTTTACGTCTGAATCGAAAGATCCGGGTGATTGGCTTTGATGACGCACCTTTTGAGCGCAGACCAGGCGCGCCGGTCCCTGTTGCAGGTGTTGTTTGTTCCGAAACGCGCTTTGAAGGGATGGTTTGGGGAGAAACAACCAAAGATGGTAGTAATGCCACGGAAATCATTGCCAATCTGCTGAAACAGAGCAAATTTTACCAACAGGTTAATCTGGTTCTGACTGATGGTGTTGCCGTCGGCGGGTTCAACCTGATCGACCTCCCGTTACTGGCGGATACGCTGCAGCGTCCCTGTATTGCGGTGATGCGCAAACACCCTGATATGGCTGCAATTGATACCGCACTGCACCATTTTTCCGATTATGAGCAGCGGAAGGCGATATTGCTCAAAGCGGGCACCGTCTATAGCCATAAAAGCTTTGTATATCAGGTTGCCGGATGTACGCCGGATACGGCAGCGCAAGCACTGGAGTGCTTAACAGACACAGGTAACGTCCCTGAGGCGCTGCGTCTGGCCCATATGATCGGTGCTGCTGTCGTTACTGGTGAAAGTAATAATCGGGCTTAGCCACTGTGAATGACAAGAGTAAAAAATACGTTTTAATAGAAGCAGCCAAAGCCCGCAGGAAATCGCTACGGGCAAAAATGTAGGCCGTTAAAACTCGTACTGAAAGTAAATGGTGTTGTAGTTACTGCCACCTTTGATGCGTCCAAAATTGGACGATTTTTCAAATATCGCTGACCGGTGGTGAAGCGAGTAACCCACCCACATGTTTTCCCAATTTTTCTGTCTGAAGAGATCACCAATATTGACGTCGAATGAGAAATCCAGATAGTTCAGAAGCTTACTCGGTGTGTAGCCTTTCTCTTCCATCTCGGTACCTTCAATATAGGTGACTCTGTTGACGTAAGACATTCCCTCCGCGAGCCCAAAGCGCCACTTGGTTGGCCAGTTAAAGGTGTAGTAAGCCTTGATTGCCACTATGTATTCTGTACTTGATGACTGAACTTCAGATGACCAGTGATGCGCCAGGCCGGGTGTGAGGTAGATATCCAGCGGGAAGCCAAACAGCTCATCTGTCAAAGGATGGCCGTAAAACAGTGATGTCAGCTGATTGTTGTATTCGTCTTTTTCTGCTTTGAAGTTGAAGATATCGCCCATGTTTGAAGGCGTTGCCCAGCCATGTGCAACCCTTAAGTATGGGCGGTTGCGAAGATTAGACTTAGGCGCTTTGTTCTTGTCATTGAAGAAACCAAAGCCAAGGAAAAGCTCTCCCTGATAGCGATCCTGAACAATCCTGCTGTTGTAGGCATTGCTATCGAGTCGGGTGACACTGGTTTCACCCAATAGGTATAAGTTTGACGTAACATGGTAGCGGGCTTTAATGCCTAAGTTGGTATCGAGCCCGCCTCCAATTCTTTCACCGGTAATATCTTTGAATGAGTAGTACTCGCTGTTGAAGTCTGCATCTTTATAACGAAGCGTAAACGAGGGCTCTAGCTCCCAATCACCGAATTCATAGTGTGCGGCAATACGGTAGTTATAATGATACTGAAATTCATCATCCGACATCACTTCCAATTCATTGCGCCAGTTGTCGTTAAAGCTGTACTGGAGCTGTGCACCAAAGTCAGATCTGTCTCCCTCATAGGCATTCTGGACTGATTTAGGAATATCAACATAGCGGTGGCGAGAGATAAGACTTACGCGCCACGGCGAGTCGCTGTCGTCAAATAAGAACACCCCGCCTTCCAGCCCTTTAAGGTAAAAGTACTCATTTTCAAAAAACATCATTGGCACAAAGGTGCTGACATTGGAGTCCCCATTTGCTGTGTGGAAAGGGATAGAAGCGATACGGGACATCGCTGCGATTCCCCAGTTTTGCTCTTCGGCGGAGTAAGCCGGTAAGGTGACTGCCGTGATTGAAAGTGGAATAAGAACCTGTCTTAGTATTTTCATGGAGCTTCGCATCAAATGGGTTGAGAAAACGTATATCTTCATGGATTACAATTTTAACTGTCTGTTTATGGGCGAATGTATCATGAGTTTTCCGCTAAATTGTACCCGTAATATCAAAATAGTGTCATAACAAATGAGGCTGGCCACTACCTGCTGATGTATCGCTCTAATTTAATAAAACGATTCAAGTTATTGCCTTGGCCAAAGCGAGTAGAGCTTATCTGTCAGTCACCATCAATCTAATCGGTTCTTTGCAAGTCTAGCCTAGAATTACCTCACACTTTTTTGAACTACGGCTAAAAACTAATTACACACCACACTCAAATGACTCCAATACTTAGTGTTTTGTGTTTTGTGTTTTGTGTTTTGTGTTTTTAGGTAGATGTGGGCGAGTGGGGGAAACGGTATGAATAGAGATAGATTTGAATTATAACGAGCAAAAATAGAAGCTTGCGTATCTTATGCACAGATAAAAAAAGCCCCCGCGATAGCAGGGGCTTTTGAATGTGTTATGGGATTAACTACACTGGATAAATTTAG
>NZ_JBNKVP010000103.1:0-9154 GCF_050299255.1 Vibrio sp.
CAGCTAGTTACTCGCCATCACTCTGAATTCATTGACCAGTCGATACTGTTCCGTTTCTGAACGGGTCATGTAGTGCATGCTATCAGCCGGAGCGACATTAATGGTGTACAGGTAAAATGGAACGCCCTTGCTGCCCAGCATTTGGTTAAAGTAACTGGCCTGTCGATAATGGCTATCATTGTCAAA
Source organism: Vibrio sp. (assembly GCF_050299255.1). Classification (GTDB taxonomy): domain Bacteria; phylum Pseudomonadota; class Gammaproteobacteria; order Enterobacterales; family Vibrionaceae; genus Vibrio. The sequence goes on from NZ_JBNKVP010000103.1 coordinate 187, forward strand.
AGGGATCTCGGTTGCTTGCAGATTAGTGTCCATATTGCGCCAGCTGTGTACGCCTAATCGCTCAGTAAGACTGATATCTTCATCAAATTCTGCCAATTCAATCGTTCGATGAGCTCCGGCGCTAAACAGATCGACCCCGCCAGAAGCCACCCGGCCGGTATAACTCAGATAGGTGTCCACTTTGCGCTTACGGAGCAGTAGACCGGTAAACATATTAATCTCATCATCTACAGACCCCCTTATCTGGTTAGCGATCGTCAATACTGCTTTTTGGCCCGGATACGGTTTAAGCGCCTGCTTGAGTGACAAATAGCTGGCCGAGCCTAAAGAACCTGGCTGTCTTTTTCCGGTGAAGAATTCGGATATCGGGTCAAAGGCGGAATAGCTGGTAAGTCTGATGGTGGATGTAGGTTGGCTACTTTTCGGCTCAACTTTAAACAGTACACTGCCTATCGTATAAATATATTCGGCGTCCGGTTGCGCGGTAAATACCACCGTTTGTCCATTATCCAGCTGAGCGGAGTAGTGTTCGCCATTCGGTTTTAACTGACAAGTCACTTTACTGCGACTATAACCATCACCATCCGGTAACAACAGTTCACATTCCGATTTTTGTTCAAATACTTGCTGAAATTCTTTGATTCGCAGCACCAGATACTGTCCGGATTGACTGGCCAGCATAACCATCAAATCTAGGCGCGAATGACCACTGGCCAAATCCGCTTTGTTCACCTCTGAAGCCAGAATTCGATCATATGTTTGTTCGCCGTAGCGCACAGATACGGTACCCAGTAGCGCCAGCCGTTCCTGTAGCGCCTGCTGTAATTGTTGGTCACTAAATGGGTAATCCGACTCAGGAGCCTGTGGCGGTGTCGCTGCACAAGCCATTAACGACAACGAGAGAGGTGCGAGCGCCATTAATTGACAATTGAGAGGTGACATAATCTGCTCCGTACATGTAGCCTGCGAATAGAGACCTAGGATATCGGTCTGCTTGCGGTTATTCTGTCGCCAACAGGTAACGGAATGTACAGGTATGATTACAATCCAGTCCAAATCAGGGGAAATGGTATTCGCCTTGATAAACAGACAAAATTAATTTGCCTGCCCATCTGACTAACGTAACCACCAACGACTGAGTATTCGACCAATGCGATGACGAAATTTCAGAACCAGCTGTGCTCGCGGTAGCCAGGTGGGCGTGGTCAGTACCGTCTTAATATTGGAAAAAGTGCGAAACCCTTCGATACCGTGATAATTGCCAAGACCGGATTCGCCGACCCCACCAAACGGAGCATCCTCAGCTGCAACATGGAGTAATGTTTCGTTGATACACACGCCACCACTGTGAGTCTGTTGCATTACCGACCGTTGCAAACGTTTATCGCGACTCATCAGATAGAGGGCTAACGGTTTGGGCTTGCGGTTGACATAAGCGATGGCTTCACTGAACTGGTAATAGCCGATAACGGGTAAGATCGGGCCAAAGATTTCTTCCTGGGCGATACGCATGTCTTCACTGACGCCGGTAACCAGATGCGGCAGCATCAAACGTTCTCCGTCCGTTTCTGGACATGGCAATGAATGGATGACGGCCCCTTTCAGTTCCGCATCTTTGAGCAACTGGTCGAGTCTTTCAAACTGGGACTGATTGATGATATGGGTCAGGTCATTAACTCTTTCCTGATCAAAGAAACGAGCCTGAAAACGCTGCAAATACAGCTCGACAAACGCCTGCTCCTTGCCTTTTGGCACCATCACGTAATCTGGCGCAACACAGATTTGTCCTGCATTCAGTGCCTTTCCTAGCATGATCGCATCAACGGCCTTTGCCATATCTGCATCTGGTGCAACCAATGCCGGCGACTTGCCGCCCATTTCCAGTGTCACCGGCGTAAGATTACTCGCCGCCGCTTTGGCCACCAGCTTGCCTACCTGAGTCGAACCGGTAAACAGCAGATGGTCGAATGGCAGTTGGGAAAAACTAATCGCGATATCGCTGCCACCTTCTATTGCATAGAGGTGATCACCCAACTCACTGAAGATCTGGCTCAGTACCCGGTTTGTCTGAGGCGTGTATTCACTGAGCTTTACCATTACCCGGTTGCCTGCCGCGATGGCGCTGATCACAGGCGCCACGCTGAGGACGATGGGAAAATTCCAGGGTACGATCACCCCCACCACCCCGAGCGGCTGACATTCCACACGAACTTGGGAAGGCATCAGCATCAGACCGCTTTTACGTCGTTCAGGACGCATCCAACGCTTCAAATTCCGCACGGTATAGTTGATATGCTGTACGGCAGGCATAACGTCACAGATCAGGCTGTCAAATTGACTGCGGTAACCATAATCCTCGCTCATCGCCCGGGCGAGTTCTTGCTGGCTTTCGATCAACGCTTGTTTTACCGCCAGCAGGCGCTGTAAGCGGGAGGAATAATCCGGGTAAGGTTGAGCCTGATATAGGGAGCGCACTTCGATAAATACATGTTTCAGCTCCTGCTCACTCTTAACATGCTCTTTGTGCCAACGGTTTATATCAACCACTCTTTCCATGCCCACTATTCTCCGTATCATTATGTCGCTGCTGGTCGGTTACTGGTCAACAGTAATAGTAGTCTGTTATTTTGCTCGCTACACTTCCTGCAGAGTGACGGTTAGCTGACAAACAGCCAGATACCGACGCCCATCATCAGACTGCCAGCGACCCGGTTCAGCACGCGCACATTTTCAGCATGGCCTAATACCCGCTTCAGTCCTTTCCCGCCAGTCGCATAAAGCGTCATGCAGACAAATTCAGAGATCAGAATGATCGACACCAACAACACCAACTGCGCTGTCAACGGCTGGGACTGGTCGATAAACGGCGGAAGCAGAGAGATCATAAACGCCCAGCCTTTGGGATTGGCAATCGCGGTTACAAACCCCTGCACTACTAAATCCCAGTCGCCTTTGGTGCTGGTCTGTGTTTCAAAATTGAGCGCCAGCTTGCCCCGGGAGCGCCACATTTGCACCCCGAGATAAAACAGGTAGCCGGCACCAACGGTTTTAAATCCGATAAATAACCACGGGTAGTTCAGCATCACCGCAGCAATACCCAATACCGCCGCCACCGACACCACCGCAACACCGACCAATTCACCGGCCATCATCCACAGGGTACGGCGATAGCCCACACTCATTCCCAGCGTCAACGCCAGTGTCATACACATACCAGGAGTAATCGATACAAAGAAAAAGGTGGGTATAAACATACCTAACAGTGCGGTATTCATCTGAATTTTTATCCGGTTACAAACTCTTAGCCGATTCTGAACTAACCGGGTTAATTTGTCGAAACAGAAATCACCCGCAACTAAAATTTCTCAGAGTACAGCCGCCCGGACAGCGCAACTTTTAGCTCTGTTTTGCCCGAGCGATAAACACGCAGGCGATGCCACCCAATACCAGTGCACCAGACAGCAGTTGCTGCCAATAGAGGGATTCTGCCAATAACACAGTCCCCATCAGTGCGGCGATAGCAGGAACGGCTAGTTGGCTGATGGATGCCTGTAACAGCGTCAGTTGTGTCAGGGCATAGTACCAGACGACATAACCGAGACCAGAGGCAACGGCACCGGAACCCAGCGCCAATACCACTCCGTCACGTGGCAGTGTGGCAAACGACGGTAACCAGGGCAGGGTCACTAAACAGAGCAGGCTGGCGATGACAAACCCCTGAGTAATGGCTTTCTGTGGTGAACTGGCTTGTTTACCGAGCAGGGTAAACAGCGCCCAGCTGACCCCGGACAGAATCATCATGATGGCAGACCAAAGGTCCGGACGTGTGGCACTGGGTAGCATCAGGTAGACAAACCCGGATACGGAAATCGCCATGCCGGTCATTTCCAGTCCGGACAGGTGGTTGCCTTGCAGGCGGTACAGGACCAGCAGGCTCATCTGTACCGAACCGAATAACAATAGCGCGCCGGTGCCGGTAGAAAGGTGGAGATAGGCATAAGAAAACAGCAGCGCGTAACCAAACAGCGCCAGTCCGGCCTTGAGTGCAAAACGCCATTGCCAGTCGCCGGACTGCCATTGACGGGTCATCAGCGTCAGCACAGATAAAGTTACCGCACCGGACAACAGCCTTAACAGAGTAAAGCTGCCCGCGTCCATGCCAGCCCCGCTCAACGCCCCGCGGCATAGTAATGAATTGGCTGCAAATGCCAGCAAAGCTAACGCAGTCCATGCGATAGTGACCAAACGATTCCCCTAACGGTAAGCAACAGTGTGACTATAGACGCTAACCCGTCGGGTTCCAATGTTTACGGGCGGAATCAAGCAGCTGAAGCCTTTGCACCGGGAAGGAAACCCATGTTCGGTTATGAGTTAGTGGCGACTTTGCCAAGCATAGATTCCAGCTTTTGTCGCCAGCCCAGCTTCTCAAGAAGACGCAGTAACCAGCGAGCCTGGCGGCCAAACTGCGGAACCAGCAACAGCATGACCGCGACACACACCACCGAACCGATCAGATCTTCCACGCGGTGCATACCCAGCCACAAACGGCTGTATGCGATCATACTTGCCCAAGCGGTGATCAGGACCACCAGACCCGGTCTGCGGGCGCGACAGAATACGCCACCAAACATCACCAGGCAGACTGCGGCAAACAGAGTATGGCCAGATGGAAAGGAGTAGTTCATTTCCGTCAGCCAGTGACGGATTCGCCAGTCACTGACGTTTTTCACTTTATCGATTAAGGCCGCTTTGCGCGGCTCAGTTAATTTATAGAAATGAGCCGGCTGGGGAATGACCAGTTGCTGAGTCAGCAATTCGGTATAAGGCCTCGGGCTCTCGGTTGCTTGTTTCAGCGCACTCTTAGTGGCGAAACTGATCAACAACATCGCCATCAGTTGCATGATAAAACGCAACAGTTCAGGCAGTGGCAACGCGATCCGCAATACCAGCAACATGCAAACCAGCAGCGTCAGGACGAAGCCGATGCTGCCGGCAGAATCCGTCAATCCGGAGAACACTATGCCGGTAAACTCTGAGACACTCGCAGTCAGGTCAACGGGCAGCGCTAACCACATCACTGATATGCTAACTAGCAATGCGGCCAACAGTATCCATTCTGCGCGCCTGTTTTTGATCCCCATTTTCACTTGCCTGCTTTACCTTGCTATATGTTCATCTTTAAAGGTAAAGCATATTGACAACAAGCTATATCAAATCGCTGTCAAATCAGCGCAAAAGTACCGCTAATATTGACGCCCCAAATACCAGTATGGCGATTTATTGATCACGCTTTGACGGCTAAGTGGGCATCCAGATGGAAAAAATGGTGCAGCGGGCCTGCCCCCTGCCCGACCGCAAGTTCATCGGCGGTTGCAATCGCTCTAGTCAGGTAGTTTTTGGCTTTACTTACCGCAGCGGCTAACGGCTCACCCTGTGCCAGGTAACTGGCTATCGCCGCAGAAAGCGTACAGCCGGTTCCGTGCGTATTTTGGGTATTCACGCGCGGCGCCCCCATTTGCACTACCTCCTGGTCGGTTATCAGCCAATCACGACTGCTAGCACTATCGACCTGATGACCACCTTTGAGCAGTACCGCCTTGGCGGGTAGGCTTCGCAGCGACGCGATAAGCGCCGGTTGCTGCTCAAAGCGGTCAAAATGTTGGCCCGTGAGTACTTCAGCTTCCGGCAAGTTGGGCGTAACCAGATCAGCAAGCGGCAGCAGGCGCCGCTGCAGGGTTTCTACCGCGGTCTTCTCCAGCAGCGCACCGCCACTGGTCGCAATCATGACCGGATCCACAATGATAAACTTAGGCTGGTATTGCACCAGTTTATCCGCCACCAGTTCGATCACCTCGGCATTGACTAACATACCGGTCTTGACCGCAACGACATTCAAATCGCTGAACAGTGCATCCAACTGGGCGGCGATATACTCCAGCGGCACCGTCATTGCCCGTTGCACCCCAAGGGTATTTTGCGCCGTTATCGCGGTGATCACAGTGCAGGCATAACTGCCGGTGGCCGAGATCGCCTTGATGTCGGCCTGAATTCCAGCTCCGGCGCCGCTATCTGAGCCGGCAATAGAGAGAACAATGGGAGTAGAGTGTGACATATTTTTCCTGCCAAATTGGGTCAGTCCGGAAACTCGACAGGCAGCCAGGGTGATCACTGCAAATTGCTAGCAACGCTAGCGCAGCAAAACGATGGGGATGTCTGAGTGAGTTCCCTACGTCAGTATTAACTGAATCAGGTTCAACGGGTCTCGCAATGCGATCTCAGCCAACGGCTCCCCGACTACAAGCTAACATGATAGCAATCGGCACTGAGTTTGCGTAGCGCTTTCCAAGCTAGCCACTCTCAATTGCTGAAAGAGCGATACCTGCAGGGCCCGGTTATTTCAGGAACGCTATACCGGTACTGTTTACCGCCCAGGGGTAACTTTGCAGGTTGCGATAGTCGGTGTAAGCATCGCCGCGGTTAAACAGCCGATTAGCACTGTCGTATTCGAAATTGACCGAGGAGCGCGCAGAAAACAGCTGACCTTCGTCGCCCCACGTGTCCTGGCTGTCCACATACAGCACGTCGAATGATACCGTATTGACCGAGGTTAAATCAGACACCTGAATATAATGGTTATTGCCAGCGGATAAATTCACCGCCACTAGTGCACCTGCACCTGAAATGAGAAAAATTTGTTCCGCCGGGTTGGTGTGATCGGCCGTGACCTTTAAAAAGCCACTGTTGTTTTCTACCGTGATCGTGCTGGTGGTTAACAGGGTATACAGAGTGCCATTGCCGTTGGCATAGACATAGCCGTTAATACTGCACTCCACTTGATCGCTGGTCTGGCATTCAGATTTATTCAGTACTGCGTCGACAACGGCAGCCACGCTGTCTGACACATATTGTGCGTATTCCAGCTTCTCACTGTCGGTTTCAAAGTTTTTTCCCACCGCACTGATGACAATTAACTCGCCATCATCGCCGCCACAACCGGCCAACATGATTGATGCTGCTAACAATCCACTCCATTTTTTCATGCTCAACTCTCCGTACGATGGCGCAAATGGTCAATACGTCTCTGATGCCAAAAAATTTAATGATGTTTGTAAAAAATCGTACTGACCGGGCAAGATGTCAAATCTGAGCGGGATTTACTGTGGCTACGGCCGATTGTTGCGGGTTGGCAGCATCCCCATCGGGGTAACTGACCGGAATCGGCCAACCGCCGTGAATGCTGCTGCGACAAAAAAAAGAGCGCCACAGCGCTCTTTCAGGTGAAACATCTTGCCGGTATTTATCCGCCGATGACACCGCCGTCTTCACGGGTAATCATCATCACCGTAGAGCGGGGTTTGGAATCGCCACCAGCCGGGAAGTGCGACGGAGCACCCTCTTCACCCGGGTGCTGTACGCCGACGAACATCGTTTTGTAGTCCGGCGCAAACGTCAGACCGGTAATTTCACACGCTACCGGTCCGGTCAAAAAGCGCTTCACTTCGCCCGTCACCGGATCACCACACAACATCTGGTTGTTACCCTGACCAGCAAAATTGCCCTGGTTGGAGTAGTTGCCATCGGTCAGAATCCACAGACGACCGGCTTTATCAAAACCAAGACCATCCGGGCTGTTGAACATGTTGTCTTCGTTAATATTGTTACTACCAGCATAGAGGCTGTTCTGATGCACCGTCGGGTTACCGGCAATCAGGTACAGGTCCCAGTCGAAGCTGTCGCTAGTGTGGTCGCCATTGGCTGGCATCCAGCGCAGAATCTGGCCGTAGTGGTTTTCAGCCCGAGGGTTAGGGCCGCCAACAGGTTGGTTTTCTTTCACGCCACGGTATTTGTTATTGGTCAGGGTACAGAACACGTGTTTCTCGTCCGGATGCACCGCGACCCATTCCGGGCGGTCCATGGTCGTCGCTCCAACATGGGTGGCAGCGCGGCGGGCAAAGATCATAACCTCAGCCTGGTCGTTAAAACCGCTCTGTTTATTCAGGCCATTTTTGCCATAGCTCAGCTCGATCCATTCACCGCGACCTTTGAGTTCACCCTGCTCGATGTCGAACTTGGCCACATACAAGGTACCGTCTTCCAGCAAATCACGGTTCTGCTTATCTTTGCCCGGTTTGTAACGATGTTTAGAGACAAATTTGTACAGGTGCTCGCCCCGCTCATCATCCCCCAGGTACACCACTACGTGACCGTCACTATTGACGACCAGGGCGGCATTCTCATGCTTAAAGCGGCCCAGCGCGGTACGTTTTAGTGGCACAGCATCAGGATCATGCGGGTCAATTTCGACGACCCAGCCAAAGCGGTGCGGTTCGTTGGGATGCTTGCTGACATCAAAGCGCTCATCATGGTCATGCCACTGATAACCGCTTGGTTTGGCTTTTACCCCATAGCGTTTGTGGTCATCACTGAGTGGCACTTCGCTGCGACTGCCAAAGTAACCATGGAAGTTCTCTTCACACGTAAGGTAAGTGCCCCATGGAGTTTGACCATTTGCACAGTTGTTAAAGGTGCCCAGAGGCGTCAAACCTTCGGCATCGGCTGCGGTTTTCATCAGCTCATGCCCTGCCGCCGGGCCTGTCAACAGCATTGGCGTATTCGCGGTAATACGACGGTTGCGACTACCGTTGCGGTCAACCCGCCAGCTGCCGGCTTCTTTGACAATTTCAACCACAGTCACACCATGCGCGGCCTGCGCTTTTTTCACGTCATCCGCAGTCATCGCGCTGCCCTGGTGGGCAAACAGATACTCATAGTTGGTATATTCGTTGTTGATCGCCAGCACCGCGCGATTGTCACTGATCGGGAACAGGCTCATTCCGTCGGTGTTGTCACCAAACTGACCCGCTTGTGCGATGGAATCCTGCAAGCCTGATTGTTCAAACTCCGGCGCATCAGCAAAAATCGGGTCACCCCAGGAGATCAGCGGCGTTGCCTGGTAGCCTGGCGGTAC
>NZ_JBNKVP010000104.1:0-8853 GCF_050299255.1 Vibrio sp.
GTTAAAGAAATTGTCAAAGGCTTGGTGAAGGTTGATAACTGATTGCTGCAATGCGATTGAGTCATATTGCTTCAACCATCGGTATTTGCGTGACTTCTTGGCTACTGCGAGCAGAGGTTTGATGTCCTTTTTAGGATTTAGACTAACACCATGTTTGCGATACATGTACGACTTTAAATGCAGAGCTTTATTATACACAAAACGAACAGCACCAAATTGAGCTAGCAAAAACTCAGCCTGAACTGGTGTCGGGTATATCCGTACTCTAGTAGCTCTTAGCATGTGACACTCACAACTGTATTAATAGACAGTATACTTCCATGATTTTACTGCTAGGTCAATATCTTAGCGCTTCGTTCTATTAGCCTTATATCCCCACTCTCGGATCGGACGAGAATTTGCAGAGAAATTGATATGTTACCAGGAAAGGCTGAACTACAAAAATATCCAAAGACAGTCAATGTAGATTGGCCAGCATCTGTATCCGATTTCATCAATCTTAGCGACCGTAAAAATCCTTGTTCAGCAAGTGGGAAGTTATGTAGACTCCATGTTGAACGCTGTACAACTGGCTACCAAATTAACTCAAAGCAAAGCTCTAACTACCGAGGAATACGTAGCCGTCTTAGTTTATTTGAGGGCCTAGGTAAAACAGTAAGAGCTTCCCACTCTACCTATGCCAAAAATTCAACGCTAAAAAGCGCATTCCTATAACAAACCCTACGAAATGGCCCGTATAGTCACTTTGCACAGCTATTATCCCCTGCCCCACTTGACCGATTCGATCTTGTATTCGTTGTACCGCCTAGCTGCGTCTGAAGGACGCGTACTCGAGTCTTGGTATGGCACGGGTAATTTTATTCAACTATCAGACTTTTACTTTGCTTACAAAGTCGCTGGGTCGAAATTGACCCAACAGTAGGCGATACTGCACAACTGCTCAACCCACATGCCAGAATATGCAGTATTAACCCTGGCAATTGGCGGTGGGAATGTCGTTTTCAAAAAAACAAATTCGACTATTACTGTAGTTCGATTACGATAAACAAGCTAATTCAGCAAACACTGATTCAAGGGAGTGACAATGCCAGATTTTGAGAATAAGGGTAAGGAGTTACAATTTTGGAGTGTTACTGGTGAAGTTTTAGGTCACACAACTTTTCCGAAACACATCTGTCTAGTAGCGGTGGAAGCACCACATATTCAGTTAATTCGGTGACAGGGGTAACAGCAACTACTTCATCTCCAAGTTTCGATTCAACTATTGTAACCAAGCATTAGTTTGGGATAAAAAGGGAAGATGGCAGAGAATACCCCGAACAATTGAGTGATGGAAATATACCATAGCTAGTTGGTCAAACGGTTACTTTGATCTCAGTAGGCTTCAAAGATAAAGACGCTGGCTATTAGACCCTGATAGTTAACCATCGATTCTCATAGGCATTACTTCATTAAAAAAGCTTTTGACCTAAACGTTCACCTAAATGTCGAGAAAGCTTCAGGCATATCATTAATCTACACATCGGTATTAGGATTGATTTGTTACCAGATCTTCCCATATTGGTTAACGACTCTGGTTGTGTTGGTTTTTAGTATTTATAGAGGGTATTCGAGATATACAAGCATTAAGAGTATGTATAAATCCCTAAATGAGCATTTAGAAAACCTTGCCCAATCATCCTCTCGAAATAATAAACCTCCCCTAAGCGAGTGACATACCATTCCGCTTTTAAGCGTAAGGTAAGTAATTGAACGCTAGATTCAAATGGTAGGACTTTGAAAAATCACCGAATGTCCTAGCTAACTGCCTATCGAGATATGATTACATATGAGTTTATGAATAAACCGTTCAAGCGTACATTGTTACGTAGAACGACCACAAGCAACCTTGAGCTTGAGTTAGCCAGCTAAACGAAATCAACCGAATTGGAAGCGATAGCCGCCTAGCCCTACCCTACCCTGCCATATGTTGTAAACGTATGGCAGGCATCCTCACCACTTACCACCTTGCCAGTTGAATTCTGAAATAACCCGTTAAGCTGTTTTTGAATCTAACAAGAAACTAACCGGATTAATTTTAATAATATTGAAATGCTGTACTGCAACAGCAGCAATACTATTATGGAACATATCGCTGTCTACAACGATGCAGAACTCTCTCATACTGAACTCGTGACGACACCGAGGCGAAACCAAAGAATTCAGTGACTGTGTTCGTGAATGACTTAGGCCGAGTAGAACGTTTACCACTGACCATGACGCACCTGTCCAACTGTATATGCAAGAAATCAAGGACCTTAACTAAAACGTATATTCGAATCAACACCCTGCGTGAACTTAGTGAATATTCGACTAATTGTTTGACCGTAAAAATGTTACATGGTCACGAAATATTTTCAGGTTGGGTGTGGGACGATTCATCCAGTGGAAAATGTCTCTCAATTGGAGGCAACAACTCTCCTAGAAAAAATGGCTCCAAGGCGGCAATATAATTGACCGTGAACTGATTAAACCTTAAACCAGCAAGCACATGCGACGGCTACTGGCAGGCCACCTTGTACGATGGTGATAAGACACAAAACGGTGATACCGCTTTTGTTACGGCTATGCGAGCGTTTGTTTCCCGTGCCTTTGGTAATGAAATCGACATCCCCGACAGACTGGCCTAAATAGTTGGCAGTCCTGCGCACAGGACTTTTTAATTTCAATTAAAAATACAGTCACTTATGCCATTCCTTGATTGGCAAAAAAAGCCGGAATTAACCGGCTTTATTTCTTTACGGGATTGGTCAGTTCAAAAGCGTCATCAGATGCATGAACTGTGAGACTGCGATTGGCACTAGAACAACGCCAACGAACGTCCAAACGAATCGTTTTTCCATATCTACCTCCTTTTTGTCGTGAATCGGTTTAGAAGTTGTATCAACTTTTTTGTCACCATCGATGCAATAACGAGCCTTTTTTCGCGCACTAATGTTTTTTCTTGCATTCTGTGAACTAGAAATAGACTGGTTTCTGTAAAAACGGAGACCTGAACTATGAAATCACTATCTCGATCCAACCTGCTGGCTATCTTTTGCATCTCAATCGCAATCCTTTGTTTGCTTGGCCAGGACAACAACATCGCACCGATGATTGAATTGAATAAACTCGCTATCGTCAGCCACGCCGAACTGTACCGTTTATTCACTTTTGCATTTACTCACACAACAGATTTGGAACTTGCGATAAATATGTTCGGCCTAGCAATTCTAGTGATGCTGATTCTGACAGCTACGTTTACCTGCGTTACCGCCGCCCTGCTGCTGTATTCAGACATAGTGGAAATACGCGGATTTTCCGGCACTTTACACGGATTGTATTTCTTCTATTCAGTGAAATCGGTGCTCTCAGGTCACAAAGAGTTCGCGCTGATGGCCATCGCTATATTGATTAAGGTTCATCTTGAACGATTGTATGGCGTGCCTGTCCATTTGGTAGACCTCTATGGCATCCCGCTGGCTACAGAACCGCACTTTATCGCGGTGAATGTGGCGTTGTTGGCCGTTTTAGTGCAGTTGCTGTTTCATCCCCTGGTGGCGTTTTCGTTTGAAACCAATACCGGCACGTTCAAAGGTCAGTACCGATGATTTATTCCGTCATCACTCCAGAAACCGTCCCGGTGGCTGTGGGACAACAACTGCATGATCTGGCCACAGGACTAGCGCTGTCCCACGCCGTATTGCGGTCAAGCGTGACACAATCGGATCACTGGCAATTGCAAGGGGCGTTTGAAGGGAACGGCACTGTTGAACGTTTTGTGCCGTGGGATGGATTTAACGGTAAAAATAGCATTGATGGATACTTACTTGGCGACCAAAAGGCGGCCAAGCATACTGCCCGAAGATATTTGTCAGGCTTTCGACGGTTTAAGCCGCAACAGCAGTTGTTGATCGCCCATTATGTTTATGTTTGCCTGGGGTTGAAACTCCGAACGCCCTCTCAGTTCCTGTTCTATTATGCGGTGCCGGAGAATCGGTCACAGCATCACTTAGAACTGGCCTTAAAGTTAGCCCGAAACTACAACATCCGAACCTACAACCTGGGGAACCCCAGCGATCAAGCGTTGGTTCAAGCCTGGTTGACCAAACTGCATACCTCAAAGCGAAACCTGTCAGCTTAGTTGGAATCAGTTAACTCGGCGGCACATTCAGCCACGCAATCTGCGGGGAGCCGTAAATGGTGCACTCGCCGTATTGCACCGGCGAGCTGATAAAGCAATTGATCAGGTACTGGCTTGGAATAATGGGCTTTTACCGCCTGAAATGCCGCCAGCGCGCCAACTTCGTCCAGTTGAGGTACTGAGACAATACCAGCAGAGGCCAAATAGCGCTCGGTTTTGGCCGTCATGTTGGGTAAATCTCGGATTGGCATCAAGTCACAATTATCTCTTTGCTCGCGGTCGTTTACGGCGATTTCTAGAGCCTCTTCCGCATGATTGATCAATACCGCCGATTGCGATAACCAATCAACCGGGATGTGGTAATAGCGAGTTTTGACGACACTATGACGTTTATTGGTTTGGCGTTGTTTGCAGCCAAGTGCTTCGTACAAAGTACGGGTGCGCTCATTCGCTCTCAACAACAACCATGAATCAAAATAGGCCGCGAACATCACATCATCAATAAAAAAACCATAACCACCAAACATCGTTCGATACTTTATGGGCTTTCCCATTGGTTCCAACAGTGCCACGACCTCTTTCAATGACATTTTCATGCCAATCCCCTTTCTCTCACCAAGACCAAATGGTCTAAAAATCGGAGGTACCGAATACAACGTAATACCGCCACTTACCTAAATTCATAAATCTATAAAAAACATGGTTGAAGATGCATTTCCATGTGAGCGCGCTATTTTACTGGGTTTAATCGCATTTCATACTTAAAGCGCTTGTATTTTTTTAGCCTATGTAAAAGTAAGTCGAAATACATTTAACAGGAACTTTCAATGTGTAAACTGATCATCCTTAACGTCAATTGCGAATCGAACATGCCTGATGAATTGCCTGATGGGTTTATCGTCAATCTTGAGATTACGACCGTGCGTCGAATCCAGCATTTAGCTTCGCTGGTTACAGAGTTGGGCGTCTTTTCTATGTTGCTGGAAGCCACTTGTGGCGAGTATTTTGACAAATCGACGGCGGAAAACTTATTGGAGCACTACCCGATTGAGCAGTTGTCCGAGATTTTGGTCGCGGCAGAAAATGCCCAAGGAGTCGAATTGGAAGTTACTGGCATCGAAATTGAGCGCAACCAGTTCCGCTTTACAGCTACCCCAACCCGTTTCGAAGCTGACGAACGACCAGAGAAATTATTCTCCGACTGGGTTCCACTTGAGGAACTTCAGAGTGACCGCAATTACCTGCCTATCACCCTATAAATCCGACTCAACCATCAACCGGCTCTAAGCCGGTTTTTTAATTTTCGACGCCAGCGGCCTGGTGCTCAACGGTGAGCTTCCCCTCGCCCATATCTACCCGTATCTAACGGTCAACCTGCCCTTGCATTTCTGAAACCCGCAGTAACTTGAGTAATGTACTAACGCAAGGAGCCACGATAATGAACGCACTTACTCAACTTGATTACAACAGCGCCGATGCCCTATCGAAGCAGCTGAACGCCTACAACACCGCTTATCGTACCGGGGAATCATTGATACCAGATGAAGATTACGATGCGCTGGTGGAGCGGCTGGCACAGCTTGAACCTGAACACCCATTCTTAAAAGGTGTCGAGGTCGAGCCGCTGCGCAATGGCAAAACGTTCCGCCACATCCACCCAATGAAGTCGACCAACAAGGCTTATCTCGTCGAGGACATCGAAAAATGGTTGGACAAGATTGAGCAGGCAGGTTTGAAAAAGGGGATCAGCAATCCTGTGATCCGCGCAACCGCGAAACTGGATGGCGTGGCGTGCAAATACATCCCCGACCCACTACTTGCGACCCGTGGTGACGGCACCACCGGAAACATAGTCACTCATTTGCTGGACATGGGACTGCAAATTCTCGGCAATACCGAAAGAGAATCGATAGGTGAAATCGTAATGCCGCAGGCCTACTTTGATCTGGGTTTATCCGAACAGTTCTCACACCCACGCAACGTTATCGCTGGCATTGTCAATGCCGACAATCACAAGGCAGAAGCCTTGCAAGCCCTTAAAGACGGCGCAGTGCATCTGGTACTGTATCGTGATATGGACGCTATTGAGCTGCCTCTGGATGAGTTTCGGGCGCAATGGGAATCTGTCGAAGCCTCGTTGAGAGATTGCCAGTATCCCATTGATGGCGTTGTGTTTGAGGCGGTCGATCCAACCATTAAGTCGAACCTTGGCTCAACGTCCCATCACCACAACTGGCAGATAGCCAAAAAAATCAAAGGCAATGAAAAAGTCACCACAGTTACCGATGTGATCTATCAACTCGGCAGAACAGGCCAAATCACGCCGGTTATTCAAATAGAGCCAGTGGAGTTGTCTGGAGCCGTCACGTCTAAAGTCAGCGGGAGTCACGTCGGCAACATCATCGACAAGAAAATCGGTGTCGGCGCGGAAGTGGCCGTGATACGCTCAGGTGAGATTATCCCCTTCATCACAAGAATACTCAGCCCTGCCAGCGAACTCAACATCCCCACAGTCTGCCCGTGTTGCGGCGGCGAAGTGGAAATGCGAGAGGACAACCTATATTGCAGTTCTACTAACTGTCATGGCCGCAATGAAGCGAAAATCATCTATCACTTCGACCTACTGAAAGCCCTCTATTTTGGTAAGCAGACCGTAGCCAAAATCGTAGCTGGCGGTTTTACCTCCATCGAAGCCGTTTACCAAATGACTCAAATGGATTTAGAGGCTTGTGGACTAGGGGCAGGGCAAGCAGCCAATTTATTAGCGGAAATGGCTCGAATCCAGTCCCAACCAATGCCCGACTATCTGTTGTTAGCCTCACTGGGTATCAGCAACTTAGGAAGAGGCAGTGCCAAAAAGCTGCTGGCGGTGCATCCGATTACTACGTTGCTGGACATTACCGTTGATGACATCAAAGCCATCAAGGGGTTTGGTGATACCAGCGCCCCACAAATTTACTCGCAGTTGCAAGCCAGTACTGTTTTGCCAATGTTGCTGAACACTTATGACATCGAGCATACCAAAGGCGCTAAGGTCGTTGGCTCCAGCCCTGTCGCGGGTAAATCGGTTGTGTTTACGGGTAAGTGCAGCTTGTCACGCGGTGAAATGTCAGATTGGGCAACGACATTCGGCTGCATACCACAAAGCCGTGTAACCGGAGACACCGATTTCCTGGTCTGTGGTGACAACGTGGGTGCCACGAAAATGGACAGTGCCAAGAAAAAGGGCGTGGCCGTGCTCAGTGAAGCGCAATTTCGGGAACTGCTGGCGCAGCCAACCCCACCATCGGACACCACAGGCCAAGCCAGCGTTGCCGACGAATCTGAACCGTTGCCACTGTCCAACCCTGATGAACCGTTGCCAGCCGACCAACCGCTTGCATTCCCAAAAACAGACGTAGCCTATCATTCGAAACCAAACGAATCAGAGGCCAAAGTTATGACCAATGCTACGACTATCGCACCGACTACCCCTATGACTCAGGGCGAAGAAACGCAACTGCTGCACCTAGACCCAAACACCATTCAAGATCCAAAATTTGGCAACCCACGCCGCTATATCGCTGACAGTGACTACCTCGATCTGCTGAACTCTATCAAAGCGCGAGGCATCCATACCCCGTTGATTGCCCGATACGTGGAAACGGGCATTGAGCTGGTGGCAGGTAACACCCGTAAGCGAGTGGCGATTGAGATTGGCTTACCATCTATACCAGTGCTGGTATCGCACATGACCGATGAAGAAGCCTACGCCCTGTCTGTCAGTGAGAACGTTGACCGCACCGCTATGTCACAACTGGATGAAGCGCATAGCCTGAAACGGATTGTGGCTAATCACAATGGCGATCTGAATGTGGCTGCGGCAGAAATGGGCTGGTCGAAAACCAAATTTGACCGAGCTTTACAATTGCTTCGTGCCTCAGATGAAGTGCAAGCATTGGTGGGTAAAAAACAGGACAACGGATTCGTATTGTCGGTGGCTCATGCTGCCCGTTTGTCCTCACTTCCAACAGAGATCCAGAATAAAATCGTTCACGCCGTTATCCGTGACAAAATGTCCGTTAGCGTACTGAATGACAAAATCCAGAAAGCGGTTAAGCGCCCATTGAATACGGCAGTCTTTGAGCAATCAGACTGTGCCCAATGTCCGTACAACACCCAAGTTCAAACCACCATGTTTGCCGATGATAGCAACTGTGCAGAATGCACCAATCCAAGCTGTTTCCAGAAAAAAACTGAGGCGCATTTCGACCAGAAGCGCCAAGAACTGGAATCGGAATATGGCAAACTGGTACTGCTGTCTACCGTTGATAGTCCGGTCACTATATCTCAAGCCACCGTAGGCTCTGAGCAATACACTTCCGGTTGTCTGTCTTGCGATAAACACTGCGCCATTTTGGACGACACCAACGGCCTTAACCAAGGGAAAATTTTAGAAAACCGTTGCCTAGATCAGAGCTGTGCCAGCGAAAAGGCGCAAGCGTGGAAGAAAGCCACTGCCGCAAAATCGGCTCAAGCCAACGCGCAGTCACCTACCAGCAGATCTACCAACGCTGGCAACGCCAATATCACGACCAATGGTACAACCAAGGCAACAACCAAACCACAAGCCAGCACCCCTAAACGACTGATCTTAGAGTCGCAAACGGCGCTAAAAGCAGTGGCACAAGATCTGGTTGTCCAGCATCCGT
>NZ_JBNKVP010000105.1:0-8749 GCF_050299255.1 Vibrio sp.
AATTTAGTCGTGGTCTGATTCAGCCCCAGTGCAGTTGCTGCCATCCGGGTTGATTCGCGTATTTGGCCAACTGTGGACACGGATTAACCAGGTAAGCGTAATCGGCATGCAGGCAGAGTGGTAAGTCGTTGATGGAGTCAGTATAAAAATGCAGTTCATCGAAGCGGTTATTCTGCTCGGCCAGCCATTGCCTAAGGCGGGCGACTTTGCCTTCACGATAGCTGGGAATTCCGGTTATCTGTTCGGTGTAACAGCCATCCACAACCTGTAAATCGATTCCCAGCGCCTGCTCGATACCCAGCCTGGCGGCCACCGCATGCACCAGAAAACTGACCGACGCTGAAATCACCAGTAGCTCCTGCTGTTGTGCCAGCAGGGAGTTGACCAGCTGCTTCGCCTGGGGAAACTGGCGCGGCAGAATATAGTGCTCCACGCACTGGTCGACCCAATTAGCCACCTGCTGGCATGGAATGCCCGCTAACGGTGACATGGCAAACGCCAGGTATTCCTCCATCGCCATGTCTCCCTGAGCATACAGCTGCATCAGGTGCTGGTCTTGACGCATAAAATCCGGGTCTTGGACAATGCCCTGATCAACCAGGAACTGATTCCACAGGCTGGCGCAATCAGCATTGATCAGGGTTTCATCCATATCGAATATATACAGTGGTTTGGACATATTACGCTCTCACAGGTTGGATTTCGTTCAAGTTAAACAGTAGCTCCAGCTTCGCGCCAGGGGCCAGCAGACGTTCGGAAGAGCGGTTTAGCAGGTCCACTACCAGCGGACAGTCGTTGACCACTACCTGATAGCGAATCACATTGCCTAACAACTGGTGGTGACGAATGGTCGCCATCTGGGGCGCAGAAACATGCTCACCATAGTCACGGCCAGGCTCTCTAACGTAAATCGACTCAGGCCGCACCGCGACCTGGCAGTCGAACGGGTGCTGGAACAGCTGCCGGGCGGTCGCCGCATCAATGAGATTATAATGGCCCATAAAACTGGCGACAAACTGGTTGGCGGGTTGCGTATAGATGCTCTCCGGCGAACCCTGCTGAACGATTTGTCCCTGATTCATCAGAAAAATCCGGTCAGACATGATCATCGCTTCTTCCTGATCATGGGTAACGAAAATAGTAGTCAGATCCATCTCCTGCTGAATATCGCGGATCTGCTGGCGAAGGTGTTTGCGGATTTTGGCATCCAGGGCCGACAAGGGCTCATCCAACAGCAGGATACGCGGTTTGACCACCAATGCTCGCGCCAGAGCGACCCGATGACGCTGACCGCCGGACAGTTGCTGCGGGTAACAGTGCTGCTTACCCCGTAAATCGACCAGCTCGATCGCTTTGGCGACTTCGCTGTCTATCTGTGCCTTAGCTAACCGCTGCATCTTCAGGCCAAAGGCGATGTTGTCGGAGACCGTCATATTGGGGAACAGGGCGTAAGACTGAAACACCATGCCAATTCCCCGCTGCTGAGGCGGTTGATGGCTGATTTCTTTGCCATCGACCCAGATTTCACCCTGGTCGACCGGGTTTAGTCCGGCCAGGCTGCGCAGCAGGGTCGACTTGCCGCAGCCACTGGGACCCAGCAGGGTAACAAATTCGCCCTTGTCGATATTGAAATTAATCTGTTCAAAGGCGCTCTGGTCGCCGAAACGTTTAGTCAGATGTTTTACAGTGACATAACTCATGATTTGGAACCCAATTTGCCGGCCAACCAGGTCAGCAGAAAAATAAACGAAAAGTAAGTCATCACCAGGGCTGAGGTGAAATGGCCGCTGGTTTGACGCATGTTGTACAGGTAGATTTGCAGGGTTTCGAAACGGGTACCAACCAGAATGTTGGCAAACACAAATTCACCCAGCAGAAATGAGAACGACAGGAACAGGGCTGACATCAGACCTTTATTCAAATTGGGCAGTACCACTAGTCGGAATGCCTGACCGGTACTGGCCCCGAGCAAGTGCGCCGCGTCCATTAGATTGCGCAGCTCAATCGCGCTGAAGCTATTGGCCAGCGCGCGATACATAAACGGCAACGCGATGGTGAAATAGGTGCCGATCAAGATCCAGGGCGTACCGATCAGCGGAATAGTGCTATCCGCATACAGTTGTAACAGGCCGACCGACGACACCACCGGAGGTACCGCAAAGGGCAGTAAGATCAGCAGGTTCATCCAGCGGTCCAGCTTAGGAAAGTAATAGAACACCACGAACACCGCTGGCAGAATGACCGCCACACTCAGCAGCAGGGCACCGCCACAAACCAGCAGTGAACGGCCAAAGGCAGCCAGAAATCTCGGGTCTGTCAGTAGCTCACGATACCAGTTGAGAGTAAAGCCGTCCGGCAGCACAGTTGCCCCCCAGCGCGAAGAGAATGAATAGAGCAAGGTCGCCGCCAGCGGCAACAACAGCAGCGCCACGATCAGATACACCACGGTTTTGTCATACAGACTGCCGGTGCGGTTAGTGTTTACCATGATAACTCCTGGCAATCAGCCACTGGTTGATTGCGGTTATGGTGGCCAGAATGATCATCAGCAGTACAGAGATGGCCGCCGCCAGATTAGGTTCAAGGAACAGATCGCCGGACACCAGGCTGGCAATGCGAATCGTCACCAGGTTGTAGTTACCGGAAGTCAGTGCATAAACGCTGGCGTACGCGCCGATCGCATTGGCGAGCAGGATAATGAAAGTGCCCAGCAGGGCCGGAAACAGCACCGGCAGGCCGATTCGCCACCAGTACTGACGGGCACTGGCGCCCAGTAGTGCTGCAGCGGCTTGCCAGTCATCCCGCAGCGCGTCAAAAGCCGGGTAGAGCAACAGTGCTGCCAGCGGGATCTGGAAATATGTGTAGATCACCAGCAGGCCCCACTTGCCATAGAGATTGAAGTCGTCAATCACACCGTACTGGCGCAGCAGCAGGGTAACGGCGCCGTTGGTGCCGAGTACGATAATAAACGCGAACGCCAGCGGCACACCGGCAAAATTGCTGCTCATATTGGTAAAGGCGATCACCGCATTACGCAGGCGGGAATCGACCCGGCGCAGCGAAGAGACCAGCAGCGTGGCGATCGCCAGTCCCTCCAGGCTGGAGAACAGCGCCAGCCACAAACTGTTGCCAAACGCCTGACGCATAAACGGCGAGCCGAGCACTTCCAGATAATGCTCCAGTGATAGCTGTTGCTCATATTGAAAACTGTTCACCAGCACCCAAAGCATAGGGGCGAGCTGAAAGCTGTAAAAAATCAGTGCAAATGGCAGCAACCAGAGCGCCGGAGCCAGAGTGGCCAGTTTCTCCAGCGGTTGGCTGAACTGGCGGCGAGCGCGCAGGGCAGACAGGGATAGGTTCATAACAGTAACAGCTCCGGCTGGTAAGGTTTGTCGTGATCCAGCCCCAACAGTTGGCACACGCTGCCACACAGTTCAGTTTGGGCAATTTCGCAAGGCTGGTGGCGGAAGCGGTCACCGATGACAAACAGGGGAACCTGACGTTCTTCGGCCAGAATGCCGCCGTGGGAGCAGTCCTGGTTCATGCCGTGGTCACTGGTGATCATCACCTGGTAACCGTCGGTCAGCCAGTTGTCGATATATTCACCTAATAAACTATCAACGTTACGGGCGCTGTTGCGGTACTGAGCCGAATCCAGGCCATACTGGTGGCCGGCGTCGTCGATATTCATCGGATGGATCAGCAGAAAATCAGGCTGGAGACGCTGGCGCAAGTGCTCGGCGTCCAGCAAGACCGCTTCATCGGGATAGCTGTCCCAGTGGTAAAAACAGCCGTGCTGAATATTGAGCTGAGAATCCTCGGTAAACCGGTCGCGGACCGCCTGATATGGGGCACGGTTGTACAACTCGCTGACCCAGTGATAAGCCGCGGCAGCGGTCACTTTATTCTGCCGTCTCGCCAGGCTGAAGACAGACTCATGATGGGACAGGCGCACGATCTGGTTATTAACGATACCGCTGTCTACCGGCCTGACGCCGGTCAGGATACATTCATATAAAGGACGGGAAATCGAAGGCAGTTCGCATTCGATCTGATAAAGCGTTGCTCTTTGCTGCTCAAGCAGACCATTAAGGTAGCCCATACACTGGCGGGCTACCTGGTAGTTGAGACCATCGAGAACAACAAGGATAACCTTACTGCTCATGGTTGCCTCGTTACTGTTGATGGATCAATACACTTTGCTGCCACTGACGCGGCAGTTTGCGGGCAGATTTTTCCCAGGCGGTGAAGTCGCTGACCGGGTGAACGTTCTGATACTGTTCATTGGCCAGCAGCTTGTTTTGTACCGCAACCGGCAGGGTGATATCGGAGCGGATAGGGCGAGCATAGCCTTGTGCCAGGTTGATCTGGCCCTGTTCGCTGAAAATGTATTCCCGTGCCAGTTTGGCCGCGTTGGGATTCTTGGCGTGTTTGTTGATGATGGTGGTGTAGCCAGAAATTACCGAGCCATCCTGAGGGATGGTAACCGTAAAGCGTTCACGATCGATCTGGTCGCGGTAGTTTAGGGCGTTAAAGTCCCACATGATGGCAACTTCAACTTCACCTTTTTCCAGGTTGGCCATGTTCGGGTCGGTAAACGACAAACGATTCTGTTTGGCCAGTTTGGCAAAGAAGTCCAGTGCCGGTTGCAGGTCAGACTCGTCGCCGCCATTGGCAAACGCCGCCGCCAGCACCGCATTGTTGGCCTGAGCCGCCACACCGACATCGCCGACGGTCACTTTATAGTTGCCTTGCAGCAGATCCTGCCAGCTTGTTGGCGCTTTTTTCACCAGGTTGTTGTTGGTGATAAAGGCGATAGTACCGGTGTAAGCCAGCGCCCAGTGGCCATCTTTATCTTTGGCCCAGTCTGGAATCTGCGCCCAACTGGTAGGTTTATACGGCTGAGTGACGCCCTTTTTAACCGCCACGCGGGCAAAGGCAAAGCCGACATCGCCGATATCCGCCGTCGCGTTGTTTTTCTCCGCGGCAAATTTGGCGATCTCTTGGGCCGAGCTCATGTCGGTGTCCTGATGCTGTAAACCGTAATTGGCCTGCAGGTCTACCCAGGTATCACGCCAGTTTGCCCAGCTGTCAGGCATGCCCACGCTGTATACCTGGCCCTCTTTTTTGGCCGCAGCAATCAGTGATTCCAGGTCGTTCTGTTGTGCCAGGACATTTGCCGACAGAGTTGCGGCAGCCAGCGTGGCACTGATAAGCATTGTTTTCATTGTCTCAATCCTTCTGGACTAGGTCAGTAAGTTCGAAAGCTATGCTAAGAGGCCTGTATGACGCTTTGGCTGGATTTTATTGACAGTTTTGCGGCAGTTGTATTGCAGATCTGTGTCATTGGTGGAAAAACTAATCAGCTGTTAGCATTGCCGGCTAATGTCATGATTCTGTTATATACGGCAGTTAGGCTGAGGCAAATTTTTTACTGGACTAGATCAGGGATGAATAAACCCAGAGTCACCCAACTGGCAACCATTAAAACCAGCCTGCGCGAACAGATCCACAGCGGGATCCTTTCTCAAGGAAAAAAACTGCCCTCAGAGCGAGCCCTGAGTGAGCTGTTTAACACCACCAGAATCACCTTAAAAGATGCGCTGATTTCTTTGGAAACAGAAGGGCTTATCTATCGCGAAGAGCGGCGGGGCTGGTACGTATCGCCGCCGAGAATTCGTTATAATCCGCTTTCACGCTGCCATTTTGATCAAATGATATGTGAGCAAGATCGCATATCAGCGACTACACTGATCTCTGTGCGAAGCGAAATGGCGGCAGGCGAACACGCAGAGACGTTAGCCGTAAACCGGATCACCCCGGTGCATGTCATTGAGCGACTACGATATATTGATGGGCGGGCAGTGTTACTGGTTGAAAACTGTCTGAAAGCGGAACTATTCCCGGGCATTCTCGAGTTCGATCTCACCTCCTCTCTTACGGGCCTCTTTCGCGACCAATACGGTTACATTACCCAAAGTGCCAGCTTTGACGTTATCCCTACCGCGGCACCCGCTCACGTAGCCAAAGCACTCAACCTCGCTGAAGGTCAGCCTGTACTGAAGATCCGTCGTGTAAACTACAAACAAGACGGCGAACTCATGGACTGCGAAATTGAATACTGGCGACCGGATGCGGTGATGATTTGCATAAACAGCGTCGGCTAATCAGGCCGGATCGTAATATTCCACAAACGGATACGATTCAAAGATTAACCAACACAAGGAAGAGTGACTGTGCGCTGGATTATCTGGGCAGCAGTTGCGCTGCCAGCATTTTTCTGGGGGGCGTTGCACTTGATGCATCGCCAGTGGTGGGCCGAGAACCTATCCGCCATGCCGGGCGTATTTTTCGGTTATTTTGCGTTGATGGCTCTGTTGCTATTTCTGTTTCAACATTGGCTGCAAGCTGTTGTCAGTAGTCTGGCGGCGGTGATTCTGTGGGTGCTGTTACCTCCGGCACATAACCAGGTGTTAGCGGATTGCCACAGCCCGGTATCCGTTGCCCAAATCAGTGAGCTTAGCTCATCGCGGGAATTAAGCTCGGTCATCGGCACACTGGCAGACAACCAGGTTGATCTGCTGGTACTGCAATCGGTGCCGGCACAACAACCACACTGGCAAGAATTGGATCGGCAATATCCCTACCGATATCATGTCGCCGATTTGACATCGCTGGAGATCAGGCCAGCCAGTTTCCATCCTACGGGACCACAAAAATCCGCCACCGAGCAGGTATTGCTCAGTCGGGTACCGTTATCCCGGGTCACCGTACAGCGATTACCTAGTGGCATGACCATCATTCAGGGGGTTTGGCATCCGTTTCCTCAGGAGCCGATTTCATTTGTGGTGGCCAATCCGCCGTTTCCCGATTCGGAACGAGAATGGCGTAAGCGCAATGCCGCCCTGTTGGCGGTGCAGCGATTGGTGGCACACAGCAACCAGAATGAAATGATGATAGTAGGCGATTTTAATCTGGCTTCCACCAGCCTGCTGTTTATCAATCTGTTTGCCGGTTTTGAAACCGCGCCGGTCAGCAGCTGGCCGAATTGGTGGCCGGACAACCAGACTCCGTCATTCGCAATGCTGAGTCTGGATCACTTCTGGTTGAAAGCGCTGACATCGGGCCGCCGGATCTGTTCACGATCCAGTTACCCGGTCACCGGTGGTGAACACAATCTGGTGTTGACCCGTATCGGCTACTGATTACTGCCGCTGCAGGCTGTGCAGGGCTGCGGACATATCGGCGTGGATGGCGTGGCCAAAAGCCAGCACTTCCTGGCAGGGTTCGACCAAATCCGGGATCTGCAAGGTGATCATATTGGCGGCCACCGCGGCTTTCACGCCGTTATTGGAATCCTCAAAGGCGAGACAGCTATGGGCTTCGACACCGAGACGCTGGGCCGCTAACAGGTAAATCTCCGGGTCAGGTTTGCCCTGGCTCACTTCGCAGCCAGTGGTGATGTTGCTGAAATAGCCATCCAGGCCAGCCAGGCGCAGTTTCACTTCCGCGACCGGTTTGGCCGTAGAAGTGGCGACCGCCAGGGGAATATTCTGCTCGCTTAGCCAGTCCAGCATATCCACTACGCCCGTTTTTACCGGTATCGCCTGGTGCATGACCACGGCTTCGTAACGACTGCGCCACTCTTGATGGATGATGTTTAGGTTATCACCATAAGTGGCGCGCAGAACCTGATCGATACCCGCGGCATTGCGGCCGATGATTTGCAGGTAGGTCTCTTTGAAAAAAGGCTGGCTAACGGCTTCACAGGCTTGCTGAAAAACCTGCATACATACGCGTTCGGTATCGAGCAACAGGCCATCCATATCGAATATCGCGGCTTGAAATTTCATGGTAAACAGTCGTGGCAGTAAAAGCGGTATTGTGACATATCTCCAACTTTTACCCAAATAAAGAATGCAACTTCCCCACCGGCAGGAGCGGCAAAGAGTTTTGCTGGCGTGGCTATGAGCCAACAGGTAATGTATTCCATCAGTCAGTGGAAGGAGAACATAAAGTGAGCACATTAAAAGTTGCCTTTGTTGGTTTAGGCGTGATGGGGTACCCGATGGCCGGGTATCTGCAAAAAGCGGGACACGAGACCAAAGTGTATAACCGCACCAAAGCTAAAGCTGACCAGTGGGCTCAGCAGTATCAGGGGATTGCGTGCGATACTCCTAAGCAGGCGGCTGAAGAGTGTGACATCGTATTTGTCTGTGTGGGTAACGACGATGACGTTCGCAGCGTGGTGTACGGTGAAGAGGGTATTCTGGTTGGCTTGAAACCGGGGGCCATTTTAGTGGACCACACCACGACTTCAGCCGATTTGGCGGTCGAGTTAGCGGATGCGTGCCGCAAAGTTGGCAACGAGTTTATCGATGCCCCGGTATCGGGTGGTCAGGCGGGTGCCGAAAATGGCGTACTCACCATTATGTGCGGTGGCGAACCAGAGATTTTTGCCAAAGTTGAGCCGGTAATGACGGCATACGCTAAGCGTGTAGCGCTACTGGGTGAAAACGGTCAGGGTCAGCGCTGTAAAATGGTCAACCAGATCTGCATCGGCGGCGTACTGCAGGGATTGAGTGAAGCCATCCTGCTGGCAGAGAAATCCGGCCTGGATATTGCCCAGGTGGTCGATGTGCTTAAACATGGTGCAGCAGGCTCGTGGCAGATGGAAAACCGTGCCGAAACCATGGCTCAGGATAAGTTTGACTTTGGTTTTGCCATCGACTGGATGCGGAAAGATTTA
>NZ_JBNKVP010000106.1:0-8231 GCF_050299255.1 Vibrio sp.
ACCCGTTGATGAAGTACTACTGTCACCACCATCTTGGATTAACGCTAGAGAGAGCTTTTGATTGCCTACAGACAGGTTCTCGATACCCCCACCGGTCCCTGAGGTGTTCAGGAAGTAAAAGTCTGTGATGTGGATATCTCGACGTTGGTAGTAGGTTTTACCTGCCCAAAGTGTTGCGTCCTTATCGTTGGAGAGCAAACCTTGCGCTTTCACGGCAAACTGAGCGATGTTCACTGGGTTGTCGTTTTCCCAGCCTCTGTTACCTTGGTCACCGCGAGCAATCATGGATTCGATTTTCCAAATCTGTTCCGCACGTTTAAACTCCTCGCGGAAGCCAAACTCATAGTAGTTGTCGTTTTCATTACCCAAACGACCGATACCGGCTTTGTCGACAGCTACATCACCAGTACCCGATGCACTTATGCCGGTACCGGCGCGAAAGTAACCATAGAAATCAACCGCCAGAGCTGATCCAGCAGCAAGAGATGCGGCCACTGCTGTAGCTAGAACACTTACTTTTTTCATCATTAACTCCATTGAGATATTATTGTATTGTTCCTAGTTCCCCCAATCAGCGCCCACCAATTCCGCTACAGGCAAATCTGTACAGGGAGAATATGGGATATATTCAGCGCTTGGATATATCCGCGTTTACTCAAGTGAAGTCTAGACTACTCAAGGGCTGACCAGCTGAAATTCTCATATTTCGATCTAAATTTGAGCTGTGAGAGAGTGGATCAGGCCTTTTACAGCATGATATTCATTTATTTGAATCACATTTTTTAGAGATGGAAGTTAAGTTAAATACTCTAGAATGCGGGTGTAAATATTACTTAGATCACGGTTTAAAGTGCAACAATGTAGGTCATTTCAAAAACAAAACATACGGAATAATTTGACGGGGCGCTTGACCAAGGCAAGACAAAGCATTTAACTATAACTTCATTAATTAAAATAACATCGTATCATTGACATATAATGAAGTGCTCTCGCCCATACCCACTAGGTGCGACTTTAGACGGTTCAGGTTGTAACTTTTCCGTTTACGCGCCAGACAATAAGTCGATCAAACTGGCTTTGTTTGACGACCAGGGTCACTATAAGACCTACCCACTGGATAATCGCTATGCCGGTGTCAAATACACCTATTTGAAAGAGATCAAAGCTGGCCAAAAGTATGGCTTCATTATTGATATCGATGGTGAACCTCACTACATCTCTGACCCATACGCCAAGGCAATCGATAAAGAGTTGACGTATCAACTGCCTTTCAACTCGGCAAAAAGTTTTCAGTTGGCCAAATGTGTGGTCACAGACGACCAGTTCGATTGGCAGCAGGTTCCCAAACCAGATCTGGCCAGAGATGAAATGGTGCTGTTTGAAACCCACGTTAAAGGCGTAAGCAAACTTAACCCGGAAGTTCCCGCCAACCAGCAAGGCAAATACCTCGGTCTGGTAAGCGAGGCAATGTTGAACTTTTATCGCCAGCAGAACATCAACGCGATTCAGCTGCTGCCCATCGCCGCCTGCATGCATGAGCCGCATTTGCTCAACATGGGAAAAGTGAATTACTGGGGCTACAACCCATACCTGTTTATGGCTCCTGACCCAAGATACGCTGGCCAGGACGCTGTTACCGAACTGAAAACCGCCATCCGAGAGCTGCATCGTAATGGTATTGAAGTGATTCTGGACGTGGTATATAACCACACAGCGGAAGGTGGTGCAGAAGGGCCGGTCTTTAACCTTAAAGCGCTGGATAAGCACTATTACCTCAAACACGCCTCTCACTACGCCAACTTCACCGGCTGCGGCAATACGCTGGATCTTTCCCATCAGGCGACGCTAAACCTGGTGATGGATACCCTGCGCCACTGGGTGAGTGAATACCAGATAGATGGTTTTCGTTTTGACCTGGCCGCCACATTGGGCCGCCATGGTGAACATTTCAGTCGTGACGCGGCGTTCTTTAAAGCCGTCGCCCAGGATCCAGTTCTAAAACAGGTCAAATTGATAGCAGAGCCCTGGGATATTGGCCCACACGGCTATCAGGTGGGGAATTTCCCGTTTGGCTGGAGTGAGTGCAACGACCGGTTACGTGACAACATCCGCAGCTTCTGGCGCGGTGACCACGGCTTTCTGAAAGAGTTTGCCACTCGCCTGATGGGCTCGCGTGATCTCTATAGCGCTTCGATGTGGCCTTACAAGTTAACCGTCAATTACATCACCTATCATGACGGCTTCACCATGCAGGATTTAGTCTCCTACAAGCATAAGCACAATGAAGCGAATGGCGAAAATAACCGTGATGGCCATGGTGATAACCGCTCTGAAAATTACGGCGTCGAAGGTGACACCGACAATCCATTGATCGTGGCGATTCGTGAAAAACAGAAGCGCAATTTCATGGCCACGTTATTATTTTCCTTTGGCATACCGCACATATTGACCGCCGATGTGCTGTCGCACAGTCAACGAGGCAACAACAACGCTTATTGTCAGGATAACGAAATCAGCTGGCTCAACTGGAAGGATTCTGAAACCAAGTCAGCCTTTAGGCAGTGGCTTGCCGAGATGGTCTCTGCCAGACAGAAATACATGGTGCCTTTTATTCGGGCGTTCAGCGGAGAAAAACGTAATCACAACCGTATACACTGGTACCGGATAGACGGCACCGTAATGGCCCATGAGGACTGGAATCAATTAAGTTCGGTGGCACTGCACCTCGGCATCAGCAAATATGGTCAGGAGCTGTTTTACTGCATTAACCAGACCAATGCACCGGCCAGATTTACACTGCCGACCAAAAACGGCCAGACCTGGACTATGATCTGTAATACCGACTCTCACGCCCTGCACGAGAGTATTGACCACAAACAGGTGCTGATAGCACCGACATCAATGGCGATCTTTCATTTCCAGCCCAATGGTATCAGCTAAATTAGCCATGTTATAAACGGCGGCCCAGGCCGCCATTTTATTTAGCTCAGCCCTTGCCAGACCGCTGTCAGACCACTCAGGCAACAGAGGATTAACGCGCCATAGCGAATTTTCTCCGTGGGCAGAGCGGCTGTGGTGGCCAGCGCCAGACGATAGCCCAACCAGGCGGCAGGAACTAAAGGGATGGTTATCCAAACATGGTGCAGGGTTAGAAACCCGGCCGGCATCTGGATTAGCAGTGAAATAAACGAGCTGAAAACAAAAAACGCTGACAAATTTCCGCGTAGCCGGCTCGCTTCCTGATGTTGCAGCAACAGCGCCATCGGCGGCCCGCCAATACCCGAGCTGGTACCAAAAAAGCCGGAAAAGAACCCCGCTACGGCCATGCGGGTTGGGGTAGGTTCAATTCGGACCGGC
This sequence comes from Vibrio sp., assembly GCF_050299255.1. Taxonomy (GTDB): domain Bacteria; phylum Pseudomonadota; class Gammaproteobacteria; order Enterobacterales; family Vibrionaceae; genus Vibrio. Next base: position 3,358 of record NZ_JBNKVP010000106.1, read on the forward strand.
ATTAAACTTACTGCGACGGCAAACAGTACCAATACTCCCAGCCACAGCGACAACATGCTGGCCGACACCATAACCAGTAACACCCCACCGGCAATAGAGCCAGGCACCCGGCCGATCAACGCCATTTTCAAACCGCCTATTTCAACGCTGTCACGGTGCTTAAGCGCATTCAAAAGTGAAATGAACAGTGCCACCAAACAGATAGGTGCCGGAACGTAATCTGGAGAGACCTGAAACAGCAATGGTGCAGAGACGATCGCCAGTCCAAAGCCAATCGCTGTCTGAACAAAAGAGCCAATAAAGATGAGTAGCACTGCAATCAGTGCTGGTGAAGAGAACCACTCCGAGATCATGACCGCCAACTTGTTGTGAACTTCTGAGCAGCTAATGATAAACGAAATTAATAGCAACCAATACCAAATGTGATCGGCAGCAATAAATTACTTATACGGGACGGGCTACCGTTAGCGTGGCGCACGGCGGCCTGATATCCACTATAGATCGGTTAAAATCCGCTCGCACAGAGCTTCTGCCAGTTGGTGGCTGGCAATATTACGCTCTACCGTTGCAGGCTCAATGTAGCCCTGTCTGACCACCCGAATCCAATCGAGAATCATGGCTTCAAACCCTTTACTGCTGAGCATTGGCGTCCAATCCGGCAGTGCGATCTCGCTTTGGTTTCGCTCACTCCAGCAGCATCCCTGGCTAAAAGAATCGAACTGATAGGCGCGATTTTGATAGCTCACATTAACTCTTTCCAACGTAGTGCCAAACTGGCGGTTCATAACAGCCGAAAGTAACGTGCCCTGATGTTGCCACTGCACTTCCAACGCCGCCAGTTTCTGACCATCTTTACGCCAGTGGACAAAGACATCTTGCAAGCGGCTTTGGGCATTGAGATTGACACTATCCAGCGGGTGAATAAAGTCATCGAAAATGAAAGTACGTACCTCTCCCGGCAAATCAAAGCGGTGCTTTTCCCAACGTAAAGAGGTTATGGCACCAGTCTGCCCCTGCGCCATTTCGGGGATATGCTGATTAAACAGGGGAACATGACGGCGATTAAAACCAACGTACAGCGGCTGGCGATAGCGCTCGGCCATTTCATACAGGTTCTCAACTTCTGCCGCGTTATCAGCTAGTGGCTTATCAACAAACGTGGCAATGCCGTGAGCCAGAAAGTACTGCGCCAACTCGGCATGTACCGACGTTGCGGCGTGGATCATCACTGCATCGATCCCCATCCCGGGCAGGTCACGGTAATCCGGACAGAACTCAACCACCCGATAACGAGTTGCCAGTCGCTGCAATGTGGTAGCGTCACGAGTACAAAATACCGGTTGGATGCCCTCTAACTGAGTGATGATGGGCAGATAGGCTTTCTGGGCAATGTCTCCCAAGCCAATGATGGCGATTTTCATAATTGCTGGATTCCCTTCGTGCTTGGCGCGAATATTCGACGGCTTAATATTAACATAGCCAATCACATCAGGATCGAGGCTGGACAATTATGCAGGCTTATTCCACCTCACAGGGTACCGATAAGCTAAACTTCGCCCCGCCGAGAACACTGCGACTGACCTCCGCTGTGCCACCATGTTTTTTGACTATCTGTTTCACGATAGCCAATCCCAGCCCAAAACCACTGGTCGCCTTGTTGCGAGATTTATCGGCGCTATAAAAAGCGTCAAACAGGTGTGGCCAGTCTTTTTCGTCCACCCCTATGCCATCGTCTTCTACCCGAAACACGATCTGTTGATGCTCTTCCGAGACCTGAACGCGAATTTGACTTTGCGCATAGCGCATCGCGTTACGTACCAGGTTATCCAGAGCCCGCTTGAACAGACTGGCGTCTAACGGCGCGGTCAGTAAATCCGATTGGCAATCAATAACGATGGCTTTGTCACAGTCACGCTGCCACTTGGATTGCTGATCCAGTAACCAGGGAGCAATTGTCACGTCACTGTATTCTATCGTCGTTTCAGGACGCTCCATTTTGGCGTGGTAGATGAGCTCTTCAATCATATCGCCCATTTCGTCGGCATCATCAATAATGTCATTGACCAGTTGCTGCTGCTTAGGGGTTAACTGCGTACCCGCCAGCATATCTGCCTGCCACTGCATACGGAAAATCGGTGTACGCAACTCATGCGCCACGGCGTTAGTCAGCATACGGTTGGCACTGATGAGGTTGGATATCCGATCCGCCATCAGATTGAAACTTTTGTTCAGCGTCCCTACAGCAACAGCGCTGGACGTCTTGGCTCTCACCGACAGATCCCCCTCAGCGAACGCCAGAGTGCACTTTTCCAGAGCCCTGGCGCGCCGGCTGATAAACCAGATCAGTATCGCGCAATAGACCGAAAAACCGGCCAGAAAGAATAGCCAAACCACATTGTCATCACGGAAAATAGCGCGTCGCAGTGGCGTGTCTTCATCTTCAGTAATCCGGTAGATTTTGGAAGTCTGATCAAAGCGAAACCACAATGCACGATCATCGTCAAAGATCACCATTCGGTCTGGGTGACGCTGAAATTCAAACAGAATATCGATGGGCACCGCCGAGCGCAGTACAGGGGTAAATTCCTGACGGGTGGTGTAGGTATAATTTTGCATCGCCTCTTCTGCCGCTTTGACGCCAGAATCGCGATAGGTTGGATAAATAAGAGCATGCAGCGCTTCCGCTTCATAATCGTCCAGGACGAAATCGTAGTCCGTGGTCAACTGATAGATGGTCAGTTCATAACTGAATAGCGCGAGAACAAAAGCCAAAATTACGCCCAGAAACGCTTCCAGGTAAATACGCCACATGCTCAATGGTTACTACTCCCAGGCATCAGGAACAAATAGGTAACCTTTACCCCTGACAGTCATAATTTTTCGTGGTGGCGAACTGCAGTCACTCAGCTTTTTCCTGAGGATAACAATTCGGTTATCAATAGTGCGATCCAAGCCATCGTATTCAATACCGCGAATGGTTTTGGTCAACACCTCGCGGGATAACACTTGTTCGGAGTGACTGGCCAGTTGCCAGAGCAAATCAAACTCACCATCGGTCAGCGGTACTTCGTCACCGGCCATGACACACAGTTTCTTGATTTTGTTGAGCGACAGCTTACCAAATGAGATCGAGTTATCATCATGGCACTCGCCATGCGAATCAAAGCGGCGCAGTAACATGCGAACCCGTGCCAACAAAACTCTTGGTTTGATGGGCTTGTTGACAAAGTCATCGGCGCCCATTTCCAGTCCGGCAACATGGTCGAAATCATCGTCACTGGCGGTCAACATCAGGATCTTACCCGAATAATGGTCCCTCACCTGGCGACAGATAGCCAGACCGTCCTGACCGGGTAACATCAGATCTAGAATAACAATATCCGGTTGTTGCTCGATAATTAAATTAGGTGCATCCGTGCCATTATTCACCGTGAAGACCTCGAAGCCCTGGGAACTGAAATAGTCCCCAAGCATCCCTTGCAGCTTCTCATCGTCTTCTACAATGACCATTTTTGGCGTGTTCACATTTAAATCTCGTAATTTTTATGATTGTTAGAGAAAAGATCGGAACAATATACCGATTTTTTTTTCTTTACAATTTGAAACACGCGATAAAACCCACACTTTGTTTCATGATATAGTGACAGAAATCACACATTGACCATAAACATCCAGTACCTGTAAATACACACAGGCAATACCCAAGGTTAACCTACTCAACCACACACATAAAATTTCTATTTAGCTGGCTTAACTACGAACTCATTGACCAGACGGTATTGTTCGGTTTCTGACCTGGACATGTAATGGATACCGTGTGCCGGTGCTGCATTGATCGTATACAGATAGAAAGGAACGCCTTTATCGGCCAACATTTGCGTAAAATAACTTGCCTGGCGATAGTGGCCGATGTCCTGATAAGGCATTTCTGTCGCCTCTTGACTCGTTTCATCATCGTACCAACTGTGAACTCCCAGTCTTTCACTACGGCTAATGTCTTCATTCGGCTCGGCCAGCTCAACGGTTCGATGGTATCCGGCACTGAACAGATCCACCCCTCCAGAAGCGACCTGCCCGGTGTAACTCAGGTAGGTGTCGACTTTTCTCTGACGTAACAACATACCAGTGAACATGTTAATTTCATCATCTACCGAGCCGCTTATAGAATTTTCTATCACCAGCACTGCCTTTTTATTAGGGTATTTATCAAGTACTTGCTTGAGTGAGAGGTAGCTGGCGGTTCCCAGACTCCCAGGCTGCTTTGTACCACCAAAGAATTCAAACACAGGATCAAAAGCAGAATAACTGGTTAATCTAAGTTCAGTATTTTCGTTTGATTTAAGAGGATCGACTTTGAACATGATACTGCCAAACGCATCGATATATTGCGCATCCTGTTTTGCCGTGAAGGTTACCGTTTCACCATTGTCCAGATGGGTAGTGTATCGCTCTCCGTTCGGCTTTAACTGACAACTCGTATTGCTACGAAGATAGCCTACACCTTCAGGTAGCAGCAGCTCACATTCAGCCTGTTGTTCAAACACGGTTTCAAAGCCCTTGACCCGCAACACCACTATATGGTCACTGGAGTTAGCGAGCATAATCAATAGATCTAAGCGTGTGTCCCCGTTAGGTAAGTCGACTTCTCCCACCTCCGAAGCCAAGATACGGTCATAACTTTGTCCATCATACTGTATCGATACCGCGCGCATTAACTCTTCTCGTGGCTGCAGCACTTGTTGCAATTGTTCTGCATTAAAAGGGTAATCCGTTGCCGGAGCTTGTGGCGACGAGGCTGCACAGACCGACAACGACAATGAAAGTGGTGCGAGCGCCAATACTTGACGATTTAGAAGTGACATAACTTATCCCAG
>NZ_JBNKVP010000107.1:0-8204 GCF_050299255.1 Vibrio sp.
GTCGACCGCGTTGACGACAATATTAGATACATCAACCGAGGCATCGCCCAGATCATGTTGCAAGTTGTCAAGTAGTGTGGCGGTTATCGTGACCGAACCGCTTTGCCCGGCTAGAATGGCATTTCCATCAAGAGACAACTGGATTAAATCGACGTTATCAACACTTCCTATTAAGTCGCCACTAACACCATCGACTCTCCATGCGATGGAATCGCCTGCTTTTAATCCTTCCACAATCAGGCCGTCTGTAGAACCAAACTCAAAGCTAATGATATCGGCTGCACCGGCACTAAATTGCAACGCTCCGGTATCGGTATCAGTTAAATTGCCCAGTGTATCTGCATCATCCAGAATCAGGCTCAGCGAGTCTCCACCGACTAGTTCATTGACTCCATTAATCGTAATAGTCACTGTGGTGGTGGTGACACCATCGGCACTGGTCACGGTAAATTGGTCAGTCAAAGTTTCATTGACATTCAAATCTTGAATTGCAGACTGCGAGTTATCCGCTTGATAGGCCCAGTTACCATCTGCATCAATGTCTAAAGTGCCGTAATCCCCTTGCAGACCATTCTCCGCAATGAACTTGTCTTCGCCTGCATCCCCACCGATGCCCGGGGCTAAGGTGCCGTTAGTGGTTAGGATCGCCGCCGTATCCTCAGTAACCTCACCGGTATCAGGTGTCAGAGTTGGGATATCGTCGATCGGCGTGACACCGATGTTCACCACCAGGCTATCAGTGCCGCCCTGGCCGTCCGACACCTCAACGGTAAAGCTGTCGCTGCCGTGGTAGTTCTCGTTCGGCGTGTACGTCCAGCTTCCATCGCTGTTGACCGTAGCAGAGCCATTACTTGGTTCACTGGTTTGTCTGAATGTGAGGCTATCGCCGTCGGCATCGGTGGCCATCAGAACGCCGCTGACCGGAGTATCTTCCGGTGTTTCCACATACACGTCGTCACCTTGCGGCGCGTTGTTCTCATCTGAAACGGGTTCAGACGCATTCTGAACAATAATATCGAGAAGCTGCAGGCTCTGGGTTTGAGACAAACCTTGTGACATAAGTCCTTCGGTTTCGAAGTGGGTTGACGCGAGAGACTCTGCACCGGTTCGACTGACAGCACCAGTCGTGGTTGGGCTGGATCCATCCGCTTGCCCTGCGGCGGTTGCCTGATCTTCGTTTAAAGTCGGGTCAGCGCCCAACTCAATCTGTTGAATAATCTGCGCGATTTCGTCATCGAGCTGCAAGTTCTCCGGTGTACCGTCCTGACCAACTATTACCGCTTTAATGTCTGTCGCAGCTGTGGTTCCTTCACCAATAGTAACAATGACTTCCCCGGGCCCGGGAAGTTCACCTGGCAACAGTTGGCGAATCTGACCGTTAATATCTATAACTATGGTTGCGCCTGCCAAAACAAAAGGCGACAAAATTGCGGTGTTCATAACTTTTTCCTTGTTAACGCAATACGCCCCCCTCCCCAAAGGAAAGGGACAGATTATCCTTTTTACCTGCCTTAATGCTAAGCGTTGCGTATGCCGGGCGCCATATAATCACAAAAAAATCCTAATAAAACATTTAAGTTGTCAATATATATAGGAAAATTATTTTTGACTTAACTTCTCATTTTTCAAATGTTTCAACTAAGCTTGCATTACATCGAAACGTGGTTTTCTCCAAAACCCCGCACCCTCTGCGTCAATCTAATTCGGCCTACACAAAACAAGGAGATGTCTTGTGAAATGGAAGAAAAGTCTTGCCTTAAGCTTTGCCATCGCGGCAAGTTTGAATGTGCATAGCCAAACACTGGAACAATCGATCGCCATCACTCTGGCTACTAACCCAGAAATCAAAGCCATGTTTAATGAGTACTCCAGTACGTTGAAACAAGCGGATGCCGCAAAAGGTGATTATTTACCCAGCATAGATCTGGATGCAGGCATCGGTTATGAGGGTATCCGTCCGCCGGAATCCACCTTCCGGGAAGATACCGACTATACCCGTAAGGAAGCTGCCATCAGCTTGACCCAGTTGATCTGGGACGGTTCTGCCACGCTGAACAATATTGACCGCACCGCTGCCGATGCAGAATCAGTTCGGTTACAACTGTTATCAGATGCCTCAGATTTGGCACTTAAAGTCACTCAGGTGTATCTGGATGCAGTCAAAGCTAAAGAAGTGTTGGCACTGTCCGAAAGTAACTTGAAAGTACATAAAGACATCTATCGCGACATTAAGCGCCGCACTGAATCGGGTATCGGCTCGACTGCCGATTTAACCCAGGTCGAAGCGCGTATCGCCAAGGCACACGGTAACTTGCTGGCGGCGCAGAACAATCTGGTCGACGCCCATACTCAGTTTCGGCGCTTGGTCGGACAAGAGCCGCTGGGGCTTATATATCCGCGAGCCGATGAAACTAAGTTGCCACTCTCGTTAACCGACGCGTTAGTTCAGGCATTTGACCGCCATCCAGTTATTCAGGTAGCCAAAGCGGATATTGATTCGGCCCGATTCCAATACAAGCAATCAAAAGGTAATTTTTACCCGACGATTTCTGTTGAAGCCAGCCAGTCCTGGCGAGACGATGCCGCAGGCGACAAGGGCAAACGCGATGAAACTCTGGCAATGCTGAGATTGCGCTACAACCTGTTTAATGGCGGTACCGACAGTGACTTGTCTGAACGAGCAGCCTTTCAACTCAACAAAGCCAAAGATCTTCGAGATAACGCCTACCGGGAAATTGAAGAGAGCCTTCGTCTTTCCTGGAGTGCGTTGGATTTAACGCTGCAACAGAAAAACTTTTTGGCAGACCATGTCGACTCTGCTTCTGAAACCGTCATTGCCTATGGTAAGCAGTATCTGATTGGCCAGCGCACACTGCTGGATGTGCTCAACACAGAAAATGAATTGTTTGAAGCGCGCAAAGATTATTTGGATGCCCACTACGCAGAGCAATATGCCAAATATCGGGTGATGAATAACACCGGGGTACTGTTAGACGCATTGATGGTCGACATACCACAGCAATGGACCAACAAAGTGGAGTATTGATGATGAAGACTATCAACTTCTTAAGCTACACCGCGTTGGCACTGGTTATGTCTACCGTAGCAAACGCGCAGGAAGAGGAATACGAATACATGGATCCGCCTACGGCAAATCAGGTTGCGGATTTAAGGGATGATGACGGAGATGGCGTTGTCAATGCCCGGGATATCTGTCCTGACACGCCTGAAGGTGCTCTGGTGGATAATGACGGCTGCGGAGAAACTGTCCGTTCTGAAGAAGATCGCCAGTTAAGGATTCTGTTTTCGCACGACTCGTTTGAAATCAACCCAGTATTTGCCAGCCAAATCCAGGATATGGCCGACTTCCTGAAAAAATATCAATCCGCCTCGATAGAAATTCAGGGTTACGCCAGTAAGGTGGGCTCCAATGAGTACAATCTGGATCTGTCCAAGAAACGCGCAGAGGCGGTGGAAAACAAGCTGCTGTCCTACGACATCGCTCCCAAGCGAGTCAGGATAGTGGGTTATGGTGAAACTCACCTTGAAGAGCAAGGTGATGACGCTCGCGCGCACGCACTCAATCGCCGCGTGACCGCCACGGTAGTCGGGCTGAAAGAAAAAGTGGTCGAAGAGTGGACCATATTCACCACTATCCCAAAATAGTCATTTTAAAAGCTTCAGCAAGCAAAACGCCCTCAATTGAGGGCGTTGCTTGTCTGATATCAACGCCAGAATATTACTTGTCAGAAACTAACTGAGCACTTTTTTTGGGTAGAGAACGACTTAGCATCCAGTATCCCACCACAGCGGCTGTAGTTGAGCCCATCAGAATTCCCAAACGGGCGTAGGTGTCAAACAACGCGTTGCCCGCTCCGAATGCCAGTGACGAAATAAAGATAGACATGGTAAAGCCGATACCACACAGTACTGACACCGCAAAGATATGACGCATGTTTATCCCCTCTGGCAGCTTGGCGACTCCCATTTTCACGGCTACCCAGCTGAAACTGAAAATACCCAGCGGCTTACCGAGAAACAGACCCAGAGCGATGCCCAGAGGCAATACCGATGTCAGACCATCGACCGATATACCTTCCAAGGAGATACCAGCATTGGCAAAGGCAAACACAGGCAAAATACCAAAGGCAACGTATGGATGCAGCGCATGCTCCATTTTTTTCAGCGGTGAATACTGGTTGGGCTTGCCTTGCAGTGGAATCGCAAAGCCTATGACCACCCCGGCCAGAGTCGCGTGCACCCCAGATTTGAGTACGGCCACCCATAAGATCGCGCCAACGATCATATAAGGCAATAGCCGGGTTTCCTGACGGGAATTAAGCCAGAATAGCGCTCCGGTCATGATGAAGCCGACAGTGAGTGCCGTAGTAGATAGGTCGCCACTGTAAAACAGCGCGATGATGACGACCACACCCAGGTCATCGATGATGGCCAGCGCCAACAAGAACACTTTCAGGCTTGATGGCACACGATTTCCCAATAGAGCCATGATACCAAGTGCGAAAGCTATATCGGTAGCCGCCGGGATCGCCCAGCCTTGAATGGCATCAGGATCGCCAAAATTAAAGGCGACATAAATTAGCGCAGGTGCCAACATACCACCAACGGCTGCAATGGCCGGGAAAATCGCCGTTTCGCGGGATTTCAGCGCCCCTTCCAGCAACTCACGCTTAACTTCAAGCCCTATCAACAGGAAGAAAATTGCCATCAAGCCATCATTGATCCAGTGGCTTAACGACATGCCAAAGAGATAGGTGTGCAATCCAGCTTGATAGAATTCATTGAGCGGAGTGTTCGCTATCGTCATCGCGATCGCCGCAGCAACCACGAGTACGATCCCGCCCGCCGACTCCATCTTAAAAAAATCGCGAAAAATATCACTCATTAGATCGTTCCTAATTAAATTATCGGTTTAGACGATGTAATACGAATATTCCCGAGTGTATAGGTAACAAAATTACAGGAAAAATCGCTTGTTTAGAGTTATTAATTCGGAATATCCGAATAATACAATCTAACAACACGTATATATCGCAATAAAAAACGCACGCTTAGTAAAGTATAGGAAACTTGGCTAGTACGAATAGTCGAGTAGAGTGAGGTAACTGAAAGTAAATAACGCCCATCAATAAAAATACAGCATAAAATCAGTTTGTTACATTGACCTGACAAATATATTTGAAAGGCAGATTGGACTAATCAATAGCCCTGCAACTGCATATATCCGTTTACTGAATGAGAGCCTTTTGTTGTGACACCTCCTTGCCAGTAGGGGATAGCAAAAGGCAGCCACATATTGATATTCTGCGCATGAACAGTTACATCGACGTTTAACTCAGCTATGCGCAATCGCCACACAACAGGGATACGTCTGCCGTTATACTGAGTGGCATATTGAATGGGCTCCAGAACGATATTGCTTCCTTCCAAATTAACAACTTGCCCATCTTTGCGCATCTGACTGGCATAGACATAAGCGGGGTGGCCGGGATAACGAATCTGGCTGAGCTGTAATACACTATCGTCAGCGAGATTTAATACGAACCAGTCCCAGCCAAAATTGTAGGGTTCGAACATGCTACTGCCCCACTCTTTGCTTAACCAGCCTTTGCCTTCTACCGTGACTGTTTTTGCCCCCAGCTGTATCTCGCCACTCACTTGAATGAAAGGTGCAGCGATTTCGTAACTGGCTATCGGGAATAAGTCATGGTGCGGTAAATACCCTTCTTCACCCGGTAGAGAGTACTGTCCGGTATTGACCATTTTTAGATCAACGCTAAATCCATCCGTCGCGGCACGCAGGTTACCCGGCAGTGGAGTCGACCCCATTGCCCGCCACTGCCAGTTGTCAATGAACAGCCGAAACGGTTTGCTATTCATACCGGCCTGGCCAATTCCGCCGCGGGCCAGCCGTTGTTCTTTAAAGGCTTCGACCGGAGATGACACCACCAGGTAAGACAAGTAAAGCTGTGGACTCCGCCAGCCAGGCAGATCGACATTCTGTTGGCCTATACGCCAGAAACTCCATTGAATGGTATACGGCTTGCCATCTGCCCCATTAACGTTGGCATTAAAATTCCATAAACCATACTGGTATTCAGGCTGAATTTGAAACGCATCGGGAATAACTACGGGCTTGCCCGGTGAAACCGGTGCAAAAACCACTGACTGCTTATTGGGCAAAACACCACTTAAATCGTCAACGGTTTCCTGCTTAGTCAAATTTGGCGACCATAGCCACAAAATGGCGGCTGATATCGCAATCAATAATACGATGGCGATTAACAACGACTGCAGATTGCGATAGCGGCGATTCATCTAGACGGCACTCCGCAGCAGCTTGATTGGTGTCAGGCGTAACAGTCGCATTACAGGCAGAGCTCCGGCGATAATCAGCGACAACATCGCCAGCGCGATGGTCTGCAAATAACCAAACGGAATGAACTGCAGCGAAATCGTCCAGCCGAAGGAGTGTTTTATTACAATGTCCACCACCAGATAAGCCAGTGCCAACCCCAATGGCATCGCGATCAGAAAAGCAATCACGCCAAAGAAGAACAGTTGGCTGCTGCCCATCAGAATTAATTCTCTGCCACTTATTCCCAGGCACCGGAGCAACGACATGTGCCGCTGCCGCGACACTTCTCCGGCCAGGGTCGCAAAGAAAATACCAAATACGGCGATAAACAAGGTCAGATTACCGAGTGTGGCTGCGATGGCAAAGGTTTGATCGAACACCTTCATCGCCTGATCATGAATGTGTTTATTTTCAAACACTCTGCTGCTGTCGAGTCGGAAATCGCTCTTTAAGCGTCGCATAATTTTAGAGGTCTGCTGCGGATCATCCAGTTTGACCGCCAGCGCCACATCCCCGGATCCGGAGAAGACTTTGCGCCAGTTCTGATGCGAAATAATGATCTGATCGTACGGGTTACCATAATCATAATAGACACCGACGACTTGCCAATCGTCGCCCATCAGCCCCGCCAGCTTGAACTTATCCCCCGGACGAATATTGTGCTTGAGCGCCATCGATTCAGAAATGAGCACGCCATTGTTCTGATGTAGCTGAAACCAGTAATTCGGTACACCCAGCTTAATCGTCAGTGCGTCCATTTCATCCTCAGAGTCACCGCTACTGACCACCTGTACTGTCCCCTGCTCAGTCGAAACTTCTGTCTCCAGACGCCACCATACGGATTGCACCTCGGGTTGGTCCGATAGCCAGTGCTTGACTCGATCAGAGGTGGAATGCATAGGGAATAGGTACAGGTCGGCAGCTAAGCGCTGGGATAACCACCGCTCAGTGGTATCACGGAAGCTACCCACCATAGTTTCAACCCCAATGTTAGCCGCCAGGGCCAACATAAAGGCCATGGTCGCCACCCCACGGTAGCTCATACTGGCAGCCGCGTCGGCGAAGAACCACCGCAGTTTTACCCACTTGAGCCAGAATGACAGCGCGTTGAATACTTTCCAGAGTATGAAAGGCGTTAGCAGGGCTACGCTGGTCAGCATCAGGACAATAATGGCATAGCCTGTTTCCTGAGTTTGAGGTATCTGATAGATCGCGATGGCAGCCACCGCGAACGCACAGGCCAGCAGCGCCTGAATAGTAAACTCACGGCCGGCAAAACGTACCAGAGATAACCGGGTCGTTAACCGCACAGGCTGGGCACGCAGCAAACGAACCAGCGGCCAGGCGCACGCCAGGCAGGCACCAAGCAAGGTCATATAGAGACTGTAGAGGGCAGAGTGCCAGTTCCAGGAGACCGTTAAGCCCACATTGGCATCATAGAGATCGGCTAAGCTGGCCGAAACAGCCGGAATCAACTGGTTGGCTAAAACCATGCCAAACAGGTTACCGCAACCCCAGCTGATCAACACAAACAGCAGCAGTTCCAACAATAACGCGCTGGCGAGTTGCCAGCCGGACACTCCGGTCTGACGCAAGGTGCCGACCAACGGCTGCCTCTGAGTCAGTGATAACGACATCGCCTGATAGAAAATAAACACGCCCACCAGAAATGCCAACATCCCCATCGCGGTCAGGTTGACGTGAAAAGCCTGTGTCAGCGATTGCAGTTCGATTTTCGAGTTCCGATTCAGGCTGAGCCCATTAGGAAGGCGTTTGCTTAGCTGTTCCAGTTTCTCTGCTGGCATTTCGGCACACGCGATAACCG
>NZ_JBNKVP010000108.1:0-7848 GCF_050299255.1 Vibrio sp.
CATCCTTATTCATCAAAGGTGACTTATTAAGTTTACTCATGAAAACGTTGCTGGAATTGCAGTTGCTAATTCAATTGTATTAACTTAGATCTTATTGATATAAAACCAACCTGCCTGTCTCCTAACACAGTGATAAAACGATCCGAGCGTGTCTCAAGATGTTTTGTCCACTTTCCGCATAACTTACCGACCAATTTGATGCGCAAGTTGTGAAAGTATCTGTTTCTCGTCGTCGGTATAGGGCTGGGTATACGCCAGCTCTAATGCTTTTGTGGATAGTTTAAGCGCCGGTTGGGTAAATAATTTGGGGTGAATACTGGCTAGTGCGAGCAACGCTTTTTGTAAACGAACCTGAACCTGGATTTGTCCGACGCCGTCATGGGCAATGGGAAGAAACGCATCCTCAAACAGATCCTGGCGGTTCAGTGAGCGTACATACAACCTGGGATAGCAAACCTTTCTGGGAGGCTGATTGAGTAATTCTCCCCACAATGATAACGCGCGAACAGATCGTCCGATAACGTCTATCGCTGTGCCATTATCATTGACTGCGGGGGACAGGGCTTTCGAGGCAATCTCTGCCAATACGACCAAGCCAAAACGAGGGTCTTGATCGAACGTACGCTCGGTTCGTATGGTAAAAGCCGAGGTCAGATCTTCTTCAGGCGTATTGCCACACACCCAAGCCAGCGGTTGACCTGCATAAACAAAATCTCCAGGTAGGCGGTGAATGTAAATGGTGCACTGACTTTCTTCAGCAAGGTCATGTAAGTGGCGCATATCAATGTGTTGCAAGTAACCAATCTCTTTGCTGCATAGCAAAACACTTCCTCGCGGTGTGTGTTCAGTGTGGCTCCATGGATGAGCACCCATCCACGGCTCTTTACCGCGTTTTTTAATCGCGTTTAACAGCGCTTTCTCTACAGTCGACGTTGTTTCGCTCACTCGTCCAAAAACGGAAAGATGGTGAACCCAACGCAACAAGGTAATGACAATCATCACAACAACAAACATGGTGACGATAAACAGGTAAATTCGGGACTGCTCACTATAAGCGCCGATACCAAGGGCAATAATGCCAACCAGGCTGAACAGGAAAGATCCGATAAAAGTGGCCAGAGCGTTTTGGGTGGTGCTGTCTTCCATCAGCAGCTTTGTTGCTCTTGGTGAAACGCCAGCACTGGCGGCACTGTAAGCGGAGACCATGATGTTTAATGAAAACGTGGTCACCGCGAGCATACTTGTCGCGAGTATGTTTAAGATATTGTCCAGTAGCTCATCACTGACAGTGACTGCAGCTGGTAGGGTAATAATTATGTCTAGTCCGATAGAGGTTAGGGCGGTGGCGACGGCCAGGAGCGCATACAGTGAGGTTCGAAACCCCAGTTTTCGAGTCATTTGTGTCAATAACCACTGCCATTTTGCACCTGTCATTGGAATGCGCCTCCCGCTATGGCTTTGCAAAAAAACGTGCAGCAAATCTGAATGAATTTTTAAATCATAGATTAGATTCGGTTAGCTTGGACTCAGAAAGGTCGCCTTAAGCTCACTCTTAACCTGTGACGTCATGCGAATTTTGTCTATGTCTGCGCCCCCATTTCACTAGGATTGTTTCGCATCTGGAAAGTCACTACCTTTCATCCTCTGTACCAGCCAGCCGATGCCCAGCAAGCTAACCCCCAAGCCGAGGAATGAAAGGGCACGATAGAGCCCGGTTAGCTGCGACATATCGACTAGGAATGCTTTACATACCACGATAGCCAGCAGGCCAAAGCCGATTTGCTGCATCAGCGGTTTGGCAAATCGGCGCGCGGCGACAAGCGTAACCACCGAAATAACCAACCAGACCAGAGAATAGCTGTACATCTCCAGCTCTTCGGTCGGCAACCTGACCCAGATCTGATCCTGGTGGAACTGATGGCGGATGGTGCCATTAATAAACTGCAGCAGCCAAACGGCGCTAATGCCGTAAATGATGCGGCGTAGTTTAGTCTGAAATAGCGTCAAACGGGATACGGCAAGCAAGATTAAAGCTGGGATCAACCATAAGGCGAGTAACCAGTTCCACAGTGGCGTCTCGCCGATTGACTGCGGAGCAAACCAGGGACTGCTCAAAGAGTTCAGTGCGATGTGGTAATACCCGGCGCCAAGAGCAAGTAGGGCAGCAAAGCTGAGATATACTTTTTGCAGCGAGGTTGAATATTGGCTTCGGTAGCAATATACCGCCGCTATTAATAGCCAGTTCATTGCCAGCAGAATAGCTTCATGAAAGCTCGGAGCAGACAAATTCGGATAGCGGCCAACCAACTGGTAACTGCTTTCTGTGGTGATTACAAGTGCCGCGAGGTGCATGATTGCCCCGGCCATGATTTGGCGCAGCAGGTTGTCCTGGTAATGGCGGCGGGCCAGAACAAACAGGCCGATTACCAATGGATAGATCACAATGGTCCAGTGAATTCCGAACAGGCGTTCGTCACTGTAGCCATCCAGCCATGGGAACAGTGTCAGGCGAATCAGTACCACGGCCATCAGAGCTTTTACCAGCCAGTGAGGAGGGCTTAATTCCAACTTCCGGCACCAATATCCTAAGCCTACCAGTTGTGCACTGAGGGCAAGGGTGAGGGTACTCGATTCCAGCAGCATGGTGAGAATCAAGCTGACGTTAATATTGGCCAGTAGTATTCCGGAAAGTTTTACCCATGCCAGTTGCTGGTTTGCGGTTAGTCTCTCGGCTACTAATGCTAACAGAGCCAGCTCGACAGCCCATAGCGAATACATTGCCAGATTAGCCTGTGGTGGCGAGAAAATATAACAGAGGGCAAACAGTGAGCTGGGGCCGACCACCAACAGCAGACTGTATGCCAACCGATCCGGATAATGGCGCTGCATAGTTAACGCGTAGCTAAACAGCGCTAATGCGATGGCCTGGCTATATAAGTGAGCGCCGGTAAAGACAAAATCGAGGTCGTTGTAGTTTGTTTCTGGCAGCATCATCCCAAGGGTGGCGATAGATAACAACCAGCCAAGCAACGGCCAGGAATCAAAGGCAGAATGGCGCAGTGGCGCGGTGCATAGCACCATCAGTACCACAACGGTAGCCAAAATTAAGCTTGGTTGATAGCCATGAACAAAATAGAACAGCCAAATAGGTAGCAGTGACGCAAGTAGTCCAGCCTGCTCTTTACGAGGCATAAGCAGCACTTTAAGTGACAGCGGAGTCAGGTGAACGCGCTGCAGAGTCCAGCCTAAGGTATCGCTCAGCACATACAGATACAGCGAAACCACCGCAAATAGTAGTATGACTAATGCATCGCCATGACCGCCTAGCATCACTATGATTAAGAACCAGATAAAGTGCGCTGCAAAGCTTAGCCACCACAACCATTGGCGCTGTACTTGGTTGGCAACGACGATGGCAGAGACACTGACCAAAGTGACATAGCTGGCTATGGTTAATACGTTGTAGTCCAACTGCCAGAATGGTAAAGGTACAGAGTAAGCACCCAAAATGCCGATAACCGCCACTATCGGACCATAACGCAGAGCCATTGCTGTGGCGGTCAGTGCTATTGCGGCCAACACAATGAATGAGAAGGTTGAGGAGATCAGCTGATAGTAATGGGAGGCGACCAGTGTCATGGCATAGCAGGTAATCACACCTGCAGACACTATTGCCGCGTTTAAATAGTCATTATGGATATCAAAGCGAACCTTTTGCCGGGTCAGGTATTCGGCAGTAACAATCAACCCCAAGCCCACAGAAAAGCCAAGAAGTACCCGGGCAACAGGAGACAGCAATCCGGCATCTAAGGTGTACTTGGCCAAGAACAGTCCGCCCAATGTTAGTACGACGCCACCTAGCCAGAACAGGCCATTAATCGAGCGATCTCCGGTGGGGAAAGTCATCAGAAAACGACTGACAGCCTGCCACCAAAAAATTGGCCCAGACGTTTGCTTGCTGTCTTCGCTGGCTAATCTCACTTCAACCCTGCTTTCCGGTTTTGATACATAGCCCATATCAAACGGTGGCGGGCCTGGATGTGGCTGATTAATTGTTGCAGCCGACTCAGATGGTTTCGCTATTGGGCCAGGGCTATCCTGGGACTCAGAGGCAAGTGGGGGAGTGGGTTTGATATCTGAAGTTTCAGCTTCCGTTTTCGATGGCTCGGCCCGGTGGTTATCGGCTAACTGGCGTTCAAGCTGTTCCACCCGCCTGCGCAGTTCAGCGACTTTACGACGGGCATCCAACCCGAACGCGGCTCCTACCAGCACAAAACAGCTGATGGCGATAAGTACAATCAGCACTAACGAAAAAATCATCTCAGTCCAACTATTTGAAAATATGCAACATGTTAAATAATAGCTGATAATGTCTGGTTGACTAAAAGTGGTCAACTCAAATCAAGTATGATTTTGATCTGTTTTCAGAACTATCGCCCGGCGCCATCGGCTGTTTTGCAGTTGGCACTCTTTCATCCTGGCGCTAGATTACGTTCCTGTTCTGCCCTATGATGATGGCCTACCTTTTCAAATGGCTCGGTTTATGCGGTTGAGAGACACTCACCAACTCATTACTCACCATCAGCGTAGGCTGAGGCTGACGCCTGCCTGGATAACCGAAGTCCGCTTTATCAGCTTCTATAAACTCAGTCGCCATGCGCTGAGTGAATGGCGTAACGAATAACAACCATCTTCTTTCCAGTCATGCTGCTATCGAAACGCGATTGCAGCATGTATCCAGATATCAAAACCGTTAAGCGATATCTCTTATTGAGTGCGCTATAAACCTATATTGTTATTTTTTGAAATGGCTTTGCCGATGGGCAACCCTTCGCCCTTAGCAAGGCAGGTCTGACTCACAAAGTCTGATGGAGATGCACGGAATGATCAGTTTAATCAGTAACGTCACCTTATATGCACCTGAAAATAAAGGAACTAAGCACTTGCTTATCGCAGATGGTCGGATTGCCGCCATTTACGATACCTTGCCGGACGTGACGTCTTATACTCAACTTATAGACGCCAAAGGAAAATTATTGGTCCCCGGATTTGTTGACGGCCTGGTGCACTACTGTGGCGGTGGCGGTGAAGGCGGTTTTGCTAACAGGACGCCAGAGTTGCTGGCCGAAGAAGCGGCCGCTGCGGGCGTCACCACTCTGGTTGGTGCGCTTGGAACCGACTCTGTCACCCGTAACGTGGCAAATTTATTGGGCAAATGTCGTGAGCTGAAAGAAAAAGGTCTCTCTGCCTATTTTTACTCCGGCTCCTACCATGTTCCATTGCAAACCTTAACTGAGAGCGTGGAGACGGATTTAATCTATATTCCCGAGATCATTGGTGTCGGCGAAGTGGCTCTGTCGGACCACCGCGCTTCGGTGATCACATTTAACGACCTGCTCGATATTGCCCGAAAAACCAAAACGTCAGCCTCGTTGGCGGGCAAAAAAGGGGTGGTTTTCTGCCATTTGGGCGATGGGCCGGAGCAACTCTCCTTACTGAGAAAAGTGGTTACCGAAGCCGATATCTCTATTCAGCATTTTATTCCTACCCATATGAACCGTAATCCAGACCTGTTTGCTGATGCGCTGCGATATGGCCTGCAAGGAGGCTACATCGATTTCACCACCAGTACGAATGAAGGCCTGTTAGCCGATGGGGATATTGCCAGTGCCGATGCGTTGCAGCAGGCGCTGGATGCTGGGGTTAATCCGTCACTGATCAGTTTCAGTTCAGATGCGAACGCCAGTCTGCCGCGCTTTGACGATCAAGGTAATACCATAGGGGTGGATGTCGGTAGCATTAGCAGCCTGTTTGATGCGGTCAAAGAGGCCACACGAAAGCACGGCATACCGTTTGAGACAGCCCTGGCCTGTATCACCAGAAACCCTGCCAATGCGTTGGGACTCCCTAACAAAGGTCGGATTGAAGCTGGCTGTGATGCCGATCTGGTGCTGCTTAACCCGGAAGATTTTGCAATCGAGCGGGTTTGGTCTAGAGGAAAAGTTGTCCAAGGTGATAAATAGCAGATAATTTATTTATATTGCAGCCGGATAGTTTAGAAGCGTAGTTTGGATTGATAACTGGCTGTTTAAACAACGGAAATGGAAGCCAATTGCGCGGCTGATAGTTTTGTCAGCCGTTATGTACAGCTAATATCACCGTCAATAGCCAACTAACGGTTGCTACCTGCGGTTGAAAGCCTCAGAATGGCGCTCCTTTTGCTGCTGATAATCAGCGAGCAAATGTTTTAATTATTAACAATTGAGAATCATATATGGGTTTTACCTCTCTGGGTCTTTCTGCGCCAATCCTGCAAGCTATTCAAGAAAAAGGATACGACACTCCTTCACCGATTCAGGCACAGGCCATTCCGGCAGTATTAGCAGGCAAAGATGTGATGGCGGCAGCACAGACCGGAACCGGTAAAACCGCAGGCTTCACTCTGCCGATCTTAGAGCGCCTGTCGAACGGCCCGCGGGTGAAAGGCAACCATGTGCGCGCGCTGATTCTTACGCCTACTCGCGAGTTGGCCGCCCAGGTACAGGAAAGCGTGTTTAACTACAGTCGTCACCTGCCGCTTAATAGTGCCGTTGTGTTTGGCGGGGTAAAAGTGAACCCGCAAATGCTGCGTTTGCGTAAGGGCGCGGATGTGCTGGTCGCTACGCCAGGCCGACTAATGGACCTTTATAGCCAGAACGCGGTAAAGTTCGATCAGCTGGAAGTGTTGGTGCTGGACGAAGCCGACCGCATGCTGGATATGGGCTTCATTCGTGATATCCGCAAGATTCTCGCCCTGCTGCCAAAGCAGCGTCAAAACTTACTGTTTTCCGCCACTTTCTCTGATGAGATTCGCGCTCTGGCCAAAGATCTGGTGAATCAACCGGTTGAAATTTCAGTCAACCCGGCAAACCAGACTGCCCGAGCGGTCGAGCAGTTTATCTACCCGGCTGACGTGAAGAAAAAAGCGCCGATGCTGGTGAAGCTGATCAAAGATGGTGACTGGAGACAAGTGCTGGTGTTTACCCGCACTAAGCACGGAGCCAACAAGCTGGCCGCATTCCTGACAGATAAAGGCCTTAACGCCGCCGCAATTCATGGCAACAAGAGCCAAGGAGCCCGTACCAGAGCCTTGGCCGATTTTAAATCCGGTCAAATTCGGGTGCTGGTGGCGACAGATATCGCCGCTCGCGGTATTGATATCCCGCAATTGCCACAAGTAGTCAATTTTGAACTGCCGAAAGTGGCAGAAGATTATGTACACCGTATTGGCCGAACTGGTCGTGCGGGCGAAGTGGGCATGGCCGTTTCGCTGGTGTGTGCCCTGGAAGCGCCAGAGCTGTTTGCCATTGAACGCTTAACTCAGGAATTGCTGCCCCGTAAAGAACTGGACGGTTACCAGCCGACCAATGCGCTGCCGGAATCGCGTTTAGACACCCGGCCAATGAAACCGAAAAAGCCGAAGAAAGCGAAGAAGCCAAAAACCGCTAATGCAGAATCCGGCCAAGCCGAAAGTAGGGCGGGGCAGGCGGCAAACAGCGACAATCGCCAATCAAAAGGTAATTCATCGCGTGGCAACGGCCAGGCGAAAAACCGTGGTCAGTCGGCAGGCAATCAGCAGCCCAAAGCGAACCGGCGGAGCAGAAAGCCTGCCGGGGCAGGTTCGGCGAACGGTAATAAGCCTGCTAGTAATAATGCACAACCGAGTGGCAATAGCAAACCTGCGGCTAAACAAGCGGGTAATGGTAAGCCACGCAGTAATAAACCACGTAAGTTTCAGCGTGCAGCGGCCACCGCATAAGCACGGATAGTTACGTAACGGCATCATCGGCAAGTTGCTAACTGGCAAAT
>NZ_JBNKVP010000109.1:0-7593 GCF_050299255.1 Vibrio sp.
CCAGAAAGCACTCAGAGAAGCCGGCATTGAGCCTACCGATAGACTGGTGCGTGAAGGGGATTTCAGTTCGGAAACCGGCTACCAGAGAATGGTCGAGCTGATTGAGTCAAAAGCCCATTTCACTGCGGTATTCGCCGCCAATGACCAGACCGCCTATGGGGCCATTAAAGCGCTGCATGACCATGGCCAGCGAGTTCCTGACGATGTCTCTGTGATCGGCTTTGATGATTTGCCCACGTCTAAATTCTTTACTCCCGCTTTGACGACGTTACGTCAACCGATTGAAGAACTCGGAGTGGTCTGCGCCCAGGCACTGCTTAATTTGCTAAGTGGCCAGCGCCACGATGCGCGGTTGCCGCCGATGGATTTGATTGTAAGGCAGTCAACAAAGTCTCGATATCGATAATATTGCCATTTACATTTGTGATTCGCTGCCAGATTACTTTCTTTTTGACCTCATGCTGACATGTCTTTTTCTATCTCATCTTTACTTACCGGGTGGGATACCAAACAGGAGGTTAGTATGAATTTCAAATTTTTCGTCCCGGCGGTGCTGGCACTATTTGCCCTGGCAGGCTGTGGCGGTGGTGATGGAGACAGCACCACGACACGCACGTCTAAAGTCTCTTTTTCTTTATCCGATGCGCCGGTTGATTATGCGGAAAGCGTAACGATTGCGGTAGATAGGCTTGAACTGGTCAATAGCAGCGGCCAGTCAATCTTTATCGATGTCGGTACGGATACCCAAGATTATATCCAGTTGGATCTGCTGGATTATCAGGGGATGAACTCGGCGCTGATTGTGAGTGATGAGCCGATCCCGGTCGGTCAATATCGTAATCTGATCATGCATATCCATTCCGAACCCGGGCTCAATTTTGTTATTGACAGAATGGGTGAGCAGCCCCTGAAGCAGCCAAGCAACAAGCTGCGACTGGGTGGTTTTGTGGTGCAAGCAGAAGCGGTACAGGCATTCACCATTGAGTTTGACCTGCGCATGTCGATGGTGATGCGCGGCAATATGAACAACAATAACGGTTATATCCTCAAACCCCACGGAGTGAAAATTATTGCCAATGACGCCGCGGTGGCTTTGTCAGGCACGGTTGACCAGGCATTCTGGGGAGAGGGTGGCTGTCAGGATCCCGATCCGGCCGGCAATATGATTTACCTCTACTCTGGTAGCGGATTGGAAAATGACCAGATGATTGATTTGATCGATCCTAGTGATGAAGGTTATACCGGTGAACCAGCGTTGCCAGAGATGGCGGTCGCCCCCGTAGCCTCAACTGGCGTTATGGATGGTACCGGTGAATACCAATTCGGCTATCTGGAACCGGGTGATTACACCGTGGCGTTTGTCTGTACCGGCGCGGCCGATGATCCGGTGCAGTACAATCCGGAAGTGGTGGTACCTGCCAATGTGGTTGACTCCGGCGTGACCAAAAAAGAAGTGACTCTGGTGCTGGGTCAGGAGGCAACGGTCGATTTTGGCCCGCAACAGCCGATGCCAATGCCTTAACCGAGTATATTCTCATAGAACAGAAAAGCGCCTGCGGGCGCTTTTTTTTGTGTGTGCTCATGGGCGAGTCAGTAAATTCTGACTAGTCGCTACGGAGTATCAGAAGTCAGCATCGGCCTGAAACACCATCGCTTGTTTGGTATAGGGATGATCAAACTCCAGCCGCTCTGAGTGCAAATGCAGACGATCGGCTTTCTGACCATACAGGCCATCGCCGACCATAGGGCTGTTCAGTCCTAAGTGGTGGGCGCAGTGGACCCGCAGCTGATGGGTACGGCCGGTTTTCGGATACAGGTACAGCTTGGTCTGGCCCTGGTGGGCGTCGATCCGCTGCCAGAAGGTTTCCGCCGGTTTACCATGCTCGAAACAGACCAACTGACGCGGCCGGTCATCCGGATCGCCACGCATCGGCAGGCTGATGGTGCCGCTATCTTCAGCCAAACTTCCCTCAATTAACGCCACATAACGCTTGGCAACCCGGCGGGAAATAAACTGCTTTTGCAGGCTCTTATTGGCACGCCTGGTCAGGGCAAAGACCAACAGACCGGAGGTGGCCATATCAAGACGGTGGACCACGATCGGGCCTTCACAATCGGCAAACTGAGCCTGCAGCCGGGTGTAGACGGAATCTTGCACGGTTTTGCCCGGAACCGATAACAGCCCGGCAGGTTTGTTGACCACAACCATCGCCTCATCCTGATAGACGATTTCCAGCGGCAGATGCTCCGCCCAGTTTTGCTCAAGTGGATTGGGTTCGACATCCAGTCCTTGCAGCATATGGCTCAGTATCGGTTGGCATTTACTCTGACACGACGGATAGAACTTTTTGTGCTGACGGATTTCCGACTTGGGAGACGTGCCCCACCAGAACTCGGCCATGGCCAAGGGTTGTAAGCCGGTCTGATACGCATACTGCAGCAGTTTAGGCGCGCAGCACTCACCCGAGCCTGCTGGTGGCACCGGGTTGCTGCTGGCGGAGAAAATGTCCATTAAATCGCGCGTTTCACCCCGTTGGTTGAGAAAACGGTACTGACGAAACAGTTTGTTCTGCAGCTGATTGGAGAGCTGGCCCCGGCGTTGTTTCAGTTCTTCCAGCTGGCGGGTCAGTCGGTCCAGCTCATCTTGCAAGGTTTGCAACTGGGCCTGCCAGTCCTGCTTGAGATGTTTAAGGGCGTTTTTATCTGCGACGCTCTGCCTGGCGAGTTGATCGAACCGTTCGTTACGGGCGGCTACCGGCATCGATTCTGCCTGTTGGCGCTGCTGTTTTCGCTCAGCCCGGTTAACGATCAATTGCTGACGTAGCGACTGTTCCTGAAGCTGATAGCCGTAAGTCGCGGCGTCAATCTCAGCTTGTAACTCAGCCAGCCTTGGGTTGGCCTGATGCCCTTTTACCTGCTGGTTGATGTCGGTGATATCCGCCAGCTCACGGCGGAAAAAACCTTCCTCGGTCAGCATGTCGAACACCGGTGGCACGAAGCCCGGCAGCAGATTCTGATCGGCTATTTTGCCGGAAAAGGCGCTGAGAAAGCCCAGCTCCCCAGCGGTATTTTTCACCACCAGTACGCCAAACATCTTGCCGCAGCCATTAGAATCTTGCAGACCAAAGTCGTGCTGCCACTGTTGCTGTGTGGCTAAATGCTGCTGTAACTGTTCCGCGGCCAACTCACACAAGGGATGCGGCTGATAGTAAAACGGAAAAGTAAACTGCTCAGGCAGTGACAATTCTTCAACAGGGCTGGCAAAGCGGGTAAAACAGGGATCGGACATGAAACGGACTCGGCTGAAAAAACTGGCGCAATAACGCAAATCGCCTGTCAGTCGGCATTCAGAGCGGATTGACAGGCGGCGAGATTGTACCCGTTTGTGCGGTAAAGATCACCTTTCGGCCGTGCAGTGCGGCTCCTGATCTATCAGGTCAGCATCGGCACGGTGGAGCTGAGCAGTAATGCCGCCATGGCCAGGTTAAACAACTGGATTCGGCGTGGTGTGATCAACCAGCGTTGTAAGCGAATACCGGCCGCGGTCCAGAAGGTCACCGAAGGGAGATTGGCCACGATAAACACCAGCGCGATGAAAGTGAGCTCCGTCCAGGCGCCGCCCCCACCGTATACTGTCACCGCCGTCAGTGCCATCGACCAACCTTTCGGGTTGAGCCACTGGAATCCGGCCGCGCTAAGGAAGGTCATCGGTCGATATTCGGCCGCGGTGTGGTTTTTCTTGCTGAGGGCAATTTTGACCGCCAGGTAAAACACATAGCCAAGACAGGCGTACTTCATTAGTTGATGCATCAGCGGGTACTGTTGGAACAGACCCATCAAACCGACGCCGACCAGAATCAGCATAACGGCAAAACCTAAAATGATGCCGAGCATGTGCGGCATGGTCCGGCTAAAGCCGACGTTGGCTCCGGACGTCATCAGCATGATGTTATTTGGCCCGGGGGTAAAGGTCGAGACAAAGGCAAACAGTGCCAGCGCACCTAGTTGTTGCAGCTCCATGGTTGATCTCCAAACGAAATTGTTTTTCTAAAACGATTTTTTCTGAAACGAAAAGCGTTGTCATGACCGGTCAACGACTAGTTTAAGTGGATTCAACGGCAATTATGTGCTTTTATTTGAGCAATATGACGAATGTTAGCAATGATATTTAGCAATGGATAAGTTTGACGAAAGAATATTGCGTGAGCTGAAGTTGGACGGTCGAATCTCCAACGTCGAACTGTCCGAGCGGGTGGGGTTGTCTGCTTCGGCGACGCTACGCCGGGTTCAGGAGCTGGAGCGGCGAAGGGTGATCAAAGGCTATCGGGCGGTCTTGGACGGTGCCAGTTTAGGGGTCGGGTTTGTGGCTTACGTGTCGATTGGTCTCGCCTCGCATACCCGCAAAGCCCAGCTTGAGTTTGAACATTTTGTCCGTGATGTGGATGAAGTGGTCGAGTGCCACAACATTACCGGCGCCAATGAATATCTGCTACGGGTAGAAACCGCCGATTTGAGCAGCTATAAACGCATTCACGCCGACGTGTTGGGGGAATGCCCTCAGGTGCAGTCACTCACGACCATGGTGGTGATGGACTCCCCTAAGGACGACCGCTAGGCATTGGAGTTCGGCGTCTCTGCCGGGGTCTGAGAACTCTGCTCGCTGCAGAGCTGGGCGAGTACCCGCTGGTATATCCACCAGGCGCAGGCACCGGCCAGCAGGTTACCCAGCAGTGCGCCGCTAAACAGGCCCTGCAGACCCGCAATTTGTCCACCCAGCCAGAGGCAGGGCAGGAAAAACGCAAACAGACGTAAAGCGGAAATCGTCAGTGCCCGGTACGATTTGCCGAGTGCGTTGCACACCGACACCATCAACATACAGACCCCCAGCGCGCCCAAGCTGATCGGCACTATGCTCAGATGCCAGGATAAAATGGTTTCCACCTGTTGCTCACTGGTCATTACGTCGGCCAGCCAACCGGCACTGGCGAACGTGATCAGCGCGATCACCAGCTGAAATACCAGGATAAAGCGGCAGGCGATATTCACCAGCTGACGTATCTGACCGAGTTGTCCGGCGCCGAGCATACGTCCGACCATAGGGGGCATCGACATGGTCAGTGCCAGTACTGACACAATGGCAAAAAACTCAAACCGAGACCCCAGTGCCCAGGCTGCCACTGCGGCAGTGCCAAATCCGGCCAGAAACTTGGTCGCCAGCATGGAGGATAATGGCGGCAGCAGTTGGCTGATCATCGCAGGCCCCATAATATGGCCGATTGAGCGGATGCTCTGACCCAGATGGATATCCTGCCAGTCGAACGTCATCCACTGCTTAGCCAGCACTTTGGGTGTCACTACCAGGCAACCAAAGCCAAACGCGACAATTGTCGCCATCGCCGCACCGTTAATACCCAGATCAAACACGAAGATAAACAGCGGATCCAGGGCCAGATTGAGCAAGCTGGTGACCATCATCATAGTGCCGGGCAGCAGGGTATTACCGTTGGCCCGGCAGATGCTATACAGGAAATAGAGCATCGCCCCCACCCAGGCACTGGCTGCCCAGAATACCCAATATTGATCTATGATGCTGAAGACCGTCTCTGGCGCGTCCAGCATGGCCAGCAGCGGTCTGCGTGCCAGGTAGATCAGGCTAACCAGCAGCGCGACGCCAAAGCCGCCGATAGAGATAATCAGGCCCCCCAGCTGCTTTGCATACTGCTGCTGGCACGCCCCGAGTGCTTTGGAGATCACCGAGGTGGTGGCTATGCCCAGCCCTACCTGAGTCCCGATGATGATCATCTGCATCGGCAGGGTAAAACCTTGTGCGGCTAATGGCAGTATGCCCAGTTGGCCGATAAAGGCGCTGTCGACCAGCTGAAAACTCATCAGCGACAAAACGCCAAACAGCATTGGCCAGGTCATGGAAAACAGTTGCGAGGTAAGGCTTGGAGCGTTAGTAGAAGTTTGAGCCATTCTGAATCTTATCGTTGCTGGTTGTGCGAAGCAGACGGAGCTACCGTCAATTGCTGTTTAGTGTAGCAGTTATTGCTGAATGTCAGTGACTTATCGCCACCGGCATCCGATTGAGCTGATGATAGACAGCTTAAGTTGCCTGCCACATCCGTCGCAAGCTCATTTGAGCTATTCAATAAAATGTTGCTTGGTGACATTGATGCCTAGTCTTTTGGCCAGCCGGGTCAGATTGGCTCTGTCCAGTTTCAGCTCCCGTGCCGCCTGTGCCCAGTTGAATTCAGCCTGGGTCAGGGCAGAAATAATCAGCTGCTTTTGAAAATCTTCAGTCGCGGCGCGTAAACCCTGTTCAAGCTGAGGAGTGACTGACAAAGCTGCCAGGGCGTGACCTGGACCTGGTGCGGGCTGGTCAAGTGAGCCGATATCCTCCACACTGACGGTGGTGAGCTTGCGCTCTGCCTGTCTGGCTCTGGCTTTTAGTGCAGCCCGGTTGATGACGTGCTCCAACTCGCGCACATTACCTGGCCAGCCATACTGATTAACGGCTAACTGCGCTTCTGGTGCGAATTTTAGTTGCCGGATGCCCAGTTTGCGGCGCGCCTGCTCCAGAAAATAGCCGGCCAGGAGCGGGATATCCCCTTCGCGCTCTCTCAGCGGCGGGACTTTAATCGGATAGACACTGAGGCGGTGGTAAAGATCGGACCGGAACCGGCCGTGTTCCACTTCGCTTTTCAGGTCGCGGTTGGTGGCCGCCAGAATGCGCACATCTATGGTTTCGACTTTATCCTGACCGACGGGCTGGATTTCACTGTTTTGCAGTGCGCGCAGAATTTTACTCTGTGCCGCCAGCGGCAGTTCGCCGATTTCATCCAGAAACAGAGTCCCGCCGTCTGCCAGTGCAAATTTACCCATCCGGTTCCGGTCGGCGCCGGTAAAGGCGCCTTTAACATGGCCAAACAGTTCACTCTCTACCAGCTGCTCTGGAATCGCAGCGCAGTTGACGTACACCAGTGGCTGACGGGCACGGCCGGATCTGTGGTGTAACGTGCGTGCGACCAACTCTTTCCCCACGCCGGTTTCACCGGAAATCAGGATATTAAAACCGGAAGGCGCCACCACTTCGATGTCGTGTTTCAGTGCCTGCATCGCCGGGCTATGACCGATGATCTCACCGCCGTCACGTTCCCACACTTCCTCATTCAGCTCTTCCAGCCGTTGCTGGGTCTGCTGTGCCTGGCGTTCAAGCTGGGACACCGTCAGGGCAACTTTCAGGGTAGAAGCTGCAATGGCCGCCAGTGCTTCCAGATTATGTGCCGGAATGTGATCAAACACGTTGGGCGTCAGGCTATCCAGAGTCAGTACGCCCAATAGCTTGTCGGCAAATATCAGTGGCAGCCCCATACAGGCGTGCATGGGCAAATCGCCGTCGTGGTCGAGCAGCAGGCCGTCAAATGGATCCGGCAGCGGGCTGTCGGCATCAAAACGCACCGGAATGTCAGAGGAGCAGATGGCCGCAAACCTCGGGTGTTCTTCAACCACGAATCTTCGTCCAAGAGTATCCCGGGTTAAGCCCTGAATGGCGAGCGGAGTAAGCAGGTTACCCTGCAAAGCCAGTAGTGC
>NZ_JBNKVP010000110.1:0-7587 GCF_050299255.1 Vibrio sp.
AATTGGTTTTCAATGCCACCGCTCCGCACAATCCGTCTTTTTGGCAATTCTATCTTTCGAAACCGGGATACGACGCCACGCAAGTTCTTACATGGTCAGATCTTGAATTGGTGGATGCCAAAAGTAATGTGACGGTTGATGCGGATAAAAAGTATCGCATCAAGATAGCACTTCCGGCGGAACGTACTGGTGATGCTATATTATTTACCCGCTGGCAAAGAGAAGACCCCGCGGGAGAAGGCTTTTATAACTGCAGTGACATCCAATTTGAAGGCGATGGAACCGTGGATCCTACGCTTCCTGATAATACCTTAACTGCATTGGGATATTTCGTCAGCGCTGGATTTGGTCCTGTGAAAGATGGCGATTCTGTGCGACTGAGAACATTTGATTCAGACGGACAGGAAATAGTGGACATGACCCAGTCCATCACGACAGCAAATATCGGTAGCTGGGCTGTTGAACTTGCCACTCGATTTAATCTTCTACAGCAGGGACAATGGGTGATAGGCGTATGGGATGAAGTAACGAGTCAGTATCAGCTGGATAGTGATAATGTACACGTCAACCAGATTTTTGCCCCTGGTAGCCAATTAAGTTACCAGTTGTCGTTAAATAAGGGGGAACCGCCGGTCGAACCCTCGCCTGATGCCTGGTCGGTAGATTCGGTATACACGGCTGGTGATGTAGTAAGTCACAATGGTAAACAGTGGACTGCTCAGTGGTGGACTAAGGGAGAGGAGCCCGGAACGACTGGTGAATGGGGAGTGTGGCGCTGATTTGTAAACACGAGAAATAAATATACTTCAACAGGGGCGTTAAGCCCCTGCTTTTTATAAAGTCTTCCGATGTACGTGCTACTTAAATAGTGGACTTAGTCAGTTTGATAACGTGTTCACTACTGATTTTCAACACCTATAGTTACAGACGTGCTACATGCCGGTTACTTTTCAGTTGGAAAAAGTGATGCTGTTGGTGAAATCATATTTTTCTTTTCACATCAGTCTGTTATGTGATCTCTTTGTCCGCATACCGCTAAAGTATTAGAGATAATTGCCCTAATTGAAATTATTCCGTTTTGAGGGCACCTTTCATGCTTTATCTCGAATTCCTGTTCCTGTTACTGATGCTGTATATAGGATCCCGCAAGGGTGGCATCGGCCTAGGCGTTGTATCAGGTATTGGCCTGACCATCGAAGTATTTATCTTTAAAATGCCGCCGACATCACCTCCTGTTACTGTGATGTTGATCATTCTGGCCGTTGTGACCTGCGCGTCTATTCTTGAAGCCGCAGGAGGCCTGAAATACATGCTTCAGGTCGCGGAAAGACTGCTGCGCAAGAACCCTAAGCGGGTCACCTTGATCGCGCCGTTTGTGACTTACACCATGACATTTATGCTCGGTACCGGTCACGCCGTCTATTCAATTATGCCGATTATCGGTGACGTGGCGCTGAAAAACGGCATTCGGCCGGAACGTCCTATGGCGGCTTCCTCAGTGGCTTCTCAGATTGCTATTACCGCTTCACCAATTTCTGCTGCGGTGGTGTATTACCTGGCGCAGATGGCCGATATCCGGGCGGATATCACTTTGATGTCGATTCTGATGGTCACGGTCCCCGCAACGCTGTTTGGCACCTTACTAATGGCTCTCTACAGCCTGAAACGGGGCAAAGAGCTGGATCAGGATCCGGAGTATCAGCAGCGGCTACAAGACCCTGAATGGCGTGACAGCATCTTGAATACCACGGCGACCTCATTGGACGAAAAACTGCCAGATTCAGCGCGTAATTCAGTACTGCTGTTTATTTTCGCCATCCTGATGATTGTGGTGATCGCGATGGTGCCGTCTATCCGGACAATTGCCGAAGGCAGTAAACCGATCAGTATGGCGGTGATCATTCAGATGATGATGCTCTGTTTTGGTGGCATTATTTTGCTGGCGACCAAAACGGATCCGCGTCATGTTCCCAGTGGTGTGGTATTTAAATCCGGTATGGTGGCGGCGATCGCGATATTCGGTATTGCCTGGATGTCAGATACTTACTTCCAGTATGCAATGCCGCAATTTAAAGCCGGTATTGTTGAACTGGTCACCGACTATCCGTGGACGTTTGCACTGGCGCTGTTTACTGTTTCAGTGGTGGTGAACTCTCAAGCGGCCACCGCACGTATGATGTTGCCGGTCGGCCTAGGTCTCGGATTAGAACCGGCACTGTTGATTGGCCTGATGCCGGCAGTGTATGGCTATTTCTTTATTCCGAATTACCCGTCTGATATCGCCACGGTCAACTTCGACTCTTCCGGTACCACCCGCATCGGTAAATGGTATTTCAACCACTCCTTTATGTCGGTGGGTTTAATTGGTGTGATAGGGGCCTGTCTGGCCGGATACTTACTCGGCCAGATATTCGTTGGCTAAACCAAGCAATAAAAAAGAGCCCATGTAATCCAATGGGCTCTTTCTTTTTACAGTGACAAAAACCGGTCCACGCCCTGGCGGATGTTCTCTGCAAATACCTTGGCCAACTGTGACATGGGCTTATAGGCCGGGGTTAAGATAGCGTGGTCAAAAACCACTTCCGGGGTAAAGGGTCTGAATACCAGGTTGCCCTGACCGGATTTGTACAGTTTATAACTGGCCGCACTGATGGGATCGCAAATGCTGACGCACAGCTGCTGTTCGACAAACTCAAACCCTGAGATATAGTTTTGCAGTTCGAATCTCGGCAGGTATTTAGCGTTGTGTTCTTCAAACAACATTCTCACGTGTTCACTGACAGAATGGCGGGCATAAAGTGTCGCCAGAGGTATTCCATCCAGATCTTTTGGTGTGACCACATCCAAACGGGCAAGCGGGTGGTCTTTGTGCAGGGCACACACGCCTTGGAGTCGAATCGGCTCAACGTTGAATGATTCTCGGTCTTTGGGCAGTTCCGAGTAGCCAATATCGTACTGCTGCGAGGCAATCCAGTCCTGCACTATGGTCGAGCTACGCATCATCATCGACACTTCAACTTCAGGCCGGTCTTTAACAAATTCTGCGATCACGTGTGGCATAAAGAACAGCGCCGCCGCTGGCATACAGGCTATGCGCAGTTTTCCCCGAGTCAGGTTTTTTACTTCTGCCATTAACTGAGTCGAGCGGGTCAGCCTTTCCAGAATCGCGTCGGTTTCCTCCAACAAAAAATAAGCTTCTGGATTGGGAATCAGACGTCCTTTGTGACGTTCGAATAAAGAGAAGCCCAATTCCTTCTCCAGGCTGACGATCATAGCGCTGATCGCGGGTTGAGTTCGGCATAAAGTCTTTGCAGCTACGGTCACAGAGCCTGATCGCATAACGGTTCGGAATGTTTCTAATTGTTTTATAGAGAGATTGCTGCTCATTTCTTGTCCATAAGAAAAAATTATCACATTAGAGGAATTTTAAATTTGTTTTTATCGGCTGTCATCTTTAAATTAACGATGTATTCACAATTACAACAATAAGGAAATGTACTGTGGAGCAAAAGTTCAGATACCTGTTAACCGGTTTGATTGCATCTGTTGCCCTGATGCAGTTCATTCAGGTGGTCACACGCTATGTTTTCGAAGTGCCAATAATGGGCTTGGAAGAAACCATGGTAATTCCTACTGTGTGGCTGTATATGCTGGGTGCCGTTAACGCTTCCAGGGAAGACACGCAAATACGTGCCAACGTATTGGAAATCTTTATTAAGACAGAACGTGGTCACGCCATTCTTGCCCTGATTGGCGAAGTAATCAGCTTTATTATCTCTTGCTGGCTGACCTACTGGGCCTGGGATTACGTGAAGTATGCCTGGCGGGTGTGGAAAGAGAGTCCGACGCTGTACATCCCAACTTTCTATCACGAATGTTCGGTGTTTATCGGCTTAGCTTTGATTTCCCTGTTTATCGCCTTCCATATCGTGCGGTTAATACGGTTGGTTCGCCAACTGAAATCTCCATCCTATTCAGTAAGTAAGGTTTAAATTATGGTTGAAGTTGCACTGTTAGCGGTGGCGGTTCTCGTCATACTGCTGACCTTCGGCGTCCCACTTCCGTTCTGTTTTGGCGGCGCTTTAATGGTCATGACTTACGTGGGCGATATGTCCATGAAAGGTAACATGATGTGGGGGGCGGGGCAGTTAATGAACCCGGTACTGTTAGCGATACCGCTGTTTGTACTGGCCGGTACCATTATGAGTCGGAGCGGTATAGCCGCCAGTTTGCTCGGCTTTGTCAACGTTTTCGTTGGCCACGTGCGCGGTGGTCTGGGTATTGTGGCTTCGGTTAGTTGTGCCATCATCGGTGCGATTTCAGGCAGTGGCCTGACCGGTGTGGCGGCGATTGGTCCTCTGCTGATCCCGGAAATGGAAAAGCGCGGTTATCCACGTGCGTATGCCACCGCCTTGATTGCCAACTCGTCAATTCTTGGTCTGTTGATTCCGCCTAGCGTGACAATGATTGTCTACGGCTGGGTAACAGATACCTCTATCCTGGCCTGTTTCCTGGCGACATTAGGCCCTGGCCTGCTGGTTACCTTTAACTTTGCGGTTATCAATATGGTTATGGCACGCAAGTTCCCTTTGATCCTGGATGACAAACCTTCTATGTCCGAAATGATCAAAAAAGCATCCAGCCAAACTTTTAACGCAGTACCCGCTTTGCTGATGCCTGTGATCATTCTGGGTGGTATCTACGGCGGCATCATGACGCCGACTGAAGCTGCGGCTGTGGCGGTCATCTACGCGGTACCTGTAGGCTTTATGATCTACAAAGGCCTGAGCTGGAAAACCTTGCTGGAATCTGGCAAAGAGTCTGCGACTGCCGTCGGTTCGATCATGTTCATGATCCTGTTCAGCCTGATTCTGAGCCAAATGTTTGTGGTTGAAGACATTCCTCAAGAATTGGTGGAAGCGATCTTTGGTATCACGGAAAACAAAGCACTGCTGCTGTTGTTTATTAACCTGCTGCTGTTCCTGGTTGGCATGGTGGTGAACGACCTGACCGCTATCATCCTGATTGCGCCTCTGTTGTTGCCTCTGATGACTGCCATCGGCATCAGCCCAATTCAATTTGCCGCCATTATGGGCGTCAATACCGCGATGGGTGGTGTAACTCCACCGTACGCATCGATTCTCTACCTCGGAGCCCGTATCGGTAACGTTAAGTTCTCTGAAGTAGTCGGCCCGGCAATGCTGTTAATTTTGCTTGGCTATCTGCCAGTCGTGATCCTCACGTCGTTCTGGTCAGATTTATCTCTGTTCCTCCCCACTGTGTTTGGTTACTAAAAGGAAATTATAATGAAATTAACAAGTAAGTTTGCTGCTGCGAAGACACTGAAAAAATGTACTCTGGTTGCCTCTCTGGTTGCGGCGACGCTGGCAGTGATACCTGCCCAGGCAACTACCCTGAAAATCAGCCACGTTCGTCCACAAGGTACTGTGGTAGACAACGACATTAAACAGTTGAGCTCCGAGCTGCAAAAAGCCACCGACGGTGACGTGAAATTGCGCATCTACGCAGCAAACGCACTGGGCGATTACACTCTGGTTCAGGAGCGTATTTCAGTCGGCGCGATTGATATGGCGCTGCAACCTGCATCAACCTCCACCGACCGCCGGATGCAAATTGGCCTGCTGCCGTTCCTGGCTAACAACTGGGAAGAAGCACAAAAAATTTACGGTTCTGGCGCGCCGGTCCGTGAAGCGATGGAAACCCTGTTCGCAGAACAAGACATTACCCTGCTAGCCGCTTACCCGGTTTATTTTGGTGGTATTTCACTCAATCGTGCGGCTAAAGACGCCGGTGACCCGAACGCGGCTAAAGGTTTCAAATTGCGAGTGCCACCAATCAAAAGCTTCCAGCTGCTGGCAGACAACGTCGGTTACATTGGCTCACCACTGCCATTCTCTGAAGCGTTTACTGCAGTACAAACCGGTGTGGTTGATGGCGTGATTGGCTCTGGTGCAGAAGGGTACTACGCATCATTCCGTGATGTGACCAAAACCTATATTCCACTGAACACCCACTTTGAGATCTGGTACTTGATGATCAACAGCGAGCGTCTGGATGATCTGGATGACAATGAGCAGCAGGCGCTGAAGACCGCTGCGGCTGAGTTTGAAAAACACCGTTGGGGTGCTGCTCAGGAAGACCAGAAAGCCAATGAGCAGCGACTGGCCGATGCCGGTGCCACCATTGTTGAGGTAACACCTAGCCAACTGGCAAACACTGCAGAGAAAGTACGTGCCACCGTATGGCCAACCATCATCAACGATATGGGCAGCGAATGGAGCCAGCCTATCCTGGATAAAGCGCTTAACTAAGCGACATTCAACCGATATGGAGGGCGGCCTCGCCCTCCAAACCAGCCAAAAAGAGAAATGTTATGAAACCGGAATATATTGTTGTCGGTGGCGGTGTCGTGGGTTGCGCAGTGGCTTACGGCTTACTGAAAGCGGGTCATCAGGTCACCGTACTAGACGGTGGAGACAGCGCACACCGTGCTTCTCGCGGTAACTTTGGCTTAGTGTGGTTGTCGAGCAAAGGGCTGGACGCACCACATTACGCGGCTTGGACCCGCCGGTCAGTCAACTTGTGGGGTGGCTTAGCCAACGAGCTGGAACAGCTGACAGGTGAAGACCTGCACCTGGTACAAAATGGTGGTTATGACTTCCATTTTAGTGAACAGGAAATGCAGGCCAAAGTCGCTCAATATCAACGCCTGCGTGAAGCGCTTGGTACTGACCACCCGTTTGAAGTGTGGGATCGTGAACGCTTGCTACAAGAAGAGCCGGATATCGGCCCGGACGTAGTCGGCGCAATTTATGGCCCGGAAGATGGCCACGTGAATCCGCTTAAGCTACTCAAAACGTACACCCAAGCCATTTTGTCTCTGGGCGGCAAAATTATTACCGGCGTGACTGTGACCGATGGCCACAAACAGCCTGATGGAAAATTTGCCGTTAGCCTGGATAACGGCCAAACCCTACAAGCCGATAAGGTGGTGCTGTCGGCCGGTCTAGGCGCTGCCGAACTGGGGCCAAAGCTGGGCTTTATTGCACCGGTTCAGCCACAGCGTGGTCAGGTATTGATCACCGAGAAGCTGCCGAAAAAACTGAAACGCGCGTCAGGCATTATCCGCCAGGTCGATGAAGGTGGCATTCAGATAGGTGATTCAAAAGAGAGCGTGGGACTTGATGACAGTGAAACCGTGGATGTCACGGCGGCAATCGCAGAAAGGGCTATCGCGGTCTACCCGTTCCTGGCTAATACCAGATTAGTCCGCAGTTGGGGCGCGATTCGCATTATCTCGCCAGACGGGCTACCTATTTACCAGCAGTCAGAAACCTGTCCGGGGGCTTTCCTGGTCAGTTGCCACAGTGGTATCACCCTGGCCGCAGTCCACAGTTACCTATTGCCTCATTGGCTGGAAAATTCCGCCGATGCACCTGATTTGGAGAAATTCAGTGAAGACAGATTCAAAGTTCCAGCGGTTGGCTGATACCGTTGATGAGCGAGCGACGGTGCAGTTTTACTGGGAAGGTCAAACGCTGAGTGCGAAACAGGGCGATACCATCG
>NZ_JBNKVP010000111.1:0-7519 GCF_050299255.1 Vibrio sp.
CACCCACTTTGCCAATGTACACGGACTGGACGCTGACGACCTGTATTCGACACCATACGACATGGCGCTGCTGGGTTCAGCCCTGATCCGCGATGTACCGAATGAATACCGCGTCTACAAAGAGAAAAAGTTCACCTACAACGGCATTACCCAGTACAACCGCAATGGTCTGCTGTGGGACAAGAGCATGAATGTCGACGGCATTAAAACCGGTCACACTTCCAACGCTGGCTACAGCCTGGTGAGCTCGGCAACCGAAGGTCAAATGCGCCTGGTGGCGGTCGTCATGGGCACCAAAGATGCCAATGCCCGTAAATCGGAAAGTAAAAAACTGCTGAGCTACGGTTTCCGTTTCTTTGAAACCGTTGCACCACATAAAGCCGGTGAAACCTTTGTCGAAGAAAAAATCTGGATGGGTGACAAAGATAACGTCGCTCTGGGTGTCGATAAAGACACTTACGTAACTCTGCCACGTGGTCAGGCGAAAAACCTGGAAGCCAGCTTCGTACTGGAGCGTTCACTGGAAGCGCCACTGAAGAAAGGTGACGTGGTCGGCAAGCTGTTCTATCAATTGGAAGGCCAGGACATCGCCGAGTACCCGCTGCTGGCGCTGGAAGATGTTGACCAGGGTAGCCTGTTCAGCCGTCTTTGGGACTACATTGTCCTACTATTCAAAGGCTTGTTCTAAAACACCCGATGAACCGCTAGCAAAGCCGCCTACGGGCGGCTTTGGTTGTTCTTGAGATCGGCGTCAATAGGCAGTACTATTCCCCCGCAATATCAATAGCCATATTGGAGTTTTCCCTATGTTGACTATCAATTCAGATGCCAAACTGAGAGATCTGCTTGAGTTTCCATGTTCGTTTACCTACAAGGTAATGGGTTACGCAAAGCCAGAGCTTCCAGAGAAGGTGGTTGAAGTGATTCAGCGCCACGCACCCGGTGATTACAGCCCGAGCGTTAAACCAAGCGCGAAGGGGAACTACCACTCTGTATCGATCACTATCACCGCGACAACGATTGATCAGGTAGAAATCCTATATAAAGAACTGGGCGAGATCGACATCGTTCGCATGGTGCTTTAACTACCAGCATCCGAAAAAGAAAGCAGCTCAGGCTGCTTTCTTTTTAGCTCACCATTGAAACATTTCACCAACATTTGACTGACGAATAATATATAACCCTACATCATCGGTGTAGTTAGCGACGCTAAACCGGTTTATAATCGACAGTCTGATTACAATGAGGGCGGGAACAGCAATGCAAGACCAGTTGGTCGTCAAGTTTTTAGGCCGTCAGGATTACCTCCCTGTCTGGCAGGCGATGCACGACTTCACCGACTCGCGCACCGATGACACCACAGATGAAGTCTGGGTGGTGGAACACAACCCGGTGTTTACCCAGGGGCAGGCAGGAAAAGCCGAGCATCTGCTGAATACCGGTGACATTCCGGTGGTGCAGAGTGATCGCGGCGGCCAGGTCACCTATCATGGCCCCGGCCAGCTAGTGGTCTATTTTCTGCTCAATCTGCGCCGTAAAAAACTGGGTGTTCGCGAACTGGTCACGCACATTGAAAATCTCGTCATCAATACTCTGAGCGCTTACAATATCGATTCAGCTGCCCGCCCCGATGCACCGGGTGTTTACGTGGATGGCAAAAAGGTCTGTTCACTGGGGTTGAGAATTCGTAAAGGCTGCTCATTTCATGGCCTGGCACTAAACATCAACATGGATTTATCACCGTTTTTGCGTATCAATCCCTGTGGCTATGCCGGCATGGAAATGGTGCAGGTCAGCCAACTTGGTGGACCGGATAATTTAGAAGAAGTTGCCCAGCAACTCGTTAAAGAGCTCGTATCGTTACTTCATTACGAGCAAGTTGAATTCAGTACAGAAGCAGTGACTGATAGGTAAGAAAGCATGAGCAAACCAATCCAAATGGAAAAAGGCGTTAAGTACCGTGACGCCGACAAAATGGCCCTTATCCCGGTCAAGAACATGCCTCAGGAGCAGACTAAAGTGCTGCGCAAGCCTGAATGGATGAAAATTAAGCTGCCATCCGACAGCCAGCGCATCCAGGACATTAAGTCGGCAATGCGGAAAAACAACCTGCATTCGGTGTGTGAAGAAGCTTCCTGCCCGAACCTGGCGGAGTGTTTTAACCATGGTACTGCGACCTTTATGATCCTGGGGGCTATCTGCACCCGTCGCTGCCCATTCTGCGACGTTGCTCACGGCCGCCCTCTGCCACCCGAAGCGGAAGAGCCGAGCAAACTGGCCCAAACCATTCAGGATATGAAACTGAAATACGTGGTGATCACTTCGGTCGACCGTGATGATCTACGTGATGGGGGTGCTCAGCACTTCGCCGACTGTAACCAGGCGATCCGGGAGAAAAACCCGCATATCAAGATCGAGACACTGGTACCCGATTTCCGCGGCCGCATGGATGTCGCACTGGATCTGCTGAAAGACAATCCGCCGGATGTGTTCAACCACAACCTGGAAACCGCGCCGCGCTTGTACCGCAAAGCTCGTCCTGGTGCCAACTACAAATGGTCACTGCAGCTACTGGAGAAATTCAAACAACAACATCCGGATATTCCGACCAAGTCGGGCCTGATGATGGGGCTGGGCGAAACCAAAGAAGAGATCATTGAAGTGCTGAAAGACCTTCGTGCGCACGGTGTCACTATGCTGACACTGGGCCAGTATCTGGCACCAAGCCGTCACCACTTACCGGTTGAACGCTACGTGCCGCCAGAAGAGTTTGATGAGCTGAAACAGATCGCTCTGGACTTGGGCTTTACCCACGCCGCCTGTGGTCCGTTTGTCCGCTCTTCTTACCACGCCGACCTGCAAGCGCAAGGTGTGGAAGTCAGCTAAGCGTGTCACAGCGCGCATTCTCCAGAAGAATGGAGCGCAAAGAGACAGCATTAAAAAAGGTTAGCCAACTGGCTAACCTTTTTCGTTTCCGCTTCCTCGAGAGGGATGGCGTTAATGGGATACCCGCGATTTCACATCGTGGCTGAGCTCCTGATTCAGCTCCGCCTCTACGTGTCCCGGCGCCTGAGTATTGGCCGCCAGCAAACGGTACATAGCCGGAATGACAAACAGGGTCACCAGAGTAGCGAAACTCATGCCAAAGAAGATCACTGTACCCACCGCAACCCGGCTTTCATAGCCAGCGCCACTGGACAGGATCAGCGGTACTGACCCCGCCAGCGTGGTGAACGCGGTCATCATAATCGGCCGCAGACGGCGCGCCGACGCCTGCACGATGGCTTTTTCAAACTCGATCCCGCGATCGCGCAGCTGGTTGGCAAACTCAACAATAAGAATGCCGTTTTTCGTCACCATGCCGATCAGCATAATCATGCCTATCTGGCTGTAGATATTCAGCCCCTGCGACATAATTAACATGCCAAGGAAGCCACCAAATACCCCCATAGGCACGGTAAACATCACCACCAGCGGGTTGATAAAGCTCTCAAACTGCGCCGCCAGTACCAGATAGGCGACCAACATGGCCAGTGCAAACACCACCAGCACGCTGGACTGGTTCTCTTTAAAGTCCTTCGACTCACCGGAGTAACTAACCGAAATATCGCCAGGCAACAGTTCGATAGCCTGCTGGTCGAGATAATCCAGCGCCTCACCCAGCGTCGCGCCTTCGGTCAGGTTAGCCGTCACTGTAATGGCTTTCTGCTTGCTGTAATGCGATAAGCGAATCGGCGAGGCGATCTCTTCGATCTTGGTCACCGCATCCAGAGTCACCAGGTCACCGGAGGAAGTGCGCATGTAGATCTGACTTAAATCGTCGGCGTTATTGAAGCTGTTTTCATCGCCGCGCAGGTAGACATCATACTCCTCGCCCCGTTCGACATAGGTGGTTTCACTCTTACCACCCAGCATGATTTCCAACGTGGTGGAGATATCGGAAATACTGATCCCAAGCTCTGCCGCGCGCTGCTTGTCAACCGATACCACCAGCTCCGGCGTTTTCTCGGAGTAGTTAAGATCGGCCCCTTCCATCAATGGTGACTCTTCGGCGATCTGCTCCAGTTTTTCCGCCCACTGTTTCAGCTCCTGATAGTCTGAGCCGCCCAGGACGAACTGCACCGGTTCGCTGGATCCGCCACGGAACCCTGGCATAAATGGGATCACCCGAACATCGGGAATGCCTGCCAGCGCCCGGCGGATCTGCCCTAACGCTTGCTGGGCGGTGGTCGTACGCTCATTCCAGTCTTCCAGGATCATAATCACAAAGCCGGTCTGGTCGCCTGCGTTACCGCCAAATGCCGGGGTCTGGATGCTGAACGAACGTAGCACTCCTTCACCCAGCATCGGCAACAAACGCTGTTCTACCAGCTCCATATTAGCCGCCATGCGGTTATAACTGGTGGCATCCGCGCCGCGGACAAAGGCAAACACTACCCCGCGGTCTTCACTCGGCGTCAGCTGCGCCGGTACCGATTTCATCAGGGCGAAGCTGCCGCCAATACAGCTGATGATCACCAGAGGTGCAACCCATTTCCATTTCAACGCCCCTTGCAGCAACCAGCGGTAGCCACTTTCCAGGCGGCCAAAGCCGCTGTCGACGATGGCGTTAAAGCGGGAAGGCTTCACATTGGCTGACAATATCTTACTGCCCAGCACCGGGGTCAGGGTCAGGGCGATCAAAGAAGAGAAGATCACCGCCATCGCCAGCAGCACCGAGAACTCGGTAAACAGCAGTCCGACCATACCATCCATAAATGAAATCGGCAGAAACACCATCACCAGTACCAGAGTAGTGGCGATAACGGCAAAGCCCACTTCCCGCACGCCTTTATAGGCGGCCAGCAAAGGCTTTTCGCCCTGCTCGATATGGTGGTAAATATTCTCTACCACCACGATGGCATCATCCACCACCAAACCGATGGACAAGATCAGCGCCATCAGGGTGATCAGGTTGATGGAAAAACCGAAATAGTAGGCGGCGATAAACGAGGATATCAGCGATACCGGAACCGTAACCGCCGGGATCAGCGTCGCCCGAACCTGGCCGATAAAGATATACAGCACCAGGATCACCAGACCGCCTGTGATCAGCAGGGTATTGAAC
This sequence comes from Vibrio sp., assembly GCF_050299255.1. Classification (GTDB taxonomy): domain Bacteria; phylum Pseudomonadota; class Gammaproteobacteria; order Enterobacterales; family Vibrionaceae; genus Vibrio. The sequence continues at coordinate 5,108 of NZ_JBNKVP010000111.1, forward strand.
ACTTCGCTAATCGAACGGTCGATAAACACAGTGGAGTCGTAATCGATCGCCAGTCGGGTGCCGGCCGGAAGAAACTTCTGGATCTTGGCCACTTCCTCGTGGACCCGGTCAGCCACCTCCAGTGGGTTGGCATCGGTCTGTGGAATGATGCCCAGGCTGACGTTAACCACGCCATCACTTTTAAAGGTAGAACTCTCGTTCTGCGCACCGATATAGACATCGGCGACATCTTTCAGATAGATAGGCGAATTATCACTGGCCCGTTTCACCACCAGATACTGAAAATCTTCCGGGGTGTTGTAACTGCGCGCCGTCCGGACCGACATCACGATCTGGTCATTGCGCACTTCGCCGCCGGGGCTTTCAATATTTTCCCGTTTCAGCGCCTGGGTAATCTCGGTAGTGGTCACTCCTCGACCGGCCATCAACTGAGGCTTGAGCTTGACGTACATCACCTTGTACAGACCGCCGGTGATATTGATCGAGCTGACACCGGAGATCAGCGAGAAACGGTCCATCAGCACCCGCTCGGTATAGTCAGTGAGCTGGGTACGATCCATCTCGGTTGAGCTGAGGTTGATGTAGATGGACGCCTGACCCGAGCCGTTATTCTTGTACACGATCGGGTCACTGGCTTCATCCGGCAGTGCCCGCTGGGCCCGGGCGACCGCATCGCGCACATCACTGACACCGGTATTAAGATCATAACCCAAGTCAAAGGTAATGGTAATCCGGCTGCTGCCGTTACGGGTAGTCGAGGAAATTTCGTCGATACCACTGATACCAGACAACTGATCTTCCAGCACCGAAGTGATCTGGCTTTCAATTATTGTCGCCGATGCTCCCTCGTAGCGGGTACTGACCGAGACGACCGGGCTTTCGATATCCGGCATTTCCCGCACTGCCAGTTTGGTAAAAGAGACCAGGCCAAATACACACAGCAACAAGCTGAGTACCACGGCCGCCACCGGCCGTTTCACTGAGGTGTCCGATAACCACATTAGCGTTCACCTACCGCTCGGCCCTGTTCATCGACCGGTGTAATTTTCACTCCGTCGCGCATGTTGACGATCCCCTGCACTACGATGCTGTCACCAATATTCAGGCCTTCATCAATCACCACCTCGTTACCGATGCGGGCACCGAGCAATACTTCGCGTCGCTGGGCCACTTTCTCTTCACTGACCAGATAAACATACCGTTTTGTACCTGCATACTGCAGCGCCTGCACCGGGATGATCGGCGCTGAAATCGGTTCAAAGGCGAGTTGCGCTTCCACCAGCATGCCCGGCTTCAGTGCCAAATCGGTATTATCAAAATGGATTCGTACCCGCAGATTGAGCGTCTCTCGGTTAATCCGGGTATCGATACCCACCACCTGACCAACAAACTGTCTTGCCCCCCAGGCGTTGGCTTTAGCGGTCACCTGCATTCCTTCTGCGATCTTGTTCAGGTAGCGCTCCGGGACCTGAAGGTCCAGCTGCATTACTGACAGGTTATCCAGTGTCAACAAGGTGCTGGCAGCACTGACCAGTTTTCCGCGGCTAAAATCGATAAAGCCGATAGTACCGTCAAATGGCGCGGTAATGTGCAGGTCGTTAAGGTCAGCAATTGCCGCATCCAACCTAGCCTGGGCGATCTCAACACTGGCTTTCTGGGCATTGATCTCTGTCTGGGTAATGGCATTCCGTGATACCAGACGCTCAAACTCCTGTAGCTTGCGCTGTTCGTCTGTGAGGTAAGCACGCGCTTCTACCACAGCCGCTTTGGCTTTGTCGTCATTTAACTTTACCAGTAGCTGGCCCTGCTTCACTTTCTGGTTTGCTTTCACCGCAATCACTTCGACAATACCTGCCGATTCTGCTGCAATTTCAACAGATTGTTCCGCCTCCAACTTACCTATCAGCGATAAAGACTGAGATATTTGCTGTGACTGAACCTTTTCAATCACCACTGAAGTTGCACGCTCTTCCCTGGGGTTTCCGGCGGCCAATACCGCAGGAGACACAACAAATAAACATGTCAGTAATGGAATAATTGGTTTAATTTTCATAGAGCTACTCTGACAATAATAACTGCATCTATTCTAGCCCCTTTTACGTAATTAAACGTCAAGGAGTGTAAATAGTGATAGATCGCCTGGCATAGCGGCACTAGGATCGCTGCTATAAACCGCTAATTACTGGCCTCTCTGCCCAAAATTACAGCATTCAATTCAAAATGATAAGAAAAGCCTTTACAGTGATACTAGGTTTGTTATGATGCGCTCCGCACTTGATTGATGTGTTGGGAAAACATCAGTTAAGCCTATTCGGTAATAGAATAGGAAATACCCTGGAGGGGTTCCCGAGTGGCCAAAGGGAGCAGACTGTAAATCTGCCGGCTCCGCCTTCGATGGTTCGAATCCGTCCC
>NZ_JBNKVP010000112.1:0-7486 GCF_050299255.1 Vibrio sp.
ACCTGTAGTGCAGGTTCTTGCCAACCGCTATATAGCCTGAGCAATCAACAGACGATCGTCTCGCTTTTATCTAAGCACGAGGTAGTATAGTAATTTTTCCTAACCTTTCATTAGCTTAAGTAAATCTTAAGTTTCAGCTGATATATTCCGCAATTAACCGGTCAGGCTTGCGTCCAGAAAATGGAAATCGGGCTGATTATGTTTTGATTGTAATAGTATGGTTTCGCTGTGAAATGTGACGCAAAGTATGATCTTGATACATTTTAAGACACAAAAATACAGTTCACTACATATTAATAAATTATGATATGGGGTATCGTAAGCGATTATATAATTTCGCATAGTAATATGTTTGTTAATATAACCTATTGTAATGAATTGAGTGTTACCTATAAGCGGGACGCTTAATTCAATTGAGGTTGTAACAAACTTCGCCGTATTTACACATTATTTGGTTTTGGCTTTAAAAATGAATTTAACCGAGAAAAAATCGGGTTTATCCTACACCGGGGTCACCTTTTTACTGGCGCTGTTCTTCGTCGCTATCGTCAATCTTCCCGTTTACTCTGCTCTCAACGACATTTTCAGTAAACTGGACGGCGTTAAGTTAGGTTTTGTCATTTCCATCCCTATCTTTTTCTTGGCCGCGTTTAACTTCTTGTTCAATATTTTCAGCTGGCCCTGGATAACCAAACCTTTCTTTATTGTACTGATCTTGATGTCTGCGGCCGTTAGTTATGCTGGTTTTAACTACGGCACTCTGTTTGATGCCGATATGATCGCAAACTTTGTCGAAACAGATTCCGGCGAAGCGACGGCATACGTTAGTACTTATTCGACTGCATGGATCATTGGCATGGGTGTGATCCCAGGGCTAATTTTGTTCTTTGCACCGATTAAGCCAGCTAAGTCATTTGTCAGTCTTATCCTAAGAAAACTGGGTTCCATGCTGGTATCTCTCGCGGTGATAGGCGTAGTGGCGAGTCTGTACTACCAGGACTACGCATCGGTTGGCCGTAACAACACCTATTTAAGACAGTTAATCATACCTACCCAATTGGTTTACAGCATAGGCAAGTATGTAAAACGTACCTACCTGACTAAGCCAATGGTGTATCAAGAGCTTGGTCTGGATGCGCAACAAAAGCCGCATGCACTGGCTAGTGCCGATGAAAAGCCAACCTTGATGGTATTTGTACTGGGTGAAACAGGCCGGGCGCAAAACTTCGAATTAAACGGCTATGATCGTCCAACTAACCAATATACTCGAGACCTGGACGTAATTTCATTCCAGGATGTCGACTCTTGTGGTACCGCGACGGCGGTTTCCGTTCCTTGTATGTTCTCTGCGTTAACCAAAGATAACTTTGAACGCAAAGTGGCCGATCATCAGGACAATTTCCTGGATATTATGAAGCGGGCTCAAGTGGATCTGTTCTGGTTAGAGAATGATGGTGGTGACAAAGACGTCGCGAAAAATATCCGCAAGATTGAAATCGACCGCAAACGGAAGGACGATGTCTGTAACGGCAGTACCTGTTATGATATGGCGTTACTGGAAAACTTTGAAGACAATGTAACCAGTATGCAGGGTAACCGTATGTTGGTGATGCATCTGATCGGTAGCCATGGCCCAACATACTTCCAGCGTTACCCACGAGAGATGGCTAAATTCCAGCCAGACTGTCCGAGAGCAGACATTGAAAACTGCAGTGTTGAGCAAATCGTCAATACCTATGACAATACAGTGTTGTACACAGACTACGTATTGGCTCAGACCATCGAGAAGCTTAAAGACTTGGAAAGTGAGTACAACACGGCGCTGTTTTACATCTCAGATCATGGCGAATCGTTAGGGGAAGATGGCCTGTTTTTACATGGTATGCCTTACGCATTGGCCCCGGATTATCAGACCAAAGTGCAGACTATGGTGTGGACTTCACCTGGCTTTGAACAGCAAAAGTCATTAAACAAAAAGTGCTTAAAAAACGCTGCTAACAAAGAGAATTACTCCCACGACAACGTGTTCCATTCGATGCTCGGGATTATGGATGTCTCTACCGACGTCTACCAACCGGATATGGACCTGTTCGCAACCTGTCGTAGCTAGCTGCTTTATTCGTTTCGATTACTTTGCATAAAACCACCACTGTGTTCAGCGGTGGTTTTTTTATTGCAGGCTGTCTGGCCATTTTAAATCGAGTAAATTAGCAAAAGCTAAAATAATAGTTGACACCGCCTTGTTCAATTAATAAATTAGCAATTGCTTAATTAGATTAACCTACATTTAAAAGGTCGATTATGTTTGGATTTCTACGCCGTAATACCAACTCTGTACAACTGGATCCTGAAATGCTGGCAGAGGCGGTGCTGCTTGATGTACGAACTCCACAGGAGTTCGCAGGAAACAGTATTCAAGGCTCGCTGAATATACCGTTACAAAATCTGTATGGATTTATCAATCAAACGAAGGACAAAGAGCGAGCACTGGTGGTTTATTGTGCATCGGGTATGCGTTCATCTCAGGCAGTCGAATTACTGAAAAGTGTTGGGTTTAAAAATGTACACAATGCAAAAACAGTGAAGGGCGCGTTAGCCTTATGTGCTGGCAAGTAACCGTTCAGGCCGACAAGTGCAACTGACTCAGGCAGACCCGAACACAATCCATGCATTAATTGGCTGCTTAGTGCAAAGGCATACATCTGTGTTCGGGTCAGGTTCATGAGTGAATGATTAGGCGGGTATCAGTACCTGGTCAAAATACTGACTTAAGCTGGCGTAGTCATCCAATGCCAGAACATCAGCGACATAATGGTCAGGAGCTAAGACGAGACTTGGCTTTGTGGAATCATGCAGATAGAAGTGGTCGAACAGAAACCCTCAATGTGTAGGAGATACCCCAGCTATTCAAGCTGCAAACTGATAAGCAAACATCAACGTTTTACTTAAATCTATAGAGCTACTTAAGTAGGATTGGTTGGGTATTATTCGCATGTTATAAATCTATCATCTAAGCTTTCTGCAACGTGAGTTTTGCCTACTTGGCACTTGCAACGTCTCGTAAGGAACCAAGACATGCTGGAATATCTCGTCGCATCGGACCTACTAACCAATGTGGGACACACCTTTGACAGGCTGGTAAATGATTCGGATGTCATGTTACCCGCCGGAATTGCTGTTGCAACAATTGTGTTTTTAACTCTCTATCGTAGACGATAGAGACATGGGCGCCCGTAACCAGCGTCGGATGACCCGCATCTATAAACACGATGACATGTCGGGTATCGAGCAGTATTCCGATGTCTGTTTACGCCGCGTATGGCACGTTTAGCGCTGAAAGTTAACCATGCAAATTGATACAGCTCCGATCGTGAAGGCGTTCGGAGCTGTTAGTTTTAGGCGTCTGTTACTGTTGGGTAACCGTGATGGCTTTGCTGCTGCCGTTAAACTGAATCAGGTAGGTGGCATTGTCGCCTACCTGATAATCGGCCGCAGGATAAGATTCTGTCCAGTTGCCATCGTCTATTTTAAAACGTGCCGGACTTTCTTCGCCGCTAAACGTTGCTGTAGTGCTGTACAGGCCAGTGGTAGTGTTGTACTGAAGTTGAGTTAATCCCCATCCATTAGACGTACCACGGAAATACCATATCTGGTTGCCAGTTGATGGTGCCTGGCAGTTTTCAAGGGTAGTCCACTCACCGTTGGAATAGCATAAATCTGGAGCGCTAGCTGACAGATCCCCGGTTTGATTCGCCCCCTGATCGCTAAAGATTGCATTGAGAGAGCTAATATTTACACCAAAATCGTGACAATAAATCCCATTTTGCTCAGTCAATGCAACACCGGGCCAGGTGCCATTTTCGACGGCTGTGTCCGCTGCTACGCTCCAGTAATACATGTGGGGAAGCGCGAACCCGGCTGCGTTGTCATAACAAACCTGGCTCTCAGTTGTTGTACTGCCGCCCGTGTTTCCGCCGTTAGAATTAGAGCCGGAAATAGTAAAGCCGCAATCTTCCAGAGATAGCCAGGCGTTGTTAAGGTAACACGCTCCGGTTGAGCTGCTTAGATCAGCCGTTTGAGCACTACCACTATCCGAAAAAATCAGGTTAACTGCGCTTACCTCTGCGCCAAGGTCGTAACAATAGAAGTCACCGTTATTTTCCATACTAACACCAGGCCAGGTCCCATCAGCCAAGGTTCCTTCCGGCTGTGCAGCCCAGTGATACATGGTAGGAGTCGTAAAGTTTGCGTTGTTATCGTAACAAATCGCTGTAGACGCTACGGGTGATTCTGGTGTTGGGGTAACAGAGCCGCAATTAGAACATGGCTGCCCCAGTTTTGCACCGACATGAATTGCTGCTGCGTCCTGAGCGGCGACGGTAAAATGGGCATAACCCTGACTGTCAACGGTGACCGTGGGGCCACTACAACTTGTGTCAGACTCAACAAAATCGCCAGCGATTATGTCGCAGTATTCGCCTTCTGGCATGCCAGTAGCGAAGCTTTGATCAATGGATTTGCTGTTGTCGCGGTTGATAACGACAAAACCTAAGCCACCGCGACCAAACGCAATCTGGTTGTAACCATCGTCCCACCAGCCTGTCACTTGCCACTGCGGAGCCGTGTGATTGCGGAAAGCCACCATGTTGGCGACGCCACGCCACTTGTGCTCACAGACCCAGTCACCACCATTAAAGCCACACGCATTACCCGTATGGACGCCGGTACTTGGCGGGCCAGCATCAAAGTCGTTGAAGTAGTATCCTGACATTACCTTTGGATAGCCGTAGGGGTAGGCGAGGGTAAACACGTTGCCCAGGAAATAGAGATTGCCAAAGTCCTGATGACTCAAGACCTGGCCGGGATTGTGCCTTTCTTCGTCATGGTTGGTGACAAATGTGACTGCATCGCTGCTAGCCAACCAGCCGCTCCAGGAACCGATCCCCTGCAGATCTTTAATGCCGCCATTTTTGAACTTAGGTCCGATAGTGCGGGCAAAATTAAACTCTGTTACATCACCAATAGACGTATACTCGCTGGTTTGTACCGGTTCGCCAGCTGCACCGATAACTTCCTGATAGATGTACGGCGTGCCATTGAGTTTGCTTTTGATCGCGGCAATATCGGTGGCGGGTATGTGCTTTGCTGCATCAATACGAAAACCCGCGACACCCATACCAATCGCATCGTTCATGTAATCAGCTATTTTTTGCCGTACATACTCAGATTCGGTTTTAAGATCGTTTAACCCGACCAGGTCACAGTTCTGAATTGACCAGCGGTTGGAATAATCAATGTCATCAGTGCATGTATGGAAATCGTTGCTGCCAAACGGGACTTCGGGAAACGAACGATCTGCTGCGGCCATATGATTAATCACCGCATCAAGATAGATATCAACACCAACAGCTTTACAACGCTGAACCATGTTGATGAACTGGTCGCGGTTACCACTTCGACCTTCAAAGGCGTAACTCATAGGTTGATAGCGAGCCCACCAGGCACTATTGCTGACACTTTTTTGTGGTGGAGATACCTGTACTGCGGCAAAGCCTTTCGGACCTAAAAACGTTTCGCACTCTGTTGCGATATCAGACCAACTCCATTCAAACAGATGGACAAAAGCGGTTCGCGGCACTTCGTTTTGGGCGGCGTTACCAGTATTAATTAGTCCTCCAAGCAAAAGAAGTCCGGATAGTAAACTACTTTTGAAATTCATAACCTTTCCTTAGTTTAAAAGTATTTAAAATTACATTTGCTATAAAAATGCTTTCATATTTATAGCAACTGGAAACGATACGAAAAGCGCAGTAAAAATCCGCTGATGAATTAATGTGATGTGAGATCAATCATTTAATGTAGTAGTACAATTTTTGCAAACAGACACCTGGTCACATTGTGTACAGATGTAAAGTGTGATTGCAGAGGGATATAGTATAACTAGTTATCAAAAACTGATTTGATTTGATGTTTATCCCAAAAATACCGGCCTGGATCGGACGAAATCTACGCCGAATTTGAAAACGATCACTAAGTGTAGGTATACAGCTCTGTCGATTGCATAACATCCAGTTTTGTCTGAAGTTTCGATTATAGGGGAGGTGTTTGACTAAATACCTATGGAACAATTCATATATCAACTTACTGAATTAGAATAATAATTAGAGACTTAGAGGTCTGATGTAAAATTACAGTCCTCTCCGTGATAGCGAGCAGTATTAAGAATTTAAATGACCATAATTAGATTAATAAAAGCACAAACTAATCGACTTGTGATAAAGAACAATTCTATATCCAAATATAACCGCGCCACACAACAAGATTAATGGTGATGCTTATCACGGATAGTGGTCGCGTTTTAATCTTTATGTTATCCATCTGTTACAAGATGTAAATAACGTACGCTGTTCATGTTTGAAATGACAGTAGCATTATGTTTATCAATTCTGGCTATTGGTTTTAATAATTTATATAAAGCAGCCTTCTTTGTTAGATTTTATTTGTTCGTTAAAACACTAACCGAATAATTAAATCACAATAGGATGCTATTATGGATATAAGTAATATTTGGCGAAAAGGTGACTGGGCCGCATTTTTTGGCTTGTTTACCAATAACTTGACCAACCTTTTAACAATGATGGGGTTATTGTTATTTGTCGTTGGTATTCCCAAAGAGTTTGTTATGGGGCAGGTCGCGCCAGCATTTGGTCTCGCGGTAATGTGTGCGAGTATATTTTATGCCTGGTTTGCCTACAAACTGAAAAAAGAAACCGGCCGCGACGATGTCACCGCGCTGCCATCCGGACCAAGTGCCCCATCGATATTTACGGTGACATTCCTGGTTATCATGCCGGTCTACCAGACGACGCAAGATGCTCAGTTTGCCATCCAAATCGCGCTGGTTTGGTGCTTCGTTGAAGCGATGATTCTGCTGGTAGGTTCGCTTTTCGGCGATACTATTCGTCGTATCGTACCGCGCACTGTTCTGCTGTCCTGTCTTGCTGGTCTTGGTTTAACGCTATTGGCCATGAACCCGATGTTGCAGGCATTCACCACTCCCGTTGTTTCTTTTGTTGTACTCGGTCTGATCTTCATCAACTGGTTTGGTAAAAGCCCAATTTTCCCGAAAATTCCTACCGGTTTACTGTTGATCATTGTCGGCACCGTGTTGGCATGGCTATTTGGTTTGCAGTCGCCTGCAGCGATCGTAGCAGCTCTTTCCGATGCCGGTTTTAACCCGCCACAAGTGCACATTGGTGATTTCCTCGATGGTATTCCGCATGCACTGCCATATCTGGCGTCTGCTGTTCCACTAGGCCTGGCTAACTACGTATTCGACTTGGAAAACATTGAAAGTGCCGATGCAGCGGGTGATGCCTATCCCACTCGTAAGATCATGACGGTAAACGGCTTGTCCTCAATGCTGGGTGCGTTTATGGGTAACCCATTCCCGGTAACTGTTTATGTAGGCCATGCCGCATATAAA
>NZ_JBNKVP010000113.1:0-7380 GCF_050299255.1 Vibrio sp.
GGGACAAACGCGACTGTAACAGCTCAAACTGACGCGGAGAAAAATTCGAAACACCAAAATGTTTAACTTTGCCCACTTTGTGCAGTTCAGAAAATGCTTCAGCGACTTCGTCGGCATCCATTAACACATCCGGGCGGTGGATTAACAGTACATCCAGGTAATCGACTCCGAGACGTTCCAGAGAGTTATTCACTGACTCATAGATGTGTGCCGCGCTGGTGTCATAGTGATTAACTTTGCGCTGTGGAAACTTATCGGTGCACAGTTTGATATCACACTTGGAGACGATTTCAAGCTGATCACGCATGCTGCTATCCAGACGCAGCGCTTCACCAAACAGACGTTCGCATTCGTAATTACCGTAAATGTCAGCATGGTCAACTGTCGTGATCCCCAGCTCTACGTGTTGCTTTAAAAAACTCAGTCGCTCTTGCGCAGACATGCCCCAATCGGCCAAGCGCCAATACCCCTGGACCAGTTCAGAAAACTCCGGACCTTGAGGTGCAATGGATACTTTATTTACCATTGATTGCTCTCCCTTTAAAACGTTGCCGTTAAAGTATGCTGCTTTATCCGATTCCTCAACGTATACTGGCGACAAAATCGAACTGGAGTACGAGTTTTGAGTTTCGCCGCACGTTTACAGCAATTAATCGGCCAAGAAAGCATCAGTGGTTTTGCCCGCCGGGTGGAGCTGTCGGAAGGATTGATCCGCAAATACTTAAAAGGCAGTGAACCAAGCTTAACCAAAGCCAACCAGATTGCCATGCGCGCCAATTGTTCACTGGAATGGCTCGCCACCGGTTGCGGTTACCTGTACCGACAGGCCGAAGTGGTCGACATGGAAGCGTATCAGGTTGCTTATCAACAGGTGACCGGACAACAGCCCGATAACCTCCAGACCCATCGAAAAATCATTGCTGGCTACCAGTATCTGCGTACACACAAAAAAGCCGATGGTTTTCTGGATGTGACCGCGATGAATGCGTTTCTTACTCGCCAGCCGGCTGAGGAGCCGTTGAAGTAAGAACTATTGTGATCTGCTTTCCATCGCTGGTTAGAGTGGCAAAGGCAAGTGGATAGGCATTGGCAGCTTGCCAGTACAGAGTCACCATTTGTTGCCGGTCGCCCTGGTTGAGAAACTGGATCAGACGTTTGTCCGCCTCGGCAGCCGGCCAACGCGATAAAGCCATTTTAACATCAAATTGAGCCCCCAACTTCTCGGCCCGAATCAGCTCGAAACCGTCCCGACGCAAATTAAGCTGCAAATCACCGTACGCCAGCACTGAGTAGTCGGTAGACAAAGAGAGACGAACCACTTGCTTACCCACTTTAGCTGCCTGCAGATAAACGGGAGCACGGTAATAACGTACCAAATCAGAACAGTAAAGCTGTCCGCTTATCTCGCCGCAATCAAACCACTCCAGTTCACTGTTAAATTTTTCCCAGTCTGAAGTGGCTTTTAACAGCGGCAACAGATTCACTGAGTGCTCTGCTGAGACCGCCTGGCCATGCAGCATCAACCCGAAACTTACCGTCAGCAACAACCTTAAAGGGCAGGTTATTGTTTTGCTCAATGCGATGTACACGCGCTACCTCTTATCTACCCTGTACCAGGCGTTAACTTGCCGAATATTAACGTAAATTACACGATCCGCTGAGGATCTCATTTTGCACTAATATGCTGCTCACTACCGCCCCTACTGAATGTGAGATTTGGCAAATTTTAGGGCGTAGATGGGGGGAATGATGTAGCAGCCCCCACCTCGCGTTAGCATAAAGCTAATAATCATAATGACAAGGATCTTCTCGTGAAACACTCAAAGCTAAGTCTGGCGATAGGATTAACCCTGCCACTTTTGAGCGCCGTATCATACGCTTCACCCACCATCACCATTGCGACCGACACCACCAGCCGCGATTTCCCACTCAGTTCAGGCAGTGAACTGACGGTACCGATGAACAAAGAACAGTACACGTTAACCATCTCGGGCCTGGAAGGCGATTGCAGTAGCGAATCTGATGGCAAGTTTCGTTTTCGTCGTCCACTAGCACTGAGCTGTAGTGGCGATACCCAGTATAAAGCGAAGATCCTGTTCAGCGGCGACTACAGCTTTGCCTACGATGAGACTAAGCAAACGCTGACCGTTAACCGAGTGACCACTAAAAGCAGCAAGAGTGTCTTTAAACGCCCGATTCCGGACGTCCAGTGCGAGCAGTACCAAGGCGGCGCTGTCACCCTGGACCTGGCAGACAACTTTGCCGATGGTAGCAAGTTAAAAGACGCACTTAGTGGCCAAAGTGTCACCGTTAACAATGGTAAAGTGACCATCACGCCAGCAGCGGACAGTGGTGGTCTGGTACTGCTGGAGCCAGTCGCTCAGCAAACCAAGCAACCCTTTAGCTACAAGAATGCCAACATCTACTTTGTGATGGTGGATCGGTTCCACAACGGCGATGCAAACAATGACCAAAGTTATGGCCGGCATAAAGATGGCAAAGACGAAGTCGGCACTTTTCATGGCGGCGATCTGAAAGGTGTGATTGAGAAACTGGATTACATCGCCAGCCTGGGCACCGACGCTATCTGGCTGTCACCGATCGTCGAGCAGGTTCATGGCTTTGTCGGAGGTGGTGAAAGCGGCAGCTTCCCGTTCTATTCGTATCATGGCTACTGGACCCGGGATTTCACCAAAATTGACGCCAACTTTGGTAACGAAGACGACTTGAAAACCTTGGTCACCGAAGCCCATAAGCGCGGCATCAAAATCCTGTTGGATGCGGTAATCAACCACTCAGGTTATGCCACCCTGGCCGATTTACAACAGGATGGCATTGAGGTTGTCAATGCCAACCAATTGCCAGCTAAGTGGTCAGACTGGACACCAGCGGCAGGACAGAACTGGCATAGCTTCCACCAGTCTATAGACTATGACAGCCCACGCTGGGCAGACTGGTGGGGTGGCGACTGGGTACGGGCTGGCTTGCCTGGCTATCCAAGTCCCGGTTCCGGTGATATTCGCATGACACTGGCCGGCTTACCCGATTTCAGAACCGAATCGACTGACGCGGTGACCCCACCGCAATGGTTACTCAACAATCCGGGCACTCGCGTCGTCGCGCGCGATAACTACACAGTATCCGATTACCTGATCGAATGGCAGAGTGATTGGGTCAAGCGCTTCGGTATCGATGGTTTTCGCGTCGATACCGTCAAACACGTAGAAGGTGAAGTCTGGAAGCGGCTGAAAAAAAGCGCCACTGCCAGCCTGGAGCAGTGGCGGGAGGAAAATGATCAGTCGGGCCTGCCTTTCTGGATGATGGGTGAAGTGTGGGGGCACTCCGCGTATCGCTCCCGCTACGCTGATGACGGTTTCGATTCTCTGATCAATTTTGATCTGCAAAAACGGCTCGACAAAGGCGCAGCTTGCTTCAGTCAGATGGCAGAAACATACAACAGCTACGCCAGTAGCATTCAGGAAACGCCGGACTTTACTCCTGTGAGTTACATGTCCTCACACGATACCGAGCTGTTTTTCAGTCGTTTCAACTCTCTAGAGATGCAGCGCAACGCAGCCAATGCTCTGCTGTTAAGCCCGGGCGGTGTCCAGGTATTTTATGGTGATGAAGTCGCTCGCGGTATTGGCCCTTATGCCGATGATTTCCATCAGGGCACTCGCTCGGACATGGTCTGGAAACTGGATGAACCCAGACAACAGCTTTTGACTCACTGGCAGGCAGTCGGCAAATTCAGACAACGCCACCCTGCAATTGGCGGTGGTAAGCATGAGGTAATCAAGCAGAACAATGCTTATGTCTTCAGTCGTACATTAGGAGACGATAAAGTTGTTGTCGCCTATGTTGGCCGCCAAAACTGATTGTTATTAAATAAATAATAGAAGCCGCACATTGCGGCTTCTTTTGCCTCATGAGCATGAAACTGCCATCTCGCCGGCGGTTATTTGTACCAGGCCAGCAGTTTTGCACCAAAATTTGATCAACCCCACCAAAATGAAACTGGTCTAACCATCCAACTGATTACATTTTAATCATAACCACTTGTTATTTAAAAAATAAATATAAATTGTGTATTTTTGCCAATACAAAAAAGTACAACAATCCCTTTGACAGCCGGATAACATAAAATTAACATTTTTGCTGAGCCTAACTATAAAAACTACGGTCCTTGGAGGCCCACACAATGAAAATGTTACGTTATTCCACGCTCTCCATAGGGATGCTGGCAGCCATGCAAGCAAATGCAGCGGGCTTCCAGGTCGCTGAACATTCCGCCTCAGGCCTTGGTCGTGCTTTTTCCGGCGAAGCCGTCGTTGCAGATAACGCATCGGTGCTGGCACGCAATCCCGCCGCAATGACACTGTTTGATCAGGCCGAGTTTTCCGGCGCTTTGACTGTCATTGACCCGGAAGTCGACATCACCGATATAACCAATCAGGAGCAAGCCAACGATATCGCGCCGATGCAAGTGGTCCCTGCGGCATACTACATCGCACCGATCAATGAACAGTGGGCATGGGGCCTGGGTCTGTTTACTACATACGGGATTGCCACCGATTACCCCGACGATATTCAGGCAGGCGACCTGGCGGGTGATACCTCGCTCATGTCGGTCAATCTGAACCCTTCAGTGGCGTATCAAATCAATGATCACTTTAGCCTCGGCGCAGGAGTTAATCTGGTTTACGCGCAGGCAAAACTCAATCGCCACAAAGGGGCCTTGGCACCTGTTTTAGGCGGCAATACCTCGGACAAATTGATCAGTCTGGAAGGGGATACCTTCGGTTATGGCTGGAATCTGGGCGCCATGTACGAAATTAACTCAGATCACCGCTTTGGTTTCGGTTATCGCTCAAAAATTGACCTGAAATTTAAAGACGGCGAGTTCAAAAGTTACGACACCGGTATCGGCAGCAGGGAAACCGTAGCGGGTAATCTTGATATCAGTTTACCGGCTATCTGGGAACTGTCTGGTTTCCACCAGTTGACTGATGATCTGGCCGTGCACTATAGCTATCAGCGCACTGACTGGAGTACCTTCACCAAACTGGAAGCGACCTCTCCCGATTGTACCAATACCAACGGCACCGTTGGCCAATGTTTCTATAAAGAGGAGCATTATCAGGACAACGATCGCGTGTCTGTAGGCGGTACCTACCAGTTCAATCCAAACTGGATTGGCCGCATTGGTTTTGCTTTTGATGAGCAAGCCGGTAAAGCCACTCTGAGTATTCCCGACACTGATCGTTACTGGTACTCCGCTGGTTTAACTTACCTATACAGCGACAACCTCAGCATCGATGCCGGTTTCGCGCTGGTACACAGTAAAGCAAGCACTTTCACCGAAAAAGATGCGCTTGGCCAGGAGCTGACATTTAGGTCTAGCGGCGAGGCCTACATCAGTTCAGTTCAAATGAACTACCAGTTTTAACGCATAGGAGCGCATTATGTTAATTAAACAGACTCTATCACTTTCTGTGTTGGCCAGCGCTCTGCTGCTGGCAGGCTGTGGTGATGAAACCAGCAGCCAGACCAACCCGCCCCAGTATGAACCGCATATTAAAGAGGCACTCAGCCGTGCTACCGGAATCAAATTTACCCTGCAGGGCAAAGACGCCAGTGTACCAGTGCCCTCTTTCGCGTTGATGAACACCAGTGACGGCACGCTGGAGATCCCGACCAAGGGCGATGATGCTCTAACCAATCCGGTCGCGGCTATGGGCACCATGGATGGCTGGTCCACCAGCATGCCTTTAGTGATGAACTTCCAGGGCGCAGGTCTTGCCAGCGGCTTGGTACCGAGCGGCGTTTACCTGATTGAATTGACCGATAGTATGACTGGCGACCCACACGTTAAGACTGTCCTGACACAGAATGCCGATTACATCGCCATGGCCGATGCCAATACCGATAACATCAATATTGTGATGTTAAATAACCGCGAGCTAAACGCCAGCAGCGAATATATCCTGGCCATTACCGATGAAGTGGTTGATGCCAATGGCGATCCGGTAGGCACATCGCAAAGCTATGCCGCACTGAAATCGAAATCAAAGTTCTACACCACCGAACCACTGGCTACAGCGCAAAAAGTGACGCAGGGTGTGGAAGGCCTCTTCGCCTCACAAGGCGTTAACTCCGACAATATTATCTATTCGACCTGGTTTACCACTCAATCAGTGGGTAATACCTTACAAGCGGTGAAAGGCGCGACTGCGACTGGTTTGAGCCTAGTCTCCGAAGGTAAAGGTGATCTCGGCGATATTTGGAAAGGAGTTGCCAACCCTAATAACGTAGACTTATCGACAGCCTACGGTATAGCATTTGGGGCGACAGAATCCTTTATTACCGCGCTGGATGCCGACACTGATTTTGATAAATATATCGGTGAAGATGATACCGCAGATAAAAAGGCAGGCATCAAGGCACTGTATGCTAGTGCTGGTGCCGATGTAAGTGTAACCCAAGGTCAAATCGCCCTGCCTTATTACCTGGAAACCGGCCCTAACTGGAATCAGCAACCTATGCAGTCGGCAATGCCGAGCCTGGCGAAAATAAGCGAAGTAATGGAGGATGCTACCGAGCAACCTGTTATCGCCGCCCAATTGATGGCAGCCGAGATAGACCCAACGCAGCTAGCAACCAGCAAAGAAGAGCAGTTAAAACTGGTGGGGCTGACATTAACCAAGGCCGACGGCAGCCAGTTGGATTCTGAGCGGATCATCACCCGCTACGCACCAGTGCCACAGGTTAAGTCCCTGCAACCAGTAGAATTCCTGCTGTTTACCCCAGCTGGTGGCACTCCATCCGATGTGGTGATCTACCAGCACGGTATTACCTCGGCGAAGGAAAATGCCTACTCATTTGCCTTTAATCTGGCCCAGACCGGGCTGGCGGTTATCGCCATCGATTTGCCAATGCACGGTACCCGTAGCCTGGATGACCAGCGTTCAGCGAATACCGATGTTCAGGCCTACCTGAACCTTACCAACCTGACAGTGGGAAGAGACAATGTACGCCAAAGTGCACTGGATGTGCTGGGGCTGCGCGCCAGTTTAACTGCCAACGCGGCAGCTGGACGCCTGGCCGGTACACCACTGGCTTTGTTTAATCCTTCAACGTCAAAAGTTAAACTGCTGGGCCATTCCATGGGCGGTATTGTTGCAACTACTGCGGTTGCGGCTGGTAACAAGACATTAGGTGATGCCCAGGCAGATGCTCTATACCGCTTTAGCGCTGCAGCGATTCATAACTCTGGCGGTCAGATTGCCAACCTGCTGTTTGGTTCAGATGAGTTTGGTCCGCTACTAAAACACAACCTGGCGCTAGCCGCTTCAGTTGAATACAAGTCATTCGCCGATG
>NZ_JBNKVP010000114.1:0-7305 GCF_050299255.1 Vibrio sp.
CATATAAACTCCATTTTAAGACTCACCCGCACCTCGGTTCCCTGTCCTTCGATACTGCTGACATCAAACTGACCACCCAGGGCCTCTATGCGTTCCTGCATATTCTGTAGCCCCATATGGCCAAAACCGACACTTTGACCTTTTTTGAACCGCCGTAACTGCTGCGGATCGATACCTTTGCCATCATCATTGATGGTTAACAGCAGCAGCGAACCTTCCTGCTGTAAGATCACATCAACACCTTTGGCATGGGCGTGTTTTTCGACGTTAAACAGCGACTCCTGCACTACCCGGTATAAAGTCGTTTCCACGTCAGGCAGCATTTCAACATCAGAGATGTCGTGTTCAAACAGGTACTCCAACTGGCTGCGTGTGCGTAACTCGTTTATGTAGGCGTCGATAGCCGCAACCAAGCCTAAATCATCTAACTGTGGTGGGCGCAGATCCTGCGAAATCCGGCGCAATTCAATGATGGCCTGATCCATCGCCTGGCGGCTGGCTTGCAATTCTGTGTTGGTTACCTGTTGCTCTCCGTGAGAGGCATTTTGTTCACCTTGGGAAACATTTTTCTCCCCCTGAAACACATTGTCTAACCGGTATTTTGCCGCCACCAGTAACTGGTTCACCCCGTCATGTAATTCACGGGATACCCGCTGCCGTTCATTTTCCTGAGAGCTGATAATCTGTTGGTTGAGTAACTGCAGCTCTTCATTGGCCAGCCGTCTTACACTGAAGTTGAGTGACGCACCCAGTACCGCAATGATGGCGACAGCCACCGAGACCACCACAAACAATACTGTGGTACTTTTGCCCACGTTAGCATCGAAGCCGACTTGCATGTGTGTCAGTTGACGTTCGACATCATCAATATAAACGCCGGTACCAACCATCCATTGCCATTTATCCAGTGACACGGCATAGCTCAATTTGGGTAACGGTTCTGCCCGGGACGGCTTGTGCCACAGGTAATTGACAAATCCACCGCCCTCCCTGGCCACTCGGATGAGTTCCTGCAAGAGCAACTTGCCATTGACGTCCTGTACCTGCCACCAGTTCTTGCCGATACGTTCTGGCTGATAAGGCAAGACTAGAGCATTTCCATCCCAACTGTAGGCAAAAAAATAGCCGTCACTGCCATACGTGAGCTGGCTCAATTTTTCCGCAACTATTTTCTTTGCTGCCTCTTGTGGTAACTGCTCATCCTCGTAATAGGGTTGGATACTCTTTAAGGCGAGCTCGACATACTGTTTTAGCTCTTGTTTCTTGGCCGCCATAATATTATTTCTACTGAGGATCATCTCCTCTTCAACCAGGCTTTCAGATTGGCTAAACAACAACTTAGCGACTATCAGCACCACCAGCACCATCGGCGCAATTGAGAGCAAAGTAATGTTTAGCGACAGTTTACGATTGCTTATCCGCCCCACTTGAATTCCCTCAACCCAACTCTGCCCCAGTACGTAGTTTTACCGAATCTTGTTGGCATTTTTGCCAAAACTACCCAGTTAAAATGCGCATTTATCCCAGTAGAGGCCACATCACATCCCTTCTACACTAGCAAACTGTAACATCCAGTTAACACTTTTAATTACTTAAAGTTCACATTTCAAGTAACCAACAAGGACATCACTCGAGAAGGAGAACACCATGCGCCTAAACAGAATCGCTGCGACCACACTGGTTGCCGCTCTGGCTACTGGCTTTGCTACCAATGCTCTGGCCGCCAAAAAAATCCTTTTAAAAACCCCTATTGCATTTGGCAGCCATTTACCGGCTTTAGGTACCCCTATCAAGTGGTACGCTGAGCACATTACCCAAACTTCCGGCGGCACCATCAAAATGAAAATCTATGAGCCGGACAAACTGGTTAAGCCGGGCGAAATTCTGGATGCCGTTTCAACCGGTAAAGTCAACTCAGGCTATGCCACCGCCGGTTACTGGCAGGGAAAGCTGCCCGCATCAGCACTGTTCTCCGCCGTTCCGTTTGGTCCGGAAGCCGGTGAGTACATGGCGTGGCTCTATTTTGGTAACGGGTTAAAGCTGTATCAGGAGATGTACGATCAGGGCGGCTACAACGTAAAAGTTCTGCCTTGCGCGATTATTTCTCCGGAAACCTCCGGCTGGTTTAAAAAGCCGATTGAAAAACCAGAAGACCTGAAAGGCCTGAATATGCGCTTCTTCGGCCTTGGTGCTTCCGTGATGGAAAAACTCGGAGTCGGCACCGTTCAGATCCCGGGTGGTGAAATCTTTGGGGCTCTGGAAAAAGGCGCCATCGACGCTTCCGAGTTCTCCCAACCGGCCATCGACCAGCGCCTTGGATTCCATAAGGTCGCCAAATACAACTACTTCCCAGGCTGGCATCAACAGTCAACCGTGTTTGAGCTGTTGATCAACAAAGACACCTGGAACGAAATGGACCAGGCGCAGCAGTCCAGTGTGGAAACCACCTGTATGGCTGCGATGACTTATTCCATCGCGGAAGGTGAAGCGATGCAGTACAGCGCGATGCAAAAAGCCAAAGAAAACGGTGTTGAAATCCGTTACTGGAACAAAGAGATGTTGGATCTGTTCCAAAGCACCTGGCTTGACGTGGTGGAAGAGAAGAAAAAAGCCGATCCATTCTTCGATAAAGTCTGGACTGACCTGAGCGAGTTCCGCAAAAACTACGCGCTCTGGGCCGCCAACGGCTTCCTGCCGCGTGCCTCTGCAGAGTAATACCTAACACTGTGCCAGCTTCTGCTGGCACAAAACTAACTTGGGAGATGATTATGAACAAGGTTGTTACGTCTGTCCCCACCGCCCCTCCCTTTTACGTCATCTTAGATAAGTCGATTATCCAAATCAGTAAATGGCTGGCTTGGATCAACATGGCCTTGATCGGGGTGATCATACTGCAAGTGATTTTGCGCAAAGTGTTTTCCAACGGACAGATCACTTTGGAAGAGTTGCAGTGGCACTTATACGCCAGTGCGGTCATGTTTGGCACCGCTTACGCGCAGGTGGCCAACCTTCATGTCCGCGTAGACTTGTTTTACCACAAGTTCAGCCCGCGCAAAAAAGCCATGGTAGACCTGTTTGGTCTCTGCTTTCTGGCCATCCCGTTTGTGGTGATCGTGATTCTGCACTCCTACGACTTTGCCTACGAATCCTGGCGGGTAAACGAGAGTTCAGCCTCCCCTTCCGGCTTGCCGTACCGTTGGATAATTAAAAGCGTGATACCCATCAGTTTCACCATGTTGTTATTGACCATGGTGTCGAGTGTGTTTCGTCAATTGGATCTGCTAATTCGAGGTACTGACCATGGAAATGAATGAATGGCTAGTGATCGCCATGTTCGGTTCGTTCATTGCGTTATTGTTTACCGGCATTCCGGTCGCTTATGTGCTGGGCGGCATCGGCATCGTATTTGCTGCCGTGGGTTATTACGCAGACCTGTATCTGGATACCTTTACCGGGCTTGATTACACCAGCATCGGCTTAGTAGTGAACCGAATCTATCAGATCATGGATAACTGGATTCTGGTTGCCCTGCCAATGTTCATTTTTATGGGCAACATGCTGGATAAATCAGGGATTGCTGAAAGGCTGATGGGCTCGATGCAACAGCTGTTTGGTAAGGTGCATGGCGGCCTGGCAATTACCGTGATGGCGATCGGGATAATTTTGGCCGCGTCGACCGGTATTATCGGCGCCTCGGTGGTCCTGTTGACCGTAATGTCACTGCCAACCATGATGAAACAGGGCTACCACCTGCCGTTTGCGCTTGGCACCGTCGCCTCTGCAGGCACGTTGGGTATTCTGCTGCCACCTTCTATTATGCTGGTGATCATGGCCGACCAGCTTGGCTTGTCGGTGGGCGATCTGTTTATGGGCGCCATCATGCCCGGCCTGCTACTGGGTGGCTTGTACATTAGTTATATGCTGATCCTGGGCCGACTGAACCCACACCAGGCGCCGGTACCAGACGATGTTCAACCGGTTGACTGGCGGCTGATCGCTCAGGTGTTCAGGGATATTATTCCAACGGTCATACTGATTACGGCGGTGTTGGGATCCATTTTTGCCGGGATAGCTACCCCCACCGAAGCATCCGGTATCGGGGCGTTTGGCGCCACGCTACTTGCCGCATACAACCGAAAACTGAACCTGAAAGTGATCAAAGAAGTTCTGATGGCTTCCTATGGGACCACGGCCTACATCTTTATGATTTTCCTCGGGGCATCCTGTTTCGCGCTGGTACTGAGGGAATTAGGCGGCGATGAACTGATTGAATCTATGCTCAGCGGCTTGCCGTTTGGCCCGTACGGCATCATAGCGTTTATTCTGTTTATCGTCTTTCTGCTCGGGTTTTTCCTCGACTGGATAGAAATCACCTTGATCGCCTTGCCACTTCTGGCACCGGTTATCGCCAACCTTGGCATCGAACTGGACGGTCATGGTGTGGTAGACAATCCCAGCCTGGTTTGGTTTGTGATGCTGGTTGCCATGGCGCTACAGACCAGCTTCCTTACCCCTCCGGTAGGATTTGCATTGTTTTACCTAAAGGGTGTCTGCCCTGAAGGCGTGACCCTGAAACAGATCTATCGGGGTGTCGTCCCCTTCATTATGATCCAGCTGCTGGCGTTAGCATGCCTGGTTGCCTGGCCGCAATTGGTGCTCTGGTTCCCCAGTGTGGCCTATGGCTAACGGCCTCTCTGGGCATACGAACAAAATCATCCAAAAACTAAGGGGCAATATGCCCCTTTTGTCGATGTGAATTCAGTGTAAGCGGTTTGGTACTAAGAGCAGGCTAATTGAAAATCCTTACTGAAAATCCGTTTGTCCATCTGCTTTAATTGAGCGGAGATAATTGGGGTAAAATCCATCTGCGTCAATATGTCCCGCTGCAAATCGATACCCGGCGCGATTTCTATCAGTTCCAGGCCCAGTGCACTAAGACGAAATACCGCTCGTTCGGTGATGTACAATATGGGCTTGTTCGACTGAACTGCCTGATGGGCAGAAAAGGTAATCTGTTCAACCTGGCGGATAAATTTACTTTGCTTACCCTCGGCAACGATCTGCAATTGTTGCTCAACCACCTCAATGCTAAGGCCTTTGGTATTGAAGGTGCCGCAGAAGAACACCTCTTTGGCATTCTGCGAGATGTTAATAAAGCCGCCACAACCGGCAATCCGGCTGCCAAACCGTGACACATTGATGTCACCTTTTGCGTCACATTGAGCCAGCCCCAGAAAAGCCTGATCAATCCCGCCGCCATCGTAGTAATCAAACATCTGATCCTGGCTGATAATGGCCTGCGGGTTATATGAAGCGCCAAAGTCCAGCCCGGACGCAGGCATACCACCGACAGCGCCCGGCTCCACCGTCAGCGTATATTGACTGATATCGCCACACTGTTTGACCACTCGGGCAATGTGCTCTGGTGCGCCGATACCCAGATTCAAAACCGCACCGGGTTTTAACTCTAACGCTGCCCGGCGGGCAATAATGGTTTTCGCATCCAGGTGAGGGCTCTGACTAATTTGTTCGGCAACCGATGCCGTATTTTGACCGACAAAGGCCGGATTAAACTGGCTGGCGAACGTCTGCATATGCTGTTCCGGCTGCTCGCACACCACGACAGCATCAACAAATATCCCGGGGATTTTCACCGCGTGCGGATCCAGCTCCCCGGCTTTCACCAAACGCTTGACCTGGACGATCACCTTACCATTCTGATTGCGCGCCGCCTGGGCTGCTGCCAGGTTTTCGACGATCAGACATTCTTCTTCCATCGTGATGTTGCCGTTTTCATCGGCACTGGTACCACGTAAAATGGCAACATCAACAGGAAGGCGCTTATAAAACAGCATCTCTTCGCCGCGGAAATCGACCAGTTCTACCCAGTCTTCTTTGGTCACCTGATTAATCTTGCCACCTTCAATGCGCGGGTCGACGAAGGTTCCCAGCCCGACGGTGCTTAATGTTCCCTGTTTGTTGGCGGCGGTATCGCGTAGCAGGTGGGAAATAATCCCTTGCGGCAGGTTATACCCCTCAATGGTTTCATCGACCGCCAGCTTTTGCAGCTTGGGCACCAGCCCCCAATGGCCACCAATCACACGTTTAACCAGCCCTGGCTGGGCTAAATGGTTCACCGCCAGTGTCTTACCATCCCCCTGGCCGGCGGCGAAGATCAGCGTCAGATCGCGTGGAGTCTGGGTGCGCAAAAATCGCTCGCCTAGCGCGCTTTCAATGGCTTCGGGTACCACACTGCCGATAAACCCGCCTAACATGACGGCATCACCATCCTGAATCCATTCTGCGGCTTGTTCTACTGTTAATTGAGTAACCACAATCGTCCATCCTTGTTATTTTTTTACCTAGACTTGTTTTTCAACTCGCACTGGTTGCTCCTGCTCAACATTGTTCAGCTATTGAGGGAGCTCGCTAACAACGTGGAGTCACTGTTTCAGCTTAGCAATCATTCCTGTTCAGATTAGATCACCAGGCCTCCGTCGATTTTCAGCACTTGCCCGGTGATAAAGGCGGCTTTGTCACTGGCCAGGAATTCAACGCCATCCGCGATATCGTCTGCCGTCCCCAGCCGGCCCAACGGCGTTTTAGACCGCATCATGCCGAGCACTTTTTCGGGCAGATCTTGTGTCATTGGCGTTTCGATAAAACCCGGCGCGACACAGTTGGCACGCACCTGGGCACCTTTGCGGGCAAATTCTTTCGCCCAGCCTTTGGTCATGGCAATCACGCCACCTTTCGAGGCCGCATAATTACTTTGTCCAATATTGCCATCCGTCCCCACCACCGAAGACATAGTGACAATCGAGCCATAATTGTTTTCAACCATGATTGGGACGATTGCCTGGGTCAGGTTAAACACGCCTTTCAGGTTGACGTCCATCACCACATCCCAGTCTTGTTCTGTCATGCGGTCGATCAGGTTATCTCGCGTGATACCGGCGTTGTTAATCAGAATATCTATATGCCCATAGTCGGCGGAGATCTGTTCCACCAGCTCGCTAATCGCGTTCCGATCACAAACGTTAATCGCTATGGGCGTAACGTTCGCCACTCCTTGATAAGCCTTGGCAAGTAACGGCTCGTTCATATCTAGGGCATACACCATCACCGCGCCGTGATTTGCAAGACGCTCGACAATTGCTTTGCCAATCCCCTGCGCAGCGCCCGTTACGACGCAAATTCTATTCTGAAACATCTGTTTGTAACCTCTTGAATCATGTAGTGGATATCAAGTCCTGTGACTAGCTTAGTTATAATGCTGCGGAACTGCCCGGCTGACACACCAGG
>NZ_JBNKVP010000115.1:0-7152 GCF_050299255.1 Vibrio sp.
GTTTGTGCGCCTAATATTTCACAAATATATTTTCAGTTGGGTTTGATTAGCAAGAAATTCGACTTATTCAAGTCAGGTATACTCTTCAATAAACAAAAATTAATTACTTACTCAATAACTGCAGTTTTAGTTCCATTTCTATAAGGAAAATTCACGAATCTTTTTATTTCGTCCTAGCATTTCCCCCGTGTAATGACGGTTTGCGTGATTCAATGCCGAGTAGTTTCGTCACCAAATAAAACAAGGAAGATTCACAATGAATAAAAAAATGCTTTTTGTCTTAATCAGTTCTTTGTTGTCCACAGGAACATGGGCAGGTCCACCAGGACAAAATACTCATGGGAGTACAACTACCACGATATCTGACAATGTTGCAGGTGCGGACACATGCCTGACTCCAGCAGCAGCTTTAGCCAACAATTCCGATAGCGATGTTTCAGCGAGCGCTTTAGCCTATGCGATGTCCGAAGCTACGTCTTATATAGACGTTAATTATTCTGGAGATGTGACTCTTGATCTTACCAGGCATGGTAATCATGGGGCTGTTCATCAAGTTGAGCTAAATGCGAGTATGGGAAGTGGTACTCTTTTTGCCCAGGTTGCTAAATCTGAAACTGAGGTAGAAACGGATGCTTCGGCCTATGTTAGTGCAGAAGCGGAAGCTGCCGCTGAACTGATAGCTCAAGCCTTAATGAATATATTCCAAGGTATTGATTTTAATATTGATCTCGAAGTAATTCAGATCAATGTTAAGGTTGGAACACAAGCTACAGCTGAAGCAGTTGCTGAAGTTGACGCTTCGGCAGTGAGCTCGGCCAGCGCTACGTCTGGGTCTGCTGCCGATGGTGATAGTGCTGCTTCAGCGAGCGCAGTAGGGGGAGGAGTCTCAAGCAGTGGTTCTTCATTCTATGTCCAAGGTGCGAATATAGAGGAGTTCAGTACACAAATAAGCGCAGCGAGTGGCACTGTATTTAACGTTCAAACCGATGTCCTTGCTCAAGTATATGCGGACGCTATGGCCACCTCGTTCGTCTATGCTATGGCACAAGCATCTGCTGAAGCTCAATCTAGTGGTAAGCTGACATTTGACTGGGACCTGCCGATTATAGGTACCGGATCGTTACCTATTGTGACGGATAGTGACTCTGCAGCTAAGGCAGCGCAACAGATTGCGAACGCGGCTCAATCTATCGTCGCTTATGCGCAAGCCGCCGCGACTTCTTCTGCAAGCGCTTTAGGTGGTTCGTCTCTCGCAATGGACATGATGGTCCACTACGAAAACTTGCCTGGTACCGAAGACTTATTAGAGATAGTAGGAACGGGTAACCTTGGCCTCAATTGCACTCAAGCTACAGCCAGTGCGAATGCGACGGCTGACGCTGAAACTAACTAGTGAGTCTGCTGATAGGCTAAACCGAATAATAACGCTGTATATGCAGTAAGTGCTTAGTTTGGCCTAAACAAATATGTAGGCTTAATCAATCCGCAAGTCATCCAATGAACATTAGATGACTTGCGGATTATCAACACCGATTATTTATCTCGTGTAGATACCTACCAATAGCTGTTTTCTATGAGTTATTGGATTAAAACTCAAATATTCTCCTTTATCTCTTTTGCCAAATATATTCCATTGGCATGTTCAATCGGGCACGATCTCAGTGTGGCAACTAAACTAATTACCGGGTGAATAAAGTTTAAATGGCCGCCCGCTAACGGGAGAAGTCTTGCTGAATGAAGCCGGGCTCGGAGGCCAAGTTACTGCGAGGAGTACTGGTATATGGCTACATATAAAGTAGGGTATTTTGTTGGCAGTTTGTCTTCCACGTCTATCAACCGCAAGCTGGCCAAGGCATTAGCCCGATTGGCACCGGCGGAATTGGAGTTGGTTGAAATTCCCATCAGGGAGCTGCCTCTTTACAGTCAGGATTATGACGAGGACTTCCCGCCAGTTGCCAAAGCGTTCAAGCAAGCGATAGAAGAGTGTGATGGCTTGTTGTTTGTCACTCCAGAGTTTAATCGCTCCATACCCGGCTGTTTGAAGAATGCGATTGACTGGGCCAGTCGCCCCTGGGGGCAAAACTCTTTCGCCAAAAAACCTTCAGGCGTTATCGGGACTTCACCGGGAGCGATTGGTACCGCAGTGGCGCAGAGCCAGTTGCGCGGCGTGCTGTGCTTTTGCAACTCGCCGTTAATGAACACGGTGGAGGCTTACATACAATATCACGAAGGCTTGATTGATGATGACTTCGAAATCACCGACGAGCGTATGCGTGAGTTTTTGGGAAAATATATGGTTGAATTACAAGCCTTCGTCGAACGGGTTCTGACCGTATTACCACGTGAGGAATGACCACTTCAGGCGGCGGGGCCACCGCTGGCCTGTGGTCATTCAAATCGTGCTTTTCGAGTATGACCTTGAGTGAAATAATGTGTACTATCAAGCTCTAGCGTGACACAACAAGGATATTGAGTGCAGTACGTAAAGATCAAAGATGCGCTGGTTGAACAAATCAGCTCCGGGTTACTGGCGCCGAGGCAGAAACTGCCACCTGAACGCAAACTGGCTGAATCTTTTAACACGACTCGTGTCACGTTACGTGAGGCTCTTTCTCTACTTGAGGCGGAAGGGAAAATCTTTCGCGAAGACAGGCGAGGCTGGTTTATATCGCCCACGCCGCTGGTATACGATCTAAGACAGAATCAGGGCTTTACGCTGATGGCGGTTGAACAGACCCGGCGGCCAACGACCGAGTTATTGTCTGCGCAAAGTGTGTTGGCAAACAAGCAGGCATCTCAAATGTTGCGCTTGCCACCGTTTTCAGATGTTTACTGTATTAACCGGGTTCGTTATCTGGAAGATCGCCCTGTGGCGTATGTTACTCATTATATTCGGCCCGACAATTTCCAAGGGCTGTTGGATTGCGATCTGTCTGCATCGCTTAGTGAGCTGTTTCAGCAACAGTTTAGCCTGGTGTTAAACGCAATCCGTTATCGAATCAGCACCAGCTCGCTGTTAGGGGAAACTGCACAAGCTTTACGTGCCACGGCAGGGTCGCCCGCGACTGTCGTTGAAAAAGTCTGCTTAGGCTCGAATGGGGAAGCCGTTATCGGCACCGTGGAATTTTGGCGGCATGATGCGCTGAGTATTGAATCGATGTCTGAGGTCAACTAGCCTGGTTGACAAGTATGTATGGCGCAGATAAAAAAGCGATAGCAACCAACACGGTGCTATCGCTTTTATTTTGGCTAATAAGCTATCAGTGGATGTTTACATCGCTGCTTGTTTGGCTTCTGCAATCCAGGAGTTAAACAGGTCTTGGTTTGCTTTTATCCAACCGTTTGCGTGAGCTTCAATATCTGCTGCCGAGTTCTTACCCTGGCTCATCATCATGTTTTCAGCACTCACATCGTTGATGTTAACTTTCATGATTTCAAACAGCTTGGCTGCCGCAGGGTTGGCTTCAGCGAACTCTTTATTGGCAACAATGCGCATTGAGTTCATTTCAAAACCGTAGTTTTTGCCGTTTGGTAGTGCGGTGTCGATATCTTTACGTTCACCAGGAAGTGCCGAGAAAGGTACTTCCAGCCAGACTACGTCTTTACCCGGTACCAGTACGCCACTAACCCAGTACGGAGTCCAGGTGTAGTAAAGAATCGGGTCGCCTTTTTTGTAGCGAGAAATAGTATCGGCGATAATGGCAGCGTAGTTGCCTTGGTTGTGGGTGACAGTGTCACGCAGGCCGTAAGCGGTCAACTGCTCCTCAATAACCAGTTCACAGCCCCAGCCAGGGTTACAACCGGTCAAGTCGGCTTTACCGTCGTCATTGGCATCAAACAGTTTTGCCACTTTTGGATCTTTTAGCTGACCGATATTGGTGATGCCATATTTGTCGGCCGTTTTCTTGTCGATCAAGTAACCTTGTGCCGCACCGCTGATGTACTGGCCTTTACGGTAGAATTTCTCATCACCGCCAGCCATAGTGTACTTGTCTGCGTGCAGCGGGAACCAACCTACCGTCAGGTAAGTGGCATCGCCTTTGGCGATCGAGGTGTAACCAACGTTGTAGTCCACCTCTTTCGTTGACTGGACATCATAGCCCAGAGCTTCCATCGCTTTGTTAACGATCAAGGTCTGAAAGGTTTCTTCCGCAACGGTAGATTGCACCGGTTGCACAGTGATACCTTCGCCTGGCAGCTGTTCTGCCCACGCTTGAGTTGAAATTGCGAATGTGGAGATAACGCCTACGGATAAGGCTTTCTTCCATGAACTACTCATTAACTTTCCTCCCAGGTTGAAGCTTGAGTGGTTTAGATGGTTTTTTACCTTTCAGTAAAAAAGAAACAGGGCCAGAGTGATACCAGCGCTGTTTGGTATTCTGGGCGTTAACGCCCAAGGTTTGAGTGATTCGGTCCAGCAGGATCGCCAGGATGACGATACCGACACCGCCGACAGCGGCCAGGCCCATGTCTAAACGGCCAATACCCCGAAGCACCATTTGTCCCAGTCCACCGACGGCAATCATGGAAGCGATTACCACCATAGAGAGCGACAACATTAAGGTTTGGTTGACACCGGCCATAATGGTTGGCATCGCCAACGGAAGCTGAATGCGGTAGAGCATCTGTTTGCGATTGGCACCAAAAGAGTGCCCGGCTTCAATCAGTTCTTGTGGTACCTGCTGAATACCTAAGATGGTCAGCCTTACCACGGGTGGCAGTGCGAAGATGATGGTGACGACGACGCCAGGAACATTACCGATACCAAACAGCATGACGATCGGCACCAGGTAGACGAATGCCGGCGTGGTTTGCATGGCATCCAGCATTGGCCGGACAAATCTTGCGGCGGTGGCGTTGCGTGCCAGGAAAATGCCCAGAGGCAGGCCTATCAGCAGACAGAAAAACACCGAAGTCATCACCAGTGCTAAAGTCGTCATCGCCTGCGACCAGGCTCCGATCAAGCCGATGGCGATCAGCGAAATGACCGTGGTGGCGCCAAGGCGCAGACCGGCAAATTGCCACACCAGTAAGAACATGAGTACCAGCATGATAGGGGCTGGTGTTGAAACCAGCGCGGTTTCAAACGACGATAGAATGAAGTCGATTGGGATGCGAATGGCCTGGAACAGAGGACGACCGTGGTCAACCAGCCAGTTCAGACCGGATTCTACCCATTTATCGAACGGCACGACGGCATCAGTGAAAGGATTCATAAAATCAAATGACTGATGCTGAACGGGTTCAGAGCTCAGCCAACTATTATCAGTACTAGCGGCGTCGCTTTGACCCCAGGGGTCGGTTTGTGCGGGCGCGCTTTGTGCCCACGGGTCATTGTTATTTTGTTCAGAAGACATATGACTTATTCCCTATCAAGTGTTTGCAGCAGGCGTGATTTTGTGACGACACCCATATAGCTTCCTGTGCTGTCCACAACTGGGACAGAGTAGGGAACACTGGCAACTGTGCCTAAAATCTCACTGACGGGCTGTTCAGGGGAGAGAGTCACATCGTCTTCAAGTTGCGCACTTGCCAGCGAACGATTCTCTTTATGAGCGAGTCGTAGTGACTGAACCGAGACAATACCTGAGTATCGATTGGTCTTATCCACCACAACGCCAAATTCACGGTCATGATCCATCAGCAGCTGCATTGCCGATGCCGGACCATCATTCTCTGATTTTTTAAATACCGCTGCCGGCTTTTTGCGGGCAATATCTTTAGCGGTGAGTACGCTGGCGATATTGACACCACGGAAGAAGGCTTCAACGTAGTCGTTGGCCGGGTTGTGCAGTATCTCGTCTGGGGTACCAACCTGAACGACCACACCATCTTGCATAATCGCGATACGGTCACCGATGCGCAGCGCTTCGTCCAGGTCATGGGATATGAACACGATGGTGCGCTGATGTTCCTCCTGCAGTTTGAGCAATTCGTCCTGCATTTCCGTTCGGATCAGGGGATCCAGTGCGGAAAAGGCTTCGTCCATCAACAGGATATCCGGGTCACAGGCCAGTGCTCTCGCCAGACCAACCCGCTGTTTCATACCACCGGACAGCTCATCCGGGTAAGATTCAGCATAAGCGTCCAGGCCAACCCGCTCTAAGGCAGCCAACGCACTTGCCCGGCGCTTATCGATATCGACACCAGCCAGTTCTAAACCAAAGGCGGCATTTTCAATCACTGTCATATGCGGCATCAGAGCGAAATTCTGAAATACCATGGAGATATTTTTACGACGAACGTCTCTTAGTTCGTCTTCCGAGATGTGCGCAATGTCTTTGCCTTTCAGCAACACATTTCCGCGCGTCGGTTCGATCAGCCGGTTAAGCAGACGAACCAGAGTAGACTTTCCTGAACCAGACAAGCCCATGATGACGAAAATTTCGCCTTCATTAATCGTCAGCGATACATCATGAACCCCGACGGTTAGGCCAGTCTGGTCAAAAATTTTATCTTTGTCTTCACCTTGCTCAATGAGTGTAAACGCGCGTTCGGGCTTTTCGCCAAACACTTTATACAACCCTTGTACTTCCAATATGGGAGACATTCTTAAATCCTTTAATAGCTTTCGATTAGCGGTGTTTTAGTTTGATAAAACATTAGTACTCTAATTAAATACAAGATCAAATTCAACGAATTACGGAGAAATAGCATCGTATTCTAAATAAAACCTCGAACTTAGTGCAGATTAATGCCTTGTTTCATAAGGGGTGGATGTATATTGACGCAGAATAAATTCGCTGCTTAATAATTAGAGTGCTAATTATGTATGGTGCAAATAATGTGCGACAGTGCGGGTAATAGTGGTTCTGGTGGGAGGGTTGATCTTTCTCTTGACCGGGGCGTAAAAGCTTTAACGTTTCAACCTTTATCGTTTCAACTTTTTTGTTGAAAACACAACTAAACCGTTACGACAAGGAAAGCAGAATAATGACTAGACCAATTCTCGGGTTAGGGCTGGCCCTGATGACTACCACCGTATTTGCCGAAAGTTGTCCGGATTTACTGCAGGGATCGCAGCGCAAATTAAACTCAAACGAGACGGTCGAGCTGTGCAGTGCGTTCAAAGGTAAAACCTTATTAGTGGTGAATACAGCCAGTCAGTGCGGATTCACACCACAATTCGAGCAACTGGAGTCACTGTATCAA
>NZ_JBNKVP010000116.1:0-7077 GCF_050299255.1 Vibrio sp.
ATTGCCCGGTAGCTAAGTTCGGGATCGATAACCGCTGAAAGCATCTAAGCGGGAAGCGAGCCTTGAGATGAGTTCTCCCTGATACTTTAAGTATCCTAAAGGGTTGTCGTAGACTACGACGTTGATAGGCAGGGTGTGTAAGCGTTGTGAGGCGTTGAGCTAACCTGTACTAATTGCCCGTGAGGCTTAACCATACAACACCCAAGGGGTTTTGATGGACTCAATGTAAGAACATTGAATGTGTAATAACGAGAATTAAAAACAGCTTTCCGAATTAAAGAATTTGCTTGGCGACCATAGCGTTTTGGACCCACCTGACTTCCATTCCGAACTCAGAAGTGAAACGAAATAGCGCCGATGGTAGTGTGGGGTTTCCCCATGTGAGAGTAGGACATCGCCAGGCTTTAAATTTTGGACGTTCGCTTTAAAGCGGATGATACCACTGCGGAGTGGTAGTTCAGTTGGTTAGAATACCGGCCTGTCACGCCGGGGGTCGCGGGTTCGAGTCCCGTCCACTCCGCCACTTATTCAGAAGCCTCGCTTATGCGAGGTTTTGTCGAATTTAAAAGATACAAAATTTTTAAGGGGGCAGCTCCAATTAGCAGAGCCGCGGATTCCCTAAAGTTTGCGAGATGGCGCGTGTTGGGAGTTTTAATCTCCTAAACCATCGACAATTTGATTACCTATTTCTAGGGGTGTAGCTCCAATTGGCAGAGCAGCGGATTCCAAATCCGCGTGTTGGGAGTTCGAATCTCTCCACCCCTGCCATCTTCAAAGGCTCTGACTTCTGTCAGGACCTTTTTTGTGTGCATAGCAATGTGTTGAAAGGCCCAGCAGTTCCCCTGAGTCGCCAGTTCGGATGGTGGCAAGCCCTCCAAATCACCGAAATGCCGGTTCAGTCCACCCCCGTCATCTCCAAAGGGGCTGATTTAGGTCGAGGTTTTGTGCGTATCTGCTTTATATAAATGCCATGCTGATGATACTAGCTAGTAACTTTACTCCGAGTCTGAACGCTAGCTCCCTGATTGTGCATCGAGATATCCGGGTTTCGATAGGCAAAGTATGAACTAGGCAGGAGTAAGATTTGTAGATCCATTTGCAACCTAGAGGCTCAATTAGGCAGGAGCAATATTTCCAGTAACTTGACTCACTGCCTGATCGCGCCAATACAAAAAAGCCCCGCACTAGGCGGGGCTTCTAATTTGGTAATAAAGCCTTACTTCAGCAGAGCTTCATTGGCATTTTCACGGATGTGTTTAAGCATGTTTTTAACGCCGCGGGCGCTAGATGCAACCACATTGCCTGATTTCATGTACTCGGTGCCACCGGCAAAATCAGTTACGATTGCACCAGCTTCGCGAGCGATAAGTTCACCAGCTGCGATATCCCAAGGTTTCAAGCCTAATTCGAAGAAACCATCTACGCGACCAGATGCAACGTAACAAAGGTCCAGGGCCGCAGAA
The DNA here is from genome assembly GCF_050299255.1 of Vibrio sp. GTDB lineage: Bacteria > Pseudomonadota > Gammaproteobacteria > Enterobacterales > Vibrionaceae > Vibrio. The sequence continues at coordinate 1,464 of NZ_JBNKVP010000116.1, forward strand.
CCAGTACGACGGAAATCAGCGCACTCACCAAATAGCGAGCTCAGCACTTTCAGGTAAGATTCTGAGTGTTGTTTCTGTTTGTATGGGAAGCCAGTAGCCAGAACCGTGCCTTGCAGGTCTTTTAACTGCTTAACACGAATGCGTGAGTTATTGAGTTGAGCGCCGGCGCCGCGTTGAGCGGTGAACAGGTCATTCCGCATTGGGTCGTAAACACAGGCTACTTCAGTTTTGCCTTTAATGCGCACTGCAATAGAAACGGAGAAGTGCGGTAGGCCTTTGACAAAGTTAGTGGTGCCATCCAGTGGGTCGATGATCCATTGCACGTCTTTATCTTTACCTTCAATGACACCGTTTTCTTCAGCAACGATGTTGTGCTCTGGGTAAGAGTTTTTGATGGTGTCGATAATCAGGGCTTCTGCTTCTTTGTCGACGTTAGTAACGAAATCGTTGTTGCCTTTTAGCGTCGATTCAATTTTTTCAGCGTTTTCTAGCGATTTAGCAATATGATTGCCTGCTTTTCGTGCAGCACGAATAGCAATATTAAGCATTGGATGCATACTTTATTTCCCAGCGGATGTTAAAGAACAGAAATCGGCGGCGAGTATACCAGAGTTTGACGAAAAGGGAAGCGGTCAAATTTTACACAATCAAAAAGGTGCGCTATAAGAACCTGACTATTCTAATCGGGTATGTGGTAATATCTGCCGGCAATAACAAGACGGGTAACTGAACGGAGCTATGTTAGACAAGGTTAAAGTAGTATTGGTTGGAACGTCTCACTCTGGCAATATTGGCTCAGCCGCACGGGCAATGAAAGTCATGGGTCTGAGTAAAATGGTGTTGGTCGCACCTCAATGTGAAGTGGATGGCCAGGCTATAGCTCTGGCAGCTGGTGCGGGCGAGATAGCAACCAATGCAGACATCGTGGCAGATCTGGATCAGGCCGTTGCTGACTGCTGTCTGGTTGTAGGAACCAGCGCACGCTCTAGAACCTTAGATTGGCCGATGTTGCAGGCCAGAGAGTGCGGCCAGAAGTTGGTTGAACTTGGTCAATCCGCGCCAGTGGCGATTGTGTTTGGACGTGAGCGAACCGGGTTGACCAACGAGGAGTTGCAGAAATGCCATTATCACGTGGCAATCCCAGCAAACCCTGACTATAGCTCGCTCAATTTGGCGATGGCAGTCCAAATCATCAGCTATGAAGTACGGATGGCTTACCTTGATGGACAAGCTAGCCAGTACCCGTCGGATGAGCAACAAGACTACCCACGTCACAAAGAGCTGGAGCTTTTTTATCAGCACCTTGAAAAAGTACTGCTGGATACCCAATTTATATCAGCGCAGCAGCCGGGGCAGGTGATGAATAAGCTGAGACGGATGTTTAGTAGGGCCAGGCCTGAAACACAGGAACTGAATATATTGCGCGGTGTGTTAACCGCCGTTCAAAAACGTTTCGGTCAGTGATAAAATACCTGACTAATTTAGTCAAATAAATACTTGACCAAATTGGTCGGGTATGAAAAACTACTACCATATAAACAGTGTGGATATGGTGTGTTATGAGACTGACATCTAAAGGAAGATATGCGGTAACGGCCATGTTAGATGTGGCTCTGCATTCACAACAAAACCCGGTACCTCTGGCGGATATTTCAGAGCGTCAGGGTATTTCATTATCGTATTTAGAGCAGTTGTTTTCTAAACTGCGCAAAGCTGGCCTGGTTGCCAGCGTACGTGGACCTGGTGGCGGCTACCGCTTAGGGGATGATGCCAATTCGATCGCTATCGGAACGGTTATCGCGGCAGTTGATGAATCGGTTGATGCGACCAAATGTAACGGTAAAGCCGATTGTCAGGGTGGTTCTCGCTGCCTGACCCATACATTGTGGCGCGACTTAAGTTCGCGTATTAGTGATTTCCTCAACAATATCACACTCGGTGAGTTGATGACGGATAATGAAGTATTAGAAATTTCGGATCGTCAGGATATAGACCTGGCGGCGAATCATGGGCTAACAAACAAGAATATCAACACCGCACCCATCGGTGTGAACGTCCGCTCTTGAGCGGTCAGCGATTTTACATTGGAGTAGAGAATGAAACTGCCTATTTATCTAGACTATTCAGCGACTTGCCCAGTTGATCCTCGTGTTGCTGAGAAAATGGTTCAGTATATGACGATGGACGGAACTTTCGGTAACCCGGCATCGCGTTCGCACCGTTATGGCTGGCAGGCAGAAGAAGCGGTAGACACCGCACGTGAACAGATTGCTGACCTGCTGAACGCGGATCCAAGAGAAATCGTATTTACCTCTGGTGCGACTGAGTCAGATAACCTGGCAATCAAAGGTGCGGCTCACTTCTATGGCAGCAAAGGTAAGCATATTATTACCTGTAAAACGGAGCACAAAGCCGTTCTTGACCCTTGTCGCCAACTAGAGCGCGAAGGTTACGAAGTGACTTATCTGCAGCCAGAATCTAATGGCCTGATCGATTTGAATAAACTACGTGATGCCATGCGTGATGACACTGTATTGGTTTCTATCATGCACGTAAATAACGAGATTGGCGTCATTCAGGACATCGCCGCGATTGGTGAGCTGTGCCGTGAGCGTAAAGTGGTATTCCATGTCGATGCCGCACAATCAGCCGGTAAGCTGCCTATCGACGTACAAGAGATGAAAGTTGACCTTATCTCTCTGTCGGCACATAAGATTTACGGCCCTAAAGGTATTGGTGCACTTTATGTACGCCGTAAACCACGCATTCGCCTGGAAGCGCAAATGCACGGTGGTGGTCATGAACGTGGTTTCCGTTCTGGTACCCTGGCAACCCATCAAATCGTTGGCATGGGTGAAGCATTCCGCATTGCCAAAGAAGAGATGCAGCATGATTATGATCACGCGCTTAAACTGCGTAATCGACTGCTGAACGGTATTAAAGACCTGGAAGCGATCACTATCAATGGTGACTTAGAGCAGCGCTTACCGAATAACCTGAACGTCAGTTTTGCGTTTGTTGAAGGTGAGTCACTGCTGATGTCTCTGAAAGACTTAGCCGTATCTTCAGGAAGCGCCTGTACATCAGCCAGTCTGGAGCCATCTTATGTGCTGCGTGCGCTAGGGCTGGATGACGAGTTGGCACACAGTTCTGTCCGTTTCTCGTTTGGTCGCTTTACGACTGAAGAAGAAGTGGATTATGCAGTTGAACAAATTCGCGTCGCAGTGATTAAACTGCGCGACATGTCTCCTCTATGGGATATGTACAAAGAAGGAGTAGATTTGAGCACCGTTGAATGGGCGCATCACTAATCGACTCAAGGATTGAAATAGAGGATTCGAGGTAAATTATTATGGCATACAGCGAAAAAGTAATTGATCACTATGAAAACCCACGCAACGTTGGTTCTTTCGATAAAGAAGATCCGTCAGTGGGGAGTGGTATGGTTGGGGCACCGGCTTGTGGTGACGTGATGAAACTACAGATTAAAGTGACCCCGGAAGGCATCATCGAAGATGCTAAATTTAAAACCTATGGTTGTGGTAGTGCGATCGCGTCCAGCTCATTGGTAACAGAGTGGGTTAAGGGCAAGTCGATTGATGAAGCGGCGGCAATCAAAAACTCAGAGATAGCGGAAGAGCTTGAGTTACCTCCGGTAAAAGTTCACTGTTCTATCCTGGCAGAGGATGCAATCAAAGCTGCAGTCGCTGACTACAAGAAAAAACACCAAGATTAACGAATCCGTATATAATGGGAGCCCATTGCTCCCATTCCATTCACCAACAGATTTTAAGACTATTTAAGGTGCAGTATGGCCATTACATTAACTGAAACAGCAGCCAGCCGAGTGAAAGCGTTCCTCGATAACCGGGGAAAAGGATTAGGTCTGCGCCTTGGCGTGAAAACGACCGGCTGTTCAGGTATGGCATATGTGCTTGAGTTTGTTGATGATTTGAACGAAGAAGACGAAGTGTTTGAAGATTTGGGCGTTAAAATTATCATCGATAAAAAAAGTCTGGTTTATCTCGATGGCACTGAATTGGATTACGTCAAAGAAGGGTTAAACGAAGGCTTTGAATTCAACAACCCGAATGCGAAAAGTGAATGTGGTTGTGGCGAAAGCTTTAATGTCTGATTAGCGGCTTTGAGTCGCTAACATCGCAGATGTAAGCAGGGACTGATTTCAACATGAATCACTTTGAATTATTTGGGCTACCAAGTCAGTTTGAGCTGGATGGTAGCCTTCTTTCTTCACAATTTCTTGCCCTTCAACAACGCTTCCATCCCGACAGATACGCTTCTGCCTCAGAACGCGATCGGTTGATGGCGGTGCAGAAAGCCGCGCAGATTAATGATGCCTATCAGGTGCTGAAGCAGCCCATTTCCAGAGCAGAATATTTGCTGACTCTGCAAGGTGTTGAATTACGTGGTGAACAGCAAACGATGCAAGATCCTATGTTTCTGATGGAACAGATGGAATTGCGCGAAGAGTTGGAAGAGATCGCTGACGCAACAGACGCCGAAGCGGCACTGTTTGATTTCGATGCCAAAGTACAACGCATGTATCAGCAGTACCTGGCGCAAGTGAAGACAGAATTAGATAACAGCCAGTGGACGAGCGCTGCCGACACTGTGCGAAAGCTCAAATTTATAGCCAAACTAAAAAACGAAGTTGAACTGGTCGAAGATAAACTGCTCGGCTAGTTGTTAGTACAAGGATCCATCATGGCGTTACTCCAAATCGCAGAACCGGGCCAGAGCTCGGCTCCCCATGAGCACAAGCTGGCCGCCGGCATTGACCTGGGTACAACCAATTCTCTCGTGGCGTCTGTCCGCAGTGGCAATGCGACCACGCTGACTGATTCGGACGGTCGCAGTATTCTGCCTTCCGTAGTCAGCTACAGTGGCGAGCAGCCAGTGATTGGTGAAGTTGCCAAGCAGCGTGCCGAGTTGGAGCCGGAAAACACAGTGATTTCGGTAAAGCGGATGATTGGTCGCTCTCTGGCTGATATTCAAACCCGTTATCCAAGTCTGCCGTATCGATTCAAGGCCAGCGATAATGGCCAGCCTATTTTGCAGACTTCCCTGGGTGACAAAAACCCGATTCAGGTTTCAGCCGATATTTTGCGTGAGCTGGCACAGCGCGCGGAACAGACGTTAGGCGGAGAACTGGCGGGGGTGGTTATCACTGTTCCGGCCTATTTTGACGATGCCCAGCGTGCCGGCACCAAAGACGCTGCCAAACTGGCAGGATTACATGTATTGCGTCTGCTTAATGAACCGACTGCCGCGGCGATTGCCTACGGTCTGGATTCTGGACAGGAAGGCGTGATTGCCGTTTACGACCTGGGTGGTGGTACTTTCGATATTTCAATCTTGCGCTTGTCAAAAGGTGTGTTTGAAGTGTTAGCGACCGGTGGCGATTCTGCTCTTGGCGGTGATGATTTCGATCATCTGGTTGCTGACTTTATCCTGGCTCAAATGGATAAGGCTCAGCCATTAACGGCGGAACAGCACCGAGCCCTGTTAAATGCCGCCACTGAAGCTAAAATTGCCCTTTCACAACAGGAAAGCGTTTCGATCGATGTGCTGGGTTGGCAAGGCCAGCTTACCC
>NZ_JBNKVP010000117.1:0-6876 GCF_050299255.1 Vibrio sp.
GTTTCAAAAACTTTTTCCTGGCTCCAGCCTTTTTTCATTAGAAACTCAATGATACCCGGGTCAAGGTCACCCGAACGTGTCCCCATCATCAGTCCCGCCAATGGGGTGAAGCCCATAGAAGTATCGACAGATTTGCCATCGCGAATAGCACAAACAGAAGCACCATTACCCAGGTGAACAGAAATAAAGCTCGATTCTTCGACCGGTTTGTTCAACATCTTAGCCGCTTCACGGCTAACAAAGTAATGGCTGGTGCCGTGGAATCCGTAGCGGCGAATGCCATATTCTTTGTACAATTCGTTTGCGATAGCGCCGGTAAACGCTTTTTGCGGCATAGTTTGGTGAAAAGCGGTGTCGAACACGGCAAACTGAGGCAAGCTTGGGAAGGCTTGCATGGCCGCTTTAATGCCTTTCGCGCCAGCCGGATTATGCAGTGGCGCTAAGTCAGACAGCGCTTCAATTTCTGCCAGCACTTCGTCATTGATTTGTACCGTTGAAGTAAATTTCTCACCGCCATGAACGATACGATGGCCAATCGCGACCAGCTCTTTGTCAAAGCCTAATGACGCCATCAGTGCCACAATGCGGTTGATGGCATGTTGGTGATGGTTGTCAGGCGCGTTGATCGCTTCTTCCGTTTTCTCTCCATTTACCTTCCAACTGATCACTGCTTCCGGCAAACCAAAACATTCCCCTAAACCGGTTACGAGCGCATTACCAGTTTTGGCGTCGATGACTGCAAATTTTAGCGAAGAACTACCTGAGTTGATGACCAGTACGAGTGAATTAGACATTTGGCTGGATTCCTGTTTCAGAATTTTTGTTGAAGCATTTTGCTTCCGGGGGTACGTATTAGCATTATTCAATAATTTTTTAATTGTTCAACTTTCTTTTAATAAACTGGGCAAATCAAACCGTTTTTTCTTGATCTGACGCAAGTATCGAATTTTTTAGACAAGTGAATTATTTCTCCTTTACCGGGCTACAGACGTAATCGATTGCCCCACAGACGTTCTGGCTCGTTACATTGGCTTTCAAAACCAGCTTTTGTGGCACTGGTCTGAGACAACGTTTAGCAGTAGTATGGCGGTAACACCATCTTTACGGAGCTAGGTATGAATATTGGAGTCGTCGCTGACCTGACCGGATTATCCAGTAAATCTATCCGACTATACGAAGACAAAGGTATCATCACGCCACCGCTGCGCACCGATGCAGGATATCGTGAGTACACAGATCACCATGTTGTCGAGCTGAAGCTGATTTCACGCGCCAAAAATGCCGGTTTTTCGTTAGCAGAATGTCGTGATTTTGTCCGCTTGGCACAAAACCCTAATCGTAAAAGTAGTGAAGTAAAAGCGCACGCCGAAGAGAAGTTGAAAGAAGTCGAACTGAAACTACGTGAGTTAAATGAGATTAAAAAGCAGCTGAAAGGTTGGATCTCTGCTTGCCCTGGCGATGGTGGCAGCCACTGCCCGATTATCGATGATCTGACTAAATAGCCGCTATTGCCAGGCATGTTCTGCCCGGCAATTTGGCTGAGCTTAGAAAAAGTCGATGTTTTTGCGTCCCGACCGGGTTGATTTTGTAGCCGCCTCTTGATCTTGCTGATTTTGAGCAGGTTTCTGACCAGTTTTCTTGCTACCACGATCATTGTGTTTGCCACTACGCTGTGACTGCGCACGTGAATTACCTTGTGGCTTTGCTTGCTCGGTAGGCTGTTTTTCTTTGGCGGTGGTCGGCTCAGTGACCGGTTGATCACACAGCACCACATAGTATTCCTGATTGAACTCAAAAAAATCACCGTCATACATCTTACGGCGCTTGCGAGTTTCAATTTCACCATTTACCGCAACGTATCCTTCGGCAATGATGTGCTTGGCTTCACCGCCACCACTAACCAAATTGGCGATCTTGAATACTTTGTACAGTTCTATCGGCTGGCTGGACACCTCAATGCCAATCGCTTCTATTTCGATCTCTTGCTGATCATCGTCAAAATCGGCTGATTGTACTTCGTCATTCATCTGTTACGGCCTGTATATTCGGTTGAGGGCGTGAGTATACGTCAAGATATTCAGGCGTGAAAGCGGGTTGATTTACAGGGCGCCCTAGCGACGCCCATAGAGTACCAGAAATAATTATTGGAATGCTGCCCTTTGGCTGATACGGCCGAACCACTCGGCGATATTAGGGTACTGATCCAGTACCTCGATATTGAGCGCCTTACTGCAAAAGCCAACAAAAATGAAAGCGGTAATATCCACTATGGTAAAGCGCTCACACGCCACATAACGGCTGGCAGCCAAACGCTTATCCAATACCGGCAAAAACTCTTCTACTCGTTGCTTGGATTCCTGCCCCCACTGCTCCACGCAACGCTCACGGTCTTTATATATGCCGCTAATGTTACGAAATGCCTGGAAGGCAGCATACAATCCCTGAAATTCAGTGACCCGGTGCCACATCTCAACTAGCGCCTGCTCCTTCGCGTCACGGCCGAACAGCGCCGCATCGTTGTCGGTGATTTGATCAAAGTAGCGGCAGATGGCCACCGATTCGCAAATGGTTGTGCCATCGTCCAGCTCCAGCAGCGGTACTTTGCCGTTGATGCTTTTGCCTGCATATTCAGGTGCCAGGTTGTCGCCTTCGCGCACGTTTATGGCCACCCGCTCAACATCGATACCCAGTTCATTAAGAAATATCCCTACCCGTCTGCAACTGGGTGTTACGGCTGTTTCGTAAATTTTCACACCAACTCCTCAAGCTGTTCGCACAAATTACTAACCGAACGTTTAGGTTAGTTATAAATTGCGTTACCATCAAGTGACCCAGTCGGCGAAACCGCAACAGCATAGGCAATACTCATGGCAAGAAAATGTAATTTTGATCGTCAGGAAAAACTGCAACTGGCAATGGAGCTGTTCTGGAGTAAGGGTTATGCCAACACTTCTGTCGCTGATTTGGTCGAGAAGTTAAATATCAACCGCTTTAGCCTCTACAACAGCTTTACAGATAAGCAGTCGCTCTACTACGAAGCGCTGGATCATTACCTACAGACGGTTTCACTGCCCGGTTTGGTTCAGCTCAGCGACCAATCTGCTTCATTGCCTGACATTATCCGCTTTCTTACCGAATTTGCCGCGCGTCAGCACCAGTCAAGCTGCGGCTGTTTTATGCAAAATGCTCTGGTGGAGCATGCTGGCCAGGATGAGTCAGTTCTGCAAAAGGGCGACCGGCTATTTGATACTCTGCAAGAACTGCTTCTCAATGCGCTACAAAAAGGGCAACAATGCGGTGAAATCACTAGCCTGATTCCTGCCGAACAACTCAGCGCACTGATTATTAGCCAGATGCAGGGCTTCCGCGTACTGAGTAAGGCGCACAGGGAGAATGAAATCAGCGCCGCACTGGATGCACTAGTGAAGATTTTGCAAACAAACTGACTCAGTCCGGCTGGAACTCTAAATAAGAAACTTGTTTAATAACAATAACTAATGACCATCTATTTAAATCTCATTCGGGGTTGTATCGCACTGTTAAACCGATAACAATTATGGAAGCAGGATCATGTTTCCATTGTTTGTTAGATGCAATCCAAACTCATTCGAGTTTAAGTCATATTAATTTCATAAAAATGAAATACTGGATACATCAGTTGTACGGATGATATGCCTTAAGCACACTCCAATCTCTCTGTATCCATAGATGATATTTATCAATGAGTTATCTGAAGCTGCCAGCTTGCACAATTCAGTTGCCGGATCACAAAACCTGAAGCTTTTTAGCTCAAATGACTCAATGTTCGACCAAGCCTGTCCGATATCAATATCTATGGCCAAGACGACATTATCATCAACGCAATCAAAGCTAACCAGCCTCGATACACAGGGAGTGAAAGATCGCATGCTGGCACTGAATAAAGCCGCACTGACAATCTCAGACATCGACGAACTGATGAACAACCATTTTATTCACATGTTTGATGTGATGAACGATGGCGTGTTCTACATGTCTGGCGAGGATACTGTTTTTTTCTACAATTCGGCATTCTATGAAAAATTCGGCTTAAGCAACGGTCAGTTTGATATGCAGGTGTGGATGGAGCTGGTACATCCCGTTGATCAACTCAAATTACTAAACCGGATAGATGCCCACCTATTGGATGTAGACAGCAAAGTCACCAGCCAGTATCGGGTAAAACAATCTAATGGTGAGTATATGTGGGTAGAGGCCACCGCGATAACCCACACCAAAGACGGCCAGCGGTTTATGATTGGCTGCCACCGCGACATCTCAGACAAAAAACTAATGGAAAGCTTTGTCCAGCAGGCGGCGTTTCGCGATAGTTCCAGCGGCTTGTCTAATCGAAGCAAGCTGTTGATTGATATGGATGAGCTGGCGCAAGACCCGCAGCACTCTCATTCCCTTTTCTACATCCAAATCGATGATATTAAGTCCTATCTCAACCTGTACGGTTCTGAAGTGATCAAAGAGCTGCTTAAACACTTGCAGTGCGCTTTAAGTTGCTTGCCGAATCGATACGCCGATTTTTATCGGGTACGTTCAGATGATTTTGCGGTTATTGTCTCCGGCCAGTACCAGGGCGGTGAATTAGTCAAACTGGGAGAGACGCTGGTCCGCAACTACCAGCAATCGCTGAACGATCAGGGCAACCTGTATGGCAAGAATATCAGTATCGGTATCTACCCAAATCTAAACACGGGTCTTTCCCCTGCGGATATCATTCACGTGGCATCCCGTACCTGCCAGTTTGCCAGCGAAAAGTCGGCCAATCATGTTGAAGTATACGAAGCATGTACCAAGGCAAAAGTCGACCGCCATTTTTACATCGAACACGGTCTGCAAAGTGCGATCTATGAAGAGACGCTGAAAGTTAAATTCCAGCCGATTATCTGTGCCCAGAGTCAAAGCATCGCCAGCTTTGAAGCCCTGGTTCGCTGGAGCAGTTCCAGTTTTGGCGAAATCTACCCGGATGAATTTATCTCGGTGGCGGAAAACAAAGGTCTGATCGTCGACCTCGGCTACCTGGTGTTTGATAAAGCCTGCGAGTTTATCCGTCGCTACCAACAAACACACGGCAAAGACGTCCGAGTCAATATCAATGTCTCTGTGCTTCAGTTGCTTAACCGGCAGTTCCCTAAACGATTACAGGCTATTGTCTGTAAACATGGCGTTGCCACCAAGCATATCGTGTTGGAACTGACGGAAACCATCATATTGGACGGCAACGAGGAAGCCGTGGAACAGTTAGATAAACTGAGCCAACTCGGCTTCAAGCTCTCTCTGGATGACTTTGGCGCAGGCTATAGTTCCCTGAACAGTTTCTTTGACCTGCCGCTGGATCAGATCAAGATCGACAAGTCGATGGCCTGGCGCGCGCTGGACAACCCCGCCAGTAACGAGTACCTGCGCTTTGTTATCCAGTTATGCCGGACGCACAACGTCGACATCGTGATCGAAGGGATAGAAACGGCTGACATACAGCATAAGTTTATAGAGATGGGCGCAACCTATCTACAGGGCTACTGGTTCTCCAAACCACTAACCATTGCCAGCGCCACCCGCTATACCTGTGTTTAATGCTGTAAGCATCATGACTATGCGACCACCAGCAGCGCTTGAAATTAAAGGCTTAACGCTTAATTAAGCCTCCATAACAAACCATACTAGAAACTCGACAAAGCAACCAGCTCCTGCGTATAGGCGTGGCCAGGCTGGCTAAACAACTGCGCCGTATTGCCCTGCTCTACTATCTCGCCATTTCTCATCACAATCGTGTAGTGACATAGAGATTTGACCACATTCAGGTCATGGCTGATAAACAGATAGGTCAGCTGATATTTCTGTTGCAGCGATTTAAGCAGGTCCAGCACCTGTGCCTGGACAGTTCTATCGAGCGATGAAGTGGGCTCATCCAACAGGATAAATTCCGGTTTGAGAATTAACGCACGCGCAATGGCTATGCGCTGCCTTTGACCACCGGAGAATTCGTTCGGGTAGCGGTGACGGGTTTCCGGATCCAGGTCCACTTCACGCATCACTTCGCAAATCATCTCGTCTAAGGTCGCTTCATCAAAACTCTGGTGTACCCGCAACCCTTCGCCGATCACCTGCGCTACCGACATACGCGGGTTAAGCGCTGAAAACGGGTCTTGAAACACCACCTGCATACGACTGCGGAAAGGTAGCATACCTTTGTGGTCCAACCCCTGTAACTGCTGCTGATCAAAGGTAATTGAGCCTTCAGAATTCACCAGCTTCAAGATCGCCATACCAGTGGTAGACTTGCCAGAGCCACTCTCCCCAACCAGGCCAATCGAGTGGCCACGCCGTAGCTCAAACGCCATATCGGTGACCGCTTTCACGTGCGATATCACCCGTTTAAACACTCCACCAGTGATGGGAAACCAGACTTTCAGTTGATCAACCTGGAGCAGCGTTTCAGCCTGACTGTTCACCGCAACCGGCTCGCCTCTCGGATCCGAGTCAATCAGTTTGCGGGTATAAGGATGCTGCGGGGCAGAGAACAGCTGTTTGCAGGGCGCCGTTTCCACCAGCTGACCGTCTTGCATCACCGCAACCCGGTCAGCAATACGCCGGACAATGCTTAAATCGTGGGTAATGAACAGCATCGCCATACCGAGTTCCTGCTGCAGATCTTTCAGCAGATCCAGGATTTGCGCCTGAACAGAGACGTCCAGTGCTGTAGTCGGCTCGTCCGCAATCAGCAGTTCCGGCTCATTGATCAGCGCCATGGCAATCATCACCCGCTGTCTCATGCCTCCAGAGAGCTGATGCGGGTATTCATGATACCTTTGTGCTGGTGACGGTATACCAACTTGCTGCAAAAGC
>NZ_JBNKVP010000118.1:0-6854 GCF_050299255.1 Vibrio sp.
TCTGTCTGCCAGCCTGTTGTCTGCCTGTGGTTATCACCTAAGGGGCGATTATTCTGTTCCCGACGAACTCAATACCATGTCGTTGACCAGCTACGACCAATACAGCACTTTCACCCGAATGATGAATGACCAACTGCGGCTGAGTAAAATTGACCTGGTCAAACCGGCGGTGGATGTCCCCAACCTGCACCTGTTAGGGGAAGGAATCGGTGAGCGCACCCTGTCGCTGTACCAAAACACCCGCGCGGCAGAAAAAGAGCTGACATTCCGAGCCTCTTACCGGGTCACTATCCCGGAAATCGGCTCAAAAACCTACTCCACCAGCGTAACCCGCAGCTATCTCGACAACCCGCTGGCCGCGCTGGCGAAATCGGTTGAACGAGAAATGATCGAGAACGAGATGCGCCGGCTGGCAACAACACAAATCATCCGTCAGATGGCCCGGCTGAGAGTGGATATCGAAGCCAAGGAAATGCTCGACAGCGAAGTGAAGCCAGAACAATCGGTTGAACAATATCGTATCAACACCATCCAGGGTGAATTGCCTGATGTCAGCAGCCCGCAAGCGACACCACAGAGCGAGTAACCGTCGATAATGCGCCTTTATGCCGACCGCCTGAACGAGCATCTTAGCCACAGCTTGCAACCTGTTTACCTGCTGTTTGGCAATGAACCGCTACTGTTGCATGAATCCCGGATTGCGATACGCGATGCTGCCCGCCAGCGCGGCTTTGACGAACGTCACCGCTTCAGTATTGACAGCCAGTTCGACTGGCAACCTGTCTATGACTGCTGTCAGGCACTGAGTCTGTTCTCGACCCGCCAGCTGATTGAACTTGATTTGCCAGAATCTGGCGTCAACGCAGCGATCGGCAAACAGCTGGCTGAAGTGGGCAGCATGCTCAACCCAGACATAATACTGGTAGTCATCGGTCAGAAATTAACTAAGGCTCAGGAAAACAGTAAATGGTTTAAGGCCCTGCACAGTAACGGCTGTCTGGTAAACTGCCTCAGCCCTGACATCCAGCGGCTGCCGCAATTTGTTCAGGCGCGCTGTCGTGCCAGCGGCTTAAAACCGGATGCCGAAGCGGTGCAAATGTTAGCCCAGTGGCACGAAGGCAACCTGTTCGCATTGGCGCAAAGCCTGGAAAAACTGGCGCTACTCTACCCCGATGGCCAGTTAACGCTACTGCGGGTCGAATCCGCACTCAGCCGACACAACCATTATTCGGTATTTCACTGGATCGACGCGCTGCTGGCAGGGAAAGGCAACCGGGCGCAACGAATATTGCGCCAGTTAGAATCTGAAGGTATTGAAGCGGTATTGCTGATCCGCTCCATACAAAAAGAACTTAAACTATTACTGACACTGCAAAGCATGCAGACGCAGGGACAACCGCTAGCCAAGGCATTTGAGCAGCATCGAATCTGGCAATCCAAACGACCGCTCTATTCTGCAGCACTACAGCGACTGCCTCAGACTAAGTTACTGCAATTACTAAGGCTATTAGCCGAAATAGAAGTGCGCTTCAAAACTCAATACGAACAGTCATGCTGGCCTTTGCTGCATCAGCTTTCAGCACAATGCTGTGTGGCCCACTTTAGCCTGACTTAAGGGCGAGCAAAGCGTGATATACTGCATCACAATCGACGTCGCCAACCGGACCAATAACAGGAGAACATTTTGCAACGCGACCAGTTAAAAGAATTTCTGGCAGATAAAGCCGATGATATGAAAGCGCTTGATATTGTCACCTTGGACGTTCAGGGCAAATCTAGCGTTACAGACTTTATGATTGTCTGCACTGGTACGTCAAAACGTCACGTAGTATCGATTGCCGATCACGTCGCCTCAGAAGTGAAAAAAGCTGGCCTGGAGCCTCTGGGTATGGAAGGCACCAACGAAGGCGAATGGGTCGTGCTGGATATGGGCAGTGCAATGCTGCACGTCATGCAAGAGCAGCACCGCGAGCTTTATCAACTCGAAAAATTGTGGAGTTAACCGGTGAAGATCACGCTGATCGCCGTGGGTACCAAAATGCCCAAATGGGTAGAACAAGGCTTCCAGGAATACCAACGCCGTTTCCCACACGACATGCCACTGGAATTAGTTGAAATAGCCGCCGGCAAACGGGGTAAAAACGCCGACATTGCCAGGATATTACACAAAGAAGGCGAAGCCATGCTGGCAGCCGTACCGAAAGGTAGCCGCATTGTCACACTGGATATCCCGGGCAAACGCTGGGATACCGAACAACTGGCCGGTCAACTGGATGCCTGGAAGCTGGATGGCCGTGATGTCGCCATTTTAATTGGTGGCCCGGAAGGACTAGTGCCTGCCTGTAAAGCGGCGGCAGACCAAAGCTGGTCGCTCTCTCCCCTGACCCTGCCTCACCCACTGGTACGCGTGATCATGGCTGAGAGCCTGTACCGGGCCTGGAGCATCACCACCAACCACCCGTATCATCGAGAATAACCGTCAATGTTACGCATACGCAGTCGGATCCGCGATTATCAAGAGGAAGCGCGCCTTTACAAAAGCCGGGCTATGGTGGCATTCGGGGCCATAGTGCTGCTGATGGGGACTCTGGTCGCCAACCTGTACAACATCCAGGTCAATCAGTATCAGGATTACAAAACCCGCTCGAACGATAACCGTATCAAAATAGTGCCCATTGCGCCAAACCGGGGGCTGATCTACGACCGTAATGGTGTGCTGCTGGCCGAAAACCGTCCGGTCTTCAACCTGGAAATCATCCCGGAGAAAGTCGCCGATATGGCAGAGACTATTGCCGGGCTGCAAACTATCCTGACCATCACTCCTGAGCAGATCGAACGCTTCGAACGGGAAAGGCGCCAGACACGGCGCTTCAAATCGGTGCCGCTGCTGACCCAGCTAACCGAGCAGCAGGTGGCGAAGTTTTCCGTGAACCAGCACAAGTTTCCAGGAGTATCTGTCACCGCTAACCTGAAACGCTACTACCCGTACGGCGAAGTGCTGACCCATGTGATCGGCTATGTATCGCGTATCAATGACCGGGATGTACAACGGCTAGTCAGAGAAGACAAAGACGCCAATTATCAGGCTACCCGAGACATCGGTAAATTGGGTATCGAACGCTTTTACGAAGATATGCTGCACGGAACCGCCGGCTATCAGGAAGTGGAAGTGAACAGCCGTGGCCGGGTGATTCGGGTACTGAAATACGTACCGCCAATTCCGGGAAAAGATCTGGTGCTTAACCTCGACATTGAAATGCAGCTGTTTGTGCATCAGTTAATGCGTGAACGGCGCGGCAGTGCCATCGTCCTGGATCCCAACGACAACGGCGTGTTGGCGATGGTATCCAGTCCCAGCTATGATCCTAACGCTTTTGTCCACGGTATATCCGGTAAAGCGTACCGAGAACTGCTGAACGATAAAAACCGTCCGCTGGTTAACCGGGCAACGCTGGGGATATACCCTCCCGCATCCACCATCAAACCATTTATGGCGGTAGCCGCCTTAAAAGAAGGCGTGATCACGCCGAATACGGTTCGCAACGACCCAGGTTACTGGCGTATTCCCAATTCCAAAACCAAGCCATTCCGTGACTGGTTACGCTGGGGCCACGGTAAAGTCGATGTGACCAAATCCATCGAAGAGTCGGTTGACACCTTCTTCTATCAGGTCGCCTATGACATGGGCATCGACCGTATTTCCCGCTGGATGATGCTGTTCGGTTTCGGAGATTTTTCCGGCATCGATATCCATGAAGAGAGCAAAGCCAATATGCCAACCCGGGAGTGGAAAATGGCCCGCCATCGCACCCCTTGGTATCAGGGCGATACCATTCCGGTCGGTATTGGCCAGGGATACTGGACCGCGACACCGATCCAACTGGCTAAAGCAACGTCAGTGCTGGTCAATCACGGTAAAGTGACTGCCCCTCACCTGCTGCGGGCCACGATTGAAAACGGCCAGAAGTTTGATTCGCAGCAGCTGGAAGAAATCGAAACCTACCCGCCAATCAGCAACGTAAGTAAGCGCTATTGGGATATCGCCCTCAATGGCATGCGGCTGGTTAACCATGGTAAGAAGGGAACCGCCCGACGCGCCTTCCACAACGCGAAATATGTCAGTGGCGGAAAGTCCGGCACCGCTCAGGTTTTCGGCCTGGCGGAAGATCAGGAGTATAACGCCGACGAACTGGCCGAACACCTGCGTGACCATGCCCTATTTACCGGATTTGCGCCATTTGATGCGCCAAAATATGTCGCCACGGTCGTGCTGGAAAATGCCGGTGGTGGTTCCAGCAACGGCGGACCGTTTGTGAAAAAGATCTTCGACTATGCACTGCTCGGTGAAAAAGAGGCAATTGAATAATGAAGCTTGATCCATCCACCGGACAGAACCGTTCCGTGTTTGAACGTGTTCATATCGACTTGCCGTTGCTACTCGGCATCCTGGTCGTCATGGGCTTTGCCCTGATCATCATGTACAGTGCCAGCGGTCAGAATATGGCGATGATGGAAAGACAGGCCATGCGTATGGTATTGGCGCTGGGGGTGATGCTGATACTGGCTCAAATCCCGCCCCGGAGTTACGAAGCCATGGCACCGGCACTATTTTTTATCGGCGTATTGCTATTGCTCGGGGTGCTATTTTTTGGAGAATCCTCCAAAGGGGCTCAGCGCTGGCTCAACCTGGGATTCGTCCGTTTCCAGCCTTCAGAATTACTCAAGCTGGCCGTTCCGCTGATGGTGGCTCGTTATATCGGTAAGCGAGCCTTGCCGCCGAGCTTTAAAACACTGCTCATCTCGCTGACGATGGTCATGGTGCCAACCATACTGATCGCCAAACAACCCGATCTGGGTACATCGATCCTGATCGCCGCTTCTGGGCTGTTCGTGATTTTCCTGGCCGGGATCAGTTGGAAAATCATTACTGCTGCCGGGCTGGCTCTCGGTGGTTTTATTCCGGTGCTGTGGTTTTTCCTGATGCGCGAATACCAGAAGGTGCGGGTTAGAACCCTGTTTAATCCCGAATCGGATCCGCTCGGCGCGGGGTATCACATTATTCAGAGCAAAATCGCCATCGGCTCAGGCGGCATGTCCGGTAAAGGCTGGCTCCAGGGTACTCAGTCACAGCTGGAATTTTTGCCCGAGCGCCACACCGATTTCATTTTTGCGGTTATCGCTGAAGAATGGGGCATGATCGGCTTTTTGGGTTTGCTGGCACTGTATCTGTTTATCATCGGCCGCGGGCTGTATTTGTCGAGCCAGGCGCAAACCGCGTTTGGTCGTATGATGGCGGGCAGTATCGTACTGTCCTTCTTCGTCTACGTTTTCGTAAACATTGGTATGGTAAGCGGCATTCTGCCGGTAGTTGGTGTACCCTTACCTCTCATCAGCTACGGCGGGACTTCTATGGTCACATTGATGGCCGGCTTTGGTATATTGATGTCCATCCATACCCATCGTAAAGCATTTTCTAAGGCGGCTTAAATTGACCTATTTACGATCTCTACTCACGACATTCACCCTGCTTGTCTTGATGGCAGGCTGTTCCAGCTCCGGTCGTTACAGCATTGAGAACGATGTCGCGCCAGAGAAGCCAATTTCGGTCGACCATATTGAAGATATCCAGCCGCAGTTTGAACCGTACAGTCTGGGCGGCAACCGGGATTACACCCTAAACGGCCAGCGCTACCAGATAATGAAATCGCCAACCGGGTTTAAGCAAAAGGGGCAGGCCTCCTGGTATGGCAAAAAGTTCCACGGCCACCTGACCTCCAATGGCGAAGTGTATGACATGTACTCCATGTCTGCCGCGCACAAAACTTTGCCACTGCCAAGCTATGTCAAAGTAACCAACCTGGATAATGGCAAATCAACCATTGTTCGCGTCAATGACCGCGGGCCGTTTCACCCCGGTCGTATCATTGACCTCAGCTATGCTGCGGCTTACAAGCTTGACGTGATTAAAACCGGTACTGCCAATGTCGAAATTGAAGTGCTTACCCCAGCCAAGCCTGCAAATCGCCAATCATCCCACGATCGGTTTGCAATTCAGGTGGCAAGTTCAAAATATCCTGACCGCTCGCGAACTTTAGCGTTGGAATTGAGTCAGAAATTATCTGTGGGCAGCTTTATTAGCAGCAGTGATAAGTTACACCGCATACTTCTGGGCCCTTTTGAGGACTATGAAAAGTCGCAGCAGGTCCTGGAACAAGTAAAACAGATGGGGTATTCGACAGCATTCGTCACTAAGCACAGCGCAAACTCACAATAACCTCACTTAGCGACCGACTCCGCCCGTGGCTTGCGCGGCGGTTTCTGTTAAGATATGGCCAGTTATGAAAATAAACCTGTATTCATCATGAAAAAAACCACATTATTTAAATCAATTATACTCTCTTCAGTCACGCTTTCTGCCAGCCTGATTGCTCATGCGTCACCTATTGTGGTTCCTGATGCACCGCAAATCGCCGCAAAAGGCTATGTACTGATGGATTTCCATTCCGGCAAGGTTTTGGCGGAAAAGGAAATGAACACCAAATTGTCTCCGGCTAGTCTGACCAAAATGATGACCAGCTACGTGATTGGCCAGGAACTGGCACGCGGCAATATTTCCCCTGACGATGATGTCACCATCAGTAAAAATGCCTGGGCGAAAAACTTTCCGGACTCGTCGAAAATGTTCATCGAAGTCGGCACCACTGTGAAAGTAGACGATCTGAACCGCGGCATTATTATCCAGTCAGGTAACGATGCGTGCGTGGCGATGGCTGAACATATTGCCGGTTCCGAAGATGCCTTTGTTGACCTGATGAACGCCTGGGCCAATACCATCGGCATGACCAACACCCACT
>NZ_JBNKVP010000119.1:0-6376 GCF_050299255.1 Vibrio sp.
ATAATCAAATGCGCCCAGGCTGGCTTTGGCTCCTTCGCCCATCGCGATGATAATCTGCTTATAAGGTACTGTGGTGGCGTCACCGGCGGCGAATACGCCATTAAGGCTGGTTTCTCCGCGGCTGCCCACTTCGATCTCGCCTCGCTCCGACAGGGACACTGCTGAATCTTTCAGCCATTCCGTGTTGGGTACCAGGCCAATTTGAACAAAGATGCCAGACAGCTCCAGTTGCTTGATTTCACCGCTGTTGCGATCTTTGTAGTTCAAGCCGGTAACCCGTTTGCCATCGCCGATAACTTCAGTGGTTTGTGCCATGGTAATGATGTCGATGTTCGGCAGTGAATTGGCTTTGTCTATCAGCACCTGGTCTGCTCGCAGTACGTCGGCAAACTCCAGCACCGTAACGTGCTCAACAATACCTGCCAGGTCGATAGCGGCTTCTATGCCAGAGTTACCCCCACCGATGACTGCGGTCTTTTTACCTTTGAACAGCGGACCATCGCAGTGCGGGCAGTATGCCACACCCTTGTTACGGTATTCCTGTTCTCCCGGGACATTCATTTCGCGCCAGCGTGCGCCAGGGCTTAAGATAACGCTTTTACTCTTCAGGGTCGCGCCACTGGCAAGCTGAACGTGAATCAGCCCGTCGCTGGTGTGCTCGGCGCCCATCAGCTTTTCTGCTTGCTGCTCGGTTACCACATCGACATCGTACTCTTTTAAGTGCTCGCCGAGATCGGTGGCCAGCTTGGGGCCTTCCGTGCGCTTAACCGAGATAAAGTTTTCGATTGCCATGGTGTCCATCACCTGACCGCCGAACCGCTTGGCGACCACGCCAGTACGAATACCTTTACGCGCGGCGTATAGGGCTGCAGCGCTACCGCCAGGGCCGCCACCGACCACCAATACATCGTAAGGGTCTTTTTCGTTCAGGCGGGCGGCGGCTTTTTCCGCTGCACCATCGTCGAGCTTGTTGAGTATTTCAGCCAGCGACATACGACCCTGGCCAAACAGTTCACCGTTGATGAACACACTTGGTACCGCCAGAATATCACGCTGCTTCACTTCGTCCTGGAACAGCGCGCCATCAATCATAGTGGTACGTATCGCCGGGTTGATTGCAGCCATCATATTAAACGCCTGCACCACATCCGGGCAGTTCTGACACGACAGTGAGATAAAGATTTCCACATCCAGCGCTTTATCCAGCTGGGCAATCTGTTCAATCACTGGCTGTTCCAGCTTAATTGGGTGGCCACCGGAGTGGAGTAACGCCAACACCAATGAAGTGAACTCATGGCCCATAGGTACCCCGGCAAATTGCAGCGCTGTGCCTTTGGTTGGGTTAGTTACCGCCATCACCGGCTTGCGCTCGCTGGCCTGGTCGTCGCGCTGAACAGAAATATGGTCACTCATTTCGGCTATCTCGTTAGCCAAAGCGAAGATCTCCTGCGCGGCTTTACTTTCATCAAGACTGACCACTAGACGGACATCTTCCTTTACGTTAGCCAGATACTGTTTTAGTTGTTGTTTGATTGATTGGTCTAGCATATTAATTACACCTTTGTTTGGTTCTAAAAAAGAGTGGTCACTCTGGATAAAAATATTGAGGGAGAGCCAGCCGGGCAGGTCGGTCGTCAGTAGCTACCCGGCCCGCTCTCTTATTCAGGGCATCTTAAAATCTAATGATTTCAGATAGGTATGGTTAGATTTTGCCAACCAAGTCCAGAGAAGGAGCCAGAGTCTCTTCGCCTTCTTTCCATTTAGCCGGGCAAACTTCACCTGGGTGAGCCGCAACGTACTGGGCCGCTTTTACCTTGCGTAACAAGTCTTCGGCGTCACGACCGATACCTTCAGCAGTGATTTCTACCGCCTGGATAACACCTTCCGGGTCAATCAGGAAAGTCGCGCGGTCTGCCAGGCCCTGGCCTTCACGCATCACACCGAAGTTGTTAGTGATGGTGCCAGTTTGGTCGCCGAGCATGTAGTAGCCAATTTTGTTGATAGTTTCAGAGCTGTCGTGCCACGCTTTGTGGGTGAAGTGAGTATCGGTTGACACTGAGTAAACCTCTACGCCGCGAGCTTTCAGCTCTTCATAATGATCAGCCAGGTCACCCAGCTCGGTAGGACATACAAACGTGAAATCTGCTGGGTAGAAGAAAAACACTGCCCATTTACCCAGAACGTCCTGTTCTGTCACTTCAACGAAGTCACCGTTTTTGTATGCAGTTGCGTGGAATGGCTTAATCTTAGTATTAATCATATGGTTACTTTCCTTTTAAGTTATTGGCGTTGCAATTTCTTGCCTTCGGGAAGTATATTCCCATCTCGCTAACCTAAAGAAAAATCACTTGTATCTATCCTATTGATAGGGAAAAGCTATTATTTAGTGTTTGTGTGCGTGGAGACGTTTGATAAAGGGAAGATCAGTAGCGGACGCCATTGCTGCCATATCTGCTTTAGGTTGCAAACCGTCGCGGGGAGAAAACAAAAAATCCCCGCACTGAGCGGGGATCACTATGTTAGTTTCTAACTACCAATGAGTAAGGGTAGTGAGCTTTGCTTTAGAAGTAGTAGTTTAAGCCAACTTTAAGTGAGTCCAGGTCGAACTTCTCGTCGTTATAAAATTGATCCACTACCCGCAAGCCATCGTACTGGCGCTGAAGCGCAATATGTACCGCGTAGTTATTGCTGAAGTAGTATTCTGCACCGACTTCGAGACCAAAATGGGTGTTTGTGCGTTTTTCTTTTACTTCAATGCGGCCGACGGAAACTGAGCTGATGTTGTCGTAGTTAACGTTGGTTTTAGTCCAGCTGTAATGTAATGTCGGTTTGGCATAGAACATCATATTGAAATCGGTTCGCCAGGTGAGCTTTGGACCAATTGAAATTGAATCATGGTCGAATCTGGCAAGATACGACTCCACACCCGCACCACCGGTAAAATAGCGGGTGTCGGTCATTGAATCAGTGCCGGTGCTGCTGTAGTTCATTTCTACTGCCCACCAGTCATTCATTACCCGACCCAGATTAAAGGATACGCCAGTCAAAGATTCTTCGAGCTTGGCATCGATTACGGTACCTTTTACACGGTTATAGTCATTATCCCACAGTATATCGGACTGCATGTAGTCAATGCCCAGATACCAGGTCGGAGCTGGTGAACTGGATGCGTTGAAAGAAACGGTCGCGAGAAGACCGGCGCACGCGAATGCCGAGATAGGTTTCATAGCTATCACCCTGCTAATACATAAAGTCAGTGAATGGATTGGATATAACAGCCCGGCGAGAAGGAGAGAGACTCCCTGGGGGGAGAGTACTGGATCCATTGAGAGTCGCCGGGCTGCTATCGGCAATACTATCAATGAGATGAATGTTATGCCCGAACAACAATGTATGGAATTGTATGGATTGGGTAAATTACTCTAAATTGTGGGTGGTGAACGACAATATCGCGGTCAAAACGGTTTGCTTGGTTGTGGCATTGGCGCAGTAAAAAAGCGGCTTTCCAGAGAAAGCCGCCATGGGATGATTATCTGAGGAAGTTAGAAAAATCCGAGTGGATTGACGTCGTAGCTCACCAGCAGGTTCTTGGTATTCTGGTAGTGATCCAGCATCATCTTGTGGGTTTCACGGCCGATACCGGATTTCTTGTAGCCGCCGAACGCGGCGTGCGCAGGATAGGCGTGATAGCAGTTCACCCAAACCCGACCAGCCTGAATGTTGCGACCCATACGGTAGGCCAGGTTGGCATCCCGGGTCCAGACCCCGGCACCCAGGCCGTATTCAGTATCATTGGCGATTTCCAACGCTTCGGCTTCATCTTTAAAGGTGGTGATGGCAATCACCGGGCCAAAGATTTCTTCCTGGAACACGCGCATTTTGTTGTGGCCTTTGAGCATGGTTGGCTGGATATAGTAGCCTGAGCCCAAGTCACCTTTTTGTTCTGACACGTCGCCGCCTATCAGAACCTCAGCACCTTCCTGACGACCTATCTCCAGGTAGCTGAGGATCTTGTCAAACTGTTCCTGAGAGGCTTGGGCGCCGACCTGAGTATCGCTATCCAGCGGGTTACCCTGCTTAATGGTTTGTGCCCGTTCAACCACCTTGGTGATAAACTTATCGTAGACAGACTCATGGATCAGCACCCGTGAAGGACAGGTACAGACTTCGCCCTGGTTAAAGAATGCCAGCAGCATACCTTCAATACATTTATCCAGATATTCGTCTTCGTGATCAAAGATATCGGCAAAATAGATATTTGGTGATTTGCCACCCAGCTCAACCGTAGACGGGATCAGGCTTTCAGCGGCACATTTCAGAATGTGATGGCCCACTTCTGTAGAGCCGGTAAAGGCGAGTTTGGCGATGCGATTACTGGTCGCCAGTGCCTGGCCAGCCTGATGGCCAAAACCGTTCACCACGTTAACCACGCCGGCAGGGAGTAAGTCACCAATGATTTCCATCAACACCAGGATCGAAGTAGGCGTCTGCTCTGCCGGTTTTAACACCACACAACAGCCAGCAGCCAGGGCGGGAGCCAGTTTCCAGGCGGCCATCAGCATCGGGAAGTTCCATGGAATGATCTGGCCGACCACACCAATTGGCTCTGGGAAGTGATAGCTGGCGGTATTGGCGTCCAGTTCGGCGGCGCTGCCCTCCTGGGCACGGATACAGCCGGCAAAGTAGCGGAAATGGTCCACCACCAGCGGCAGGTCTGCGGCTAAGGTTTCCCGTACTGGCTTGCCGTTTTCCCAGGTTTCAGCCACTGCCAGTTTTTCCAGGTTGGCTTCGATGCGATCGGCAATTTTCAGCAGTATATTAGCCCGCTCGCCTACACTGGTGGCTGCCCAGCCAGCGCGTGCTGCGTGGGCGGCGTCCAGCGCCAGTTCAATATCTTCAGCACCGGATTGGGCAACCTGACAGTAACTCTGGCCGTTCACCGGTGACACATTGGCAAAGTATTCGCCACTGACGGGTTTGACCCATTCGCCACCAATGAAATTGTCGTAATGTGATTTAAACGTGATGACCGAGTTTTCCGTACCGGGTTGAGCGTAAATCATAATCTGATCCTTCTGCATTCTCGTTGATGTTTATGGTTCTTGTTTAAAACGCGCCGTAAACGAGCGTTATTGTCACCAGAGACAACGCAAATCACAGACCAACTTGGTCGATCTTGTTGTTAATTAAATGTAACACTATGATTACCAAGTGATAACAAATGCAAATAATACGACTTGGTCAGCAGTATGTAAGTCATTGGAATTGTTCAGGTGTTCCAAAATGGCACACCCTGAATGTGACAAATTGGTACGATTATGGATCTTCAAACTCACAGCGGTCGGGACTGGCTTTCGACCTCATGGCATCGCAGCCGCGAGGCCGGATTAACGCCTCGCCGGCTGCCTCAGGATACCCGGCTATCACAGGCCAGCCTGAAAGGGCGTCAGGCCAGTGCCACGGCGCTGATCGCCGCGGTGGAAAAAATGGCTCTGCCGCTGTTTAATCAGATGTTTGCCCGAACAGACAGCCGTCTGATTCTGACCGACACGGAAGGGGTAATACTCAAAGCCTGGGGCCAGCAGAGGTTTGAGGAAAAACTTACCGCCATAGCGTTAGGTCCCGGTTCTTGCTGGCAAGAGAAGCTTAAAGGTACCAATGCCATCGGCACCGCGCTGGTAGAAGCCAAACCGGTATGTGTAATGGGCGATGAGCACTTTATACAGCGGCACCGTTTTATCAGTTGTTCTGCCAGCCCGCTGTTTGATCACCAGGGTCATCTGGTCGGCATTCTGGATATCACCAGCGAGCAACAGCGCCATGACGTCGCCACCCAGGTACTGGTTCAGAACATGGTACAGCTGGTGGAAAATCAGATGTTGTCCAGCATTCCACATGGCAGCATCCGACTCGATCTGGCGTGGGAAGAGTCGCTGCTGAACAGCGGATGGCAGGGCATAGTGATCGCCGATGCCAATGGTGAGGTACTGGCACAGAATCAGGTCGCGTCTCAGTTGCTGGCCGAGCGCAATGTCGTCGGCTGTTCTCTGGACGATCTGCTGGGTAACTTGCATCAGTCAAATGAACTGGTGTTCGCTACCCGCTACCTGGAGAAAAAGCAGCGGCGGGCTAAAGTCGTGACTCCTTCGTGCGATCTGCACCACGGAGACAGCACCATAGAGCACGCCTGGCAACAGGCAAACCGGGTGATCGACAAGGGAATCAGCCTGCTTATTCATGGTGAAACCGGTGTCGGTAAAGGAGAATTCGTCAAAGCGCTGCATCAGCAGAGTGCCAGGCGTAATGGCCCATTAGTGGCGGTTAACTGCGGTGCCCTGCCAAAAGATTTAATTGAGTCGGAGCTGTTTGGTTATGC
>NZ_JBNKVP010000120.1:0-6227 GCF_050299255.1 Vibrio sp.
AGTCCTGGGTGTGGTCAGTCTGGTTTCACATACACAAAAGCGACTCGAGGTCGCTTTTGTTGTTTCTGACGTTGAGCTTCCTATGCTGCTTGAATGTGGGTAGTGATGTAGGGTTGCCAGGCTTGTTGGTACATATCTTTCGACTGGTTGCGCATGTTCACGATACGCTGCTGCTCCAGTTCATTTATTTCTCTTCCCTCTTGGGCGGCATTGCGTTCAATGCGCTGAATCGCTTCATATATTTTATGTTCTTCACCATTTTTTACCGCGGCGATCGATTTCAAGTGTAATTGTACTTCAGCAATGATTTGGCTGTTAGGAAGCCTTACCAGTACATTCAGATCACGGTATCCGGATGCACCCGGTTGTTTGAATCGGTTCTTAACTTTTACTATTTCGGTTTGTTGATCCAGTACCTCATAGGCATTCACCAGGCTGGCTACGTCATCGGCAATAATGGTGGCTCGCGCCAGATCGGTAATGCGTTCAGCCTTGCCATCGAGCTCAAACTCAACTTTTTGTAATGCGCGCTGACGGGATTTGATTCCGGCAAACTGAGTTTCTGCGTTGGAAAGCAGTGCCGCATTGCTGCATATCGCTTCCAGTTCCTGCTGGGCGATAGAGGCCTGTTGGTATAGTGCATCAAAGTCAGTTACGGGTTGCTCTACGTTTGAATTGCTGGATTGAATGCCGTAGAGGCCACTTAAACTGTGCTTGAAGCGCTTGGCACTGATCTGATTTTGACTGGCTGGACGAAGTTCCGGACTCAGCGATGGTCCGGTGGGAAGTGCGGCAAATGCTGGTGCACGGCTGAGTACCAAAAGCATCAGTGCCGTTGTGCGTAGTAGTAAGCTCATTCACTCTCCTTAATTGTGATGCCTAACAAAACGGGAATGCAAAAGGCAGTCAGACTAACAATTAAAGGAGTACCTAACAGTAATAAGGGCAGGCGTTAGTTATTTCAATCCCATCTATGAATCAAGTAGTGAAATAGTTAACCAAAGCACGATTTTTGCCTCTATGGTTAGAGAGGAGGTTGTGAAACTAGTTCAAATCAAAATGTATCTATTTGTAATAAAGACTATTGTTAATAAAGGCTGCAACAGTAAGGGAAGACATGACGCAACCTGTAGTGGTATTTATTCGTGGCTTGTTTAGGGAAGCGAGACACTGGGGAGACGTGCTGGATCTAGTACAGGATGTACTGCCAGAACTCAAAGTAGAAGCGATTGATTTACCCGGTTCGGGAGCAAAGTGGAGTGAAGAGTCGCCGGCATCCATTAGTGAAATTATGGAGCAGCTTCGACGTGAAAGATTGCCCGGTACTAAGTACTACCTGGTGGGGTTATCGCTGGGCGGGATGGTTGCGCTGGAGTGGGCAATACGCCACCCGCAAGAAGTCGCCAAGTGTATTATTGTTAATACCAGTGCTAAGCCCTTCGGCCATTTCTATCAGCGATTGCGCTGGCAAATATATCCAAATGTCCTGCGAGCCCTGCATTCGCAGCCCGAACGGCGTGAACGGCTGATCTATCGTATGGTGTCCAATAAGCCGTTAGATCCCAATCGAGTCGAGCAGTGGATTGACATTGCCCGCACCCGCCCGATCAGCGTCAGCAACTGTATTCAGCAGCTTGTTGCCGCTTCTCGTTATAAAGTTCTTTCAGAGCCACAATGTCCGGTGCTGAGTATTGTGTCGGCGCGAGATCGTCTGGTGGATACCCAGGTCTGCATCGAAATGGCCAACAGTATGAAGATGGAGTTAACCGTGCACGACTGG
The DNA here is from genome assembly GCF_050299255.1 of Vibrio sp. Taxonomy (GTDB): domain Bacteria; phylum Pseudomonadota; class Gammaproteobacteria; order Enterobacterales; family Vibrionaceae; genus Vibrio. The sequence continues at coordinate 1,781 of NZ_JBNKVP010000120.1, forward strand.
GCCGGTCATGATCTGCCGATGGATGACCCGGACTGGTTTGTTCAGCAGGTGTGCCGGTTTATATTAAAGCCCTGAGGGAGAGGTCATAACGGCACTGGAGGAATTGACGTTTAAATAGGTTACCAGCAGAAAAGTGGCCTAATGATAAAGAGCTTGTTACTCTACCGTTTTCAATCGCAACATGAACAGAGCATGAAAGATCCAGAATTTTGGCACAATAAGTGGGCTTCCAACCAGATAGGTTTTCACTTAGAAGATGTAAATCCGCTTCTGATCCAGTATTGGCAGCACACTAAACCGCAAAGGGGTGAAAAAGTGTTGGTACCTTTGTGTGGTAAATCAGAAGATTTGATTTGGCTGGCCAGCCAGCATGATGAAGTGCAGGGTGTTGAGCTGAGTCAGATAGCAGTACGGGCCTTTTTTGCTGAACATTTTTATACGCCGATGGTCACACCGGTCGCCAGCGGTCATGAACTGTATCAGTTTGATGAACTGTCGATCTTTACCGGAGATTTCTTTACGGCGCCTGTCGAGGCGGTTGATCTGGTCTACGACAGAGCGTCATTGATCGCCTTGCCAGAGCCAATGCGGAGAGAATACGTCGAGCGTTTGAAGTCGCTGATATTACCTGGCGGTCGCATTCTATTGGTAACACTCGATTACCCGCAACAGGAGATGTCAGGCCCACCGTTCAGTGTGGCAGAGCAGGAAATACGTCAGCTCTACCAGGGCTATCAAGTTACCCGGCTTTATCAGGATATCGCCGATGAGCGCCACCCTAAAATCGCCCAGCGAGGTTTGTCTCGTTTTAGTGAAGAAGTCTTTTTGATCGAAGGATTCTGATCAACAGGTTCCTAGACATGCCTTTGTGAAACCTAATCAAAAAAAGCTGCCTTGTGGCAGCTTTTTCGCTATTGATATACACAGAATCAGTATTCGATAGTCACTTTGGCCGCGCTTTCCACCGCGTCTTTAATTGCGCTCTCAATGGTATCACGACGAGTGATGACCACGCCTAAGCGTCGCTGGCCGTCGATATCCGGTTTGCCGAATAAACGCACTTGGGTCAGGGGCATTGCCAATGCTTGATCCAGCCCGGCGTAACGCAGATTGTTTGAAGTGCCTTTACCCAGAATAACGGCAGACGCTGCCGGGCCAAGTTGCTTAATTGCCGCAACAGGTAAGCCGGTGAATGCACGAACGTGCAGGGCAAACTCCGACATGTCCTGTGACATCAGAGTCACCAGACCGGTATCGTGTGGGCGAGGAGAGACTTCATTGAAAATCACCTGATCGCCTTTTACGAATAGCTCGACGCCGAAGATACCGTAGCCGCCAAGGGCATTGACCACTTGTTCTGCGGTGTACTCAGCGGCCTTACGGGCGGTATCAGACATCTGTTGTGGCTGCCAGGACTCGCGGTAGTCTCCCGATTCCTGACGATGACCAATTGGTGCACAGAAATGAACGCCATCCACTGCTCGTACCGTCAGTAGCGTGATTTCATAGTCAAAATCGATGAAGCCTTCAACTATCACTCGTCCCGCGCCACTGCGGCCACCTTGCTGGGCATACTGCCAGGCTGTTTCTACGTCTTGTTCGGTCTTAATAACACTCTGACCTTTGCCGGAAGAACTCATTACCGGTTTGCATACGCAAGGGATGCCGACTTCCTGCACTGCCTGTTCAAATTGCTCGTAACTGTCTGCAAAGCGGTAGGGTGAGGTATTTAGCTCAAGAGTCTCAGCGGCCAAACGGCGAATGCCTTCGCGGTTCATGGTTAGTTTAGTCGCGTTAGCAGTTGGCACTACGTTAAGCCCTTGTGCTTCCAGTTCAACTAGCTTGTCCGTAGCGATCGCTTCTATTTCCGGTACAACGAAATCCGGTTGCTCTTTAGCAATAATGGCGGCCAGGGCATCACCGTCAAGCATATCCAATACATGGCTGCGATGAGCGACCTGCATTGCTGGCGCATCGGCGTATCGATCGCAGGCTATAACTTCCAGTCCGAGGCGTTGGCATTCAATCGCGACTTCTTTGCCAAGTTCACCAGAACCTAACAGTAAGACTTTGGTTGCGCCTGGTCGGGTAGCGGTACCAAACATAGTGATTCCTCATTTGTTAGCAGTGCAATTTTTGCCGCGATCATACTGGTTATAAGCAAAAAAGCAAACGTTTGCGTATTGGTTGATTCATTCTTAACCACATTCTTTGTAAGGTAAAATTACAGTGGCGGAAAATTTACTAGTAAGGACTATTTCCCGGAACGAATAGTGCACTATAATGTGCGCCATATTGAATAATCAGTGCTATTGATTGATAAAGTTGCATATTCAAATGTGGTGTCAAACCGGTGTTGTGGCCGCTGAAAGCGAGGTTTAGCTAACACTATGACGGCATACATGTAGTATCTGCTTGGCAATTCTGATTATTATGGTGCAATAAAATCAATACATACTGCCGGATGTAATTATTCATGTTGGCAATATTTGCAATGTGCAAGCTATCTTGTTCATTGACATCTGTTTGATAGATAACAATAAGTAGTACATAGAGTCACCTATGCAGTTTGACCCCAAACAATCGATCAAAATCGCGATCAATGACCTTATGGTGGGAATGTTTGTTACCGCTATAGAGGATAGCCAAAGAGTGAACTTAGCCAATGCCGGTCGGGTTGGATCGCTGAATGCGATTCAGAAACTGGCAGACAGCGGGATCAAGTACGCCTGGGTTGACCAAAAACTCTCGGCTCAAGCATGTGTGTTCCGGCCGGCTGTTGAGCCGCTGGAGCAGGCTGAGCCAAAAGAAGTGATACGTGAAGTACTGTCAGACGTACATCTGGCCGCAAAACCGGAACGATCCCACCTGATGTTTGGCGTAGCTAAAGGTCAAAAAACCTCTGACACTAGACAGGCCCAACAACGTAAAGCCAGTAAAGTAATTCAGGAAGCCAAAGCTTTAGTGCAGAAGTTGTTAACTCAAATCGTTGAATTACAACAATTTGAAGGTAATGAAGCTGACTCCTGGGCGGAAGAGCTTGTTGAACTGGCACTGGTGGATACCGACGCGCTGAATTGTGTATCGGCGTTACGAGACAAAGACAGTTATCTGTTGGCGCACTCGGTCAATGTAGCCTGTTTACTGGTCAAGTTTGGCACGTATCTGGATTTCTCCCAGCAGATGCTGAAAGAGCTCGCTGTAGGTGGCTTAATCCACGATGTGGGTAAAATCAAGGTTGAAGATAAGGTATTGCACAAACCCGGCAAGCTGACTCAGGAAGAGTTTGAACATATCAAACTGCATCAGGTGTTTGCCCGAGATATTATTCGGGATGCAAAGGAGTTAAGCCGTGTCAGCCGGGATGTTTGTTTGATGCACCATGAAAAGCTGGATGGCAAAGGTTATCCAAACGGCTTAAAAGGCGAGCAAATACCTTTGCATGGCCGTATGAGCGGCATCGTTGATATCTATGATGCGCTGACATCGGATCGCTGTTACAAGCAAGGCATGAGTCCGGCGGAAGCTTTTAAGATTCTTCTCAGCCTGACCCCGTTCCACCTGGACCGAGAGCTGGTTTACAAGTTTATTAACTGTATCGGCGTTTACCCGGTGGGTTCCGTGGTAGAGCTCTGTGACGGTAGAGTCGGTATTGTCTGGAGTTCCAATCAATCGGAGCCACTGAAACCTACCATTAAATGCTTCTACTCCAACAAACACCTAAAGTTTACCGATGTCAGCCTGGTTGATCTGACCCGTTCACAACTAACGATAGAAAAAGCCATCGCGCCAAACCAGTTGCCGGTTGATATAACACGCTTTTATGAAGCTGAATAACTGACGTAATAGCATGAATAAAGGCGCCAATCGGCGCCTTTATCTGTTTACACCGCAAGGAAAACAGTTAGACCGCCAGGTAGTTCAGCGGGATGTCAGGATTTAACGATTCCAGCGTGGACTGAGTATCCGCTAAATGGCTGATTGAGGCGTCAGCTATCTCCACCAATGCAGCCGCTATGATGTCATCAAACGATTTACCTGCCAGCAGTAGTTGGACTAAAGCCACCTGAAGCGGCGGCAGGCTAGGGTTAAAGGCGGCATTTTCTGCATAACTACCGCTAAACAGGCTGCCATCTTCACACTCCAGACAAACCCCACTCAGATTACCGCTATACGGTGCATGGCTGCGATTAAGCGCGACCAGCGCATTACGTACAAGTTGTGATTGTTCTTGAGTCTGCTTGTCATGATCGACCGCTGACATTAATCCGGATTCAATGCCCAGATCAGCAGGGCCAAAAGATTCTGGCAGGTATTGCTGCAGCGTTTTTGCTTCGCGTTCCGGAAGCTGAACGATCAGAGAATCCGCTGTAGTTAACTCGTTCATAAACTGGCGGCAATGTCCGCATGGGCTGAAGTTAATGGTGATGTCTTTCACCCCTTGTTC
>NZ_JBNKVP010000121.1:0-6080 GCF_050299255.1 Vibrio sp.
GATTGCGGTTCAATATATCCGGGGTGTACATTGTCCGTTTCAAACTGGCGTTCAACGATGATGGCAGCCTGTGAAAAACCCTGGCATTCGACTACATGGTAGAAGATTCGTAACGACCTCAAATCCATATCGGACAGCTGATGGAAATACTCTCGTGCCATATAGAACCTGTTTCATGATGGTAATGTTGCGCAAGTGTAACGTAATTGTTAAGTCGCAGCTAACCTTTGGTTTACGTTTTTGTGATTTAAACGCTGCGACCCGATGGCTAGATTAAAAATGTGCTTAACCATCAAGGATGCAGGAACCAACCATGACAGTGACTCAAACACAACTGGACGCGCACTGGATGCCGTTTACCAGCAATCGAGAATTCAAAAAGAACCCCAGAATCATTACCTCTGCAAAAGGTGCCTACTATACCGATGACCAAGGCCGAAAGATTTTTGACGGGCTATCAGGACTTTGGACCTGCGGTTTAGGTCATAACCGGGATGAACTCAATCAGGCGATAGTAAAACAGCTCAATACGCTGGACTACGCGCCAGGCTTTCAGTTTGGTCACCCGATCGCGTTTGAACTGGCAGAGCGCATCGCAGAGCTGCTACCGCAGGGACTAGAAAGAATTTTCTATACCAATGATGGCTCAGAATCGGTCGACAGTGCCCTGAAAATTGCCCGCGGCTACTGGCGCAAAAAAGGGTTGCCGGGCAAAACCAAGTTGATTGGCCGGAGCAAAGGTTACCATGGCGTTAACTATGGCGGTGTCAGTGTCGGCGGTATTGTCGGTAACAAAATGCTGTTTGGCCAGGGGATTGATGCAGATCACTTGTCTCATACCTTGCTGGCAGAAAACAAATTTTGCCGCGGCTTACCTGAACAGGGATCGGAACTGGCAGATGAGTTGCTGGATCTGATCGCGCTGCATGATGCCTCCAATATCGCTGCGGTTATCGTGGAACCGGTTGCCGGTTCTGCTGGTGTTATCCCTCCGCCGCAAGGCTATTTGAAGCGTCTCAGAGAAATCTGCACGCAGCACAACATTTTGTTGATATTTGATGAAGTTATCTGTGCCTTTGGCCGTATGGGAGCAAACACGGCAGCTGAAGCCTTCGATGTGACGCCGGACATCATGACCATGGCCAAACAGCTCACCAATGGCGCGATTCCGCTAGGTGCAGTTGCAACCAGCCGCGAGATCTACGATGGCTATATGGATAACAGTGGTCATGAAACGATGATCGAATTGCCCCACGGTTATACCTACTCCGCGCATCCCGTCGCGTGTGCAGCAGCAATAGCCACATTAGACAGCCTGAAAAACAATAACGCTATTGAGATGGTTCGGGAAATTAGCCCGATCTTCGAAGAAAAAGTCCACAGTCTGTCGTCCAGCAACCATGTATTAGATATTCGCAACTATGGCCTGGCAGCAGGATTAACCATAGCCGCAACGGAAAATATGCCCACCCTAAGGCCTTATCAGATCGCCATGAAAATGTGGCAGAAGGGTTATTACGTCAGGTTTGGCGGCGATACGATTCAGCTCGGTATCCCTTTTATTTCCAGTGCAAGTGAAATTGACAGCCTGGTGAATGCATTAGGTGAAAGCTTAAGTGATATCTAGTTCGCTTCAAGCATCAGTTAACCAGTAAATAACTAACAACGTCTTCAATACCGCAATAAAACGGCGTGAATTATGGCGCGTAATTTATCGCCAATGAAATAAAGCAAAACAGAAACTATAGGAAGGAACGCGTAATGGAAACATTAGGTCATTTTATAGCAGGACAAATTGTCACTGATGGTGAAAAAAGTATCCCGGTTCACAATCCGTCTAACGGGGAAGTTGAGTTAATGGTGGCCGCGGCCTCGGAAAGCACCGTACAAGAGGCGATTGCCAAAGCGAGCGCAGCTTTCCCGGCCTGGCGTGCGACACCACCTGCTAAACGCGCGCAAATCATGCATAAGTTTAAGCAGTTGCTGGAGCTGGAAGAGAATAAGCAAACCATTTGCCGGTTGGTGGGAAAAGAGCACGGTAAAATTGGTCATGATGCAATGGGTGAGCTGATTCGCGGCATCGAAAATGTTGAATTCGCCGCCAATATCACCGAAATGCTTAAAGGCGAACACTCCCGCAATGTAGGCCCTGGTATTGACTCTTGGAGCGAGTTCCAGCCGATGGGTGTGGTGGCGGGTATTACCCCATTTAACTTCCCGGCCATGGTTCCGCTATGGATGTATCCGATGGCTATCGCGTGTGGTAACTGCTTTATTCTCAAACCATCGGAAAAAGCGCCGTCGGCACCTCTGTTTATTGCTCAACTGCTGAAACAAGCTGGATTACCTGATGGCGTGATGAATGTAGTTAACGGTGATCACCAGGTGGTGAACGCTTTGCTGACAGATGATCGTATCAAGGCCGTTAGCTTCGTTGGCTCGACGCCAGTAGCTGAATACATCTACAAAACCGCTGCGGCGAACGGCAAGCGTTGCCAGGCGCTAGGGGGGGCGAAGAACCACGCAATTGTGATGCCGGATGCCGATCTGGATAACGCAGTAGAGCAATTGATTGGGGCCGCCTTTGGTTCATCCGGTGAACGCTGTATGGCGCTGTCTGTGGCTGTCGCTATCGGCGATGAAGTAGCTGATCGTCTGGTGGACAAACTGGTGTCAGCGATGGATTCGCTTAAAGTCGGTCCCCACGACGATGACAGTTGTAACTTCGGTGCAGTGATCACTGCAGAGCATAAACAAGCGGTTATTGGCCATATCGACAGTGCAGAGCAGCAGGGCGCCAAAGTGATCGTCGATGGTCGAAATATATCCGTTCCAGGATGTGAAAATGGCTATTACGTTGGCGGTACTTTAATCGACAACGTAACACCAGAGATGAGCAGCTACCAGGCCGAGATCTTTGGGCCAGTGTTGCAGGTAATGCGTGTCAAGAGCATGGAAGAGGCGATGACTCTTATTAACGAGCACGAATATGGCAACGGCACCTGCATTTTCACTCGTGACGGCGAAGCGGCGCGCTACTTCAGCGATCATATAGAAGTAGGCATGGTTGGAGTGAATATTCCGCTGCCGGTACCAGTGTCCTACCACAGCTTCGGTGGCTGGAAACGCTCGCTGTTTGGCGATCTGTCAGCCTACGGTCCGGACGCAGTGCGATTCTACACCCGTCGTAAAACCATCACCCAACGCTGGCCTTCAGCGGGCGTCCGTGAAGGAATCAAATTTTCATTTCCAAGTTAATGATTAAAAAAGAAGTTACCTGTGTGTATTCAGGTAACTTCAACTTTTTATTTATCTAGTCAAAGACTTCCAAATTGCAGGTTAAGGAGAACTCATCATGCAACAACGTATTAAGCCAAATCGTGTTGGTACTTCGTTATCCAAGAAACTCGCGCAAACAGCGTGTCTGTTGACTCTGTCAGGATTGGCGGTGCAGCCAGTAGCGGCAGAAGAATTTATCTTGTCTCAGTCTTATCCCACGGATCACATCTTCCATATGACGGCTGAGAAATTTGTCGAAAATCTCAAAGCGACCGACTCTTCCTACACGCCCGACTATCATTCTGGCGGTGACTTAGGTAGTTGGGAGGCGCAGTTTGAGCAGGCGATGGAAGGGGTGATCCCGATGACGCTGACTTACGGCGCTTCCGAGTTTGACGAGCGCCTGGATCTGAGTTGGCTGGGCTATGTGGTAGATAACTGGGATCAGGCTAAAAAGTTTTACGGTCCTAACGGTGAAATGCTGGATATCTACAACGAGATTTACCACGACATCGGCTTGCACGCGCTTGGCATTGTTCCAACTGGTTTTGGCTCAATTGCCATCCGCAAAGGGGTAGGTAAAGTGCCGGTCAACTACCCGGAAGACGGGAAAGGCATCAAGATGCGTACCGCGACAGTTCAGATCGGCGTAGACCGCTTTAACGACCTTGGCTTTGCCGCCGTGCCGATTCCTTACGGCGAACTATACACTTCACTGCAACTGGGTGTTATCGATGCCCGTGCGACGGCACCAGCGGTAGAAATCTGGCAAATGCGCGATGTTCTGGAAACTTACATTTTGACCAAAGACTATTTTGAACAAGCCTTTTTCCTGGTCAATAAAGACTGGTGGGATGATCTGCCTGACGCAGAACGGGCGAAGTTCCAGCAAGCTGCGGATAAAACCATGGCTTGGGTATGGAAGGAGGCACAATCAATTGATCAAGGCTATCTGGACAAAGTTAAACAGGCTGGCATAGAAGTAGTTGAGCTGAACGACGTCCAGCAAGATAAAGCCAAGTCGATTATCTATAAGAACGAATGGCCGAAAATGGAACGCTTAGTCGGACCTAAAATTATGGCAAAAATTTACCAGATGACCGGTATCGACAAAAAGTAAACCGTAGCCAACGCGGCCCTCAAAAGGGGCTGCGTTGTTATTAGGATCAACGCACAAAGATGATTACAGATCATATTTTGTGTTTGCTTTGTGAAGTTTGTAGCGAGTGAGTGATATGGACAGTTTGTATCAGCTAAATTCCGGGTCCTGGGCTGAAAGAGTATTAAAAATGCAAATCGTAATCGCGGCATTAGGATTGGCATTTTTAATGTTTGTACAGGTAATAATGAGATATATGTTTGATTCGCCGTTCTCCGGTATTGAAGAGATCGCGATTCTGCTTGGGGTGTGGATATATTTCCCAGCGATGGGGTATGCGACCAGAACCAAAGAACACATATATGGGGGAGTCATCAACCTAATCGTCAAAGATGAGCTTAAACTGGCATGGATCAAGTTTGTCACCTACCTCCTCTGCGTTATCTCCGCCGTCGTCTTCGGCTATTTTGCCCTGAAATACGCCATCAATATTTATGACAAAGGCCGGCTGAGTATCAGTTTGCGCTGGCCAAGATACCTGTGGACCTTTTCAATGGCGGTAGGGTTTATTTTAATGCTGGTCTACTTTGTGCTCGACGTATTTGACAGCGTGAAAAGCATACGGTCACTAAAACACAAAAACAGTGGGCATAGCCCATATACAGAACAGAGCGTTTTATTGAACAAGGATGCCGTAAAATGATTCTATTTTTAATCTCGTTAGCCATAATCGTGGTGCTGCTGCTGGTCGGAACCCCGGTTGCGTTTTCCTTTGGCATTGGCGCTCTGCTGTTCAGCTGGTTTAGCGGCAGTAATATCTCTTTTCTTCTTCCGCACGGATACAATACCTCAGCCAGCTTTGCGCTGCTGGCATTGCCTTTGTTTATTCTGGCGGGCTCGATTATGGCGGAGGGGGGAATATCCGACCGTATTCTGAACTTTATCAATTCCATAGTCGGCAAGGTAAAAGGTGGCCTTGGTGCGGTAACTGTGATTACTTGCGCGCTGTTCGGGGCAATATCGGGTAGCTCATCCGCTGCGATAGCGGCTATCGGCCAGATCATGATCCCCCGAATGGTTAGGGAGGGCTATCCGGCCGGTTACGCAACGGCGCTGGTGGCATCGTCGTCTGTTTTGGCTCTGTTGATTCCACCGAGTATTCCTATGATAGTGTTTTCGATTACCGGTGGTTTGTCTGTAGGCGCTGCGTTTTTATCTACTATTGTTCCGGGCTTAATCCTATCGGTTTGGTACTGTGTTCTGAACTTCTTCTTCCTCAGAAATAACACCTCTATCGTGGTGCAGAAGAAAACCACGTTTAAGGCTTCAATGGGGGAGATAGCCAAGTCGGGTTATGACGCGTCGTTCGCACTGATGATGCCAATTTTGATTCTGGGGGTGATTTACTCTGGCATTGCAACGCCGACGGAGGCAGCCGCCATTTCAGTTGTTTACGCCATTATTGTCAGTATCTTTATCTACAAGGGCATGACGTTTAAGCAACTGGGTCAGGTGACGCTGAAAGCTGCTGTGTTAACCGGGTCGATCATGGCGGTGCTGTTCTTCCTGTTTGTAATGAGCAGGGTGATGATCATGCAAAAAATCCCCAATGAACTGGCTGATGCTATGTTGGCTTTAAGTGACAACAAGTACATTATTCTATTTTTAATCAATATCTTACTATTGCTAATCGGCATGATAG
>NZ_JBNKVP010000122.1:0-6030 GCF_050299255.1 Vibrio sp.
CTTGGGTATCAAGCCCTTCTTTAATCCTACCGAGGTCACCACCTGCCAATTTTGCTTCGGTCGGACCATCGGAGCAGCCTGTCAGCAAAACTAAAACAGACGTTATTGATGCCAAAAAACGTTTTTTCATGGATTCTTCCTTGTTTTCAGTTAACCACGGCGGCAACGGTTGAGATTGACGCCAATTTGGTTTGATTCCTCGATTAGAATTCTCATATCGAGACTCAGAGAGAGTAAGTTTTATCTTCAGAAAGTGGCCGCTCAGTAACCAGGTATAAGACGGTACTTTGACTTTCAGAGCCCAGCACTCCCACATCCATATGCTGTGAACTGACAGCAATAAAGTTTGGATACAGGTCGGTGTATCTTATTGGTTGCTTCTGGTAAGTGCGGTTGGTGATGAGAATTGCCGTCAGCGTGTAGCGAAGCGTTCGATATTGTTTGAGGGCTTTTAAATCAAACAGCGAAGCCGAGCGTCCCATGAACATCAGATCTAACTTAAGCGGCTTGCTGATGCTGGACTCCTGTACTGGCTTAGTCAGGTTTTTTAACCGAGTCGGCGCATATAAGTCGTGAGAAGCAAATTGAATTAACTCTTTGATCGACACTGATTCAGACTGAATGAACTGCGCATCTTTCACCGCTTGCTGCTTGGCATGCGCTTCCTTGGTGAGAATTTTTACCATATCCAAATCTGCAGCACTGTCGGATTTCACCGCAAACATGTCGATAAACATGAGTTCATTGGTAGATTCTAGTCGTATGGTGATGCGGGTTTTCGGAAACGGTGCCATCGGTTTCAAATACGCCACGCCAGCTGCGCTATTGATTTGCATTCGAGCACTAACTTTTTCGGGCAAGCCAATCATGATGTTGTCCGGAAACTCAATGATTCGCTCTTTGCCTACTTCGAGTCGAATAGAGAGGGGTTTCTTATCCCAAACAAGTATTTCGGTAGCGTGCCCGACCGTTGCCGTAAATAGCATCACCAATAAAAACCCCAATTTGGATAACCCATTCATCTTATAGCTCCTTGATGATTTTGGCCTGGCCAGCCAAACCTGTGATGATCATGCCGATTGGGTTTTGGTCGTAGTTGGTTTCAATCCTCTCAACAATTAAGGGATAGCGAACTTGGGCGTACTGCACCCGCTCATTTAAAAAGAAATCTTCCACGATGACGTCTAATAGCACTACCCAGCTGTTATTTTTGGATTGTACGATGACGCGCTTATCAAACTCGGACAACGTACCGGGGATCAACGTGAGCCGACGTTTTCGATTCAGTTCCCCTTTACCGTTCAGTTCGTTGTATTGGGCCGTTAGTTCACGAATAAAACGTTCACCAAAGTAAAATTGGTAGTTTTCGAGGTTCTCAAAGGCATCTTTCTGACCGCCGTTCATCCATGTGTTTAGCTCTATCCAGAGATACGCCGTATTGGTTAATACAGTTGCTTTGGGAACATCCCCAACGCCCATCACTGCGCCATTCGTTAAGTCAGGTGGCACATAAAACGTGATTTTGTCCGGCGCACGATACAACGCGATCAATGCCATGCCGAGCAATAGAGACAGCAGTCCAATCATCATGCGTAGCGATTGCACATGATTGGCGTTTTCCTGTAGTCGAGACACCATTTTCTGAGGCAGATGCAATTTCACTGTTTTCCCTTCTTCTTCTCTGGGCCAGTATGCCAGTAAGTGGTTTCCACGAAACCCATATTGAGTTTGATCCCGAAGATGCCTTGGGTTTGAATTTTCCGTTGTAAGTCGACCCAGAGCATGTAACTGGGTCGACCATTCTTTAGTAGGTACGCTTTTCGAGAAAAATGCGCGGTTAAGAGGGTGGCCATTAAGAAGCTGAACATTAATCCAAACGCAAAATGACCCAAAAATAAATGCGCGATAGGAATCGACGGGATCAGAAATCCAACCGCAAGCACGCCAAACGTCATCACCAACTCTTTGTGTGTGAATCCGCCCAGAGCGCACGCCTCATAATCCAGATTATCCAGCGTGACTGGTATGGTCCGTTCGTCCTCTGCCGACATTAGAATATGCTATCTGCTTGAGTAATCAGTACGATGCCAATCACCGCGGCGACCAGACCACCCAGACCTGTCTTGCCAAAATCCGTCCATTCGGCTTTCTTGTTTGTAATTTCATAGAACACTTTAATCAGACTGATGGCCACCACAATTAGAATGCACGCGCCGACTAGCTGGACCCCTAACGCGACCCCATCCTTAGCAGTTTCTTTGCCTAAACCGATGTAATCACCCTGAGTTGCAGCTTGGGAAGTCCTAGCCGTAGGTAAAGCAGCATAGACGTGCGACGTAAAGAAGCAAGCCAACGCCAGGGTCCATTTTTGAAAAGTTTTAATCATTTTTTCTTCCTATTGGTTCAATAAAATAATGAGAATAGTGAGGATGGCGAACAGCCTTAATAGGTAAAACATCCCCGCTTTGGCAGAAACTTGGCCCTCCACCAGTGTTGCTTCATAGATACCCAGGACTGCCCAACCAGAAAAAACCAACGCGACCGCCGACGTTAGTCCCTTGATCAAAAAAGCCAGATCAGAAAACGAACCACTACCCAGTATTTGGTCAAAAGAGGCCTGTAAGGATAGTGAGGGGTTCGGTGCCAGTACCTGGGCAACCGATTCAAAACTGAGCAGCAGTAAACCTGCCAAAAGTATGCCGCCAAATAACCGGCTCTTACTTGTCGTCATGAGTGGCCACCTTATCGGTTTCAATATTGATGTTGAGGCTCCGGTACTCTTCAAGCGGGGAAGCCAGATGATGTTTCAACTTATTGATGATCTCGTTTGATGCATGCAAGACCGCAGGATAATTGAGTGAAATCCTTGCCTTTGGATCTGCCGCGAGTTGAGCGTCAACCAATAGTGTCTGATTGAGCATTTCCATTTGCGTAATGTATCGCTCAAGTAGTTCGCGTTCTTCCCACACCCCGGCACTAGCTGTCGCCGGTAGCATGACCGCCAGCAGCAATAGTGTTTTTAACTTGCTCATTGGAAATCTTCTCCTCGTTCCTGAATATCAAGAACGAATAATTCTTAAAAGTTGACTCTAGCGCGTTGCCAAAAATGCGGTTGATTACTAGAAATACTTCTTATAATTCGCCAAAATGTTTCTCGCAAAAAACGCTGTGGCGACGGCACTGGGTAACAGTACAACCGTGGCCTGAAATGAATTGGGGATGGCCACATACAAAAACAGTGCAGTATAGGAGCTGGATTTGAATGCCAGAAACCACCACTCAATTTTGTCCTGTGAGTCCCGCTTTCCCTTGAAGGTGTTTATTTTTCGCTCAACACTCCCGTCGACAACGCCTCCGATGATGATCAATGCACAAGGCAATAACATCGCAATAATCGTCAACATTTTGGCCAGCCACGTAAACGTCGTGATCAACCAAATCGATACGAGTTCGGGAAACGCGGCTATCGCTTTTTGTGTGTAGTCCATCGCCTTAGCAACGTATGGATTGTTATGGCTGCGCTTGGAGAGATTGGCACTGAGAGCCCGGCTGTATACCGTAATCTTGTTGATAAATGCTTTTGTATCCAACTTTTCGAGCAACAATTTCTCAGTCATATTCATGACTTTTTGTTCATCAAACCAAGTGCCTGTTGTGCTGAATGACGCGATGGCCTGATAGCGTTGGTAGGATTGTTCTACCGGATTATCAACAAAAAAATACATACCGAACTCAATCAGCAAACAGATAAACCCCGCCAGAAAGGAAATGCTGAGCACTTTGGAAAGGATCTTTGCCGCCCAACTCAGAACCGGAATTTGGGTTGGGTTTTTCTTCTCAGCGGGCTTGCTCTCTTGTCGTACCTGTTGTTCTGCCATAATTTAGTTCACAAGAAATCGCTGAAGCATTTGTTCTGGCGTTAGGTACCCCTCAAACGGATAGCCATTGACAAAAAACATTGGCGTACCGCCTACGCCCAGGCCGATGGCACTCTGGTAATGCCTCTTCACCACTTCTGATAATTCAGTTTCTGGCATGTAGCCGCCACTGAACGCTCTTTGCAGTTCTTGGAAAGGTGTCTGTGATCGGCTAATAGTGCTCATTTGGCGCGCAGCCTGTGAGTCTAAACCGCCACGAGGAAAATACATCAGCTTGAGTGTGATTCCAGCATCGGTATAGCTTTGCATGTTTTCGTGGACTTTCTGGCACCAGCCACAGGACACATCCGTGAACATATAGACCACCAGCTTTTCATTCGGTGATTTAACCTCAATTTGGTCTGGTATCTGTTCAATAAACTGCTTGAAAAACAGTTTGTCGGCCATGTCCCACTGGCCATTATTGAGTACCAGTGGCTGTACCTTAGTAAAGAATACCCCTTTCTCCGCATCAAAGTAGATTGTGCCATGATCGGTCAACGCTGTTTTTAGCGTCAGATTTTCTAATCGGGCATTACTGTTGATGGCCTCAACTTTAAGATTGAGGTTCTGCAGATACTCGTATTCGGTTTTTGCCAGAACATTCATACTCAGCAACATTATGGCTGTCGCTAGGCCTTTAACTAAAATCGCACCAAGTCGCATAAGCTACCGCTCCTTCGTAATAAAATCTTGCGTTCCCGACTGAATCTTCGCCCAGCACGCGATAATAGACGCGCCAGCTACCACCTTGGTCAACGTACCAAGGCGCGAAACTGCGAATGTTGTAAGGAAGGTTGTTGCCATTTGAGCCACCAGATCCGGCCATGAAAACCTGAATATTGGCTTGGTAACCCGTTGGGCATGTAGGCTTGGAAACGACGATGCCACTACTGTTCGGAACAAACACAGATCCAAGCTTCATCAGTCCAGTTAAACCTGTTCGGTCATTCAAACCGGAATAGCTGATATCTCTCACGTTATCTAGGTAAAAGTTGCCGAAGTCCCAATCGCTAGTCATGGGCTCTGACCCATCCTTTTTAACCAGATTCTCCAAGCTCACTGCTGCACTAGGCCGTTTGAACGTCAGCGTCACATTCGCGCTGGCATCTTCTGTATAGTTTGGGTATTCGCTCAATTTCGTCCGTACTATGTTACGCAGTTTTATTGGCGTTAACCCCGCGAGAGAAAAGCTCAGCCGAAACGCAGGAAAATTATCAGCCGAGTCAGTGAAGCGCTGAATTTGAATTGTCTGGTCACTATTTGATGTCGTGACCCAAGGAAGTTTCTGTACATTGAGACACTGCCTTGCGGCTTCTTGGGCGGCTGAGCAATTGTCAATATACCCGCCACTCACTAGTGCTGATCCGCTGGCTGGATAAGCATTGATATTATTGGGTGCCACTCCAGTCTGAATGGAGTCCATGTATGCCCGTTGCATGGCATTGTGGATGAGTTCAAGCCGATCAGCGGCAACTTTGGCAATTTGCTCGTATTTGGCCACCTGCAGAAACCGTGCAATACCGATAGACACAATGATGATGGCAACTATCGCAAGTGCGGTACTGATCAAGGCATCGCCTCGCTGAGAGCGGCGGCTAGGAATGTATCTCACCTGCTTAACTCCGGCATAAATTACTGTCGAGATTTTGGATTACAACACTACTTCGACTGCTCTTAAGCGGCTTTTGCAGCGTCACGCTGTTGGCCGATTGCGCCGTCATATTGGCGATATTAGTCAGTCGGTTAGCATTGAAGCTCGGGAAAGATAAGACAATAGACATTGAATCCACTCGACCGGTAGCCCCGCTTGCTGAAAACGATAATGTTGCAGAGGAAGAATTGAACACATCGTTACTGCTGTATCGTGCATCCAATAATCCTTTGCTGATTAGGGCACCCGTTGTCGTTGATGGAGGAATGACTGTGTAGCATCCATTGGAGTTGGCAAAGTTGTGGTAATACGCAGCCATCCCAATGAACGTGTCCTGCGCAAAAGCCTCAACTTTGGTCGCAGTGCTGATTGCCACACTCCAACGGTAGATGCCCGGGACCAACGTTAACGAGACAATCAGCATCGCAACCATGGCTAAAGCCGTTGTGATTAGGGTTG
>NZ_JBNKVP010000123.1:0-5998 GCF_050299255.1 Vibrio sp.
AGGGAACGTCTCAGGTTATCTAGCATCTTCCATCTTCCCAGCGCTGATACGGCTGTTTTTCCATTTGGTCTACCCAGTATCCACGGTAGCAGTTGCCAGTCGCCACGTGTCCAGCGGTGTTGACGTTTTGCCACCACGTCATAACGAGCAGGATATTCCTCGATTACTTCGATATCAGAGACTAATCCTGCACGCGCAAAGATGCCTTCGAACAGGTCATGGCTAAGCATGGTATTTTCAGCAACACGTCCTGCCAGTGCTGCTTCAAAAGCATCCACATCGTAGATACCCTTGCCGGTAAAAGAGCCTTCACCAAACAGATCCTGATAAACGTCCGAGGTTGCTGCGGCATAGGGGTCTATACCGCCAGGGCTCGAAAAAACACGTTGATACAAGGACCCTTCCTGACCTATGGGCAAGGATGGGGTAACGCGTGGTTGTAGAATGGCATAGCCTGTCACCACCTTTTGTGACTCGGAATCAAACCGTGGGCGGTTTAGCGGATGTGCCATCTTGCCAATCAGACGTAGTACGGTGTCACGTGGCAACTGAGTATCCGCGTCCAGTGTAATCACGTAACGAACATTATCGGGTACCTGTGGTGTTTCTCCGCTGAGGGTTAGGTAAGAGGTATCTTTAGCTCCGCGAAGCAGTCGATTAAGTTCCTGTAATTTGCCCCGCTTGCGCTCCCAGCCCATCCATTTGTTTTCACTGGCATTATACTGTCTGCGCCGATGTAGTAGCAGGAAGTGATCTCCAGCAGGGCCTGCAGGATAACGGTGATTAAGCCTTGCAATTTCTGCTGTCGCCAGTGATAGCAGCTCTGCATCCGATGGTAGAATTTCTTCGTCAGCATCCACCCCATCAGCCAGCAGAGCAAAGCTTAAATCGCCGTCGATGCCGCTAAGGTAGTGAACCTCCAGGCGTTCTATCTGCTCCAGCAGGTCAGCCTCACTGGTCAGCATGGTCGGCACAGCAATAAGCGTACGCAGAGAAGCTGGCACGCCGTTCTTAAGCTCAAGACCTGGCAGGGTGATCGCACCGAAACTCCACGATACAAAGCGGTTGATCAAAGCATTCGAAACTTCAGTGGCTGGCAGAAAACCAATAAGTGCCAAAGCGGCCAGCCAGAGCAGTGATAGATCGGATAATCCAGACGTAGACAAAGCCAGCGCAAGCAAACCTAGCGCTAGCAGTAATATTGAACCCACATAACCAGCAAGACCAAAGCGAATATGCAGCCGAGTCACCCTTAAGCGGATATTGGGGAGAAATTTAATCGAGTGTTCAAAAGCAAGCCGACCTTTATCGATCAGGTGATATCCGGGATCAGCAACGCGTTCGGTCTCGATATCATCGCTGTCATCAGACGCCGCAGTATGAGAGGCTTTAAGCGCAAGCTCAGCAATTTCCAGTTCAGTAAAATCTGAACCGCGTGAGAGTTGTTCGATGGCACTGCGATAAAGATTACGAGTATGAAAATCCATCTCGGCAAAAGCACTGTCGGCACGTAAGCGTTCATCCACCAGACTGACGTTTTCAAACAGTTCTGCCCAGTCAATATCTGAAATCAGGCGCATGCTGGTAATCACATTACGTATGCTGACGTTGGATGCACCCTGTCGTTGCTGACTATGCTGTACTACTTCGTCGACGGAAAGCCCCTGTCGTCTTAACCTCTGCTCTAACCACTCAAGCGCTGGCGTTGTTCTAGGATCCTGATCGCGTAGACGCTTAGCCAGTTGGGCTGCAAAGGATTCTGACAGAGGGCCGGGGGAGCGACTGTCTATATCTGATTTGAGAGCCGAATGTTCACATCCTTCAGCTAATAGTAGAGCCGTCAGTTGATTGGCATCATTACGTTCCACTAATCCAACTGCGATCTGATCTGTCAGCCGACGCAGATTCTCGATGAGGACTATGCGTAAGGTAATCGCAACCGCCCACAATTCACCTATAGTGAGCGCCTGTACCTGTTGATATGCATCTATAAAACGACACAGAGTATCTGGATCAAAATGGCTGTCGGTATGCGCGACAAATGCCCAGGCTATGCCAAATACTCTTGGGTAACCGGCTAAAGGCCCGTCAGCCAATTTTGGTAACCTGCGGTAGAACCCAATCGGCAGATCATCTTTGATCTCTCGAATTTGCTCTTCTACCAGATGATAATTATCGAGTAACCACTCCGCCGCCGGTACCACGCTACGCCCTGATTCAAGCTCAGCTGCACTGGCACGATAGGCTTCAAGCAAAACAGAGGCATTATCATTCAGTCGTGAATGTAGCGGCAGCACTCTGGGCGCAGGATCAGAAACATTCTGTGCTGCGGCCAGGCTTTGAGCATGCTGCTCAAGGCGTTCGATGCCAAACAACTCTTCGCGCACAGGCAGTAAGCTATTCCATGGAGGGAGGGAAGCTCTTCTCCAGAAAACAGCAGATTTTGGATATAACATTTTTACCTCAGTGGAATAGCCTCAGTCAGCTAAAGTCACTCGACGTCTGAGAAATTGATTGATTAAGAACCCATGAAACGCAGTTAAATCATGATGTATCCACTCATGTTAATCATCTGATTAATATATGCATGGAGAGGAAAAGCCAGTGGCCTCTGTTCTGGCGATAGATGAAAAACAGAATAATGAAAGATCAGAAATTATTCTGATGTGAAACCTGAAAGGATCGAATGGGTACAGTATGTTCTATATAGCTGACATTAGCGAATCAATTAATGTTTAAAACACTAAATACTGATCAGTTTTATTGAGTTAAACGCGGACACGTGAGTTAAACACGGACACCCACGTGAGTAAACACGGACACCCATATATTGAAGATTGACAACTACAATCAAAAGCCGTAGTTTTTAAACCTGATCAAATCGCAAGGAGCGCATTATGCCTAAAGCCAGGAAAACTCAGGTTTCTATTGAAGCCACCCCTTATTACCATTGTATTTCCCGCTGTGTACCCAAAGCGCTTCGCGGGGCAGGCTCTCCGCCGTGCTTTTTTGTGTGGTAAGGATTCTCAATCCGGTCAGGATTACGAACACAGAAGACAGTGGATTGAAGACCGATTACTTTCATTATCCAACACTTTTGCTATCGATATCGCAGCCTACGCTATTATGAACGCATAAGCTAAATACCCCTGGTAGTTAAGTGATTGATTTTAAATGAACAGTTCTGGCTGATTAGCTGAAACACCCCCTTTAAGGATCAACTTACCGGTTTTTTTGAGGGTTCTAAGTATTGATAATACCGGATCTTTGTCCAGATCCGACTGTTTTATTTCATAGGGCGCAAATGGCACGACTTGTTCAGCCGGCAAAATATTAGCGTTGATCAAGCGCATGATGCTTGAACTACTGACCCCACAATAATGTTTGGCTTGCACCAGATTAAGGATGTCGTCATCCTTGTGTTTGGGTGCCGGTTTAATGCCGTTTTTTGTGCGGATAGTGCGCACACTTGTTTGAGTCCAGCGATGACCCTTACCGGTCTTTCTTCCCAACTTGCTTAGCACCATGGCGATTTCGGCATCACGATATCTCAGCGCCATCTTGCAGATCAGCTCAAGGTCTTCCGGCGCAGTCTTATGTGCTTGATTGGCTGGTAGAGGTTTGGGAATACTCAACGAGGTATGACTGCCCCCTTGCCAATGGATAATAAAGCTTAACAGCAGTTTCTCTTCATCCAGGTCGACTATGATTTCCCTGATCAGACAGCGTACGATTTTTTTCCTGAGTTCTATCGGGCAATCGGGCGAATACCAGGTCCTGGCAAAGTGCTGGCCCAGCGCCAGGATCGATTGCCTGTTCTGTTCGGTGAGTGTTGGCTGAGTCTGCTGGGCGACATAAAGCGTACTCTTGACCTGCTCGACCCGTTCTAGTTTTTCATTCCATCGCTGCTCCAGAGTATCAGTCACTAATCTGTTATTAGGGTCAGCCTGGTCATATTGCTCAAAAGCACGTTGTGCTTCATATTCCAGTTGTTGTAGTTGTCTTTGCAATGCACTGTGGTGATCGCAGTGAGTATGCTCGAGTTGCTCAACAGCCCGTAGGCTCGCCGCAACGCCTTCGGGTGAAATCCGTTTGAGTACTTCGTCCGCTATCCGCTGTTCTACTGCTATGCCCCCAAAACCGATGCAGTAGCTCCCTGAGCTGTTATAGTCGCCATGACAAAAGTACCTCGGTGTCGTCCCCTTTTTGCCCCAATAGCGTACCTGGAGCTTATGTCCGCATCGTGCACAGCGTAGCAGGCCAGTAAGCAGCCCATGCCCCTGTCGTACGGCCAGGGTCGATTCATTCGCCTGGAAGTTCGTACCATTGTTGTCGATCATGCGCTGATACCGAAGATAAGTCTCCCAGCTAATATACCCTTCATGGTGGTTCTTAATAAAGACCTTTGCCTGATCGTGCGGGAGAATGGAGGCCTGACGTTTTTTCAATACCCCTTGCTCCAGTACTTTCTCGATCGGACGACGCCCATAGACATAGGCACCGGCATAAACTGGATTGTGTAACACGCTGGGGATGAAAGTCTGTGCCGGCAACTTCCACACCCTCTGGAACTGGCCATTGATGGACTTATTGACCGGTAATGCAATCTGGTTCTCCATAAACCAGCAATAGGTCTGGCGAAGGCTACCGAGTTGCTGGAACTTGTTAAACACCAACATAATAGCCTCCTGCACGCGCTGATTTGGGTCTTTAACGATGGTATCCCCATCGCGGATATAACCCGGCGCTATTGATGAGAACAATTCGCCACGCTTCGCTTTAGCCTCTTTGCCTTGAATCAGGCGCATACGAAGCACATTCAACTCAGCGGCACTGATCGTGCCCTTAATGCCCAGCACCAATTGATCATCAAACTGATTGGGATCGTACACAGTTTGCTCATCACCGATCAGGGTATCGGTAAATTGACAGATTTCCACTAAATGACACCAGTCTTTATCGGTACGAGATAGACGCGAGAGTTCACGGCTGAGAATAATCCCGACATCGCCAAGCGCGACGCTGGTTAGTAGTTGCTGAAAACCTGGCCGCTCACGCGCCCCGGTTGCTGCGCTGACACCAAGGTCTTTATCTATTACTTTGACCCGATTAAAGCCCAGGTCATTGGCGCGTTCAGCTAATGCATATTGCAGGCGCTGGCTTTCAGTGTTGTGTTTGACCTGGCTTAAAGAGGACTGGCGCAGGTAAACGATGGCCTGACGAGCCAGGTGGTCAGTCTTTATTCTGGTTTGAGGATTGTGATTGTGCATGATTGGGTTTCTCCTGGGATTGGAAAGCAGTGATAATGAGTACGGCCATCAGGTCGACGAGCGACTGGTATTGCAGCTCATCGAATTGATGGTGAATGAAACGATCTTCATCGTGCTGAAAGTTAAAGCTTTGTTGATCCATCGGTATGCTCCAAAGCATCGAATAGAGGCTTTAAATCAGAGCAACTGGAGTGGATTAAATCAACAATTTCTAACAGAACAGGGGTTGGAATATTGACTGTGGAATCAATTTTCAGGCGTGCTGCGTCGGGTTGAAGCATCCACAGTGGCAGGGTTAAGGTTTTGCCTGCTGATAACTCTACGGTGACCTGACCAAGCTTCCCGCCGGTACGTTGAAGCACTTTGAAGGTTCGATTGACATACGGATGAAATGGATAATAAACCCTTGCCGTTGCAGACAAGGTAGTTAGTGTGGTTGGTGATGAATAATCACTACCATGTTGTAGTGCATATTGATCAGGAAAATTCAGCTAAATGGTCTGACCGTGAAGTCTGTAACCGATGGCATAAACTCTTTTCGGGTAATGACCTATCCCATCGCTATCTCAAGCATGAAGAACTCACTACTTCAGAGCAACATATCCTGGCTGAACGAGTTGAACTTTGGCGTTCTCGTTTGATCGACCTAAGCTGGTTCATGCGTTGTCTAAATGAACCGATTGCCCGTGATGCGAATAAGGAAGATAAAGTCACTGGTCGATTTTGGG
>NZ_JBNKVP010000124.1:0-5868 GCF_050299255.1 Vibrio sp.
AAAGCCGGGAGTCAGGCAAATTCGGGTCATCACCAAACAAATCTTCGTAGATACAGTGTGCGGCAGTAAGGACATATTCAGGTGTGAGCATGGTGCCGCCACAATATGATCCATTGCTATATATCGTGTTAGTTTTGATAAACAGGCTGGCAAATGAGGGGTAATTGGCAATGTTAGTAACTGGAGTACCGTTAACGATATAGGAGCTAACAGGAGTGCTGTCCGCGTGGGTGATACTAGTCGCCATAACCAGAAGGGCTAAAGGCCATATCATTATTCTCATAATACCCGACCTGAAATTTGTTTGATATTTTTATCAGTATAACGGAATGCCCCATTTTGTCGGTGCCAATAAAACAAACGCTCGATGAAAAACATCGAGCGTTTCATTTGTTAAACCAACTCTTAAATCAGCGACAAATAACAGCAGCAAAAATGACGGCGTTGATCAGTGAACGCGTCGCCAGCGTGCCAATATCAGCAGCATTAAACCGCCAATTATACCCAGGCTACCACCACCGGATGATTGCGGTTGTACATTATTAGAGTTATCAGAACCTGTGTCGGTATCAGTGCTTGGGTCACTGTCACTCCAGAGTACCCGGGTACCATTTTGTGTCAGCACTTTATGTTTTGGCACTTCCATGCCATTGATCACGTTCATAATCCAATCTTGATAGTCAGCTATTTCGGTAAAGACCGAAGTGACACCTAAGTTCGGATTACCACATATACCCGGTCCGAAACTGGTAATCCCTATCTGCTTGTATTGTCCGCCTTCGTACCAATAGACCGGTCCACCCGAATCTCCAAAGCAAGTGGCATTTTTGTATTCAGGCCCTTCAGCACCATCAAAACAGATTTGTTTATCGGTGACATTAGAGCCAAAGACAGTTTGGCACGCAGCTTGACCTACTATAGTCAAGTCCGTTTCCAATAACTGGCTATTATTGTCCTCATACGTATCTGCGTATTCAGATGAAATCAGCCCGTGTCCTACCGCTTTATATTCGCCGTCACTTGGGTAGTTATTGTTGGTTTCGAAATTTAATACATACTGAAAATTTTGCGCACCGATAGGCTGTTCCAGTTTAATGATGGCAATATCATTGGCATAAAGCGCACCCGCGGAGTGCACATAGTTATCCGGATAATAAAATTCACTGGCACGCGCTTGCTGGCTACCAATGAAGTTCTGTTCGTCAGATAACTGTGGCGCAACCACCATATACAGCATTCCCACCGTATCCGGCTGAGAGCTATCGTGTAAACAGTGTGCTGCGGTTAATGCATATTCAGAGTTGATCATGGTAGCACCACAAAACGCGGTGGTACTGTACAGATCACCATTGCGTAAAAACAGACTGGCAAACGACGGATAATTGTTTATGTCGACCGGGTTACCATTCACGATGTAAGCACTGACTTCTACATTACTGGCTTGGGAATAGGCGGGCATTAATAGGCTTGCCAAAACAACCGTTATCCATCTCATAGACTTACTACTTTTATGAAAAATAAACAAAACCCGATTGTAAGCCATTCCAGAAAACAAAAAACCTCCCAATATGCAGGGAGGTTTATAAATACGACTTATATCTCATTACAGTAAATGTAATGTCTTAAAGTCATTAGCCACGGTAGTAACGTTGCGGCACAAACGGCATTTTCTCAACCGTCATCGGCAGCATTTTTCCACGTACTTCGGCAAACACTTCAGTGCCAATAGCCGCCAGGTCAGCGCGGACATAAGCCATAGAAACCGGCTTACCGGCAGTTGGGCCTGCTGTACCACTGGTTACTACGCCGATTTTACCGCCATCGGTGTCAAACAGCTCTGTACCTTCACGTACCGGCGCTTTGGTTTGACCTACCAGGCCAACACGTTTGCGAGACACATCTTTGGTTTCGATTTGATCCAGAATGATATCTGCACCAGGGAAACCGCCAGCACGCTCACCTTCAGCGCGGCGTACTTTCTGAATGCCCCATAGCAGGCTGGCTTCAACTGGCGTTGTGGTTTGGTCCAGATCGTGACCATACAGGCACAGACCACACTCAAGGCGCAGCGAGTCACGTGCACCCAGGCCAATCCACTCAACTTCAGCTTCGGCAGTCAGTTTACGCGCCAGCGCTTCTGCGTGGTCAGCCGGAACAGAGATCTCATAACCATCTTCGCCGGTGTAACCACTGCGGCTAACGATGCATTCAACACCGTCGATGTCCAGCTTCTGCACATCCATAAACAGCATCTCAGCAACAGCTGGCTGGAAGCGAGCCAGAACTTCGGCTGCTTTCGGGCCTTGCAGAGCCAATAGAGCGCGGTCTTCAATGATTTCCAGAGACACATCAGCAGGCAGATGTGCTTCCAGGTGCGCGATATCCTGTGCTTTACATGCTGCGTTGACTACCACAAACAGGTGATCACTCAGGTTTGCCACCATCAGGTCATCCATGATGCCGCCCTGTTCATTGGTGAAAAACGCATAACGCTGTTTGCCAGCGGCCAGGTCGATGATGTCTACCGGTACCAGAGTTTCCAGAAACGCTGCAGCACCTTCACCGTGCAGGCGAAGTTGGCCCATGTGAGACACATCAAACAGACCCGCAGCATCGCGAGTGTGCAAGTGTTCTTTTTTCACGCCCAGCGCGTATTGAACTGGCATATCGTAACCAGCGAAAGGAACCATTTTGGCACCCGCTTCAATATGTAGCGCATGCAGTGGGGTGTTTAACAGCTCTTGATTCAGGTTTTCTTGAGTCATTTTCTTCTCCGTTAAGCCAGACTCAGCGCAGGGCATTCCGCTACCAGTCTTGTCTTAGTTTCTAATGCAACAAGCATGTTTCCAATAATAAACAAAGAACCACGCATTTTTCACCATTAACAACTTCAAAACATATCAAAATGTGACCGTTAACAGGAAATCTACATTCCCTCCAGGCCAAATTTGGTATTTTTTGCCTAAAAAACCGCCAATTCATGGCGGCGTTCGGTAATCAGCAATCGATTGCTTTCACTATAGGAAATTTTTACCGAAGACGCCTCGCTCGTCTCCGGTTGTGGTTATTTAGCGGTCACCCACAAAATTTGAGCATCATTCTCACTCAGTGAGATCAGCATATGACCCATGTTGGCGTCGTAGTAAACGCTATCCCCAGTGGCCAGTTTGACCGGTTCGTAAAACTCAGAATAGAACATCACTTCGCCGGACAAAATCAGCAGAAATTCTTCACCATCGTGACGTACCCAGTCGCTGTACTCTTCAAACGTCCGCGCACGTACCTGGCTCTTAAACGGCATCATTTTCTTATTAGAAAGTTGGGTTGCCAGCAGTTCGTGTTCATAGGTAGGTGTCGGGTGAGGTTTGCCCTCTCCGGCCAGGGTGATATCACGCCGGCCTGCCGCCACCTTTTTTCTAGGCGGTTCAAATAGTTGTGGCATATCGATCTGCAAGCCCAACGCCAGTTTCTGCATCGCCTGGAACGTTGGTGAGATCTGCTCATTCTCTATCTTACTTAAGGTAGAACGAGCAAGCCCGGTGCGCTGACTGGCCTCTTCCAGTGTCAGCCCCAATTTAACGCGAATATCCTTTATTCTCTGACCCAATTTTAATGGCTCGATATTCGGCTCACCGGCCTCTCGGGCCAGGGTCAATGATGGGTATTCATCATAGATATCTTCAGACATGCCATCCCTCTGCGATCTCTTTTCCTATAGTCATTTTTCATTGTGGCATGAAGAACCGCAATGATTAAAGTCTACTCAAGTAATAAAGCGTGCTCTGTCTAACAAAATTGGAAACTCTGTTTCCTATAGGAAATTTTTATTTGATTGTTGGTTACACAGGCGGTATGTTATCGGCTTGTTAGATGAAGAGACGCATTAGCGGGCACTGGCAAAGTCCAATATTAACAAACCAGCCCGCGATTGACGCTCACACTACAGGGACACAATCAGCCGTTCAGCGTGCGCTCCACCACATTGAACTGTGTTAAACAAAAGGCCAGGCAAGCAACAACTATAACGCCAGCTTGCCGAAAATTTGGAAGGTCATCTACCATGAACAAATCTTACCAGAACCACAGCCTAGAGAATTTTTTCTCCACTAACCTTGCTGCAACAGACGACGCCGTATTCGCTGGTATTGAAGCGGAAAATGCTCGTCAGAATGACCAGATTGAATTGATTGCTTCAGAGAACATCGTTTCTAAAGCAGTGATGCAAGCACAAGGCACCTGCCTGACCAATAAATACGCAGAGGGCTACCCTGGCCGTCGTTACTATGGCGGTTGTGAGCACGTTGATACCGTTGAGGCGATCGCTATCGAGCGCGCCAAAAAACTTTTTAATTGCGAATACGCAAACGTTCAACCTCACTCTGGCGCTCAAGCCAATGGCGCAGTGAAACTGGCGCTGCTGCAACCAGGCGACACCATTTTAGGTATGTCTCTGGATGCCGGTGGTCACCTGACTCACGGCGCACGCCCTGCACTTTCCGGTAAATGGTTTAACGCCGTTCAGTATGGTGTGGATCGCGAAACACTGGAAATCAACTACGATGATGTTCGCGCTCTGGCGCTGGAGCACAAGCCTAAAATGATTATTGCCGGCGGTAGTGCGATTCCACGTGTGATTGATTTCGCTAAGTTCCGTGCTATCGCAGACGAAGTAGGTGCTTACTTGATGGTGGATATGGCCCACATCGCCGGTCTGATTGCTACCGGCGCGCACCCAAGCCCGCTACCACACGCACACGTAGTTACTACCACTACGCACAAAACGCTGCGTGGCCCGCGCGGTGGCATGATCCTCACTAACCATGAAGAGATCATCAAGAAGATTAACTCAGCGGTATTCCCTGGCCTGCAAGGCGGCCCGCTAATGCACGTAATTGCCGCTAAAGCGGTCGCGTTCGGCGAAGCGCTGGGTCCTAAATTCGGCACTTATATTGATTCGGTGATCAGTAACGCAAAAGTTCTTGCGGAAGTATTGCAAACTCGCGGCTGCGATATCGTTACTGGCGGTACTGATACACACCTGATGCTGGTTGACCTTCGTCCTAAAGGTCTGAAGGGCAACAAAGTTGAAGAAGCTCTGGAGCGTGCTGGGATCACATGTAACAAAAATGGCATCCCATTCGATTCAGAAAAACCTATGATTACTTCTGGTATCCGTTTAGGAACACCAGCGGGTACCAGCCGAGGCTTTGGCACAGAAGAATTCCGTCAAATCGGCCACTGGATCGGTGATGTACTCGACGGTCTGGTGGAAAATCCGGAAGGTAATCCAGAAGTTGAACAGCGTGTACGCAAAGAAGTCAAAGCGCTGTGTAATCGCTTCCCACTTTACCAGTAACAATTTTAAATCCTGACTAAAAGTTATTTTTTGGAGATTAAGCAATGGACAACACACTGAAGTTTGCAGATAGCCACGAGTGGGTACGCGACAATGGTGACGGCACAGTGACTATCGGCATTTCTGAGCACGCACAAGAAATGTTAGGTGACGTTGTATTCGTAGACCTACCTGCAGTAGAAGACGAAATTGAAGCAGGCGACAGCTTTTCACTGGTTGAGTCTGTAAAAGCAGCGTCTGACATCTACGCACCGGTATCTGGTGAAATCGTTGAAATCAATGAAGAGCTGGAAGATAGCCCAGAGCTGATCAACGAAGAACCTTATGAAGGTGGCTGGATTGTTAAAGTGAAAATGTCTGACGCCAGCGAGCTGGACAATCTGAAATCTGCAGAAGACTACTTAAATTCTATCGAAGAAGAGTAAGCATCTGATTGATAAAGGCTGCCCCAACTCGGGCAGCTTTTTTGAAGGTTCGTATTCATACTGAGATATGGAACCTTTGAAAGGAAG
>NZ_JBNKVP010000125.1:0-5771 GCF_050299255.1 Vibrio sp.
CCCACCCCACAGGCCAACATAATAATCCGCCAGTTCTCCCGTATTTGCGGCAGCTGTTCATACAGTGGATAGGCCAGAGCGACCACGGACGGTGCCAGCAGATCGTTGATGAGCTGATTCTGAGCGAAATAGTGTTTGAATGGCACATCGAGCCACAGCAGTAGCGGAATCAAGATAACCAGGCTGACCAGCAGCGGATTGCAAATCGGGTTGTTGACCTTACGACTGAGCCAGCGGGCAAAAAAGAAGACGGCCACGGTAATCGGCAACCACATTATTTATTGCCTCCCTTTAGCATTCGATCCAGCCCCCAGGCTAAAGTCACTAACACAAACAGGGTGCCACCAATAGCACTGGCCAATATGGCTAACGCATTGGCGGAAAGGGTGTCAAAATGATCGATCAGGCCGACGCTCACCGGTACAAACAATAGGATCATATAGCGAATAAACAGGTTGGCACTGGGCTGAACCCATTTCACCGGCACCAGTCCCGAGGCTAACAGAGTAAACAGCAGCAGCATGCCAATGATGCTGCCAGGAATGGATATACCGAGCAGCTGTTGTACTTTGTTACCCGCCAGCAGGCAGAGAAAAATCAGCCCCATTGAGATGGGATAGGTTAGCCATTTAGCTTGCATGATTCTGATCCAAGATTGTCAATCCATTGAACCTGGTTAAGAGACCAGCGACTCTACATAACGGTAAACCGATTTTAGAATATGCATTTTTTCCGCGTCACCATCATGTTCGTGAACTAAGTTTTCCAGGTTTAGCATGTAATCGCCAATCTGATTTTCGAAATAATCACGACAGTGCAGTTGCCAGCGTTGTTGCTCCTGCTCGCTTAAAGTCCAGGGGAAATTTCTGGCCCGATAGCGGAAAAGCAGCGGTTTGATCCGGGCATCTTTAACGGAAATATCCAGCGCCGCCAGGTTTTCGGCATCGGTCTGACGGATGATGTCCATTGCGGCTCGATCGGCGGGAGAAAAAAAACCATCGTAAAGCTGAGTATCTACATCACCATCCGAGTCAAACTGTCTTTCTTGCTGATAGACAGTGATCAGCTTCTCGCGAATTTCAGGATGATTTTTGATCTGTTGCAGATTATTCAGGCATGCCTGACGGTCGATACCGATCTTGCCAGCATTTTCGGCCGTCAATGTTTTCGCCGGAGCCAGGATAGGGCACTTATTAAGATGTATCAGCTTCACCGGAACCGGCAATTCATTTTCCGCTAAATCAGCCCGGCGGGTGTACAGCCGCTGATGCAACTCTTCACCAGTTAAATCGAACAGCGGTTGTGGATCTTTGGCCAGATCTATCGCAATCACGGCATTCTGATTGGTCGGGTGCCAGGCCACGGGTACGATCCAACTGGTGTACTGACAATCACGGCCAAACATCCCAGACACATGCATCAACGGAGTCATATTGACGATATCAACCAGTTCATTCAACTTGCGTTTTTGGCGCATCTGCAAGAAATAGTTGAACAGTTTCGGTTGAGCCGCGCGAACTTTTTTCGCCATCTCTATTGTGGCGATCACGTCGGCCATCGCATCGTGGGCATTTTCGTGCTCGATGCCATTGGCAACCGACAGGTGCTCCAGTTTAAAACTCGGGTAACCTTCATCATTTTCAGGCCAGACAACCCCTTCAGGACGAAGTGCGTGACAGGCACGAAATACATCCAGCAGATCCCAGCGAGAATTGCCGTTTTGCCAACTCCAGCCATACGGGTCAATAAAGTTGCGGTAACAGGTGTAGCGGGTCACTTCGTCGTCAAAGCGAATACTGTTATAGCCAAGGCTAATGGTGTTAGGCCGCGACAGCTCGGCATGTATTTTGGCGATAAACTCGGGTTCCGGCAGGCCTTTGGCATTGGCTGTTTGTGGAGTGATCCCGGTGATCAATGCCGCCTCAGGTGACGGCAGATAATCGCTTGGCAATTGACAGTAGATGACCAGCGGTTCTCCGATGATATTAAAGTCCATATCGGTACGGACACCGGCAAACTGGCTTGGCCTGTCCCGGCCCGGGCTTGTTCCCCAGGTTTCATAATCGAAGAAAAAAAAGGTAGCTTGCGGATCGTCGGCCATAGCGGGTGCAACTTTACTGTTTGATGGATATCGCGCTATTAGACCACCCAATTTGGAGCTTAGCAAACATAGGCTTAGTAAGCTGGCGAATCTTAGCGCCGAATGGACGATTTATTGTTCTTTTGGTGGTGAGAATTCGCTCGACTAGCGGTAACGCTCCAGCAATTTTCGCATTTGAATACTGTCGAGCCGCTGACATGGGGCTGGTGTTATTTCCGCCAGGTTGTCAAACACGCTGTACAGCATCGCTTGTGCGACATGCTCTGCGCGAATCGGAATAAATTTGCCAAGTGGCCCCACCATAATTGGCCTTAAGATTTTCAGGACAGACTGAACTACCGACTCGTCCCACCTTGGTTCGTCCCGGATCCCTTTTAACGGCCCGGGCCGGACGAAGGTCACCTGCTCGAATCCCATACGACTTATGGTCGCTTCCATCCTGCCTTTACACTTTAAGTAATGAGAGAGGGAGCGGGGAGATGCGCCGACACTCGATACCACCGCGAGTCGTTTGACACCGAGTAATTTCATCTGTTGGGCGACATCGCAAACCAGCTGATAATCCACCTGTGCCAGTGCCTCTTTAGAGCCGGCCTGTTTGAGCGTACTACCCAGGCAGATGAAACCAACTGTTGGGCGAGGGTTATCATCTTCCCACTGTTTCACTTCCAGATTCGAATCCTGGATCAGTTCCAGCTTGGGATGAAAGTAGTGCAGTGGTTTGCGCACCAGGGCATATAAATGTCCGATGGCGCTCTCTTCAAGCATCAGTTTTACCAGTTCTCCACCAACCAGACCGGAGCCACCGGCTATGATTGCGACGGTATTGTCACCTGTAATCGCCATTTCTGTTCACTTAGTCACTGAGCAATATTTCGACAAATAACCACAAAATAGTAGCCCAGTCTGTGACTTACAGC
This sequence comes from Vibrio sp., assembly GCF_050299255.1. Classification (GTDB taxonomy): domain Bacteria; phylum Pseudomonadota; class Gammaproteobacteria; order Enterobacterales; family Vibrionaceae; genus Vibrio. Next base: position 3,022 of record NZ_JBNKVP010000125.1, read on the forward strand.
ATAATTGACCCGGTTAACTCATAATTGACGGCGTTTTGCTGGCTAGTGCCAGTGAGTAATTCAGGGTAGACTTTGCCTCAGGATTTGGATTGAAAATCAAGGAAGTAGAATGAACATTGATTTGAGCGGTTTGGCACCGAACCAAATTTATCACCTGATGACCCAGAGCGTGATTCCACGTCCGATCGCCTGGACACTGACCGATTCCGGCGAGGCTAATTATAACCTGGCGCCGTTTTCTTATTTTACCCCCGTCTCCAGCAATCCGCCGTTGCTAATGATTTCTGTCGGTAAGAAGCCGGGCGGTGAAGTGAAAGACACCACCCGGAATGTGCTGGAAACCGGCAAGCTGGTGATTCACATCGCGAGTGTAACCAGTGCCAATCATGTCACTCAATCCTCAGCAACACTGGATCACGGCCATTCAGAAGTCGATGAAAACCAGTTGGAACTGGTCCCGTTTGAAGGGTTTGAACTGCCCAGGCTGAAAGATTGTCCGATTGCGTTTGGTTGTTCGCTGCTTGAAGTGAAAGAGATAGGCGAAACTCCTCAAAGCCTGATATTTGCCCAGATTGAAGAAGTGTATCTTGATCCCGCGATCATCGATAACAGTTCTGAGCGCTTGAAAATTGATGCGCTCAAAGTGAATCCGCTCTCTCGCCTGGGCGGAAGTGAGTACGCGGTACTGGACCGTGTGTTTAAAATTGCCAGGCCAAGTTAAAGGAGCGCCCGATAAATGAAACAGAACAACAGCTTAGATCGCCGCCATGTGGAAGCCATCTGGCAAAGAATTGAGCAAAAAACCAAACCCCTTGGAGCGCTCGGACAACTGGAGCATTTGGCGGCTCAGTTAGCGCTGATCCAAAGCCAGGGCAAGCTACAACCGGCCAGTAAAATCGAATTGAAATCACCAACGCTGGTTATTTTTGCCGGTGATCATGGTATTGCCGATGAGGGCGTCAGCATCGCACCGAGTGTCGTTACCCAGCAAATGGTGGCGAACTTTCTTGCCGGCGGTGCTGCCGCAAACTGTTTTTGTCGCACCAGTCAGGTTGATATGCGGGTGGTTGATTGCGGTATGCTTGCGCCGGTAGAGAGTGATAACCCATGCCTGACACTACATCGGCTCGGATGCGGAACGGCCAATTTTGCCAACCAGCCAGCAATGAAGATAGAACAGCAAACCGAAGGGCTGTTGCTGGGCGAACAACTGGTTGATGAGCTGGTCGACGCAGGCTGCAACCTGCTGATGTTCGGCGAAATGGGAATTGGTAATACCAGTTCAGCCGCAGCCATTTTATTGGCCTTAAGCCAGCTTACGCCAGAACAGTGTGTCGGACGGGGAACCGGTATTGATGACCAGCAATATCAACGCAAACTGCAGCTAGTGACAGATGCCGTGAAGCGGTGTCAGGGTATGACGCCACAACAGGTGCTGGCGGAAGTGGGCGGGTTTGAAATTGTCCAGACTGTCGGGGCGATGCTTGGCGCGTATCGACGTCAGGTCCCGGTTTTGGTCGATGGATTCATTATTACCGTTGCCGCCTACGTGGCGACACTGATTGAACCTGGCGTTCGTGACTACTTGATTTTTGCTCACCGCTCTGAAGAAGCGGCGCACGGATTAGTGCTGCAGATGCTAGAAGCTCGTCCGCTGTTAGATCTGTCGCTGCGTCTGGGCGAGGGAACCGGCTCGCTACTGGCCATGCCACTGCTGCATGCAGCAGCTGAGTTTTACAACAATATGGCCAGTTTTGCCGATGCCGGTGTAACGGTATAGATGTAAGGGTAACGGTATCAATGAAAGCCACGGTTAAGTACCAACTGGAGTTGTTCTGGCTGGCGTTGAGTTTTTTCTCTCGACTGCCTGTTCCTGCCGATGTCCCGTACTCCGAGCAACGAATGAACCAGGCGGGTCGCTACTTTTCGCTGGTTGGAGTCTTGTTGGGCTTGCTGTGCGCACTCTGTTACCTCTGGTTGTCGCTCTGGTTGCCCGTCTCGGTGGCCGTTATCGTCACCATGACATTCAGCCTGCTGCTGACGGGTGCTTTTCATGAAGACGGCCTGACGGATATGGCGGACGGCGTGGGGGGCGGCATGACAACCGAAAGTCGCCTTACCATTATGAAAGACAGCCGTATCGGTACCTATGGCGCAGCAACGCTCTGCCTGGCATTAGTTGGTAAATTTGTGCTGCTTTCAGAACTGGCGGCTGCGCTACCCATGCTGATGGTCTGGATAATGGCTTATAGCCTGAGCCGGGCGGTGGCGGCGAGTCTGATTTATGACCTGCCTTATGTCAGCGACACTGATACCAGTAAATCGAAACCACTCGCCAGTCGCCAGAGCAAGCGTGAATTAATACTATTGCTACTGATTGGGCTGATTCCATTGATTGCTTTTTCACCGCTAACCATACTGACCGTTATTCTGGTCATGGTGGTAGTACGTTATAGCTTTAAATCCTGGCTGCTAAGCCGGTTAGGTGGCTTCACCGGTGACTGTCTGGGCGCGCTGCAGCAAATTGCCGAACTGGCTATCTATTTCATCTTGGTTGCGCTGGCGCACAACGGTTGGCTGGTGATGGGAGGCATAGCATGAGCATTCATCTGGTATTAGGCGGCGCACGTTCCGGCAAGTCCAGTTTTGCTGAACAGCAGGTTCGTCACAGGGCAGAGCAACAGGGTTTGCGGCTTAACTATGTCGCGACCGCAGAACCGTTTGACGATGAAATGCGTGCTCGCATCGCG
>NZ_JBNKVP010000126.1:0-5534 GCF_050299255.1 Vibrio sp.
CTACCTGATAAAAAAACATAATATCCAGTTGGTTCATGCCCATTCCCGGGCATCTAGCTGGAGTTGTCACCTGGCCTGCAAACTTACCGGCACGCCAATGGTTACTACGGTTCACGGCCGGCAACCGGTACATGCCTCGCGCAAGAAGTTCCATGCCATGGGCGATAAAGCTCTGCCCGTTTGTGAAGCCATTGAACAACAATTGATTCGCGAACTGGGGGTTAGCCCGGAGATGCTTGAAGTGAGCCGCAACGGGATTGAAACCGCCGACTTTGCGCCTCAACCTGCCCCGCAAAATCCACGCCCGGTGATCTCAATTGTGGGCCGTTTAACCGGCCCGAAAGGCGATCTATGTTATCGCTTGCTGGAAGAGTGTCTGGACGTTAGCGCCTATCAGGTTCGGGTGATTACCGGTTCTGCGATGACTGAACGGTTTGAGAAGTTTCGCAGCCAGGTAGAGTTTCCAGGCTACACCAATGATGTTCCGGCCATGCTACACCAGTCAGATCTGGTTATTGGCGCCGGGCGTGTGGCGATGGAATCGCTGCTGTGTGGCCGCCCCACTCTGGCTATCGGAGAAGCCAGTTGTGTCGGTATAGTGAATAGTGACAACCTGTCCCAGGCCATGGCCAGCAACTTTGGCGATATCGGCCCGCAAGAGCTGGATATTGATTTCGCGGCTATTGCCGGTCAGGTTGAACTTGGCCTCAGCCAGTCTCATTGCCAGCCAGAAGTCACTCAGGCGATACGCGACAACTATGATTTAAACCAAATCGCCACTCAGTTGGAGCGGGTTTATCAGGATGTCGCGGTTAATAAATGGCAACGGGATATGCCGGTTGTTATGTATCACCGCTTTATCGACAGTGACGATAAAAAAGGCACTCGCGGCCCTTATATCGATATTGAGCTGTTTGAAAAACATCTTAAGCTGCTCAAACGCAAGGGATTTGAAACGGTCACCTTTGAGGATCTGGCCGATAAAGGGGTGATCAGCCGCCTGCAACCGGGCAAAAAGCCGATCATGCTCACCGTCGATGATGGCTTCGTTGATAACTATGAATTAATGCTGCCACTGCTGAAGAAATATGGCTTTAAAGCGGTGGTGTATGTGGTGACTGGCGAGTCATTTAATCGCTGGGATGTGGAAGCCGACCAGAATCCGGATAAGCCCTTCCCACTGATGTCTGCCGAGCAGATCAAAGCCATGGCTGAGTCCGGTTTGATTGAAATTGGCGGCCATACCTTAACCCATCCACACTTGAATACTCTGACTGAAGCAGAGCAACGGCATGAGATTGCAGCCAACAAGCAAGAGCTGGAGCAAATAATTGGCAAACCACTCACCTCGTTTGCTTATCCGTATGGTAGTCTCAATGCCGATTCTAAAAGGCTGGCTGAACAGCTGGGTTATCAGTTTGCCGTGGCGACCAATAGCGGTCCGCTCGCCTTTCATCAGGATCTGTATCAAATTCGCCGTATCGCGATTTTCCCTAAAACCGATGTTTTCGGCCTGTGGCGCAAGGTCAGAGGTAATTACACCTTCCGAAAATATAAAAAGCACCACATTTAGCGTAAAAAAGTAATAGGAAACCGATGGAATACCCAAGAAGACCATACACACTCTTAGTAGCGTGGAGCATGTTACTTGTCCCTGCATTATTACTGGGAACCAGAAACTACTCCGTTGCAGTGGTCGTACTAAGCCTCTTGACGGCAATATATTATCTACTCAAACATAAAACACAAAAGTTGAATCGTTTTGACGGCCTGGTGATTGCCTGCTTATCACTCTATCTGATAGGCGCTATTCCGGTCGCTATTGTCGACGGCACAACGTTGCGCTATTTCCAGGGTGGCATCCGAGCCCTGCTGTCGATTCCGATTTACCTGCTATTTGTAGAAATCTTCCAGGATCGTCAGTTCCCGTTTGCCAAATATCTGGCAATGGGCACCATTATCGGTTCAGTCGGTGCGGTTACTATCGCCATCTATCAATACTTTATTTTGGGAATGCCCCGCGTCGATGGGTTTCTTTTCAGTATTAACTTCGGTTACTTAGCGAGTGCATTAACGTTTTTGGCTTTCTGTCTGGTACGCTTTGGTCACTACAAAACCTGGTTGTATCTAGCGACTGTGCTGTCAGCTATCGCCACGGTTTTAACCATTACCCGTGGTGCTATTTTGGCCATTCCTCTACTGTTAATTTTCGCCGCGCTATTGAATGGTAAAGCATTGCGGATAAAAACCGTCATGACGGGATCGGTTGTGCTGGTCCTCGCTGCGGTGTTGTCTTATCAGTTAATCCCTGCGGTAAAAGCCCGCGCAGATTTTACGGCGAACGAATTTACCAATATCGCTCGTGGTGACATAGCCTCCGCCGAATCCTCGGGAGGTCGACTACAACTATGGAAGGTGGCTATCGAAACCTTCCAGCAAAAACCGTTTACCGGCATGCCTTACCCGCAAAGGGAAGAGTTAGTCCGAACCATGTACCAGAATGGTGAAGTCACTGAATGGGTGACCACCGTTGGTCGTGCTCATGCCCATAGCCAGTACTTTGAAATGCTGGCCAGTAACGGCGTCTGGGGCGTAGTCAGTATCATCTTTATGTTATTAGTGCCTCTGGCGGTGTTTATTCGCCACTACCAGCAAACCAACAGTGACTGGGCATACACCGGGGCGGTGTTTGTGGCCGGATTCTGCATCTACGGCCTAACAGAGGCACCGCTGCAGGCTAACCTGATCGGCTGTTTCTATGGCTTTATGCTAGCGCTATTTTTTGCACAAGTTCGTACCGAAAAGTACAATAGCCAACAAACGAATACCTGATCTCAAATAATGAAAATACTGATCGTTGGCCCATCCTGGGTGGGAGATATGGTGATGTCGCAAAGTCTGTATATTACTTTGCGACAGCAATATCCCGATGCAAAAATTGATGTGCTCGCACCTGCCTGGTGTGTTCCTTTAGTCAAAAGAATGGCTGAGGTCGACAATGCGATTCCAATGCCTATCGGTCACGGAGAGCTCAAGATAGCTCAGCGTTGGAAACTGGCGCGCGAGTTAGGTAAACAGGGTTATACCCATGCCTTTATCCTGCCTAACTCGGCTAAATCTGCGCTAATCCCTTGGTTTGCGGGGATCAAACATCGTATCGGCTGGAAAGGTGAATCTCGCTATGGATTGCTGAACGATTTACGCCCAGATAAACGCGTATTTCAGTACATGGTTGAACGCTACGTGGCTCTGGCCCATAACAAGCAGACCATGCGTGAGAAAACGGAGCTGAAAAGCTGCCCCTTCCCGGCCTTAACAATTGATGCAGACAGCCAGCAGCAGGCGATGAACCGACTCGGATTATCCGCGCAAAAACCGGTGATTGGCCTATGCCCAGGAGCAGAATTTGGCCCGGCAAAACGCTGGCCAGATCAATACTACGCCGAGGTAGCCCAATACGTTATTGAACAGGGTTATCAAGTCTGGCTATTTGGCTCAGCCAAAGATCAGCCGGTGTGCGAAGATATTAAAGCCGCTCTCAACCCAGAGCAGCAAGCCAGTTGCCATAATCTGGCAGGGCAAACCAGCCTGCTCGAAGCCACAGACCTGTTGGCCAAGTGTCATACTGTGGTCAGTAACGACTCCGGCTTAATGCATGTCTCTGCGGCGGTGGGGTGTAATATTGTCGCCATCTACGGCTCCAGCTCTCCGGAATACACTCCGGCGCTGACTGACAACTTAGAGATGGTCTACACCGATATTGAGTGCCGCCCTTGCTTTAAGCGCGAGTGTCCGTATGGTCATCTTAACTGCTTAAAGCAGCTTACCCCTGAATCCGTCATCAAATCACTGCAGCGTTTTATTGGATAACTGTCATGCAACACTTATGGATTGAGCGAGGCGGCTACGCCTCAAAAAAAGCCAGAGACTATCTCCACAATGAATTTTCTCCGGAGAAAGTACGCAAAATAGCCATTATTCGCCATGCTGCACTGGGCGATCAGGTGATAGCACGTCCTTTCCTGATTGAAGCGCGCAAATTTTTCCCGAATGCAGAAATCACTCTGGTTGGCGTATCCAACTATCAGTACGGTATTCCGTCAGACTTGGCGGATCACACCGTTATCATGGCTGGCCGGGAACGAAAAAATGAGATGACGTTTAGCCAACGTCTGGCCGATTTCAAACAGCTCGATGAACAGGACATCATTTTTGACGTCGCCGGCACCAGCCGCTCATACTGGATGATGTTATTGAGCAAGGCCAAGCTGAAGTTTGGTTTTCCTTATAGGCCGTACCTGTGCGGAACCGTTTATAACATCGCGGTATTTCGCTCGGATTTCCAGCCGGAGTTGGAATGCATGCTGGATATGCTGAAAATGCTCGGCCACAACCCTGAGCGGCCACTGGATTTTGGTTATCCCAGCCATAATGAACTGTTCGACCCGAGCAAAGCGCAGAAAATTCTCTATTTTAACGGCGCTTCCACTACCTCTAAGATCCTGACTAAAGAGCAGATGAAACAGTTGCTTGAGCAGGCAGTAGCCGCGTTACCAAATTTTCAGCATGTCTTTCTGGAAGGCAAAAACGACTTTGAGAAAGGTGATTTTCTGCAGGATCTCACCGCTCAAAGCAACTTTTCCATTCAGCCTTGCTTGAGTCTGGAAGAGCTCGTCGCCGAAATTGCCCGCGCCAGATTGGTGGTCGCACCGGATACCGGAGTACGTAATGTCGCGATATCCACCCATACGCCCACAGTGGGTATTTTTTATTCTACGGTGCCCTTCCGCTATACGCCGCAAGAAGCGAAACACAAAATTGTCATGTCTGCCGATGGCGCTGTGCCAACCAGTGAGCAAATTGTTGCTGCTATACAGACGTCACTTTCAGATCAGACCGTTAATCCATAAGGTATTCCAATGAACAAAATGGTTCGAGTCGTCACCAACCGCCTAATCCGTTTGAGCGGCAACTTATTTAAAATGTTGTCTTATCCGTTTCACTTTGTGTTTCCTAAGCTACGTTTCACCATACCTGAACACTCTCCGGCTCGCGTGCAGCTAAAACAGCAGAAGCAGATTCCGCGCATCATCTGGCAGACCAACTTTACCGCCAAAAGCACTCTGCCCGTGTACCTGAACTATTTGTTCAACCGTTTGATGTCTTTGAGCAGTGAATACCATTACGTCAGTACCGAGGCTCGTGAAGTATTCCTTAAAGAACATGCTCCTAAGGAAGTCTACGATGCGTATATGCGTCTCACCAACGGCGCAGCGCAGGCTGACTTATGGCGTCTGATGGTACTGTATACCTACGGCGGCGTTTATATGGATATCGACGCAACATTAGTCTGGCCGCTGAATGACATTCTTAAGCAGGATACCGATGCGCTGTATATCAAAGTGAGCAATAACACTGAGATTACCAACTACTTCATTGCCTCCAAACCTAACAACCCGGATCTTAAGCGTGCCATTGACCAGGTGGTGCACAACATCAACAACTATGATCCAAAAATGGGGGTTTACCACTCC
>NZ_JBNKVP010000127.1:0-5307 GCF_050299255.1 Vibrio sp.
ACATTTACAGCGCTTTTTCGGAGCTTGCGAAGCCGAGTATGGTCAGAACACCAATGTCGAATCCGCCAACGGCGAATGTGGCATCATGACTTCACTGATTAACCGATTCAACGCTGAAAACCCAGACATTGACGTCAAAGTGACAACTGTTGAATGGCCGGGATATGACCAGCTGACCGCACAAATGGCGTCTCGTACGCCACCCGATCTGGTCACTATGCATAACTCCGTTATCTCTGACTACCAGTCGCGCCGACTACTGCTACCGATTGACGATCTTCTGAAGCAGGAGAACATCGACAGTTCCGTGTTCACCAGTACCGCTCAGAAAGGCGTTACCCGCAACGGTGAAGTGTATGGTCTGCCAATTGATACCTGGACCATGCTGTACCACATCAACATGAACCTGATGAAACAGGCTCAGCTGGTAGATGAAAACGGCCAGGCGATCCTGCCAGCCACACCAGAACAACTGCTTGAGCAGGCTCGTCAGTTCAAGCAGAAAACCGGTAAGCCTTATTTTGTCCAGATCCTGTCGAATGAAACCGCAGCGTATGCTCGTCTGTTCTATACCTACATGTTCCAGCAAGACAGTGATTTCTTCGCCGACAGTGACAAAATCTCACTGCAGAATGACAAAGCGCGTAACATCCTTAAACTGTTCAAGCAGATCTACGATGAAGACCTGACCACGAAAAACATGGACTACCCTGCTACCGTTTCCGCATTTTCCAGCGGTCAGGGCGGCATCTTACTGAACGGCAACTGGCTGTTGGGCACTTACAATGATGAGTCACAAAAATCGGGCAGTTCGCTGTATAACGGCTACGAAGTGGCACCGTACCCGCAACTGTACACCAGCGTTAGCGCCAACTATGTGGATGGCCATTCATGGGTAATGCCGAATAAACGCCGAGATGACGATCAGATTGCGGCAACAGCGAAGTTCTTTAAGTTTATGATTGATAACGATTATCAATGGTCGCGCACCGGTCACCTGCCAAGTGTTAAAGCGGTACTGCAAAACCCGGATTTCCTGGAATTGCCACACCGTCAGTCGCTACTGAGCGTGACTAAAACCGGTACCGGCTTGCCTGAAGGGGTAAAACGTCAGTTTGCCATCCAGGACATTATCGGAGAAGACCTGGCCGCGGCAATTACCGGCGCCAAACCGATCGATCAGGCGCTGGCAGATGCTGAACGTCGCGTCAACGACATGTTGGCCAACCTGTAAATTCTGAACGTAAACCAAAACAACAATAATAAGTCCGGCGGTCATGCCGCCGGGCAATAACTAAGAAGTAGTGCTATGAGAAAGAAAAAAGTCACTATGTTAGACATTGCCACCGCAGTCGGCGTTTCCCAGCCCACTGTGAGTGTTATTTTGAATGGTTCTGACAGCATTAAGGTTTCACAAGAGACCCGAGACAAAGTATTGGCGAAAGCTGATGAACTCGGTTATCAGCGTAAGGCCAATGTGCGTCATGCCAGTCATCATCGGCGTATTGCCCTGCTGGTTAACAGTATCAACATGCATGACCCATTTATTAACGCCATCACCGCCGCCAAAGTACGCGCCTGGGAGCTGGATATTCTGCTGGTGGTCTACGACTACGAAGATGACGAACTGCTAAAACAAGCCATGCTGAAGGAAATTCAGGAAGGACAGTACAGTGCGTTGATCTATGCCGCCAATACACCCAAGCAGATCGACGACGAGCCGAAATTGGGTATCCCGCTGTTGTATCTGAACTGCAATAACCCGGAATCGAGCGTTCAGTCGCCGGCTATTTTAACTTCTGATTTTATCGGCGGTTACCGGGCAACCGAACATTTGCTGCAGCGCGGTTACAAGCGTATTGCCATGATTGGTGGTGAACGCTGGAGCGATTCCTCTATCCAGCGGATTAGCGGCTACCGTCAGGCGTTGTTAAACACCGATACACCCATCAACGACGACTGGATTGTCGAAGGTAACTGGTCGGTTAAACAGAGCTTTCTGGAAACCAAAAAGCTGCTCAGCCAGTCACCCTGCCCCAACGCTATATTCTGTGCCAGTGATTTGATGGCTCTCGGCGTTTATCAGGCAGTGGCCGAAATGGGCCTGCGCATACCACACGATGTAGCCGTAATGGGATACGACAACCAGTTGCTGGCCAGTGAACTGACTCCGAGTTTAAGCTCAATCGACCTGCCCTATGACGAAATGGGCCGAATGGCAGTCGAACTCGCCGTGGGCGATCATCAAACCGAATTGCAATTAATCAAAGTAGAAGGTGACCTGTACCCAAGAGAGTCAACTTAACTTCAACATGAATTAACCTTTTCAACGCCCAGCGCAGTTGGCTGGGCAAGGAGCCCATTTATGCACTTTTCTAACCCGGTAATTGATCAACGGGCGGATCCGTTCGTCTATTTACACAGTGACGGCTACTACTATTTTACGGCATCGGTTCCTGCCTATGACCGTATTGAGCTGCGACGAGCCAGCGAATTGGCCGATCTCGCCACCACCAGCGAGATTGTTACTGCCTGGACCAAACCTGACACCGGCCCGTACAGCGATCTAGTCTGGGCGCCGGAGATCCACTACATCCTTGGCAAGTGGTATGTCTATTTTGCCGCTGCCCCGAGCCGGGAAATCAAAGATGGCGCATTCCAGCACCGTATGTACGCCATCTGCAACGATTCCGACAATCCACTGGAAGGTGAATGGCAATTTGCCGGCCAGATAGACAGCGGCATCTCCAGTTTTTGTCTCGATGCCACCTATTTTGAACACCTTGGCGAGCACTACTATGTCTGGGCCCAGAAAGATCCGGTGATCGCCGGCAACTCATGCCTGTATATCGCCAAACTGGCCAGTGCCACAGAGCTGGCCAGTGAGCCGGTGATGCTGAGTAAACCTGAATTCGACTGGGAATGCCGCGGATTTTTGGTCAATGAAGGCCCTGCTATCTTAAAGCGCAACGGCAAAGTGTTTATCAGCTACTCCGCCAGTGCCACGGACGAAAACTATTGCATGGGCCTGCTATCCGCAGACAGTGACGCAGATTTGCTGGACCCGGCCAACTGGCACAAAGAGCGTCAGCCAGTGTTTTCCAGCGACGAGTCGCGTTCGATTTTCGGTCCGGGACATAACAGCTTTACCCAAAGTAAAGATGGTAAGACCGACTTTTTGGTTTATCACGCCAGAAACAGCACCGAAATCGTCGACGATCCGTTGTGGACACCTAACCGTCACACTTGCATCCAGGCGTTTGACTGGGACGAACGAGGCTTTCCTAACTTCGGTCGCCCAATCAACTAAACCATTCGAATCCTGATAGGGGGATGTTTTCCCTCATCCGCACTAACAGCAGGCGGGTGAGGGCTTTTTTATTCTGCCGATTTTTGTTCGCTATAACGCTTACGGGCCAACTCGAGACACTGCTCCTGCTCTCGCTTGTCTATCAATTGGTAACATTGCTGCTGTCGCCAACCTAACCCAGCATCGTAGACCTGTCGTTGGCTACAACCAGACACGGTAAGCAGCGTTGCTAAAAGTGTGCAATACAAAAATGGTAACCGCATACAAAAAACCTGCTGACTGTTTAGTATAAATTTTTTCACATCCGTCTGATATTTACGCCATTCGTTCAGAAAAACAATTGCCTGAATCACCTTGGGGGCACCTGGTCGGATGTGCTATAAATGATGAGTTGTCGCGTTCAAAATCCATTTGGCGCAATTATTCTAAAAAACCTTTACAACATTAAGGTAACGCAATGCATTTCAGCTATTCAAATCCCACACAAATTCTATTCGGTCAGGGCCAGATTGACGCGATCAAAGACGCGATTCCAGCCGAAAAGAAAATACTGGTCACTTACGGTGGCGGCTCAATCAAGAAAAATGGTGTCTACGATCAAGTTGTTGCAGCACTGAAAGATCACCAGTGGCAGGAGTTCTCGGGTATAGAGCCAAACCCGACCAAAGAAACATTGGACAAAGCGGTCGCGATAGTTAAAGAGCAGCAAATTGAATTCATCCTGGCGGTCGGTGGCGGCTCTGTCATCGATGGCTCAAAGTACATTGCCGCGGCGGCCCTATATGATGGCGATGGCTGGGACATCCTAACCCAAAAACATACCGTTACTGAGGCTACCCCGCTGGGCGCTATCCTAACCCTACCGGCCACCGGTTCTGAATCCAATGCCGGCGCGGTTATTACCAAAGCGGAAACCCAGGATAAACTGGCGTTTATGTCTGCCCACGTGAAACCTGTATTTGCCGTTATGGACCCGGACGTGATGAAAACCCTGCCGGAAAGACAACTGCTGAACGGCATTGTTGACGCCTGGGTACACGTTTGCGAACAGTATCTTACCCTGCCCCATGGCTGCATGGTGCAGGACGGCTACGCCGAAACGTTGCTGCGGACGCTGAAAACCCTGGGTGAGCAATTTGACCAGCGCGACTCCGACAGCTGGCGGGAGAATCTGATGTGGTCGGCCAACCAGGCGTTAAATGGTCTGATTGGCAGCGGCGTTCCGCAAGACTGGGCAACCCACATGATCGGTCACGAACTGACCGCACTGTACGGGGTGGATCATGCTCGCTCTCTGGCGATCATTCAGCCTTCCCTGCTACGCAATCAAATCACCAGTCGACGTGCGAAGCTGGAGCAGATGGGACGCAATGTCTTCAATCTTGCTGAAAGTGACACTCTGGCAGAACAGACCATTGATGCCATTGAAGCCTTCTACCACTCACTGGGAGTGGCCACTCAGTTAACCGAGCATAGTGAATCCAGCAGCGAAGCTGTTGAAAATGTACTGAAGCAATTAGAGCAGCACGGAATGGTCAGTATCGGCGTCGGTCAGGCCATCACGCTTGACGAAAGCCGCTCGATCCTACAAGCAGCTATCGCTTAAGCTAAAGCGGATAGTAATCAGGCCATCCAAATTGGGTGGCCTGTTATTTGTTGCTGACAGCAAAGACTATTTCGCCAATTTAGGACCCGGCGGGTTATTTTCCATCTCATCGATAGAATCTTGTATCTGGGGAGTCACTACCCTGTTCCGACCGTTGTGCTTGGCGACATAAAGCAATTCATCGGCCTGATTGAGTACGTTATCCAAACTCTGATCATCCATCCACTGAGTGATTCCTGCGCTAAAGGTAATAGTTAAGTTTTGCTGGGGAGTGATAGGGATCGCTTTGATACTAAGCTTTTCACGTAGCCGATCCAATTTTTTTGAAGCCGACTGTAGATCGGAGTCAGGCAATACCACGACAAAATCTTCGCCGCCGTATCGTGCCACC
>NZ_JBNKVP010000128.1:0-5252 GCF_050299255.1 Vibrio sp.
CTTATGTAACGTCATTAATGGTACGGGCGAGGTTGTGGAGCAACTTCACCAATCTTATGAACACTTAAAAATTTAGAATTAATAATGCACAGCAAAATTTATTCGCGCGGTTTTAATTGAATCGCGATTTACGCAAGTCATATTCACGCTTTATTTTCAGGAGTAAAAACTAATGCCTTCGCCTTGAGTAATGCGCGTACCAGATTCACCGGCTATTACCGCATCCAACTGGTCTAATGCACCAATCGCAGCATCGCCCTGGCCCTGATTAACGAATCGGCATACCGCATCAATTTTTGGTCCCATAGACCCAGCCGGGAAATGGTAATTGGCCAGTTCACTCGGCGTGGTCCATTTGATCGCCTGCTGGTTTTCTTTACCATAATTGAGGTAAACCGCGCCGTCGGTCAGAATGATGAACAAGTCCGCTTTGATCTGTTCTGCCAGCAATTCGGCGGTCAAATCTTTGTCTATGACACACTCAACACCCACCAGTTTATCGCTTTCACTCTTGAAGACAGGAATACCACCGCCGCCACAAGCAATAACGGTGTTACCATTTTCAAGTAACTTGGCAATTTGGCGCGCTTCAATAATGTCTCTAGGTTGTGGTGACGCAACGACGCGACGGTAAAAGTCACCATCTTTTTTGAAGATCGTCGTTGGATTCGCGATTTTCAGCTGTTCAATATCTTCGTCGTTGTAAACTGCGCCAACAAATTTGGTTGGATCATCAAAAGCCGGATCGTCGATATCAACACAGGTTTGTGTGAGTATAGAAGTGATGCTCAGTTCTTTATTAGCGTTATACAGTTCCTGCTGCAGTAAATAGCCCACCATTCCGCATGTTTCAGCACCAAGTACATCCATCGGGTACGGCGTAGCACTATTATTCAGCTTGTGATACTCGTTGTTTTGTTCGATCAGCAGCCCGACTTGCGGACCATTACCATGGACGATAACCAGTTCGTGTTGCTTGGCCACCTTCGCAATCGCCGCGGCAGCCTTATTAATATTGATTCTCTGATTCTCAGCCGTCAAAGGCTGACCGCGTTCTAATAGCGCGTTACCGCCTAGTGCAAGTACAATTCTCATGATGTCCTCGAATAATATCTTCAGTGACCCGAACTTAGGGGGAAATAAGTTCGGGCTTTTGGTAGATGTACAGATTAATTATGGCTTAGTTTTTTGCCGCTTAACTTTGCAACTGTTTGGCGAAAGTCAGCAGCGCTTTTTCAAAGCACTCGATCGGTGGATTGGTAATACCGCAGCCAATCATGCCGACTCCTGGCTCTTTGTGGGCAATCGCAGTATTGATCACTGGCAAGATGCCGGTTTCCAGTACCTTACGAATATCAATTCCAGACGAGATGCCTTTGAAGTTAAGCAGTGGAATAGTCACGTTCGGGTTGGTGGCAGTAGTGATCTCATCCATCATGATCGAGTAGTTGATGGCTTCATTGACCGTGCCACCAACCAGGGCCACGATGGCTGGCGCTGTTGCCATCGCGAAGCCGCCAATACCGTAGGTTTCCGTAATTGCGCTATCACCGATGTCCAGACCAGAATCTTCTGGCTTGTAGCCGGCAAACAGCGGTCCAACGACTTTTTGTGCCGGGCCGGTAAACCAGGTGAAACCAGGAATACCACTGACGCGAATACCAAATTCCACCCCGTTCCGGGCCATGGTGGTCACCAGGGTACTGTTTTCGACGCCGTGAGCTGCGTCCAGGGCACATTTACACATGGCCATCCAGGTCGGGCCTGAGAAATAATCGCTGGAAGCAATGAATTCAAACACTTCCTGTTTTTGTTCAACGCTAAAGTCGGTGCCCAGAATTCGTGGTGTCAACGCCTGTGCCAACAGCACAGTGCCTGCGTTATTGCGGTTGTGACATTCGTCGCCCATGTGCAGCGCCTGAGCCAGCATCAGACGCAGGTCGATTGGCTCGGCATCTTGCATGGCAGCTTTCAGCATAGGCCCAAGCACATCGCGCATCCAGACCAGGCGCTCAACCACGCTGTCATCGTTAGCGCCCATGCGCAGGATTTTGGCCATCTGCTCACTGAGGTTGGTATAAGCAACATTACCGTAGGTTTTGTTTTCCACTACATGCATATACATTGAAGCGGAGGTCACGCCGGCCATGGATCCTACACAGTTGTGCTCATGGCAAGGCGAGAACGTAATTTCCCCTGAAGCCGCCAGTTTGAAAGCTTCATCCAGGTTAGATGCCAAGCCTTCAAAAATCAGCGCGCCGGTTACCGCCCCTTTCATCGGGCCGTTCATGTCTTCCCAACACACTGGAGGACCGGCGTGAAGAATGGTGGTTTTGGTCATGCCCGGTACGACGTCAATCGCTCGTTCATAGCCCACTAAAACCGGATGTGAATCGATGATTCGTTTCACCGCTTCCTGGTTTGCTGCTTCAATTTTTTCAGCTACGTCCGGCTGAGCGAGAATGTCCAGTGCTTCGATGATTTTGCTGTTGCCACCTGCGATGGGTTGCCATGTCACCTGAGAGACCGGCGCATGTTGACTCTCGATGTCATGCTTGAAGAATTCCAGGCCGACATTAACCACGTTAAGACTGGTAAACAGTTGTTCTACTTTGCTCATCTCTTATTCTCCCTTATTCACAAAACCACGTGCCAATAGACCGGTATTCTGACTACTGCTGGAAATGGTGACTCCCGCGGACGCCAGTTTTTCAACCTGTTCACTCAGTTTTGGTGTATCCAGTTCGGTACCCAGTACATAACCAAGAATTTCTAAATGTTGACCTCTGTCAGCCGCTTTTTGCTTGGCTTCAACAATCGCTGGTAGTGTGGCACCGACAGGATCTTCGTGAGAGCCAAAGCCGATGACGAAATCCAGAACGATAACGCCGACTTCCGGGTCATCCGCTTCTTTAAGTAAGCGTTCAATCCGGCTTGATGGATCGATCATTGGGTGTGGACGACCATTGGTGAAATCATCATCGCCAAAGTCGATAAAAGTATGAGCCTGACTGGTGGCGATATCCGCCAGACGCTGCTCAGGTTTCTTCGCGATGTTGCTGTACACCTCGGAATAGAATTCCCGAGCCAACAGGACGGCTTCTTCACACAGGGTTCCACCACAGAACAGACCACGGATGTACTTCTGTTGTGGCGATAGCTTGGCTTTCACTTCTTCAATTAATGGCAGGTTAAGCGCGCGCTTGTTGATCGTGCTCTCTTCAATACCGGCAAGTATTACCGCCTGAAGCGCCGCGTCCTTGGTGGTTTTGGCAAACTTAGCACCCGCGTCCAGAACAGGTTGTTCATCACCACCAAGCAGACAAACCACGACCGGTTTGGACAGTGTTTTCACGAGGTCCAGCACTTTCTCTTCTACTGCTTTTGCAGCTGGTTTGGATACGATCAGGATGACCTCTGTAGCAGGATCCTGCTCCAGTGCACGCAGGCCATCCATCATCATAATGCCACCCACTTCGGCGCTCAGATCCCGTCCGCCAGTACCCAATAGTTGTGATACGCCGCCGCCAAAATCATGAATTCGTGCCGCGACTTCCTGGCTACCGGTGCCCGACGCACCGACGATACCGATGTTACCCGCCCGGACTTTATTCGCGAAACAGAGACCTACCTGATTTATGATTGCGGTACCACAATCCGGCCCCATCATTAACAGCCCTTTATCATGGGCTAACTGCTTAAGTTCGATTTCGTCCTGGACCGATACATTGTCGCTGAACATCAGTACATGCAGGCCATTATTAAGTGCAGTTAGCGCCTCACGTTTGGCAAATTCACCGGGAACGGAAATAACCGCCAGGTTTGCGTCAGGTTGCTGTTTAATTGCAGAGTTCAGGGTTGGATATTTTTTCTCGCTGCTGCCCAGCTCGTTCGAGCCGCTATCTTTATTTTTTAGCAAATGTTCAATTTGCTCTAAAGACTCATCACAAGCCTGATCACTTTCTGCTTTCACCACGATAAACAGATCGCCGCTATTGGCAGATTTCACTTCTGGAAGCAGTAATCCTACGTTTTCCAGCACACCTTTATTCATGTCTGTTGCCATGGCAACAAACGCCTGGTCTACCATTTCCATCTCATTAACTTTGGTAGTCAATGCCATCAACGACACGGAGTCGAAATAGGTATTCTTTTTAACAATTACTTTAACGACCATTTTTGCCTCTATTATTTAGCCAGATTTTTGGTGTAGCAGGCCCTAACCTGATGTCTGCCACACCAAATTCTTTATTACGGTTGTTTTGGGTTAATTCAGTTTCTGTTTAATTCAGAAAATGTTTACTTAGCCAGAAGACTCACGATTTCACTTCGGCATTTACCCAAGTCTGATATTTCGTCACACACCTTCTCTGCGTAATCAATAACCATCATTGCCTGCTTATATCTTCCCAGTAATATCAGGGATTGCGCTTTGTGAATGTGGTACAGCGCATTACTGACATCATGTGTAATTGCATTCTCAATGGCGCAAATTGCTTGCTCGTGTCGGCCTAGAGAACGGAGACTATTTGCCTTGTGGAATGAGTAGTCATAACGGTGCGGCAGCTCGGCCAGCAGCGCATCCATTTCCTGTACCGCCTGTTCATGGTAGCCAATCTCTCGCAGGTAATTGGACTTGTGATAACGCACAAATCCGGATTGCGGATTGGCCTGAATACCTTTATCGAACTCCGCCAAAGCTTCTGGTACTTGCTTGGCAAGGCGATAGCTGTTGGCGATATACAGATAGAATTCAGCCGGGTTGTCCGTTAGTTGCAGGCCAAGACGATAGGCTTCTACTGCTTCCTGATAACGCTGCAGTTCTGTCAGCACATAACCGCAGTAGTAGTGATAGCCGACCTGGTCCGCGAACCGTTCAGGACCATCACTCAACACGCCCAGCGCTTGTTCATATTCAAAGCGACGAATATGGTGTTTAACGGTTATCAGCGCGACATTATGCACCTCATCCTCAACAGGAAGATTCTCCATACGAGCCACAATGCCCGTCTGGCCCATTAACCTGGCATGGTCGAGTGCACTCAGGCCATCTCGGTCCTGTAAGTGAATGTCAGCATTGGCATCCAGCAGAGCATCTATCACATCACGATACAGATATCCGCCGTCCCCTAATATCACCGCTTCCAGCAAAGCCGACCAGCCAAGTTTGTTGACATGGTTGACCGGGATACCCGCCTCAAGGCTAACTTGTACCGTACGCAAAAACCCTTTCTCACTGGATGGCAGAAGTG
>NZ_JBNKVP010000129.1:0-5201 GCF_050299255.1 Vibrio sp.
TGCCGTTTAGCCAGTTAATAGATGGGCACTTACTCAAGCCTGCCGAACAACTGCAACTGGCCTTTGACCAGTTAGCGCTAAGCCGGGACCAGCCCATGATCTTTAGCTGCGGTTCAGGTGTGACGGCTTGTATCCTTTTATTGGCAGCGTATCAGCTGGGAATTGAACGCTTGTCCGTCTACGATGGCTCCTGGACTGAATGGGGCGCAGCGGATCATCTGCCTATTGAAACAGGTCCTAACGGGGATTAAACACGATGATTGGAGCAATGACCCGTTACCATAAAAATTTGTGGATGCTGTACGGCTTCGTTGTGCTGTTGTCTACATCATTGCTCCTTTTTCTGCTACGTGGTTTTTACGTTAGCAATCAGGATCAGTTTAAAGCTAACCAGCTAATTCAGGTTGAACTGTTTGCCGCTTCTTCAGACTCCCTGTTTCGCAGCCAGGCGTCTTTGTTGCAAATCGTCGGGCATCAGTTAACCCAAACGGTTGATCTCAACCAGGACAATATTCATTTCGAGGTCCGTCCCATATTGGCTCAGCTGCTGGAAATTCATCCTTTAATTGGCGGCCTCGCACTGCTATCTCCCTCAGGCGATTATCTGGCAGTTAATTCCATTACCGAGCCTGCCAAATTCGCCAAGTTGCCCAACCTGATGGAGCAAGAGGCCAGCCGCTCCACGTTTATGGAAGCGCTGGCATCGGACCGGTTGGTACTTGGTCACACCTACCGCCATCCCGTACTCGACTTTCTGATATTGCCGGTTCGCAAAACGATTCGAGATAAAAATGACCGGCCAATGGCGGTAATGTCGGCGGGATTAAAACTGAATAGCTCCTCTGTTTTTCATAATCACCTACACACCAGCAATGCTAATCGTGTGATGTTGATTCGCAGCGATTTCTATCCCATTTTCATTTCGGCAGACAAAGTCGAAGACGCTGACTACCAACAACCAGCCTTTCAACCGTTACTCGAGAGCGTGGTCCAGTCTGCCAATCAACAGCTAGGTTTGTCATTGACTGAGCTTAAGCAGGAAGACACTGGTGTTCACGTAAAAGTGGATTTCAACGGTACGGAAGATTTAGTAACAGTTAAATACCTGGCAGAATTTGATGTCTGGGCGATGTCGGATACCCCGACCGAATTCATCAATAGTTATTTTTATCAGGATGCAATTTGGGCTTTTGGTGTGTTTTTCATCGTGCTGCTGATCTTTTTCCTCCTGATTCGTTCAACGGTTAACAATGACAAAGTGGTTAAGGAAAAATTAGTTTTTCAAGCTTCTCACGATGAACTTACCGGTCTACCTAATCGTTACCATTTAAGGACCAGTATTCAAAAATGGCTTACCCGCCCTACCCGGCCATTTGCTCTGTTTTATATCGATATCGATAATTTCAAAAGCGTTAATGATTCGCACGGCCACGATTTTGGTGATCATGTCCTGCAGCAGATAGCCATTCGGCTAACGATGTTTGCCAGCAAAGACCGGCTGCTGGTTCGCCAATCCAGTGATGAGTTCATTCTGCTGCTTCGCGAAACCAAGCATCAGGCATTGGCGGCTATAGCCCAGGAAATTATTGATGTTATTTCGCAGCCATTCACCGTCGAACAGGCGCAATTTTCTATCGGTTGCAGCATAGGTATCGCCTCTTATCCGCATCACGGTTCTTCACTTGATTCACTGCTACGTTGCGCTGATATATCGATGTTTGCCGCTAAGGCAGAAAGGAATTCGTTTAATATTTACAGCGACGTAATGGAGTCAGATCACCTGTTTAAACTGCAGGTGGAACAACATCTGCGTCAGGCAATCGATGACCAGCGACCCTATCTTGTTTACCAGCCTCAGGTACGTCCAAACGGCGAAGTGTATGGCGTTGAAGCACTGGTTCGATGGTACGATGAGAAACTGGGCTTCATTCCGCCGGATGTGTTTATCCCTATCGCTGAACAGTCGGGGCAAATGGTTAAACTTGGCCGGTATATCATCGAAAGAGCAATAGCAGAAGTCACCCAGTTACAAGCCGAGCTTGATATCAGATTCCAGCTCTCCATCAACGTATCCGTAAAGCAGTTTATGCAGGGTGCATTTATTGACCACCTGACTGAGGTTGCAAAAAAGAACCAGTTTAATTTAAGACTGTTAACGGTAGAGATTACTGAGAATCTCTTTATTGAAGATATTGAGAAGTTTAAACCTGTCTGCCAGCGGTTACATCAACTGGGTGTGTGTCTGTCACTAGATGATTTTGGTACCGGCTACTCTTCACTCAGTATGCTGAGAGCATTCCCAATAGACGAACTCAAAATCGACCGTAGCTTTATTGAACATATAGTTGAAGATGAACAATCGCTGCATATAGTACGAAATATTATTGCAATAGGACGTAATTTTAATATGGAGGTGGTCGCTGAAGGGGTGGAAACCGATCAGCAGCGAGAGAAGTTGGTTCAGTTCGGTTGCGATGTACTTCAGGGCTATTTCTATTCCAGGCCGATTAGCCTCAGCGATTTGTCAGACTATATGAAGCAACACTGGCAACTGGAGTTGCTTCAATCCAGCTGAGCTACCGTCACTATTCCGCTATCTGACGCATCTGCTCATCCAGGTTCAATACTGTCAGCGCATTGCTAACACTGGTGGCGATGACATCAATCGCGCCAGTGCGAAGTGCGCCGAGTAGTGCCAGCGGTTTGCTATTCTCTGCCGCGATGGCAACCACTTCAGCGATCAGTCGGTATTCGTTAATACCCAGTCCGATAACCCGGTCATTCATCACTGTATCGGCCACCCGGCCGTGCACGTCAAAGAAATCGTGACCTGCAAAATCGCCAACTACGCCCTGTTGAAGGCGTGACTGCACCACTTCATCCGGCGTAAACCAGCCTAAATCCACCATGTAGCTGTTTTCGCTCATATCGCCGATACCCACCAGGGCAATGTCTGCTTTGCGCGCCTGATCTAATGTGAGCTTCACAGTACTATTTTGCATAAAGGCGGTTTTCTGTTCCGGTGTTTCTGCATAGGCCGGGGCGTATAGGGTCTCTGAACTACCACCATACATTTTGGCAAATTGCCTGCAGATATGATCGGCGTTGAACATACCGCCCCTTGGGTGAATGCCGCCTATGCCACTGACAAATTTACACTCTTTATGGGTGATCACCCCGGTATGGTGGGCCACCGCTGATACGTTGCGTCCTTGACCAACGCTAATCACCATGCCGTTCTTCAGTGTACTGTTAAGATAGTTTGATACCAGCCCCGCCACCTGACTGCGTTGCTGCTCTTCATTCGGTTGGTCTAACGCCACTAATGCCCGCTTAACACCAAAGCGTTCAATTAAACGTTGCTCAATCTTGGCACTGAATACCGGGTGATATTTCACCGTAATCTCTACAATCCCTTCATCACGGGCTTGTTTCAGTAACCGGCCGACCTTAGCCCTTGATATGACGAATTTCTTGGAAATTTCTTCCTGAGTTGCCCCATCCTGGTAATAAGCAACGGCAATTTCAGTGAGCAGATCACTATTGGCCTGGCTGTTATCTTGATTGATTACTGTCATTCAGCTGTTCCTCGGCAAGATTTATCGCGCTAACTAAACCGCTGTCAGGATACTTCACCCAGTGTCTGCAATGCAACATTTGCTCAATACCATTACATATTCTCATCCCGTATCATTACCAAAACAGCCACCGTATTCTGAGCTATCGAACCACGCAACCGTTTACTGCGTGGACATGGGCTAGATGCAAAATTTTTTTGTTGATAAACCTCACCTATCATGGTGATCACGCATTGACAATCTGGCTGTATAAGATAAATATGACCACATCATTTACTCAACAACTGAACATATGTTCAAAGCAAATGTTCATTGCTGACTCAAACGTGCCAAATTCGCGATTAGGAATCAAATTAGTCCGTCGCCAGGTTACGTCGAGAACGCTAGCAGTTTTAACAGACCAGCCCCTTTGAATGGTCTCAGCCCGCAGAATAGGATGATCAATTATGAGCAACAAGTTAGAACAACTTCGCAAACTGACCACAGTGGTTGCCGATACCGGTGAAATTGAAGCTATCAAAAAATACCAACCGGAAGATGCAACGACCAACCCGTCTCTGATCCTTAAAGCGGCACAAATCGCCGAGTACGCACCTTTCATCGACCAGGCTATCAGCTACGCCAAAACCCAAAGCGATGACAAACAGGAGCAAGTACACGAAGCGTGCGACATGCTGGCGGTGACCATTGGTAAAGAAATTCTCAAAACCATTCCTGGCCGTATCTCTACCGAAGTCGATGCACGCCTGTCATACGACACCGAAGGCAGCATCGAAAAAGCGCGTAAACTGATCAAAATGTACAACGATGCCGGCGTACCAAACGACCGTATCCTGATCAAACTGGCCTCTACCTGGGAAGGTATTCGCGCAGCGGAAGTGCTGGAAAAAGAAGGCATCAACTGTAACCTGACTCTGCTGTTCTCATTTGCCCAGGCCCGTGCCTGTGCTGAAGCTGGCGTATTCCTGATCTCGCCTTTCGTTGGTCGTATCATGGACTGGTATAAAGCAAAAGAAGGCCGTGATTTCGCCTCTAATGAAGATCCGGGTGTACTGTCAGTAACTAAGATCTACAACTACTACAAACAGCACGGTTACCAGACTGTCGTGATGGGTGCCAGTTTCCGTAATACCGGTGAAATTCTTGAGCTGGCCGGTTGTGACCGCCTGACAATCAGCCCACAACTGCTGCAGGAACTGGAAGAATCAACCGGTGCAGTAGAAGCTAAACTGGTTGCCACTACAGATGTACAGGAGCGCCCAAGCGCCATGTCCCACTCTGATTTCCTCTGGGAGCACAACCAGGACCCAATGGCAGTGGAGAAACTGGCAGAAGGTATCCGTAACTTCGCTATCGACCAGGGCAAACTGGAAACGATGATCGAAGCAAAACTGTAAGTCAATTTAATGGAAACGCAGGTCACTGGATGGGCAACGGTTTAGGGGGATAAACCACACCTGTTCAGTCGGCCTGCGGATTTCCAGCCAACCGAATTCCCTTTTATTTAGTATTTATCACGGTAATGATTATGGATCGTAAGACTCTAGCTAATGCAATCCGCGCGCTGAGCATGGATGGTGTTCAACAGGCCAACTCCGGCCACCCAGGCGCCCCAATGGGGAT
>NZ_JBNKVP010000130.1:0-5002 GCF_050299255.1 Vibrio sp.
TCGTGTACGAAGCAGAGTCAGAGTGCTGGGTAGTCATTGCCATTGGTGCCGGGCTCGGGCTGTTTGATAAGGCAGCAGAAGGGGTGCCCATGGCAACGGCTGTGCCATTAGCGACGTTAAACTCAAGTTTTTTGATAGAGCCTGAGTCGCCACCACAACCTGAAATCAATGCGGCCATCAAAATCGGAAAAGCTAATTTATTCAGAATGATATCTACTACTAATAATAACATCATAAATTAATCAGCTTGCATGTGGAGCAAAGTACATCAATTGTTACACTTGTGTGGGTATTCGATGCTGAACTGATTAGTTTTATTAGGGCAAGCGTAGAGTGTTTCGCCTACGCGGTGCGTCGTAGCTATCAAACTTTGGGGCACTTTTGATTTATAAATGGCAGCGAATCGATGTGAACACCACCATTGTCACTTGAAATCTATTATCTGGTATCAAACTTACCTCTCTTTCGAGCCGCGCAGCCTTCTCAAATCTGCTATTAACGTAGGATTTAGTCACCGACAAAATCGCTGGCGTTGAATTCGAGTTCTTTGAGCAGTGATGAAATTTCAGTGACGGCTTTGCGTACCTTGACGCCGACATGCCGCTCCGAGATCGCCAGAATTTGGCTGATTTCCCGGTTGGACATTTTCTGTACGAATTTTTGGTGTAGGAGGTGCATGTGATCTTGATAGATGTAGGCGTCCACTTGTTTCAGTTTTTCCATCATTTGAGCAAATGAACGTTCGTGCAATTCAGGGAATGTTTCAATCATTTCGTGTTGATGCTCTTCGTGTGTGGTCGACAATGGGACAACATGATAATCCCCGCGCTTATCGGCAGGGATCGACACTGCAGTACGAGAACGGTTGTAATCAATGATCGCGTTACGAATGGTGGTATTGCAGTATTTCAACAACGAGGTGTGGTCATTAAATGGCAGTTGGTTGGCCATAAACCGGCGCGACAAATCGAACAGCTTGAGTTGAACTCGCTGTGTGCATTCATTCACATCATCCTGGCAGAAGGTGATGGCGGTACTGTGAATGCGACAGTTGATGGTCACATCCAACTCTTCTATTAGCCAAAGGAAGAGTTGGTTTGTCTGCTGATGTATATCATTACTGCTAAGAATGATAGTGTCCATTTGATACATATCCTAAATTCAAGACGTCAAAGCCCAGTCGTGCGAGCTGGGAAAAGTTGCACGGCGTTCTCTTTGTGTCGAAAGACGGAGGGTGGTCTCTCATAGGTTTGTGCAGAACAAACAGGTAAATTGGCCAGAGCCTGGTGTGAAATTTTTTTGGCTCAGGTTCTCATTTTTGAGGCTTGATTTTACCAAAAGAGAGAAAAATGTCGAAGTTTTCGTCAGGTAAAGGTCAGGTTACTGTAATTTTTCGCCAGAATTGCGGTTTGCTTCAAATAAAGTACGCTAAAAAAGCGGTGAAATTCTGAAAGTACTTATATGTCCACACTTGAATAACCCTATCGGTGCTCGCTGCACCTCCCTACCAAACCGGCGCCGCCGTTTCGCTAAAAATTGGATAAAATTAAAATAAAAATTCTATAACCAGTTGAATTAACAGTATATTACGTAAGGTTATTGCGATAGCTGCGTTATGTGTTTAGTTGCTCATAGTGTGGACATATAAGTACTTTTGCGAAAGAAGTCCCACTTACAATGTTGTAAGTGGGGACTGTATGTTATGGATCTTTTGTTATTTCCTTACGGAATTGTGTCAGAATGGCGCAGCTTGATTCCAATTCTCTGGCGGTGGTGCGTACTTACTCGGTTGAGTCGGTTCGCGTGGTGCCTCCGAAGCGGATTCCGTCTGCTGTTCTACCCTTAGTTTTTTGTCCGGCTTCGCGTCGCTAGGATTACTCTTTTGACGTTTTGCCGCCGGCTTGCCTCTGGCGACTTTCTGACGTGTTTGCGGTTTGGCTTCGCTCTCTGAGTCTGAATCCTTGAGGGAATGGAAGTTCAGCTGAACTTCATGCTGACGCTCTGAAACGTAAATCTCTTTCAATCGACGCGTCCCCTCGTCAGTCTCGAAGGTTCGAGTGCGCAATGAACCGACCACGTTCACTTCCATGCCTTTTTTGGCGTAGTCCGCGACGTATTGGGCAGTCGGGCCATAAATTGCCACGTCATGCCATTCGGTGTCGCTGACCGTTTCGCCCTCTTTCTTGTAGCGTTTGGTCGTCGCGACGGTAATGTTGCAGGCGATGCCGTTATTGTTTAACTCAACAATTTCCGGATCGCTGCCCAGGTTGCCAATCAGCTCTACTCGATTGCGGTACATGGTGTTGCTCCTTTATGAATCCTTGCGGATGGGTGGTTAAGGTATGCTGCGCCGAACTATTTCGGTGTCACTCAAGCAGCAGTGACGTTTTTGCACAAGGGCAAAATCGGGTATTGATAACGACAACCAGCGTGTCGTTATCAATACCGACTTAAATACCGGGCGCGCAGTGGCGCCGGTATGGGTAGTAAAGTCAAAAATCGAGATCCTGTTGGCCACAGATGTAGCCGCCACCATCAGGTTCATCGCTAACAAGTTGCCAAGTTTGACCGTCGTCAGATTCAAATACTGCATAACGAAGCGCATAACATTCGCCTTGCGACCACAGATTGTAGGTTTCAAGGCGCCACTCGGTTATTTTCATGATCCTGAGTCCAGAGGCCCGGGTTTTATCCAGTACAGTGATGTCCATTTCAGGAAATTCGTCTAGGACAGACGCTGCCAAGGTATAAGCCTGGAGATAGTCAAAACAGACACTGGTTTGGTCCGCAAACTTTTGCTTTGTTTCCGGATGTCGCCATTTCAGCTCCAACACGTTGTTGCTGTGTTCAACCACCTCTGCCACCGTGTATAACCGTTCTAAATCCTGATGTTCGCCGTCGACCAAGGTAATTTTGGTATAGACGGCAACCGGGTCTAGCTCGGTTGGTTCTACAAGGCTTAGCTCACCATTCGACTCTTGGACTGCCACCTCGTTGTCATCCACCAATCCATATTCGTACATGGCGTGGAAAACCGGGTGAAAGAACTCGGTATCTAAATTAGAGTCGTTGTCGAAGTCCAGAGAGTAAGTGTCGTCATCACAAAACAGGTAGTGATAGCTTTCTCTGATCAGTCGATTCTTGACCATTTCTTTAAGCTGTCGCTTATCTATTTGGTAATGAGACCCCAGCATTGCGGCAAACACATCGTCGGTTTGAGTCGGGCTTTGCTCACGCAAACACTGCAACGATTGGTGATAAATGGCCTTTGCTATTGTCGGATAGCGGTCTTGCAGTCGCTCCGTCATAGCGTCGTTGCGATCTGCTGTGACCAACCGATTCAACAGGTCCTCGCGAAACCTCAGATCCGCGTCTGCGTAAATGCGGGCATCCGCCATCAAACTGGCCACATCGATGTCATGATTTGAATTTCCGTCTGCATAAAATGGCGATGACGATTCCTCAAACTGAAAGCCAAAATAGTCCGAGTCACCCTGGTAGATTGACGCATCATCGTGCTCAAAATAGTGCACAGTCACGCGCCGCTCCGTGCTTTCCAGCACTTTGTAGGGCAAGCCGGAATCAATCGGATTGGATTCGAGTTCGTCAAAACATTGCTCGATGATTGTCTCAATTGTCATAAGTATTTTTCCTTTTAAAAGGCCCTTCCGGGCGGGATTCGCCCCCGAAGGGGCGATGATTGGTTATGATGGTATGTCACAGCAGGGATCGTAGGCAGGTTCAAAACCGCCGTCATCATCTAGGACAGGCGGTTCAGTCATCATGACATCTGCTTTTGGTTTAGGCTTAGGTTTATCCTGGTCTGGTTGGGCTTCAGCCGTTGGTTTGTTCGGTTTTCTGAACATACCCGCGACAGATACCTTAACCGGAAAACCGTCTTCATCCCTGACCAGTTGGTTCTGGCCATTGGTCTGAAAAACGCCTCTTCGCAAAAACGTTGGGATATCCAAGTCTGATGGCAGCGGATTTATTGCTGCGGCCAAACTTAGGTGTCGTTGATGTTTTTCCTGCAGAGTGGTCAACTGCGCTGAAAACTGATGGAACTGAGTGTCAAAGGCATCAGCCGCCAATTTGCGTGACTGCTGGACTTTCGACCGTTTTCTGTTCGCTGCTTGAAACCGCGTTCGACGGTCTACCTTGATCTTGTTGTCTTGGTAAGACGTTTTGTATGCGGTACTGAGGTAGCGTGTGCTGGCCCAGATATCGGCTAATACAGATGTCGGGGTAGACACAAACACGTATTTCAGTCCTTTCAGCAATCCCAACATCAGCTGGTAGGCCAATTTCAGGATGTTTCGTGCAAACTTCAATATTTCAATCGCACAACGCGTCAAGAGGCTAGGTAGAATCGTCAGACAGACGATCATTAGCACAAACATGATAACAACCATGGTATTTCTCCTTTAAATGGTCCTTTCGGACTTGGTTTTAGTTCAACGCCAGTTCTGGCTGATTCAACAATGCATCCAAACATCCGCTGTGCGGGTGGTTGAAACCTTGATGGATTAACTCTTCCCATGCGGCATCGATATTGTCATATCGCATGTCGCATATCGGCCCCTTTGCATCGTAGATGACCACCGTATAGCGATCAGCTTGGTAGGTGTCATTTACAACACAGGCCACTTGGTTGCCTTTGGGTACCTCCACTAATCCTGTTCCATGTTGCAACAGAAACCGCAGTTTAACGGCCTGTTTCAAATGCTCCATATACAGGTTTAGCATGGTTTCGAACTCAACTTGACCAAGGTGAGTGAGCCGGGATAAGCAGGTGATATCACCTCCCAGTGTCACTATTTGATCGGTATAGAATTCGAGCAATGAGTTATTTTCTTTGTTCATGGGTGTCTCCTATTAAATATTCTTTCGAATGTTTTTTTGATGTACCGCGCCGAACCATTACGGTGTTACCCAAGCGGTAGTAACGTTTTTGCACAGAGGCAAAATCGGTTCAGATAAGATGGACTTACCTCAAACGACT
>NZ_JBNKVP010000131.1:0-4861 GCF_050299255.1 Vibrio sp.
GGCCTTTGACCCGCTGCTCTCTTTTCTGGTCTGGTTTGAAAAACTGCTGATCTCGACCCCCTGGTTTGTCGTACTGGCGGTCTGTACCGGCTTAGTATACGCCGCCAGCCGCTCGTGGAAACTGGCTCTGGGCTGCCTGGTTTCGCTGCTGCTGATTGGTTACTTCGGTATGTGGGAAGATACCATGCGAACCCTGAGCATAATTACCGTCTGTACCTTACTGGCGATCCTGCTCGGTATTCCTATCGGCATTGCGATGGCACGTTCAGATCGTGTGCAGGCCACTGTGACACCGATGCTGGATGTCATGCAGACCATGCCTGCTTTTGTTTACCTGATCCCCGTAGTAATGCTACTCGGCATAGGTAAAATCCCCGGATTGATTGCGGTTATCATCTATGCCATTCCACCAGTTATCCGACTGACAAACCTCGGTATCAGGCTGGTCGATCAGGAAGTACTGGAAGCGGCCACAGCATTTGGTGCCAGTCGTCGGCAACGTCTGTGGGGGGTTCAGCTGCCCCTGGCCATGCCCACCATCATGGCCGGCATCAACCAAACCATTATGATGGCCTTATCTATGGTGGTGATCGCGTCAATGATTGGGGTAAAAGGTCTCGGCCAGCCTGTACTGAAGTCGATCACTAACCAATACTTTACTCTGGGGCTACTGAATGGCTTCGCTATTGTTGCGTTGGCGATACTGTTTGACCGGGCATCGCAAGCCTATGCCAAGCGGACACAAGCATACCTTGGAGGCCACAAACATGACTAAACCTTTGATAGAAATCAGCGGCTTATACAAGGTATTTGGCCCAAAACCGCAATCGGTCATGGCACAGGTAAAACAAGGGACCAGTAAAGAGCAATTGCTGGCCGACACCGGGCATACCGTCGGTCTGAAAGACATCAACCTCAAGATACGCAAGGGGGAAATCTTTGTCATCATGGGGCTATCGGGGTCGGGCAAGTCCACCATGATTCGCCACTTCAACCGCCTGATCGACCCGACCGAAGGGCAGATTCTGGTTGAGGGTATCGACGTCATGAACCTGTCTGCCAAAGAGCTGGAAGCATTCCGCCGCCACAAAATGTCGATGGTGTTCCAGCGCTTTGGCCTGCTGCCTCACCGTACTGTGGTTGATAACGTGGGGTATGGGCTTGAAGTGCAGGGGCTGGAAAAGTCACAGCGTCTGGCCAAAGCGACCGAATGGCTGGAAACCGTCGGCCTGAAGGGATACGAGCAGCAATACCCCAGCCAGTTGTCCGGAGGACAGCAACAGCGGGTCGGACTGGCGCGGGCGCTCTGTACCAATGCAGAAATCTTGTTGATGGATGAAGCCTTCTCTGCACTGGATCCGCTGATCCGCAGTGAGATGCAGGATCAACTGATTGAGCTGCAGCAGACACTGCACAAAACCATCATCTTTATCACCCACGATCTGGATGAAGCGCTCAGGCTCGGTGACCGAATTGCCATTCTTAAAGATGGCGAATTGGTGCAGCAGGGCACTCCAGACGAGATCCTGCTCAACCCGGCGGACGATTACGTTGAAGCGTTTGTCAAAGACGTCAACCGTGCCCGCGCGTTAACGGTCGAAACCGTGATGCAGCCGCCAGCATACCGGATTGCGTCCGAGACCATCGCCGAAGCGCTGGCGGAAATGAAACGCTTTAAAGGCGATTATGCCTATCACGTCACCAAACAAGGCTATCAGGGATTGCTGACCAAGGCCCGGCTGCAGGGTGCGAAAACCGAGCAGTTCAGCCCGGATGTGTATGAACCGGTACCGGAAATCTCGCCAGATGCGCCAATAGAGCAGATT
The DNA here is from genome assembly GCF_050299255.1 of Vibrio sp. Classification (GTDB taxonomy): domain Bacteria; phylum Pseudomonadota; class Gammaproteobacteria; order Enterobacterales; family Vibrionaceae; genus Vibrio. The sequence goes on from NZ_JBNKVP010000131.1 coordinate 1,827, forward strand.
CTGACTGAAACCATATCCAGCGATTATTCACTGCCGGTGGTCGACAAACAGGGGAATCTGCAGGGTGAACTGGAGCGTAAAACCGTTGCGAATCTGTTTGCCGAACATCAGTGCAGCCCGGTCGCAGACCCGGATGCGGTTCAACCTGAGCCAGGGGCTGCGCCAGCAACTAAGGGTAAGCTAGACAGAGCGGGCTAGCTCCTCCCCTGCCCGGTATCTCATCGCCAGCAGACCGCTGGCGATTTTTTATTCCAACAATCAACTAGTAACAGATCTGTAAACAAAACTTAACGCCGCCATTAGCCACAATTCCTGTTGATAACTAGACTTTCATCCCATATCACCGCATATTCTGCGGCCATTAGCGGTACCAAAGTGCCGACGCTGTGTAACAGAAAAGAGGACTTTCCGAGCATGGACAAAGATCATAGCCTGCGAGAAAACTTACTGGCGCTAATTCTCGGCTGCTCATTAGTGTCACTGGGTGTGATATTTTTTAACCAGGTTGGCTTGCTGACCGGCGGTACAGCCGGACTGGCGCTGTTTATTACTAAAGTCAGTGACTTCAGCTTTGGCCAAGTGTTTTTCGCCGTCAATCTGCCGTTTTATATTCTGTCCGTCAGCCGGATGGGCTGGCGATTTTCCATCAATACCTTTATTGCCGTAACCCTGGTGTCGTTGTCCGTCGATTACCTGCACCAGGTGATCAGTATTGCCCACATTAACAATCTGTATGCGGCCTTGATTGGTGGCGGCTTAATCGGTATCGGTATGCTGGTGATCTTCCGCCACAAAATGAGCCTGGGCGGTTTCAGTATTCTGGCGCTGTTCTTACAGGAAAGGTACGGTATTCGGGCGGGCAAAGTACAGATGGCGCTGGATTGTTCTATCGTGGTGATGTCACTGTTTATTGTCGATGTCAGCTTGATCATGCTTTCGGTACTGGCGGCCGTTGTAACTAACCTGATTGTGGCAATGAACCATAAACCGGGCCGTTACCAGCCAATTGCTCCTGCGGCGTAATATCCCGCTGCATCAATCGCACCACAACAGCACTTCTGACGGGCAGCTTCAACAGGCTGCCCGATTGCTATCTGTCACCGGCTAACTCTGTAACCTCATGTCAGGCAAGCTGACATTCCCGTACAGACCGAACCGCCCTATCCCGTTAGACTCTGCGCCTTTCACTGATTCCCCAAATAAGGGCATTAACCGGAGCTGACACTTACCATGATCACCCTGAACGAGCAATCGCTTGCCGCAACCCTGCCAATGCTTTCAAAGCTAGACTTGTCCATTCATCCGGTCTTTTTCGACGATGGTGTGCGTTGTCACCAGGTCCACAAATTTTCTACCCACTACAGCGAGTTTGAAGTGAATGGCATGACATGCGAGGCAATCAGCCATTATCTGCTCCACTGTGAAAACCATGCTCAGTTTAAGCTGTTGTTTCGAGATGGAATATTGCGGATTGTTCCGCAGCAGCAGGTCCGACACCATCGTAGCGAACCCTGTTCGATACTGACATTTCCTGTTCAGCGTCGTTGATATGAAGCTGATTTAACAAGTGAACAATAGTAGTCAATATAGTTGCAATAACATTAAATACTAATTAAAAGGTTAATTTTGGTTTATTGTTTCGCTATATTTTGTAAATTCTAGGTTAAAACTCTAGCAAACCACGTGAGCTCGATCACAACTCACGTGCTGGGAACGCTGTTGACTATTTTCTTTGTAGCCCAGCCTGATACTCTCCTTCGCGCTTCGTAGTATGGCGAAGCGCATAACTATAAGGAGTGTTCATTATGAATACCAAGAAACCCATGTCGCTGACCGGCCGTGTAATCTTCGGCATGGTCACAGGTATCTTGACAGGATTTGCCATTCAGGCCCTTTTTTCTGACAACGGATTTGTCAACGACTACATAGTTAACGGATTATTTGACGTGGGCGGGCAGATATTTGTCGCCAGCCTGAAAATGCTGGTCGTACCGCTGATTTTTGTATCACTGGTTTGTGGTACCAGCTCACTTAAAGACATCACCACCTTAGGCCGAATGGGTGGAAAAACCTTGCTGTTTTATCTGGTTACCACTGCAGTTGCCATTACTCTGGCCCTGGTCGCAGGTACCGTATTCCAGCCAGGTGCCGGCGCGGATCTGACCGCCGCCAGCAGCTTTACTTCAGCAGAAGCACCGTCGCTGAGCGAAGTGATCATCAACATGTTCCCAACCAACCCGATCAATTCGATGGCTCAGGGCAACACGCTGCAAATTATCGTTTTCGCTCTGTTGTTCGGTATCGCTATCAGTGCCGCGGGTAAACCGGGTGAGCGCATTGCTGCCGTGTTTAATGACCTGAACGAAGTGATCATGAAGCTGGTCGCGCTGCTAATGAACCTGGCACCCTACGGCGTCTTCTTCCTGATGGCGAAGTTGTTTACCAGCCTGGGCCTGGGTGCCATTATGAATCTGGCTGAATACTTCCTGGTACTGGCCGGTACATTGGTTGTGCACGGTATCGTGACATACGGTTTGATGCTGAAAGGCTTTACCGGTCTGAGCCCGATTACCTTCCTGCGTAAAATGGAAGATGCGGTTATGTTTGCATTTTCAACTGCATCATCCAACGCCACCATCCCGGTTACACTGGAAACCGCCAAAAACCGCATGGGCGTCGACAACAAAGTGGCCTCTTTTACTATCCCTCTCGGGGCGACAGTGAACATGGATGGCACTGCAATCATGCAGGGTGTTGCGACCGCTTTCATCGCTCAGGCATTTAATATCGACCTGACTATGGGCGACTACCTGACCGTAATCCTGACTGCCACGCTGGCGTCAATCGGTACTGCTGGCGTTCCGGGTGTCGGCCTGGTGATGCTGGCGATGGTACTGAACCAGGTAGGCCTGCCACTGGAAGGTATTGCGCTTATCATGGGTGTTGACCGTCTGCTGGATATGACCCGGACCGTGGTCAACATCACCGGCGATTCGATGGTCACCGCCATCGTTGCGAGAAGTGAAGGCGAACTC
>NZ_JBNKVP010000132.1:0-4553 GCF_050299255.1 Vibrio sp.
AATTTTGAATACACGTGATTTGTCAGTTACTAATTAAGATACTGAAAGTTAAAGTTGGCACGTCAATAAATTAGATGTTGATGTAACGTCAAGGTGATTCGTTTAAGTTCAAGGGTTTGAGTGTAGGAATAATCAGGTTTCATAAAATAACGTGAATAACTTTTGCCGTAATTCATAAATAGAGCCGAGACAGAATATGGTCGATAATTACTTACTGAAAATATATAAAAAATTTTTGAAGCTCCCATTTGGCAGGAGCATTTTTAGCTGGTATTCAGCACGAAAAGCACCTTACTTCTCAACTATATCTCCTCTAATCACAGAACTTAGATCTGATCGTTGTGAAGTAAAAATAAAGAAGCGAAAATTATTACAAAATCACATTGGTACAGTTCACGTTATAGCGATTTGTAATGGGCTTGAAATGGCGATGGGGTTTATGTGTGAGGCATCTATCCCAAAAAATTTACGTTGGATACCAAAGGGGATGGAGGTCAAGTATCCAGCGAAGGCTGACACGAATATCAGGTGTGTCGCAGAGGTCCCATATGGTGCGTGGAAACCAGGAGATTTGCCAGTAACAGTAAAAGCATATGACTTATATGGTAACGTTGTTGTAGAGGGTACGATTACAATATGGATCAGTGAAAGAAGAAATTAATGCACGAAGTTAATGATCATTCTTTTGGTTCGAAATGACTTTTATGAAAATCGGGTCTACTGAATTAATAGCTGAAAAGAATCTAGCTCAAATCTAATTTGACTGTGGCACCATTAAAAAATGAGTAACTGTCAGATTAAGTCTGAGCTAGTACACTGGCAGAAATGCCAATCATCGTATTGCAACTTCGAGGTTATTTACACAAGAGCCAGCGTCAAATGTTACTACTTTTTCTCCTGTATTCCCTTTTAGGTGTACTTTAACAATTTTCTTTTGTTGGTTGTTGACCACGCCGTCTATCACTATTTGGGCATTTTCATTTCCATCTAACTGGTAAGAAATAGCTAGTGTCGTTTCCCCAACAAATTGGCAATCGTAAGTGGTGGAACCTGCTAAAACAGTGTAGTCAACTTGGTCTTCATCATCTTGCGCGTGAGCAGCGAAGCTCATTGCGTATACGATTGCTAACCACGTGGTTAGCGTTAATCCTTTCATATACTTATCCTTTTTCTTCTTATGTTAATTGTCAGTAAATAGTTGACATTATACTTTTGTCTAAATTATGTTCCTATTAGTTTTATTGCACTTTGGCAAAAGTGTAAAGGGAAACGGAAAAGTATTACACAGGGCAAAGGACAATAATAATGAAGAGCATTTTTCAAAGTGCGCTAGTCGCTGCGTCATTTTTAACGCTATTTACTTCAGTTCTTGCAAGTGCAGACACTGAAGTGCCAATGACGTTGGAAGGGCAATTCAGGGTTGATGAATCTGGTGCCGCTGCCTATTCGATTCCCATAAAAATGCTGCCTGGCAGAGCAGGTTGTTGATTTGCAGCTAAATCTGATCCATGTTTTGCACTGAATTTTGATCCACCATGTTCGTTAGATTAATGCCACTTTTTGGCTGTGATTGCTAGTTATTCCTCCCCTTAGCTCGTTGTGATGATTGTTTAAATCGGTAGCTGTCATTGCCAGTTTCGATGATATGGCAGTGATGCGTTAGCCTATCCAGTAAGGCCGTTGTCATCTTTGCATCGCCAAACACTTTTGACCATTCTGTGAAGTTAAGATTGGTTGTGATGATAACGCTGGTTCGTTCGTACAGCTTGCTGAGCAGATGGAACAACAAGGTGCCTCCTGCCTGACTGAAGGGCACATAGCCTAGTTCATCAAGGATAATGATATCGATAGCCCCAAGTCGATTGGCTGTTCGTCCCACATGGCCTTGTAATTTCTCCTGCTCTAACTGATTAACCAGCTCGATGGTAGACAGGAAGCGCACTCTGAGGTGATGATGTTGAATCGCCTGCACACCGATTGCGGTAGCCAGATGAGTTTTGCCGGTACCAGGCCCGCCGACCAGAACGATATTCTGACAGTCTTGTACGAACTCACAACGGTGTAATCCTTTTACCAGCATGGCATCCACGGTACTTTCGGTAAAGTCGAAGCCATATAAATCCCGGTAAGCAGGGAATCTGGCCGTTTTCATTTGATAGGCGATGGAGCGCACTTCCCGGTCGGAGACTTCGGCTTTGAGCAAGGTCGTCAGTATGGGTAGCGCCTGCTGGTAGGCGGGTGAATTCTGCACTGATAACTCCTGTATGCTCTGCATCATGCCGTGGAGCTTGAGCGTTTTCAGGGTATGGATTAATGCTTCAATGTGCATACTTGGTCCCTCTCAGCTGTTCATAACGGGCGGTATCGATGGTTGGCTCGACGGTTAATTTCAATCTGTTGTCCAGTGGCACCGGCTCTGGGGTTTGCGGTTGGAGTAACCGGTTGAGGCAGTTAATGATGTGTGGTTTGGACGTGAGTCCAGCCTTAAGTGATTCGGTGATGGCTTGTTCAACCAGCGCCTCATCGTGATGTAGCACCAGTGACAGGATATCGACCATGTCACGGTCACCACCGGTTAGCTTCAGCCATTGTGACTGTAACTGACTGAAGGCATCGGGCAGGGTTTCGAACGGCGCACCATTGCGCAGTGCACCGGGTTTACGCTGGGCAACAAGCAAGTAGTGGCGCCAGTCATACACCGTTTGTCCTGGATGATTATGGTCACGGCTAAATACCCGACTGTGCTCTGCAATCTGCCGCCCTTCAGCAATACATACCAGTTTGGCCGGATACACATGTAAACTGATTAAGCGATTAGCATAGCTGGCCGGCACACTGTATTTGTTACGTTCGAACATGACCAGACAGGTGGATGAGACCCGTTTGGTCTGTTCGATAAATCCATCGAACGGTGCTGTTATTGCCATCAGGTGTGGCTGCTCGCTTTGCCAGATTTGCTCAACCGTTTGTTTGGCATACTCCGGATGAAGCTGGTTTTGCCATTGCTGGCGACAAGCGTCTTCCAGCCATGCATTCAGGGCATCGAGCGAATCAAACCTGGGCAGGCTATTCCACAGTGCATTGCGACTGTCCTGGACATTCTTCTCAATCTGGCCTTTTTCCCATCCCGCCGCCGGATTACAGAACTCAGGTTCAAACAGATAGTGACTTGCCATCGCCTGGAAGCGTTTATTGATAGTGCGTAGCTTGCCTTTACCGACCTTATCAACAGCCGTTTTCATGTTGTCGTAAATGCCGCGCTCCGGCACGCCTTTAAACACCCTAAAGGCATGGGCGTGGGCATCAAACAACATTTCATGAGTTTGAGTCCAATAAGCCCGCAAGTAAAACGCCCGGCTGTAGCTCAACTTAAAATGCGCCACCTGTAACTTTACTTTACGGCTTCCCACCCATGCCCAGTTTTCGCCCCAGTCGAACTGAAACGCTTCACCAGGTGCAAACTTTAACGGTACATAGGCATGTTTATTAGTCAGGAACTTTTGCTCTTCCCGCCACAGCCTGACAAACGCCGCCACCCGGTCATATGAGCCACTAAAGCCCAGCGAGACTAACTCACGATGGAGCAGTTTTACCGATTTACGTTGCTTACGCGGTTTCTTTGATTCTTTGCTAAGCCAGTCACAGAGTAACTGGTCATACTCATCCAGCTTTTTAGCTGACTGTCGCTTGGGGTAACTGGGTTCAACAATTTGACTGTTGAGGTACTTGCGGATGGTGTTTCTGGATAAGCCAGTTCGTCTGGCAATTTCCCGCTGTGACAGTCCATCTCTGAAATGCCAGCGTCTGATCACACATAATAATGCCACGTCTATCACTCCGTTTTCTCCTGCCAGAAGAACCGCAGGAGTCATTAAAGGAGTGGATCACTTTTCGATGCAAATTATGGGGTGAAATGGATCAGTTTTGGGTGCAATTCAACATACGGAAACTTGCTTACTCAAAACGTAACTGCTGACAGCAAAACCTCAACGGTTGAACATAGTTACAATTCCAGTACCGGACAAAAAGCGTGGACGAATGATCCGGACAAAGGTAAGTGGTATTACACTTTTAATGCTTGGGGGCAGTTGCTGACTCAAAAGACCGCAAGAAATCATACTTCTACACTTAAATATGATGGATTGGGCCGAAAAGTAAGAATGGACAGGGCTGGTGTTTCAACACTTTGTTGGAACTATGATCCAAGCGGCGCTTTTGGCATGTTAGGTAGCGCTGTATTGTATGGTTCTGGAGGCGTGAATTGTTCAAGTCCCGGTTCTGCAACAGTTAAAGAGTCTTCTAGCTATACTTATAATGCTGATAAGCAGACTGTGTCTGTCACTAAATTCCGCGGTGGACAATCATTCACAACGACTAATGGTTATGATTCATTGGGGCGTGTAGATACCGTTACCTATCCCACCGGTACGCAGAATTTTAAAACCAAAAGCTACTACAACTCTCACGGATACCTCTATAAAACGGTTAATGCCTACAACACATCAGAAGTTTATACCCAGGTTGTAGGAATGAATGAGTGGGGGAAAGTTTCC
>NZ_JBNKVP010000133.1:0-4502 GCF_050299255.1 Vibrio sp.
TTCTCTGAAGTCAGAAAAAGCAGATGTGCCATTGGTACAAATAAGATCGAACTCAAAATAGCAACACTCCCTGCTGCTCCCTTTCCTTGGAATGGCACCGCCCGTTATGGACCATATTATTTATTCCCCGATAGGTTGATGGTGGGTATTCTGAATGGCGTTCAGCGTGTAGCGTATCAGCTGCTGCGTTTGCTGTTTGAGTAAACGGACAAAGTGAACTTCGATGTCATTCAGTGCGACGGTTTCCGGCGTGACCAGATACATCTCCGTGACCGGCAAGGATTGGTATGGTGGCAGTGGCCACAATAGCCCTTGGCTAACATAAGGTTTGGCACTTTCTACCGTCAGGGCACCAAAGCCGATGCCTGCCATGATCATGCGGCGAACTTCCTCCAGATTTGAAGACACGGCAACTAACTTACCCCAAAATTGCTGCTGCTCCCGAAATTGTGCAATCGCATCTAACCCTTCACCGGGTTGGTCACTTTCAAATGAGATATATGGCTGGCCTTTAATCTCTTCTAACGTCAGGTCCTCGCGGCCAAAGAATGGGTGGGTTCGACCACAATAAAAGCCCATCTGCTCGTAGCCGAGAAAATCACAGCGGATGCCGGTTTTGGCAATTTTCTTATTACTCAATCCGATTCTAAGCAGACCGTCAGCAACGTGGCTGACAATGTCGGCGCTCGGGTGGGTATTGACGTTAAATATCACGTTGGGAAACATCGCGTGGTAGTGCGCCAACGTGGCGTCAAATGCCGGGCATTGCAGGTGGCTGGCAATCTCAATGGTCAATTCACCCTGAATATTATCTGTTTGGTCGACGAACTGGTCCGCCATATCGCCGATGATGCGGCTTACCGAAGACGCGTATTCGTATACGCGCATCCCGTGCAGGGTGAGAGAAAATACCCCTTTCTTACGTAGAATAAGCCGCTTATCTACATGCTCCTCCAGCCGCTTTAAGGCATTACTGACACTGGGTTGGCTGAGTGAAAGCTTACGCGCAGCGGCACTGATACCGCCTTCGTTCACTATGGTTAGAAACGTAAACAGCAAGTTCCAGTCGAGATTACGCAGCAGGCGGTCTTTAGCGTTTAGCATGAGCTTGTTCCTTGAATGATTTATCCATAGCGACAGGCTATGTATATCATACTTATTCATCATTATGGATATTAACCAATTTTTAACATACTCAATAGTGTTGTTGTAATCGTCTGTCGAAGTGAAAGGGAGCAACCTTGAAGACAAGCGAGCATTTGGGACTAGACCATAACGAAAGTAGAAGGGATTCATGATGGCAAAAGGGAAATTTTTAAGTGTTTTTCTTGCGACCTCAGTAGCAGTTGCTGCGTCAGCGAGTGTTAACGCAGAAACGATCAGAATCGGCACCGAAGGCGCATACCCTCCGTTTAATTATTATACCGCTGACGGTCAGTTGGCCGGGTTCGATATTGAAATCGGCAAAGCCTTGTGCAGCGAAATGAAAGTCGAGTGTGAGTTTGTTGCTCAGGATTGGGACGGTATTATCCCGGCGTTGTTGGCGGGCAAATACGACCTGATTCTGGCCTCCATGTTTATTACCGATGCGCGTAAACAACAAGTCGCTTTCAGCGAACCGTACCAAGCGTCCGCGATGACGTTTGTTGTCGATAAACAGTCTGGTATCAAAGATGTCTCGCCTGAAGCGATGAAAGGCATGATCATCGGTGCGCAAGGATCCACCACACAGGCTGAGTACCTACTGGCGAACTACCCGGATTCTGAAGTGCGCTTATACCCGACCCAGGATGCGGTAAACCTCGATCTGGTCAGTGGCCGTATCGACGCTCAAGCGGGTGACATCATGCCGATGACCGATTGGCTTAGCTCTACCGATGGCGCCTGTTGTGAGAAAGCGGGAGATTTGATCACTGACCGTACCTATGTCGGTGATGGTGTGGGCATTGCGCTGCGTAAAGAAGACCAGCAGCTTCGTCAACGCGTGGACCAGGCTCTGGCAAACATCATCAAAGATGGTACCTATCAGAAAATTAACGACCAGTTCTTCTCGATTAACCTGCTGACTCTGAAATAAGTCAGCGGATCTGTGGCGGCTATGGTCGCCACTGAGGTGTATTTTATCAAGAGAGTGACGCGATGGATTATCTGATGTACCTGAGTCTGGGCGACCGCGGCTGGGGCGATGAACTGCTGAAAGGGCTGGCAGTTACTTTGGGACTGGCGCTGTGTGCGTTACCGGTTGGTTTGATCTTGGGAACCGGTGTGGCGGCATTGTCGATAAGCGCTCACAAAAGCTATCGCTGGTTTGCCACTGTTTATACCACTTTGCTGCGAGGCCTCCCTGAGCTGCTGACTCTGTTCATCATCTACCACGGGGTCGGTCTTTTGATTAACAAGACACTGAAATGGCTTGACCCAAGTAATGGTTTTTTCGAACTCAATCCGTTTGGTGCCGGTGTAATCGCGCTGGGTTTGGTGTTCAGTGGTTATTCGGCCGAAGTGCTGCGGGGTGCGTGGAAAGCGATGGATAAGGGTCAACGCGAGGCAGGATATTCACTTGCGATGACTCGGTTGCAGATTTTCTGGTTTATCGAACGTCCGCAGTTACTGCGTTTAGCACTGCCTGGCTTGGGTAACCTTTGGATTAACCTGCTCAAAGATACCGCCTTGGTGTCGGTGATCGCGCTGGATGATTTGATGCGCGCGGCAAACATCGCGGTTGGTGTGACCAAAAAGCCATTTCTGTTTTATCTCACCGTGTGCCTGGCTTATTGGGCGGTGTGCGTGTGTTGTGAAAGGCTATTGGCGGCAATGGAACAACACTCGAAGCGTGGCATACGCGTGAGTCGCTAAGGAGACGGTTATGACGGATTTTATCGCTAAAGTGACACCCATGTTGCTCGATGGCGCATGGATGACACTGAAAATCACCTTTATCTCGGTATCCTTCGCGGCACTGCTGGCGTTACCTATGTCGATATTGCGTATTCAGTCTTCACCTGTCTGTCGCTGGCCGGTGCTGCTATTTATCTCGTTCTTTCGCGGTACGCCACTGATAGCACAGCTGTTTTTACTCTACTACGGCTCAGGCCAGTTCCGTCCCTGGTTGATGGAGATGGGGATGTGGCACTTCTTTCGCGACCCGGTTAACTGTGCATTATTGGTGTTTACCCTTAATTCTCTGGCGTATCAGACAGAGATTTTGCGTGGTGCGATTCAGTCGGTGGATGCCGGTGAAATTGAAGCAGCCAAGTCCATGGGTATGTCCAACAGCTTGTTGTACCGCCACATCGTCTTGCCGCTCGCTTATCGTATTGCTTTCCCCGCCTTGGGTAACGAGTGCATTTTAATGCTCAAAGGGGGCGCGGTAGCCAGTGTGATTACCGTGATGGATCTGATGGGGCAAACACGACGCGCGTTTTCGCAGACGTTCGATATCTCCACCTATTTTCTGGCGGCAGCGATGTACCTGATTATCGCCACTCTGTTTGTCATGGCGTGGCGTCAGGCAGAACGCTACCTCTATCGGCATCAGATTCAGCGAACGCCGGGTGCAAGACCCGCCACCATCGCTGCGACCTGATTTTTCACCCAACCACAACCTGTTGGCACCAGGAGCTCGGGCTCTTGTGGGCTCGTTTGACTTTAAAAAAGGATCGACACAATGAATAAGATTGAATTGAAAACGCCATATCTGGTGTTTCTGGGCGATGCAAATGATCTTCTGATGGCGAAAGTCGCCAAAGGTGTGGCGCACTGGCGACCGGAGAAATGCCTGGCACAGTACCGGCTACCAGGCGCGAAAGCGGATCTGGGGCTGGCAGAAATGTCGCCGCGTGAGGCGGCAGAGTGCGGGGCGAAGACGTTTATTCTTGGTCTGGCACCAGTTGGCGGAACCCTGCCGATGACCTGGGTGGATATTTTAATCGATGCGATGGAAGCGGGCATGGACATCGCCAGTGGCCTGCATATGCGTCTGAGCGATGTTCCTGAGCTGGTGGCTGCCGCAGAGCGCACTGGCCAGAAACTGCTGGATGTACGAGTACCGCAAGGGCCGATGGTGTGTGGAACCGGTCTGCCACGCAGCGGTAAACGTCTGTTAAGTGTCGGGACCGACTGCTGTGTTGGTAAAATGTTTACCACTCTGGCGATTCACCGCGAAATGGAACAGCGTGGTATTCCAGCTACGTTCCGTGCAACCGGCCAAACCGGCATCCTGATCGAAGGCAACGGCGTACCGGTGGATGCGGTAGTGTCGGATTTTATCTCCGGTATGGTAGAAGATCTTTCACCGGCCAACGCTCCAGAGCACTGGGACATCATCGAAGGCCAAGGCTCGTTATTGCATCCGGCTTATGCGGGGGTAAGTTTGGGCCTGCTGCACGGCGCCCAGGCCGACTGGCTGGTACTCTGCCACGAACCCGGCCGCCCGCACATGCGCGGCCTGCCCGGACGGCTGCTGCCCGATCTGGACGAGTGCATGGAGCTGAACCTGACCT
>NZ_JBNKVP010000134.1:0-4518 GCF_050299255.1 Vibrio sp.
TGCGACGACCATCTGGCATTTATCCAGCAGTGCCAGCATCTGCTTCAGGCTGCTCTGGCCGACCAGATTTAGCACCGGCTGTGAGAGCCCCGCGCATATCTGCTCTGCCAGATCCCGCTCAACTTTCGCCGGGCTGCCCGCCAGAATAATGTGCCAGCCAGCCTGCTGGGCATGCTGGATTAACTCAATGTATCCGAAAGCATGCCAGTTTTTATACGCTTTGCTGGCCGCGGGTACGATCACCAGATTGCGTTTATTCTCAGATAGTTTACCGCTCGCCCACTCGCCATCTTGCTCACTGTAGTTCAGTTGCCAATGGGCAGTGATATCGTCTATGCCGAGATATCGGACAAACGCGAGCAGGCCATCCAGTACATGAGGCTCTTGAGGTGAGGGCACTTTGACATTGGTAAACAGCGTCTGAAAATCCTGACTGCGTTTGGCGTCAAAGCCCAGCTTATAGCGGGCTTTAATACCGAGCGTCGCGATACTGGCCCGAAAGGCGTATTGCATATGCAGCAGAGCATCAAAGCGGCGATGTTTGAGTTGCCGCCAAAGCTGCAGGTAGCCTTTCCAGCCCTGTTTTTTGTCAAACGTGATCAGTTCGATTCCGTGTAACCCTGCGAGTAACTGAGCTTCCAGGGTACCGGTGATCCAGGTGATATGAGTTTGTGGCCACTGGCGCTGAATCGCCTGTACCGCCGCGATGGTATTACAGACATCGCCGATGGCAGACAGTCTCAGAATGCAGATGGAATCAGGAGCTGATTGAAAAAGGGCCATAAAAGTAGTTGATGGTTAACCAGTTAGGAATCCTTCGGCGATTATGCAGATTACAGTCGTATTTCGCAAACCGGATTAAGCGATGGAAATGCTTATGTTTAACTTGCTTATGAGATAGCAATGAAATACGAAGTTATTATGTCTGCATATAAAGATGCTGATGTCCTTAGCGTGACTCTGGAAGGATTTCTCAAACAATCAGACCAAGACTTTTCTGTTTGTATTGCCGATGACGGTTCTGGCCCGGAGGTGAAGCAGGTTGCCGAGCGCTTTTCCGACAAAGGCTTAAACATCAGGCATGTCTGGCATGAAGATATTGATTTAGTCAAACGGCTGCAGATGCATGGCGTAAGTTACAGCGGCAAACTGGGACGAGCGGTGGTTTATCACCTTGAGCACCCGGTGCGAGAGGCGGATGACGGAAACATACAATTCCGGGCAATAAAACAGTTTAAACTTGCGACCACAATCAGTTATTGTAGCAACGGTTTACAGAGAGGCTAATTAAAAGGTTACATAAGTTGCCGCAGATAAAACAGATAACAGAAGGGGCGCAAACCGTCTGGTTGGATCCGGAATTGCTGGTGGAAAATCCCTGGCAAAGTTTCGACCCTGAACACTGGCGGCAGCAAGGCCGGATAATCGGTTCGGCACAAGGTCGTGGTACCACCTGGTTTGTGCAACTGGAAACCCTGCAAGTCGCGCTGCGCCACTATCGGCGCGGTGGGTTATTTGGTAAGTTGGTGAGTGACCACTATCTTTTTACCGGAATCAAAAATAGCCGCAGTTATCAAGAGTTTGTGTTGTTGCAATGGCTGGCCGCCAATGACGTAGCGGTGCCAAAGCCTGTTGCTGCCCGGGTGATTCGCAGCGGTGTGACTTATACCGCGGACCTCATTTCAGAAAAAATTCCCAATGCGCGCGATTTAGTTTCTCTATTGCGGGATAGAACCCTGCCAGATTCTGTTTTTCACCTGATCGGCCGGGAAATTCGTAAAATGCATAACGCTCAGGTAAATCATACCGATCTGAATATTCACAATATTCTGGTGGATGATCAGCAAAAGGTTTGGTTGATTGATTTTGATAAATGCCGCAAGCAGTCGGGAGAACAGTGGAAAAGCCAAAATCTGTCCCGGCTAGAGCGCTCTTTTCGTAAGGAAATGGCCAAGCACCCGCTTCACTTTGAACTCGACCAGCTGGAAGTCATCCAGCAAAGCTATCAGGAAATTAGCTAATGCGTTTTATTATCAGCAAATTACAGTTGTATCGCGATATAGTCCGTCGTGAGCTCGGCCTGATCATCTTTGACCGTAAAAAGCCGCTGGATCAGCCCATAGAATCCACTCGGAGTATTCTGTTCATTCGTAATGATGCCAAATTGGGTGATGCGATTGTTTCCTCAGCGGTGATCAAAAAAATCCGCAAACATCGCCCTGATATCAAAATTCAGGTTCTGACCACATCGGGTATGGCGTCGATATTTGAGCAGCATTTTAAAGTAGACCAAGTTATCGCGATGAACAAACGGCCATCTTACAGCGAGATCCGCCGCGTATGTCAGCAAGTGGGCGAGGTAGACCTGGTCTGGACTTTGAACCCGCATATGAAGATGAAAGATATCTATTTTCTCAAGCATATCCGGTCTAAGTTCAACGTCGGTATCGACACTAAAGTGAAACTGCTCAACGTCAATATCCAGCAGCAAACGCAGGGACAGCACTTCGCTAAAAAGTTTGATTATCTGTCGGTACTGCTGGGCATTGATGCGCCGCAAGAGCGCTATATGGTTCCTTTGATTCCCACTTCCCTGACCAAGTTAGAAACGTATATTTCAGATAACAGTATTGGCAGTTACATACTGTTTAACCCGTTTGGCAGTGGTAGTGAACGTAAGCTGAATAAGAGTAATATTACCCAGATACTACAGGTTCTGCAGCGGCAATTTCCGCAGTTCAGTGTGGTGATGCTTTCTTCACCGGAAACTCACCAGCTATTGGACAATATGCAGTTGACTGGCGATAAAGTGCTTCACTTCTCGGATAGCGAATCTATTTATGATGCGATTGCCGCCGTGCATTTCGCGAAGCTGGTGGTCTCTGTGGACACATCTATCGTCCATATTGCTACCGGGCTGGATAAACCTCAGCTCGCGCTGTATCGCTCAGATAAAGTGAACTTTGCCCACTGGAATCCTAACTCTGAAAAAGCGGTAACGGTCAACACAGGCAAAGCGATGAATGATTTGGACATCGGCCAGCTAGAAGAGAAAGCTCAGTCACTCCAGAAACTTACTGCTGCCCAGGCATAGAGAGTTCATTCCAGTCAAAAAAACAGCCAGCGTGATGTGCTGGCTGAGTTTTTACTACTAGATTGTTGTTAAATCCAAAGCGGCGATGGTTTTCTCTATCGCCCCTTTATTGTCGGTAAAGACACTATAAGCCGCCTGGCCGGTTTGCTCGCTTAACTCTGGATTAGCTATCAGACTGATGAGCTTTTCGGCTAACTCAGTGTCATTGTTCACCACCATCAAGCCACTTACACCAAACAGCCGGTTGGCTATCTCGTTAAAGTTAAAGTAACTGGGGCCGGTTAAAATTGGCTTAGCCAGTGCCGCAGGCTCAATAAAGTTGTGTCCGCCGACTTTATCGCCCAACAAGCTTCCCCCCATAAAGCAGATATCTGTTGCCTGGATCAGTAGCAGCAATTCACCCAACGTATCTCCCAGATAAACTTGGCTCGGCTTACTTTCAGATAGCAGAGTTTGCTGCGTTCGTCTTTGTACTGAAAAACCCAGTTGCTGGGTCAGCGCGTATACGTCATCAAACCGCTGCGGATGGCGTGGAACCAGAATCAATAACGCGTCCGGCTTATGCTGCAGTAGTTTCTGGTGCGCCGCCAGAACGATTTCATCTTCGCCTTTGTGAGTGCTGGCCGCAATCCAAACCGGTCGCTGCCGGCCTAACTGATCTCGAAGTTGGTGACCAGCCGTGAGTACTTGCTCAGTGACACTGAAATCAAATTTGACCGAACCTGTGATGCCAACACGTTCAGATGAAATACCGAGCTCTTTGAACCGCCTGGCGTCATCCGGATACTGGCATAGTACCTGAGTCAGGTGTGGGGCTATCAAATTAAACAGCGGCATGACTTTCTGGTAGCGGCGAAACGAACGCTCCGATAGCCGAGCGTTTATCACGCTGATAGGAATCCCTGCTTTGGCGACCGCTCGTAATGTATTTGGCCACAGTTCCGTTTCCACAATTACCAAGCGACTGGGCTGCATTCGACGGATAAAACGACGAACAGCAAAGGTACAATCCAGCGGCATATAGCGGTGTTCGACCAAGTCTCCGAGTTTTTCCGCCTGTGCGGCGCCGGTTGGTGTGGTCGTGGTAAGTAGTATCGGGCTGTCGGTATGCAGGCTCAGCTCTTTTATCAAAGGGCTCACGGCCATCACTTCGCCCACCGAAACGGCATGAATCCAGATGGGTTGGCGTTCACTTCGCAGTGCCGGGGAGAAGCCAAAATGCTCAGGCCAGCGTTTACCGACAAACGGCTGGCCTGGGTTCTTTTTAAACAGTTTAATCAAGAACAGCGGCGCAACCAGGGTATAGAGAACCGAATAGAAAAACCGCATCAGCATGATTACTTCACTAAATCTTCTGGATTAATGTGGGTCCACTTACTTCTCGGGCGGTCCAGGTACTGGAAGTGCTCGTTAGTGAAGGTACC
>NZ_JBNKVP010000135.1:0-4454 GCF_050299255.1 Vibrio sp.
ATACCGTGATCAACGGTATTCACCGGGCATTGGTCGAAGGAGAACAGCAACTGGGTATTTCCAGCCAGATAATCATGTGCTTTCTGCGTCATCTTGACGAGGCAGACGCTTTCGTCACGCTGGAGCAAGCGCTGGCCCATAAAGACAAGATCATTGGGGTTGGCCTCGACTCGTCAGAGCTCGGTCACCCACCGGAAAAATTCAGCCATGTGTTCCACAAAGCCCGTGAAGCTGGTTTCATTACCGTGGCCCACGCCGGCGAGGAAGGTCCGGCGACAAACATCAGCACCGCTTTAGATCAACTTAAAGTCAGCCGCATTGACCATGGCGTTCGCTGTGTGGACGACCCTGCTTTAGTCCAGCGGTTGATAGAAGAGCAAATCCCGCTCACTGTCTGTCCGCTGTCGAACATCAAACTAAGAGTGTTTGAGGACATGCAGCAACACAATATTGTCGAGCTGTTGCGTCAAGGCTTGTGTGTCACGATAAATTCCGACGATCCGGCCTATTTTGGTGGCTATATGACGGATAACTTCATTGCCGTTGCCAAGGCACACGACATCACCGCACAAGAGTTAGCGCAGTTTAGTATTAACGCCATTCAGGCCAGTTTTCTGGCTCCGCAAGTGAAGCAGGATCTGATTGCCGACGTGTGGAAAGTGGTGGAAGAAATCTCGCCCGCCGAATAACCAAAAACAGGGAGCATTGGCTCCCTGTTTCTATTCAATTACTCTCTGCTAGCCCGGATGACCGTCAACTCTCGGCCTGACCAGCATAGGACCGAAATGCCTCAGGTAGAGAACAAACGCCAGCACCCAGAGCACCGCGCTGATATTGATCAGCAGGTAGAATTGATCGGGTAACAGCACCACTGCCACGCTACGGGTTACCGCCGCCAGTAACAGAGCGGCAAAGGCCAGTGTCATATTCGGGCCTTCATATATCGCCCGTCCGGTATGGCCCATCGTGACCCGGGCAATCATGGCTAGAACCACGCCAGCCAGAGCGCCGATAGCAAACAAGTGCAGCATGGTATGGCTGGCAAACGGATCAGATAATAGACCTCGCAATAACAGGCTGAGCGGCAAACACAGATAGCCCAAATGCAGTGACCAAACCAATGGCTCGCTGAAGGTCCGCCAACTTTGCCAGCGTATGACCCTGATCAGCTGAGCTACACCAGCGATCAGCATCAGTGGCTGTCCCAGTTGAGCAAACGTCACCGGGAAAAAACTGAGAATGAACAACCCGATTAGCGGGATTTGCGCGGCAGCCTCGAGCCAGAGTAACGGCATTGGCTTTTCAAAATTAAACCGGCGTGCCGTAAAGAATGGAATTACCCGGCCACCCATCACGGAGATCAACAAGGTAAACCACCATAACATGGCCTGCCATACTGCCGATGAGGTAAAAGGCGGCATACCTTTTATGGTGGCGTAACTGGCAAAGTTAGCGGCTATTGCCAGAGCAAACAGCGGAATAAAAAACAGATTCCGCCAGCCTTTCGCTTTTACCACCCGCGAACCGATTTCATACGCGGCCAGTAACAAGAACAGGGCTTCTATACTTGATGTCAGCCACAATGGCGCAGGAGTCCAGAGCAACAACCTGGGAGCTAGCCATAACAAGACTAACAGCGCGAGCCGATGATGTTTAGTGCCATTGATCCCGGTCCAGTTTTGTACCGCTGTCAGCACAAAGCCCACCACGATCGCCATGGCAAATCCGAACAACATTTCGTGCGCGTGCCACCATAAAGCAGGCACGGCCAATGGGCTGGGTTGTCCGGACTGAAACGCCCATACCCAAATAACAACGGCCAGCGCGGCATAGCCACTGCCCAGCAAAAAGAACGGTCGAAATCCTAGTCTCAGCCACGCGGGAATGGCTTCTTCCACCCGCTTATCGGTAATATTGAGCAAACTGCATACTCCATTTAAATCTTACTGATATAAACACTGCATAAAACGTTCCAAATTTAAGTTATTGATTATTTGCCACTTAAGTTCGCTTTCATGTCCCAATGACAAAACTGGCCACAATAATATGACCCAAACGTGTCAATTTGACACCAACCAGCTCTATTGTTTTTTGCTTAAGCAAAGTTATTGACTTTACGACGATTTCCAACCAGATTTTAACCAGTTAAAACAAATATGGGGCAGCAATGAGCCATTTGATAGAACAGTGGAATTTTAACAGCACACCTGCGATACAAGTACAACAACCTGATAGTCGCATTGAACCCAACCATTGGTACCACTGTCAACGTGATGCTCCCGGACTCAAACAGTGGTTAACACAAAATCAGGTGCCGGCTGGTTTAATTGACAGCATACTGGCAGAAGAAACCCGACCAACGTTTGAGCAATACGATGGGGAAAATTTCGTCCTGATCCTGCGTGGCATCAATATGAATGAAAACAGCAGCCCGGAAGATATGCTCAGTATTCGTCTGCTCTATTTTAACGGCGCACTTATCAGCACCAGAAAAACTCCATCTAAAGCAGTTAGTACAGTGCGGGAGAAGTTGGCTGCCCACACCGGCCCCAACAATTTACACAGCCTGATACAACAAATCATCGATGGCCTGAACACTAACCTGGATCGGTTTCTGGCCACCTTAGAGGCACGAATCGAACAGTTTGACTCACTAACCAGTTTAACTGAGGAAGTGGTATCAACCCATAAAGCGCTGCTGAAAACCAAACGCTTTATCAGGCCGCAACTCTATGCGATTAAAGATTATCGTCTCAGCAACTCCGAATTGGCCCAGGCCAGTGAGGAGCGGCTTAAGCACAGCGTCAATACGGTAACCCGCATTAATGAGAACATTGAGTTTTATATTGGTGAGCTGGATTTGATCGCCAACGAACTGCGTCATTTTCACTCGGAAAAAATGAATCAGAATACTTACCTGTTCTCGATTGTTGCGGCCATTTTCCTGCCGACCTCGTTTTTGACCGGCCTGCTGGGCATCAATATAGGTGGCATGCCCGGAGTTGAAGATCCACAAGCCTTCTGGCTATTTTCTGGCGGAATTTTGGGCATATTTGTGCTAGAACTGTTTATTCTCAATCGATTAGGTTTTTTCTCACAACGCGGAAAATAGCATCAAGCAAAACAGGAGAGTTATGGCACATTATATCTTTGGCTACGGCAGTTTAATGAACTCGGCATCGCGCTTACTTACCGGTCAAACGGCTACAGCGGTACCGGCCGTGGCACATGGCTATCAGCGATTGTGGGGAAAAGTGAACGATGACTACCACCATTCCCCTCTGGTTGTCACTCCTGGTGATGGCCTAGTGAATGGCATGCTGCTGAAAACCGATGCTCTGCAACTCAAAGAGTTCGACCGGCGAGAGCATGGCTATCAACGCACCGAGATTAATCACCCTCAGCTTGACTGCGACCACTTGTTTTCAAGCCAGGATTCAGTCTGGATTTACATTCGGCCAGACTCACAGCCGCCTTGTGAACGCAGTCCTATTATGCAAACTTACGTCGATACGGTGTTGTCTGGCTGCCTGGAAGTGTCTGAGCAGTTTGCCAAGCAATTTATTCAACATACTCACGGCTGGGATCGACCGCTAGAGAATGACCGACATCAGCCTAAATATGGCAATCGGGTAGATGTTCAGCCACAAATATTGTCGCATATTGACGCCCTGCTGGTAAATGCATTGGGTTTTATATAATCTAGTGCACCTTTAGTTTGATAAACAATTGATGTATAAACCAAAATCATCACATCGAATGATAAGCCATTATAGCTTAATGGTCTGACATATGAGTAAAGGCCAACTAATGGACAAACCAACGTCTCATCCAGCCCTCGCGCTGCTTTTGCTAGGGCTGCTTTTTTTCTGTTTTAACCCTCTTATACCCCGTGACAACCCGATACTGCTTTATGATGCCAAGCGTTTTTTTGCTTGCGCTGTTATCGGTCTATTTACCCTGTGGTTGATTTGTTCCCCCCCACTACGCGCGCAATGCGGGCGAACCATCACCAGCCTCAGCATCTGGACCAAGTGGCTGGTTGGTCTCCTACTGGGATTTGCCGCCTTGGCTAACTTTAGGGGACTGTTTTTCTGGTCAGCTCAGGCCAACTATTTCTACCTGATCGGCTTGCTTCTTACCGCAACGATACTAACCAACCTAGTCAAGGGACAAAAAAGCAATATCTATAGCTACTATGCCTGGATGTTGGTGTTTATGTTCCTGTCTGTAGGAGTCGGTTTCTGGATAAGAGTGTCACACAACATGCCAGTGAACCTGCAGACCATACTGAGCTTTGCCAACGCTCGCTTTCTTAATCAGGTTCAGGTTTGGTTGGTTATTCCGATCATGTATCTCTGTTTACTGCCTAAACAGTCGGCTGTGACGACTACCGCGCTTAAAATAGTCCTAGTGCTGACTGTCAGCACGATTGTGGCAACCGATAGATCGGA
>NZ_JBNKVP010000136.1:0-4404 GCF_050299255.1 Vibrio sp.
TTCTTAAACTTTGCCACTCAAGGAGTGTTTATTGGTTCGCGTAAAGTATATCTGGCCGCTCATATTGATGACATATTTATCGCAGATGAGATTTGGGATCCAGTAACCAATACCACTCCAGGTACACTTAGCTATCGAACCACACCTGAGGACGTTCAAAACATTATTAGTACTAATGGCCAGTTCGTTGGTGCTCATCCCGGCATCGTATCTGATTTCAAGCTGGACTTTGTTTACAACGGTATCGGGGCCGCAAGGTACTTAGGAACAATAAGTGATACGTATGTTGATTCAAAGCAATCGAATAGATCCTATGGCAGTGATCTAACTATGTACTCTTCATACAAATCTAGAAAAAAGAATGGCGATATGGCAAGTATTGCGCTATTTGAGTTTGATAAATATCTGGGGCTTTCACCAGATCTGGATGATTATATAGAAGCTAATAAAGCAGTATTAACTTTGACAACTGCTACTAATGTTTCGCGTCGTCCACGGGGGCAGATCTGTGTGGTAACTAATAGTTGGGATGAGTCAATCACATGGGACGATAATATAACGTTTGATTCATGCATAGACTATACGTATAAGAAAACCAAAGCCGATGATACCAAAGGAACCATAGAGGCAGACGTTACCGATATCGTCAACCAATGGTGGGAGTCACAAGGAAGCAACAACTTTGGTTTTGCGATGGTATCTGATGATGGCACCACTGTAGAAATACATACTAGAGAAGCTCTTAACCCAGATTTTCGTCCGCAACTTTTTCTGGAGTTTGTAGCCGATTCTAAACCATTGACCGATACAATAGTGGCAAATAAAGATCATTTCCGCTTTATCAACCATACGCTGACTCACCGGGATATGTATACCAGCGCGGGGGCTACTTACGATATTGCTTTTGCACAGATAGACGAAAACTTTAAAGTCTGGGAGGAACTTAATTTCCCCAATTATCTAAATGATTCAAAAGTACTGGTAACCGGTAACCACTCTGGACTGGAAGATGCCGAAAACTCAGATGGCGAGTACTCACCTGATTTAGTGACTCCGTATCCGTTGGGCCTGAACATGGCTTTCGTCGATGCGTTGGAACATTTGGGCATTGAATATCTTGCATCTGATTCGTCTCGCATATGTCAAAACAGAACACAGTTTTTACCATCTGTACCGGTTGAGACATGTGAGGAGCTAGCAGCAGCACCAAAAAGTAGCGTGATGTTGTTACCGCGTTACCCAACATCAGTATTTTATAATGTTACCACCCCGGCTGAGTTAACAGACGAATATAACTACATATTTTATGAACGTTATAAAGATCCTCTATCACCACTTTATGTGGAGGGAAGACCATGCGATGTATATCCAGGATCAATTTGCGAGCCTCGCATCTATGGCGAAATATTAGCGGCCGAAGCGGAAACAACACTGCGTCATATGCTGTCGTTCAAGCCGTGGCCACACTATTTCCATAGCTCGAATCTGCGCAATTATGGCGGTGGAGATACCTTGGTATATGACTGGTTGAATGCTGTAGTGGCTAAATACAATTCATTGTTGCAACTGCCAATAATTAACCTTGATTATTTTAGTAACGGTGAAATGAGTAAAGAAAAGCTTCTGGCCGAAGAAGCCAATGTAAGAGGGGTATGGGACAGAAACACCAATACCGTAACTGTTACCGCAGATAGCCCTGTAACCGTTCGAATGACAGGGGTTGATAGCAGCGATAATTATGGCGGTCAATTTCAATTGAAAGCTAACGTGGACCAAAACGGCGAAAGCTTTATTGTAAACCGCGCTCTTGATTAAGATGCCGTAAGGTTAATTTTACCAACTTAATAATAAAAACCCGAAAGCATACCGTCTTTCGGGTTTGTTTTTTCAACAAACTGTTTATTTACAAACACAGCAACACATCGTTTGTGTTGCACACGCGTTTCCTTTTTTAAGGCAACGCATTTAATGGAGTAAATATTATGTGTGGAATAGTAGGAGCAGTCGCACAGAGAGATGTCGCAGAAATTCTTGTAGAAGGCCTGCGTCGCCTGGAATACCGGGGCTATGATTCAGCCGGTGTTGTGGTCGTAAACAACGAGCACCAACTGACTCGGGTTCGCCGCCTGGGTAAAGTTCAGGAATTGGCGCATGCGGTAGAAGCGGAACAAGTATTCGGTGGTACCGGTATCGCTCACACCCGCTGGGCTACCCATGGTGAGCCCTCTGAAGCCAACGCTCACCCCCATATGTCCGGTGATATTGCCGTGGTTCACAACGGCATTATTGAAAACCACAATGTCCTGCGCGAGCGATTGCTCGATCGTGGTTACCGATTTGAATCCCAGACTGATACCGAAGTTATTGCTCATTTAGTGGAATGGGAACGGCGCGGAGCAAACTCTTTGCTAGAAGCAGTACAAAAGACCGCGCGGCAATTGGAAGGCGCCTACGGAACGGTTGTGATCGACCGTAATGATCCTTCGCGGTTGGTAGTAGCCCGCTCGGGTAGCCCTATTGTCATTGGTCTTGGTGTCGGGGAGAATTTTCTCGCCTCGGATCAGCTAGCGCTGTTGAGTGTGACACGCCGGTTTATTTATCTGGAAGAGGGTGATGTCGCCGAAGTGAGCCGTCGAGAAGTACAAATCTTTGACGCTAAAGGCAAGCCGGTGGAACGCGAAATCATTGAATCTATGGTTGAACAAGATGCGGGCGAAAAAGGCGGGTACCGCCACTTTATGCAGAAAGAGATATTTGAGCAGCCAAGGGCGCTGACCAGCACCATGGAGGGCCGTATCAATATCGATTCCGTTGTAACGGAAAGTATCGGTGTTAATGCCGTTGAAATCCTGAGTAAAGTTGAACATGTCCAGATTATTGCCTGCGGGACTTCGTACAATGCAGGCATGGTGTCTCGCTACTGGTTCGAAGACATTGCCGGAGTCAGTTGTGATGTCGAGATCGCTTCTGAATTCCGTTATCGAAACTTCGTTACCCGCCCTAACAGTTTGCTGATTACACTGTCTCAATCCGGTGAAACCGCTGATACATTAGCAGCGATGCGCCTGGCCAAAGAACGGGGTTACATGGCCATAATGACAATCTGCAATGTGTCGGGTTCATCCATGGTTCGTGAAGCCGATATTGCCTTTATGACCCGGGCAGGAACCGAGATTGGTGTTGCTTCAACCAAAGCTTTTACTACTCAATTGGCCTCGCTATTAATGCTGGTGACTGCGATTGGTAAAGAGCAGGGCAGAATAAATAACGGTAGAGAAGCTCGAATAGTAGAAGCTATCCATGCGTTGCCGGCAGATGTCGAAAGCGCCCTGGCGTTTGAGAAACAGATACAGCTGTTAGCAGAGGATTTTGCAGACAAGCAGCACACGCTGTTCCTCGGTCGGGGAGAGTTCTATCCCATTGCGATGGAGGCGGCGCTGAAACTAAAAGAGATCTCTTATATTCATGCTGAAGCCTATGCTGCAGGGGAGTTGAAGCATGGTCCACTGGCATTGATTGATGCTGATATGCCTGTGGTAGTGATTGCGCCCAATAACGAGCTGTTGGAAAAGCTCAAATCCAATGTAGAGGAAGTGCGTGCAAGAGGTGGATTGCTGTACGTTTTTGCTGATGAAGAGTCCGGCTTTGAAGAAGATGAACATATGAAAATCATCTCCATGCCACATGTCAGTGATTTAACCGCACCAGTGTTTTACACCATACCAATGCAACTGCTGGCTTACCACGTTGCTTTAGTCAAAGGTACCGATGTCGACCAGCCTCGTAACTTAGCCAAAGCGGTAACGGTTGAGTAGTTTCTAACTTGACAACAACTTAACTGCGGGAGAGGAATAAAGTCTCATACTGAAACGGCAGTGTTCTCTGCCGTTTCTAAATCACAAATGCCCCATTCCTTTCTAGCATTAGAGTCAGTACACATATCTTGTGTCATGAGTTGACCTACTTTTGGTAATGCTAACAGTGGCTACGATACTACTGGCTATTCAGTCGCTCATTTCATCAAAACTCTTCTTTTAAACATTTCCATATCACTGTTTTTATCAAGAAACTGTTTGAGTCTAGCTTGTTGGGTAAGGCTGAGGCCGTTACAGAGTAACCTTCGACGTACGGAATAAAGATCGAAATAGCTTGCGACAATGCTTTCTCACTGACTGCAACTGGTCTGAATTTTTCAGCAATAATCTTGTAGTAGGACTGATAGTATTCAACGACATATTGTTGGATAACATCATTTCTTGTTGAGATCGCCCAGTACTCACGAAAAATACGACACATTTCGGATAGTTCATGCCCATGAACCAAAAACTCACGTACTAAATTCTCAACTTCATCTTCAGAGGTTAGCTCAGGCATATCTTTCATCGTGATTAAGCACTGTTGAAA
>NZ_JBNKVP010000137.1:0-4357 GCF_050299255.1 Vibrio sp.
CACTAGCTCAGTT
The DNA here is from genome assembly GCF_050299255.1 of Vibrio sp. Taxonomy (GTDB): domain Bacteria; phylum Pseudomonadota; class Gammaproteobacteria; order Enterobacterales; family Vibrionaceae; genus Vibrio. The sequence goes on from NZ_JBNKVP010000137.1 coordinate 14, forward strand.
GGTAGAGCGCAACCTTGCCAAGGTTGAGGTCACGAGTTCGAACCTCGTGTGTCGCTCCAAATTTATAGCGCCACCGCTCAGTAGAGCGCAACCCTGCTAAGGTTGAGGTCACGCCTTTTTTCGAAAAGAAAGTGAATCTCGTGTGTCGCGCCAATTTGATAAGCCTCATCATGCTTTAAATGGTGATACGGACGCGGGGTGGAGCAGCCTGGTAGCTCGTCGGGCTCATAACCCGAAGGTCGTCGGTTCAAATCCGGCCCCCGCAACCAAATTCAACGACAGTTTGCTGGTTATCAATGTCATAACCTTCAGGCCGTCGACGGATGCGCCGCCCGATTCAAATCCGGCCCCCGCAACCACTTTCAAATGAGATTTTGAGTGGCAATCAATATCTGAACCCTCAAATCATCTCTTCAAAATAAATATTGCGACACTAGCTCAGTTGGTAGAGCGCAACCTTGCCAAGGTTGAGGTCACGAGTTCGAACCTCGTGTGTCGCTCCAAATTTGCAGCGCCACTGCTCAATAGAGCGAAACCTTGCTAAGGTTAAGGCCACGTCTTTTTGGAAAAAGAAAGTGAACCTCGTGAGTCGCTTCAGTTTATTTTGAAATTCAGGGCATTCTTCTTGCTCTGAAATCTGCAAATTTGATCGGTGAACAGACTTGTCTGTAGAGATCAGAATTGCTATAAATAGAAGCCTTTAGCAGGCTGAGTAAATAAATGCGACACTAGCTCAGTTGGTAGAGCGCAACCTTGCCAAGGTTGAGGTCACGAGTTCGAACCTCGTGTGTCGCTCCAAATTTGCAGCACCACCGCTCAATAGAGCGCAACCTTGCTAAGGTTGAGGGACGCCTTTCTATGAAAAGAAAGCGAACCTCGTGTGTTACTCCAAATTTCTTGGATATATCAAACCTAAGCGGAACTCAATGAAGTTCCGCTTGATGGTTTAACTCCTTTCGATTTTCATTCAGCATGGATAATGCTAAATGATGAAAGTGCGACACTAGCTCAGTTGGTAGAGTGCAACCTTGCCAAGGTTGAGGTCACGCCTTTTTATGAAAAGGAAGTGAACCTCGTGTGTCGCGCCATTTACTTTTAAGATATCAGTCAGAAGCGGATATCTGTTCAAAGTAACCAGACAGAGAGCGACCATGTCGTTATTTGTCTGCCGCTCTTTCTAATGCTGCGAAGCATCATCCCCTAAACAATTTATCCCGGTTGCCGAATATGGCCACTTTGATATGCATGCTGTTTTTTATCAGGTCGCTATCATGTTACAGCGTTGTTGCCAGACTAGGTGGCAGCAGGCTTACACATATTCGTCAACAGAGTTATCCACAGTGAAAATATTGTGGATAACTTGGTGTATATCCTGAATTCAATTTATCAAAACTGTGATCGGCAGAATGATCTTTACACAAACTGTAGCACGTTCCAGGAAGGAAGGTTTACTTAACCTTTTGTTTTTATTTGGTTTTATTTCGAGTGGCTTTAGTTTTCTCTGAATGAAAAATGATCATTAACTTAATGTTCTTTGATCTTGGTCATTTGAGGTAGATGTGGCTAACTTTAAAAAATCAAGTTAAATTTCTGCAGGTCAGATTTTTTTTCCACATATGCAAAACTTCGAACTGAGTCATAATTTGCGCACCTGACCCCGGCAAGTTTTATGCATCTCGTGGCATTCCTTTCTGGACAATGCGGATTAATCTGGTCATTTTGTTGTTCAATGGGCGGGGAAGCTGGGCGTGCTGTTGGTCCAGAGCCCAATTAATGTGCTCATCCAGTAGTTCATTCTCGCCAAGCCGGGTTTGCAAAGCTGCTATGATTCGATGTTGGTAGGGTGCGTTTCCCATGGCAATTGCCAGGTTACGCAGCCATTGTAAATGGCCGATGCGACGTATTGCTGAGCCTTCCATGTACTTGAGAAATTGGTTTTCGCTCCACTGGAACAAGTGCACCAGATCGGCATTGTTAAGGGACTCCCGACGCTGAAAATCCATTTCTTCACTCAGTTCGGCATAACGGTTCCACGGACAGACTAACTGACAATCGTCACAGCCGTAGATACGGTTGCCAATAGCGTGGCGGAAGGGTTCCGGAATGACCCCACTGTATTCAATAGTCAGGTAGGAGATACAGCGCCGGGCATCAACAATCCCCTCGGCGACAATCGCCTGGGTCGGGCAGGAGGTGATACAGGCACTGCACTTACCACACGCTGACTCTGTGGGGGTATCTACGGGTAAAGGTAGATCTATTAGCAGTTCGCCAAGGAAAAACCAGGAACCGGCTTCTTTGTCCAGCAGTAATGAGTGTTTACCTTGCCAGCCCAGTCCGGCTTTGGCGGCCAGTGGCCGCTCCAGAATGGGGGCTGAATCGACAAAAGGTCGATATCCCAGTGAACTGACCTGCTGCTCTATTTTTTGCGCCAGCTTCTTTAACTGGTTGCGAACCAACTTATGGTAATCACGTCCCAGCGCATAGCGACTGATATAAGCTTGACTGGGATCGGCCAGATTGCTGGCAAACTGAGCCTGGATGGGCAGGTAATCCATGCGGGCCGAAATGACTCGGACCGTACCGGGTAACAGCTCCTGCGGCCTTGCCCGCATCATGCCGTGTCTGGCCATCCATTCCATCTCACCGTGGTATTTGTTGTCCAGCCAGCGCTGCAGTGCAGGTTCGTGTTGGCTGAGGTCAACATCGCATATTCCTACCTTCTGGAAACCGAGTTCACGGCCCCATTGTTTAATTTGCTGTGCGAGCTGTTGGTAGTCCATGCTGATCACTGGTGGCAAAACGGGCGGGGATCTTAACGGATCTCCTGCTGAGGATCTAGCGCGATCTGATGGTTTGCGTGCGGATCATAACGAGAAATTTGCGAATACTTACATTAGGGCGCTTGTTTCGCAATTCCAACCCAGTTTACTATGCCTGTTCTTTTGTTTTTTATATATTCAGTATCGGTTGGAATTCGAATTAATGAGTACGAAACAATTTGCCTTGCAAGATGAACAGGCGACCATCCAGGCAGGTCAAGCCCTTGCTTTGCTCTGTTCTCGGCAAACCACAATTTACTTACATGGTGATCTTGGGGCGGGTAAGACAACATTTTGTCGTGGTTTCGTACGTGCACTCGGCCATGTGGGCAACGTTAAAAGCCCAACCTATACCCTGGTAGAGCCTTATCAGCTCGCATCATGGCAAGTGTACCATTTTGACCTGTATCGATTAGCCGACCCGGAAGAGCTCGAATTTATGGGGATCCGTGATTACTTTACTTCGGATGCCATCTGTCTGGTCGAGTGGCCGGAAAAAGGCGTCGGGTTATTACCTGAGCCGGATCTCGATATCGAGCTTCGTTATGATGGTGAGCAACGAGTTATCGTGTTGACCGCCAATAATCCTTATGGACAACAATTAGTCAGTCAATTGGAGTTATGTTGATCGCTAAGTCATCCCGGACCTTTCGCACGCTGTTGCTACTGTTATTGGTCTGGCTACCCACGCAAGCCTGGGCCAATGCCCTGGAAGGGATTCGCATCTGGCCTGCGCCTGACGAAACCCGGGTGGTCATCGACCTGACCTCTGAGGTCGAATACAGCTATTTTACCCTCAGCCAGCCTGAGCGTTTGGTGGTGGATCTCAAACAGACCAGTCTGAAAACCAAACTGCCGATTGCGGTGCAAGACAGTAAAGTGCTGAAACGGATCCGCCAGAGTTCGCCACCGGAAAAAAGCACTTACCGGCTGGTGTTTGAACTGAAAAGCCAGCTGACGGCGAATTTGTTCAAACTGGCTCCTACTCCTGGGGGACAGTATGGCCACCGTCTGGTGATTGATTTGCCGCACGGGGACAGTGCGGAAGACGTTACCACCAGTTCGACTAGTGCAACCGTGAGCCGTGACGCCTCTCAACTGCTCGGTACCGCCGATATCGTTGTCGCAATCGATGCGGGACACGGTGGCGAAGACCCGGGGTCTATCGGCCCGAGCCGCAAGTATGAAAAGCATGCTACCTTGGCGATTTCAAAAAAGCTGGCTGACAATATCAACGCCGTACCGGGCATGCAGGCGGTGCTGACACGCCGCGGCGATTACTATGTCAATCTGAATAAACGATCCGAAATCGCCCGTAAGAAAAAAGCCCATCTGCTGGTATCGATCCATGCCGATGCATTTAATTCGCCTAAACCTCGCGGCGGTTCGGTGTTTGTACTCAATACCCGTCGGGCCAATACTGAGATTGCCCGTTGGGTGGAAAACCACGAGCAACAGTCACAATTGCTGGGTGGCGCGGGTGATGTGCTGGCGAAAAACAACAGCGACAAGAACATCAGTC
>NZ_JBNKVP010000138.1:0-4167 GCF_050299255.1 Vibrio sp.
GATCACCCCGGCTGCACCATTGGTTGGCGAAGTAACAACCTGGCCACCCGCCGCATTTTCCTCGCTGACCGCAAAAGCAAACACATTGACCCAATCCATTATTTCCATCGGATCATTTTGTGTCGCGGCATTAGCCTCCAGTTGTTTCAATAAACCCGGAGCGCGACGGGTAACATTCAAACCGCCAGCCAGAATGCCTTCCGTCTCAAAACCTCGAGACATGCAGCTTTCCATTACCGCCCAGATCTGCTCTGCCTTTTGGTCAATCGCCTGTGCAGGCTGAAATGCAAGCTCATTTTTTAACACCATGCGGCCAATACTCAGACCATTTTGTTCTGCTAGATTAAGCATCTCCTCTGCACTGGAGAACGGAAACTCAACATCGATTACATCCTCTTTGCTGCCATTTTCCAGCTCATCTGCCGTTGCTACAAAGCCACCGCCAATGGAATAGTAAGTTTCAAAGCCAATTCGCTTACCTTGACTATCAAATGCGCTAATGGTCATGCCATTTTCATGCAAAGGTAAATTGTCCTGGTGAAACAACATATCGGTCTGATAGTCAAAACGAACGTCCTGTTCACCATTAAGTACCAGCATTCCCTCTTCTACAGCTTTAACCATGGCCAGGTTAGCTCGGCCGATATCGATTGAATCCGGGCGATTACCTAACAGACCGAGGATAACTGCACGATCAGTATGGTGGCCGACTCCGGTCAGGGAAAGTGAGCCATAGAGATCAACCTGCAGCCGCGCAATATGGGAGATTTTCGTTTGAATAGCATTGGCAAACTGATAGCCCGCAATCATAGGGCCATTGGTGTGGGAACTTGAAGGCCCTACACCAATTTTGTAGATATCGAAGATGGACAACATGGTAGAAACCTTAATTAAGAAAGAACAGAGTAAAGCCAATCCGGCACAATGAAACAGGCCAGAATCGTTACTGCGGCAAAGACCAACAGCCCATAATGACTTATTGAAGGCCGGGAAAAGAGATTCCTCTGTCCGGCAATGAACTGCTCCTGAGCTTGGCTTAACTCACCATAAAAACGGCTGGCTACCACACCACTGACAAGAAAGACCGTTGTTCCTATCGGAGCAAACCAGGGCCAGGAAACATCCAGTGAACGGCAGAGCGCAACGGCAAGGATACTAATGACACTGCCAACGATAACACCACTCTCATTGGCTTTGGCAAAGAACAGACCCAAAACAAACGAACCCAGCCGGATACCAACAAATATCGACGTCAAACTGGCAATGGTTTTCAATACCGACTCGTTTGACACGGCTAAAACGGCCGGGAAAATCACTATCGCTGCCGCGACTAAGCTCATCTTTCTAGAAACTTTTTCATAATGTTCTGACGAAGCACTTTTCGAGATAAAACGCTTATAGATATCAAATGTCGCAACAGTCGCGATCGAGTTATAAGTTGAATCGAGCGTAGACATCGCTGCTGCTGCCAGTGCCGACATCACCAGGCCGACCACAATAGGATTGGTGTGATTAAAAACAAAATCGAGGATCACTTCGTTGCTGTTTTCAAAACCGGAATCTTGATAGTAAATGCTTAACAGCAAGCCAATTACGGCAAAAAACAGATAAATGAAAAATGCACTGTAGCCACAAAGTAACATTGATTTTTGAGCATTTTTAACGCTATTGGTTGCCAAAGTTCGCTGTATAATCAACTGATTGGTTCCGTAGACACTTAAGTGCAAGAAGCTCACCGCAACAACCCCTGCCCAGAGAGTAGTATCCACACCAAGATCAAAATCTAGATTCACAATATCAAGTTGCTGCTGTGTAACGCTCGCGCCACTTCCCACTTCTGTCAACAGGATAACGAAGATCGCCACACTACCTACGACCAGTACCAATGACTGCAGCATATCTGTCCATATGACAGTCGAGATCCCGCCGGAATAGGTATAAATGGCCGTAAATAAACTGATGTATATAATTGATTCAAAAATCGACAACGGGGTTACTTGGGTCAAAATCAACGCTACCGCATAGAGGATCACTCCCGCTGAAATACACTGCACCAGAATAAAAACCACCGAGTTGATGGTACGGGCATACACACCAAATCGAAGTTCCAAATACTCATAAATAGAAGTCAGCTTCAGACGGTAGAACACCGGAACAAAGAAAATAACCGAAAAAAATATCACGATCGGATAGTTTAGATGCACACTCATTGCTTCCATGCCTGAGCGATACACCCACCCAGGCATACCAACGAACGTCATCGCACTGACGTAAGTCGCTAAAATGGAAACACCTGCGGTAAACCAGCCAAATTGTTTTCCGCCAGTAGAAAAGTCACCACTGGCATTTAGACGATGATTAACTAAGTAGCTGATAAACAATGTCGTTAACAAGTAAATAGCAATCACAACCAGACTTGAGTACGTAACCATATCGGTATTTCCTGATTCTCTTTCCGTGTAAAAACGCATCAATCTTACTTATTTTTGCGCCATGTGACGCTCAAAATCCCTGACAACTGTGATGAGCATCACCATCATGATGCCAATCATGGTCAATTGACGACCACTCACCCCAATTATTGTGAGCTAAATCACCAATAATTACATTTTGGGTGCGTATTCATTTCAAGTTGACGTTGATCACAGACTTGGATGAGTGAATAAACATAAGATCCTTCCCGAACTAAATTCGCATACGACTTGCAAAAAAGATCGTCACTACGATTTTCTATATCTACCAAGAACCAAGGAATTAAGAGGTTTGAAGGCCATGAACACTAAAAAACACATGAGTGAAGTGCCAATGGTTCAAAGAGTAGCCGCCTATGCAGCAATACTGGTTGGCTACTTTTTCTACTGTTATAACTTTGTAATAATTGACTACGTACGCCCTTACATTGTAGAGGCTTACGACGGGATCAGCCTGTCCGATACAGCCCAATTTTACACCTGGCAGTCCGTCGGAGCTCTTATCGGCGCGTTAAGTTGTGCTTGGTTTGCTTCCAACTTAGGCAAGAAATCAACGCTGATCGCTATTACAGCGTTAAATGGTGGTGCCACCATCATCAACATGATGTTTACCGACTACGCCACATGGGCAGCTATGCGTCTGATCATTGGTATTTCACTGGGTGGTTACTTCACAGTGGCAGTGAGCTTAATGATCGGCCTGTTTACTCCTTCGGTTCGAGGTAAATTGACTGCTTTTGCATCCTCAATGTTCTCAGTCGCGTTGATGGTGATGGGCGCTTATGCTGCCTTTATTTCTAGCATTGATGCTCCATGGCAAAGCCTGATGTGGGTTGGTGGTGTACCACCATTGGCTGCTGCAATCGTGATGATCTTTATCCTGCCTAGTGATAAAAAGGTGATCGCATATGGCGAAGAGGATCAGCACGACGCGACAACAAACACACCGGCCAAAAAGGGCTCTTGGGGTGAAATGTTGAGCAAACCATACCGCACACTGACCATCACTTGTCTACTACTGGCTGGCCTGAACTTCTACGGTTACCAATTTTTCTCTGGCTTTGTAACAACCTACTTAAAAGAAGTTCGTCAGTTTGATGGCGCGACCGTCGGCATTATCTTCTCTATTTCGGCATTCGGATCGTTGTTTGGTGCTTGGGTATGGGGTGCTATCGCAGACAAGTATGGCCGTAAAGTCAACGCATTCGGCTTTATCCTCGCGGGTGTCATGGCTTCTGTGTTTTTTGTAGCACCGAGCGACGCCATGATCGGTGGACTTAACCTGCTTGCTCTGCTCGGTCTGATTTACAACTTTGGTCTTTCAGCATCTGCGGTATGGGGAGGCTACTTCTCTGAGCTGTTCCCTGCTCACCTGCGTAGTTTCGGAGCCGCCTTGTTCCACGGCGGCCGTATCATCGGTATGTGGGCGCCTATGGTTCTTATCTTCATCAAGGAACGTTCGGATCTAGAAACGGCCATGTGGGGGTCGCCAATCGTGTGGATCATCGCCGGCCTACTATGGCTGTCGCTGCCAGAAACATTGAAAGGTGGCGTATTTGATAAGAAAAAATCACTGAAAGAATCCAACGCTTAATTATAAAGCTGGCAGAGCTTAGCTCTGCCAGCCCAAATATCAAACTCGCAGCGACATTCCTCCCTTGCTCCAGTAACTGCGATAACTAAAAAATGAGATAAA
>NZ_JBNKVP010000139.1:0-4134 GCF_050299255.1 Vibrio sp.
ACGATAAAGTAGAAACCATCTTGACCACCTTGGCCCAAAGCCAACCCCCGGATGGGCGTGTGCGCTGGACTCTCCAATTGTTGGCAGATCGCTTGGTAACCCTGACCCACTTGGAGAGCCTATCATATGAAGCGGTGCGATTGGTGCTAAAAAAAACGATCTCAAACCTTGGCAACGGCAAAAATGGTGTATCCCGACCGTTATTGGCGCCCGATTTGTGTGGCGCATGGAAGATATCCTGGATTTGTATGCCGAACCTTACCAACCAGCTTTTCCAGTGATTTGCTTTGACGAAGTGCCCTATCAAATGGTGAGCGAAACCAGATTGCCTCTGCCCATGCAAAGTGGAACGCCCCAGCGCTATGATTTTGAATACAAACGTGAAGGCACCTGTAATCTGTTTATGTTTTTGCAACCTCTGGCAGGCTGGCGACAGGTCAAAGTCACCGACCGACGAACCAAACAGGTTTTCGCCTTGTGCATGAAGGACCTGGCTGAAATTCACCTTCCGGAAGCCGAAAAGATCCGCGTGGTGTTGGATAATCTCAACACGCATACACCGGCTGCGTTTTATGAAACCTTTCCGCCTGAACAGGCCCGACAATTGACGAAAAAATTGGAGTTCCATTACACACCCAAACACAGTAGCTGGTTGAATATGGCTGAAGTCGAAATTTCAGTTCTAACAGAACAGTGCCTTGATCGCAGATTGGGTAACCAAGAAATCGTCACGAGAGAAGTAGGTGCTTGGGAAGCGGAACGAAACAACCGCAAAGCAACGATTGATTGGCGTTTCTCTATCCCAAATGCCAGGGATAAACTGAAACGACTGTACCCTATGAAAAAAGAGCAGTAATTGACCAAGAATCACCTATCAGAATTTATTTGATGAAGTACTAGTTACCCGACACTTTAACAAAAAAGGTTGATCGGCCTGCCAACTCCAGGTAAAGTTGAGTTAGCAGTCAAAACAATATCTGGAGGAGAGCAATGCCGATCAACCGACAATATCATACGTGGTTTCGACGAATTCGGGAACTGCGTCCGGGTCAAAGAGTTACCCAAATGCGCAATTTCGTCTGGTTGCTGGTCGGGATCCATCGCAGTCGTTCTGTGACCCTGAGTCATATTGCCGGGAAAATTCCTGGCAAAGCCAAGCTCTTGAGCACGGTTCGTCGCCTGGCCCGATTCCTGGCAAATCCGGCGATTCGGGTTCGAAGATGGTATGCACCGATTGCCAAAGACTGGTTGCAAGCGCAGTTTCGACAATTGGGCGAAATCCGCTTGATTGTGGACGGCAGCAAGATCGGGTTTGGACATCAACTGCTGATCGTTTGCCTGGCCTACCGCAGACGTTCGATCCCGCTGGCTTGGACCTGGGTCAAATATATCAAAGGACACAGCAGTGCTCGCAAACAACTGGCTTTGCTGGCCTATGTAGACAGTCTGATCCCTGCTGGAGCAGCGGTTTTCCTGGTTGGTGACTGTGAATTTGGCTCCGTACCTGTCTTGGAACAATTGGACCGTTGGCGTTGGTTCTATGTCCTGCGTCAAAAGTCCGACACCCAGGTCTGGTTCTCTGAGCCAGAAGGCTGGAAATCTTTCGACAGCCACATCCAAAAAGCTGGTCAAAGTATCTGGCTGGGAAGCGGGTATCTGGCCGTCAATCACATCTATCCGGTCAACCTGCTGGTTCACTGGAAACGTGGCGAAAAGGAACCCTGGTGTCTGGCCACCAACCTGCCCGACCGTCGAATGGCCTTGCGCCTTTACGCTCGCAGACCCTGGATTGAAGAAATGTTCGGTGATTTCAAAAAACATGGTTTTGACCTGGAGAAAACCAAATTGTGCCATTTTCAACGTTTATCTCGACTGACTTTGGCGGTCGCTATCCTTTATGTTTGGTTAGTTGCTGTTGGCACTCGTACCATTCACGCTGGTGACAGACATCTGGTTGACCGCAATGACCGCCGAGACTTATCCATCTTCCAGATTGGTTTACGCTTCATTGAAAGGCGTTTGACCAATGACCTTACATTCAAAATTCCACTATGTTCTTACCGTTGACACATAACTGTCGGGTAACTAGTATTACAGCGCAAGGTTAGCTGAAAGCCGAGCCAAACGGCCCTTGCGATGAGACAAATAGGCTGCGTAATTTCTACGTTGATAGTAGCGAACCATGCGGATGGCAGCCGCGACATCAAATTTGGGTATTGGTAACACACTCAAGAGCAGTAAACGGACCTGGTAGACGGTCAGAGCCGGAGCCCGCTGTTTGAAGAAGATGCGCATGCGAACGAGGAAAAGATGAGCCAGAAAAGCAAAGCACATATGGTGATGCCAACCCAGCCAACTACGCAGTTCATAGTGGTCGAAACCGACTTCGACTTTGCCAGCCCGGAAAATTATTTCCACGGGCCAACGCATACCGCTGATCCGCACCAATTCAAGTGGGTCGATCTCGGCAGGGGCATTGCTAAGGTAATATGCGATATGACAACGCATATGGGTGCAGATTGAGACAGTAGGAGGTGCCAACGCATCGTGCATGCAATAGAACAGGTAACTGCCAACGCATCGTGCACAAAATGGCATAGGTAGATGCCAGAGTAATGAAATCAAACTGCGTTAGTTTTTGGGTAGTTCGTAGTCAAACTGTTTGATAAGACGACCTTTGTGATAGATTTTCAAGGTCTGGTAGCGGGTGTAGAGGGTGGCCTTGACATACTGAAACTTGAGGCGCTTGCCAAGCTTGAATTTCTGTTCCAAGATGTTGATGGTACCCGCCGCTGAGACCAAACGGATGAAGGTAACTTTGCCCACGGAAATGGGGAGCTTGGAACCGTCAAGTTTGAAATTGGCAGGGAGTACACGCAGACGCTTGGATTTGCGGTACTGAGTTGGCGTCTTGTATCCCAACTGGGGATGGACGTGTTGCGCATTGACGGTGTTCATCAGCAGGCGTAATTGTCGACGCAGATCACAAGCTCGCCGATAGGTGCGATTGAGCAACAGAGGTTGAAACCAGCCATTGAAGTTTTCGACCGAACCATTGCGTTGCGGCTTGGCGGGCGGGATGAAGACCGTTTCGACTTCCAGGCGCAAACACAACCGGATGATACGGCTGAGATAGCGCGCTGAGTGGCCAAAACCGCAGAACTCGCGTCCATTGTCAAACTGCACCATCTCCGGTAGACCCAGATGTTGCCAGGCATGGATCAGGAAAGCCAGGATGCCATCCATTTTCCGGCTCTTGACCAGTTCAGTATAAACGGCTTGGTCAAAGACATCTTTGCAAATCAGGAAATAGTAGCGGGTCTTGTCGCCTTTCAGGTAGCGTGGCCCAACTGTGTCGACTTGATGTAATTGGTTCGTGTCCTGGGCCTGCGGGCCTGGGTAGTCGCTTCGTGCAAGTGTCTGCGCTAACCGCAACGAAGGGTTGGTCAGCCCTGCCCGTTGTAGGATACGACCGACCGTACGTAAACTCGGTAGTGGTGTCAGACCCAAAGTGCGTAACTCCTCACGTATGGTCGCAGCTCCTATTTGAGCGTAGCGCGTTTGTGGTGTTGAGCGTGCTTCCAGCCGTCGGCGAACACTCAACACTGCACGCTCGATGTGTGGCGGTGTTTGTCGTGCGACTCGATGGTTGGCCCGCGTTAGATCATACAGGCCTTCTGTTCCCAGTGTAAGATAGCGTTGCCACCACTTGTGAAACCAGCGTTTTGAACGTTTTAAGGTGCTACAGATACTCTCGACAGACTCACCCGCTAATCGCAGCCGAATGGCCGTCTTTCGAGTAGATAATTCATCTTTCATGATCGTTTCTCCTTTCGCTATTAGCAGCTACCTGGAGAAACTGTAACCGTATTATTCTATTGGCCTCGACACAACCATGATTATCAAATTATGTGACCGCTTTTCTTGCCACTTATGTGCACGATGCGTTGACACTCCTAGAGATTCCTTTTGTGCATGATGCTGTGGCATTCAGTTGCTGAACGATCCGTTGTCATATCGCAGGTAGGCGTGGCCCGACAGATCGCGGCTACGGCCGAGCTCAAAGCGCTGTTTCCCGATTTGGCGATTGCGGGGACGGCCTACAGTTATTTACAGGAATGGCTGCCGAACGTG
>NZ_JBNKVP010000140.1:0-4024 GCF_050299255.1 Vibrio sp.
GTGATTGAACAGATTCTCAAACATCTTAAGCAGAAAGCGGCCAATACTGATACCACCAACCCCCACACCCTGCCGCCAGAGCGGGCACCACCTTTGAGAAGTTGGCTCTCCCTTCATGGACTTCCCATCAATCAAATGGGCATGTCATAGCCCCTCTGGACACCCTCGACCAAACCTACGCGGATTGGGTAAGCGTAAACTGACCACAGTTTCACGGCTCTGGTCAAAAATAATGCTGGGCTATCGGATATTATCGGGTATAATCAGGTATGGATATCGGGTATCACGCCAGTCTATGAGGTGTAAATGAAAGAACCGCGCATTACCGTTGGACAGGATATTTTGCAGCTTATCGCTGAAATCGATGAGTTCAAAGGCCAATGGCAGGCATTGAAAACACTCTCCCCAGAGCGGCTGCAACAGTTGCGCAAAGTCGCCACTATTGAAAGCGTTGGCTCTTCTACCCGTATAGAAGGGGCCAAGCTTAGTGATGCGCAGGTGGAAACGCTGCTTTCAAATCTCAGCTCGACCTCCTTTAAAACCCGTGATGAGCAGGAGGTTGCCGGATATGCTGAGGCAATGGATTTGGTGTTTCAGGCTTATGAAGACCTTCATCTGACCGAGAACCATATCCGTCAACTACACCAGACTTTGCTTCGCCACAGCACTAAGGATGATCGTCATCGTGGTGCTTATAAGACGCTTCCCAATCATGTTGTGGCCAAGGATGCAAATGGCCGTGAAATCGGTGTGGTATTTGAAACCGCCACGCCCTTTGATACACCCGGAGAAATGGAAGCGTTGGTGAGATGGGCTGCCAAAGCCTTTGACGAGTCAGCTATGCACCCATTGTTAATCACAGCGGTTTTTAATGTGGTGTTCTTAGCTATCCACCCGTTCCAAGATGGCAATGGCAGGCTGTCGCGTATTCTAACGACCTTATTGCTATTACGCTCGGGCTATGAATATGTACCCTATGCGTCTTTGGAAAGCATCGTTGAAGAGAATAAAGACCTCTATTACAAGGCGCTCCGGCGTACTCAAACAACACTCAAAGACGACAAACCTGATTGGGAGCCGTGGTTGGGGTTCTTTTTGCGCTGCCTGAAAAAACAAAAAGCCAATCTTGCTGCTAAAGTAAAACAAGAAAAAGAGAGCAGTGACACCTCACTGCCGCTGCTTTCTGTTCAGGTGCTTAAGCTCTTGAGGCAACATGAACGTTTAACCATTGCGCAAATGGTCGATCTTACGGGCGCTAATCAAAACACACTGAAAGTCCGCTTGCGTGAACTGGTCAATGAGGGACGTATTAAGCGCCACGGCAAAGCACGTGCCACATGGTACAGTTTGTCTTGAGGGTGGATATGAAATATCAAATGAAATTTGCACTAGGAAATAATGACTTTACATTTCAACTGTTGTTTGAAAAGTTAAAGGTCTGGAATTCGCCCAAAGCTGTCATTGAGCTTTGACAGGAAATCAGTATGTCCCAGGATTCGATATTTAGAGGCTCCATGTTAATCTGTGAGAATGCGAGCCATTCAATTAGGTATCACTAATCTCCGAGAAATTGTCAGAATTTTTTACAGATCATAATTATCTGATACGAAATTAAACCACATATAATCGCAACCTGTTGAATTATAGTGATTTAGTTTTTTCAGTATGAAAAATGCATGTAATATTCAAGTTAACAAGCTCTACTGTTGAGATCTCAGCTTTCTATTTACACTTTAACCTCAATTTTTATGAATGTGGCTCAGGATATTTAGCGGGGAGATAACACTTATGATAAAGCTATTTATTGGATTGTTATTAAGCTTTGCAATTGCGTCAACCGCGAATGCTTTTATTATAACCTCCAAATCCGGAGATCTAATCGCTGAATTTGTCAGTAGTGAAGCAGCATCTGCCTACATAGAGTTTGGCATTGGAACGCCTTCCATCGACTCGGAATTTTCACATCGAAATGCACTGATTGTGCGGGATGGCGTAAATATTATTAGTGGCACTACTGTCAACGCAGGCTATGTAGCCGCGGGCACAAAGCTGGACTTCTATATGAAAACTATTTTTCATGCAGAATCATTCTGGTCTTTCACAACTAATTTATTGGCTGCTCCTACAGCGTCCGACCTCGTTTCCTTCAGTGATGCAGACAACTCGCTGGGGTTTGGTGGATCCATCGTCCAGCCTATCGGCAGGGATAACTGGATTTTTCATATGGACGACCCGGCGTCGATCTGTTGTGACGACGATGATGACGACTTAGTGGTTCGAATAAGAATCAATCCAAAAAATGATCATGTTCCCGTCCCAGAACCCGGCACCTTTCTGCTCTTGATGCTTGGATTGGCTGGAATAGGCATGATGAAGAAGCGAAATCTGTGACCCATCATTTTAAGAGACTGGAATATATCAAGGAGCTGAAGATTCCCGAACGGTCGATTTACGAGTAAAATTTTGATTTGGTGAACGTCCGCTTCGTGGAAAGACCTGCTGGTGTTAGCCAGTCAGCCATTAGCAGAGAGCTGGCTCGAAACAGTGGCGAGAGGGGGTATCGCCATAAGCAAGCTCAAGAAAAAGCTCAGCAACGGCGTAGAGAAGCCAATAAGCCAACAAAGATGACGCCAGCCATGATAAGCATTATTGAAGAAAAGCTGCGTTTAGACTGGAGCCCTGAGCAAGTTTCTGGATGGTTGTTAACCTCTCACCTATTGATCGTAAGCCATGAAACCATTTATCAGCAAGTCTGGGCGGATAAGAAAGCTGGTGGAGATCTCTATAAACATCTTCGTTGCCCGGTAGTCGTCTCAGCCAATTTGAGCTATTGGATAAACCCGCATTAAAACCACTGCCGAAAACACCTTACCAATATACTGAATTTAAACTGGCTCGCGTCAATATCGATTATCACGTCGAGTTTGAACAATGCTATTACTCTGTTCCCCACCACCTGGTAAAACATCAAATCGAAATTCAGGCAACAGGAGAAATCGTTGCTGCCTTTTTTGAAGGCAAACCCGTGGCCAAACATCCTCGTAGTCGCCGCCCTGGGGCTTTCTCCACCGACACCAATCATATGCCGCATGCCCATCGTGAGCATCATACCTGGACGCCGGAACGTTTAAAGTGATGGGCTAAACAGATCGGCGCCAACGTCTTCACGTTAGTCGAGGCCATGATGGCGAGAAGACAGCATCCCGAGCAGGCCTATCGCAGTTGTCTTGGACTATTGAACCTTTCTCGCCAATACGATCCACAACGTCTCGATCAGGCCTGTGCGCGGGCCCTTGCGATAGGTTCACCGAACTACCGTAGTGTCAAATCGATTTTGAAGCGCGCAATGGATCAGCTCGATTTACCACTTAACGATACGGACCAAGCCGATAATAGCCCTATTGCCCACCACGACAACATTCGTGGCCCACAATATTACCACTGATTTTTATTCATTCATTTTTTTACGTTAATAGGAACATTGATTATGTCATCACATCAATTGCTGCAACAACTTCGCCAACTTAAACTCACCGGGATCGCCGATGCGCTGGATACACAGATCAATCAGCCTAACACTTATGATGATCTTGGCTTTATCGAACGGTTGGAATTGTTAGTGGGCCAGGAGATGACCTACCGTGAAAATAAACGCCTACAGCGCTTGCTTCGGGGCGCCAAATTTAAACTCTCCGCTCGCCTTGAGGATATTGATTACGCTCACCCAAGAGGCCTGAAAAAAACTCAGATTGCTACTTTACAAACCGGTGAATGGATCGCTAAACATCACAACCTGGCGATGACAGGGCCAACCGGTTGCGGTAAAACTTATCTGGCCTGCGCGCTCGGTTACCAGGCCTGCCTCCAGGGCTACAGCGTACGCTATTTCCGCGCTTCGCGCCTGTTCGAAGCGCTTACTTTATCTCACGGCGATGGCAGCTATTTGAAGTTCATGGGACAGCTCGCCAAAGTTGATGTTTTATTAATTGACGATTGGGGGCTGGAGAAGCTTACCCAAAGTCAA
>NZ_JBNKVP010000141.1:0-3961 GCF_050299255.1 Vibrio sp.
CCCAAGAGTTCATATCGACGGCGGTGTTCGGCACCTCGATGTCGGCTCATCACATCCTGGGGCTGAAGCAGGTCCCAAGGGTATGGCTGTTCGCCATTTAAAGTGGTACGCGAGCTGGGTTTAGAACGTCGTGAGACAGTTCGGTCCCTATCTGCCGTGGGCGTTTGAGAATTGATGGGATCTGCTCCTAGTACGAGAGGACCGGAGTGGACGTACCTCTGATGTTCCGGTTGTCACGCCAGTGGCATTGCCGGGTAGTTACGTACGGAACGGATAACCGCTGAAAGCATCTAAGCGGGAAACCGGCCCAAAGATGAGTTCTCACTGGATCCTTGAGGTCCTTGTAGGTCCGTCGGAGACTACGACGTTGATAGGCAGGGTGTTGAAGCGCAGTAATGTGTGAAGCTAACCTGTACTAATTGACCGTAAGGCTTGACCATATAACCCCAAGCGTTACATGCTCTCAGAAGCAGTACGTATGGTGTGCTTATTGAAAACACTTGAATTATTAAGTGAACAAGCAGTTATACAAAATGTAATTGGCTTTCCAGTTTAGGATATCCGTCGAAGTTTGACGTCTATCCGACCAGTTTGTCTGGCGGCAATAGCGAGTAGGAACCACCTGATCCCATCCCGAACTCAGAAGTGAAACTGCTTAGCGCCGATGGTAGTGTGGGGCCTCCCCATGTGAGAGTAGGACACCGCCAGGCTTTAAATACAAAAACCCGATCAGAAATGGTCGGGTTTTTTTTTGCGTAAATATTATCGAGTAAAATAACATTAACTGTAAGCGTCCGGTAAACTCATCTGTTAATAATCAATAATCCTTGTATTCTGGTGACCACCTGTTTTTAAGTGGACACCAACAATGAATGAAATACTCCCGGTTAAGCCAGTCACCAAACGTCGCCGCCATTCTAAAGCCTTCAAAGCCAGGATACTGGCCGCCTGTGAACAACCCGGTGCTTCCGTTGCTGGTGTGGCTTTAGCCAATGGCGTCAATGCCAACCTGGTGCACAAATGGCGACGCCTTGCCAAAACTCAATCATCCCAGCCAGCGGCGCCTGTTGATTTTATACCTGTGCCAATGGCCACATCACCTGCGTCATTTCCCACCGATACTGTCATACTGGAAGTTGATCATATCAAAATCCAGTGGCCGCTGGCACACATTGACCGGGCCATTGCCTGGCTGCGCTTATTGCGTTCATGATCCGCATTGACCAGATCTGGCTGGCCACGGAACCCATGGACATGCGTGCGGGACCGGATACGGTATTAGCACGAGTGGTGAAACAGTTTGGTCAGGCGCAGGTACATCATGCCTATGTGTTTACCAACAAACGGGCCAACCGCATCAAGGTGCTGGTACATGATGGTTTTGGCCTCTGGCTGGCAGCCCGGCGCTTACATCAGGGAAAGTTTATCCGGGCCAGAGACTGGCAGGGTTCTCAGGTACAACTTGAGCACGAACAACTTAAGGCGCTGGTGCTGGGTCTGCCCTGGTATCAACTCGGTGAACGCAGCGCGATCTCCATGCTGTAATCAATACCTCTGATCTGCTATCGTCATGAGGCGGCTTTTCTGGCAAAGTTGCTCTCATGAAAGCCCAACCAAACCTGGATGAACTCAGTGACGAACAGGTCCGTGCACTGGCCGCACAGCTACTGGTTGAGGTGGGCCAGCAAACCACACTGATTGCACAAAACGCCACGCTGATCGAACAGAACGCAAAGACCATTCGCTACCAGCAGGCCCTCAATGACAAACTCACCCGTGAGCTGGCCCTACTCAGGCGACACAAATTTGCTCGCCGCAGTGAAACGCTGAATGTGTATCAGGTCAGTTTGCTGGATGATGTGATTGATGCCGATATCGGCGCCATCGA
Organism: Vibrio sp.; assembly: GCF_050299255.1. GTDB lineage: Bacteria > Pseudomonadota > Gammaproteobacteria > Enterobacterales > Vibrionaceae > Vibrio. The sequence continues at coordinate 1,889 of NZ_JBNKVP010000141.1, forward strand.
AGAAGAGCTGGCGCGGGCCAGTGAACAGATAGCCGGTCCGGTCCAGAAAAAGCGTCAACCCAAACGTACACCATTACCGCCCGAGTTACCCCGCACCATTATCCAGCACGAACCGGATAATACTACCTGTAGCTGTGGTTGCACATTAAAACGCATCGGTGAGGACATCAGTGAAAAGCTCGATTACCAACCGGGCACTTTTACGGTCGAACGTCATGTGCGTGGTAAATGGGCCTGTGAACACTGTGAGACCCTGATCCAGGCACCGGTTCCGGCCCAGGTGATCGATAAGGGCGTGCCCACCAGTGGCTTGCTGGCGCATGTGCTGGTGGCCAAGTATGCCGATCATTTACCTTTGTACCGGCAGGAGAAGATCTTTGATCGTGCCGGACTGGCCATCGCCCGTTCCACCCTGGCCGACTGGGTGGGGCGTTGCGGTGTGGCTTTGCAACCGCTGGTGGAGGCCTTGCGAGAGAACCTGCTCAAAAATACGGTACTGCATGCGGATGAAACCCCGGTGCCGATGCTGGCCCCGGGCAAGAAGAAAACCCACCGGGCGTATGTTTGGGCCTATGCCAGTACCCGTGATGCACCGGTGCAATGTGTGATCTATGACTTTGCACCGACACGTGCCGGTGAACATGCCCGTCGCTTTCTGCAGGGTTGGCAGGGTAAGCTGGTGTGTGACGACTTTACCGGTTACAAGGAAAGCTTCAAGCAGGGAATCACGGAGATCGGCTGCATGGCCCATGCCCGGCGGAAGTTCTTTGATCTGCATGCGGCGGATAAAAGTACGCTTGCGGAATATGCCCTGCATAAAATAGGCCTGCTGTATGACATCGAACGACAGGCAAAAGAACTCGATCCATCACTGCGCCAACAAATGCGGCAGGAACAAGCCAGACCTGTGCTGGATGCTTTCCATCAATGGTTGATTTTACAACGGCAGAAAGTTCCGAATGGTACGGCCATTGCCAAAGCCATCGATTACAACCTGAAACGCTGGCAGGCCTTAACACGGTACTGTGATGACGGACATGTACCCATTGACAATAACTGGGTGGAAAACCAGATACGGCCCTGGGCACTGGGCCGCTCCAACTGGTTGTTTGCCGGTTCACTGCGCAGTGGTCAGCGTGCGGCGGCGGTGATGAGTCTGATCCAGTCGGCCCGATTGAATGGCCATGATCCTTATGCTTATCTCAAGGATGTTCTGGAACGTTTGCCAACTCACCGGGCCAGTGCGATTAATGAATTGTTGCCGCACAACTGGACGCCCGAAAGCAAGATGTGATTACCGGATGCTTACGTTGTAACTGTATTGCCCTGATATTTTTCGTTTGTCTGTATATGAGTGATACCTTGGTACGTAGTAAAGAATGTGTGCCATAGTCGTATGGATTCTTACTAATCGCATTTGCCCATGATTTTAAGATTCTGGCATATTGACGTGTAGAAATATGAGGTGAGCTTTTAATCAGGCTTTGGAATAAATAGTCATTACTTGTCAGATTATACAGTTGTATTAAAGCAAAAATGGAATCACGCGTCTCTTTTGTAATTTCAAATTGAACCGGTCTCATTGTTTTTTGTTGCATGACCATGGCACGCTTCCTGATTTTATTGGCATGGGAAACATCTCTGACCTTGAGTTTTACCAGATCACAGCCTCGAAGTTTACTATCGAGCGCAAGATTAAACAGAGCAAGGTCACGTATTTTATTTGTTAGTTTCAGACGAATACGAATTTCCCATATTTCAGGTATTTTTAATGGTGGTTTTTGGCCGACTATCTTGCCTTTGTTCCAGGGAGTTGCTGGCCTTTTATTTTGTGATAACGGTGGCATTGTGGTTCTCCATAATGATGGAAGGAACCCGTTAATGTTAATGAAACACGGCTATGGAAATAGCGATTAATATTCAAATGAGTTCTAAGTAGCAGAGAGTAATTGTAATAATTCATTCCTAACTACGTGTTTTTATGTAAAAAATTTTCACAGGATATTGATTCATAATATTTTTATGTTACAGTATTAAAAGGTAATACCTATTAGTACCCGGTGACGTATGGCT
>NZ_JBNKVP010000142.1:0-3904 GCF_050299255.1 Vibrio sp.
GCCTATTCAAAAGGCATCACCAGCAGCCGCAAGATAGAACAGCTGTGCCATGAGAATGTTATATTCATGGCGATGTCGGCGGATTTGCATCCGGACCACAGTACGCTGGCAGACTTTGTGTCACGTTCACCGGAAGCGATTGCGGACCTGTTCAGCCAGGTGGTATTAATCTGTGACAAATTAGGGCTGATAGGCAAAGAGATGTTTGCCATTGATGGTTGCAAGTTACCATCCAATGCTTCGAAGGAATGGAGCGGTACCCATGGTGAGCTCAGGAAGAAACGCCAGAAGGTTGACCGGGCGGTACGCCGCATGCTGCATCAGCATCGTGTGTCAGATTTCACCCTAATGGAACCACCCGTTTTCGGCCTAATGGAGCCACTTTAAAGTGCTGATTTTCGGGCTCAGACAGGGTTATTATTTTACTGATTTTGACGATTTTGCAAGTTGTTTCTCCATTGGCCTGGGAGATCGATAGCTTTTCCCATCCAGTACCACGCGGTAAGCCCCATGACGCAAACGGTCAAGCGTTGCCGCGCCAAGTAGCTGATTAGGGAAAGCATCGCCCCATTCGCCGAAGTCGAGGTTGCTGGTGATCACGGTAGCGGTGCGTTCATAACGTTCTGCCACCAGGTCATGGAAGTCTTCATCATGAGGCGCACGCAAGGGTTTCAGTCCGAAGTCATCGATAATCAGCAGTGGTATTTTGGCCAGATTCTGGAACTTGCGGTCATAAGAGTCTGTCGCCCTGGTCGCATGCAGTGAACTGAGCAGTTGGGATTGTGAGGTAAACAGTACATCATGTCCCTGGCGCACCGCGGCATGGCCGATGGCCTGGGCAATATGACTTTTGCCGGTACCGCAGGGGCCGGCGATTAAGACACATACTTTTTCCTCGATAAAGCGACCGCTGACCAGTTCATGGATCAATGCCGAGTTGATATTGGGATTGAAGTTAAAATCGAACTGATCGAGCGTTTTGCTGGTTCTGAACGAAGCCCGGCGCAACCGGGTGGCAAAGCGTTTTTGTTCACGCCGAGCGACTTCATCGGCAATCAATAAAGCCAGGAACTCCGGATAAGGCAGTTTTTTCTCGATTGCCTGCTTGTTACGGCTTTCCAGCGAGTCGAGGATGCCTGAGAGTCTCAGCTGTTTGAGCATGGGGGTCAGTTCAGGAAGTGGATTCATCATATTTCTCCTTTTCAGGTTAATGTTTCAGTAGGTTTTGCATGTTTCGGCTAAAGCGACCCTGGCCGGTATAGCTGTCAGCCAGGTCATCAAAAGCCTGTTGGGGTGAAGGGTGTTGATCAAGACCTTTTTCCAGAATGGTCTTGACGCTGCGATAACGCGGATTCTGATAGTCCAGTGCCCGCTGGCAGGCGGCTTCCAGTCGTGCGGCGCCGTACTTGTCTTTCAGCCGGACAATGCCTTGTACCGCCCGCAGGTTTTCCAGTACCTTGTCCTCAAACAGCCGCGTGACCAGTTGAAGACAATGCGAACCGATGCTTTCTGCCTGTTGCAGACACCACCGGGGATCACGCATTTTCCAGGCAATCGCTTCTGGCGGCAGGTGGTCATCTGTCGTACAACGATGGCCCGGACGGAACTGCCGGGGATGGACAGCAACCAGCGCATGTTCACGGAAGAGGCGGACCGTGCCGGAACTGGCTTTGAGCCAGAGCGTCTGACCGATCAGTTTGAAAGGGACCGAGTACAGGCACTTTTCAAACTGCACATGGCAGTCCCGGTGTACCTTGACCTGGTGCCAACTGGCCAGTTCCGGTGGGATAGTCGGCAGTGGCGTCAGTAGCGGTTGTTCCAGGGCAAAGCGGGACAAGGGCTTTTCATGGGTGGAACCATGGACGCGGTTGCCGGCCTCCTGCAGCAACCAGTCGTGCAATTGACGATTGGCATCGCTCAGGTCACGGAACTCGCGCAGCGGCGCAAAACTGTTTTTCAGGTACTTGATGCCGGATTCAACCCGGCCTTTTTTCTGCGGATCTCGTGGTGGACAGGCATCGATTTTAAAACCATAGCCTTCGGCACATTCCGCATAAGCCCTTTGCACCTGTGGATCATAGATGCAGGCGCGGGTAATAGCGCACTTGGCATTATCAATGATGATCCGTGCCGGTACGCCATTGAACCATTCAAAAGCATGGCGATGACAGTCAAGCCAGGTGGTAACCTTTTGATTGAGCACAAGCTCGGCATATTGATGCCGGCTCCAGCACAGTGTCATCAAAAAGAACCAGGTCTTTACTTCTTCACCGGTGCGGGTGTCGACCAGTTTGGGACCAGTGCCAAAATCGACCTGGACGGCTTCTGCCGGGTCAAACGCCAGATGCATGGTGGCATCCGGCTGGACAGGTTTTAGGGTCCGGACAAAACGATAGACCGAGGAGTAACTACCCTCGTACTGATGGTTACGTACCAGTGCCCGGTAAATGGTCTTGGCCTGCACGCCATTTTCAACCCATTGGCTGACAATCTTGCGATACGGTTCAACACTGGAAACTGTCTGTACAGAGGTCCTGGGTGATTGTTTAAGAACCTGTGCCAGGTCTTCATCAGCCGGTAATGCCTGGTCGGTATCCAGCCAGCCCCGCTGCTGCGCGATCTGCCGCAGCTCCTTCGCTTTGGGACGGCCTATCAACCCGGCCTTGGCCAGTGCACGGTCAGAGTCTCCCTGACGCATGCGTACAATGATTTGACGATATTCGAACATCTCGAATCTCCTGTTGCTCATGGCTACTCTCCAGACAAAAAGTCAGAACAGTAACCGGTATGGACAGAAAATCCGAACCCGATATCAGCTCAAAAATGCCCTCAGGGTGGCTCCATTAGGGTGAAAACAAAGTGGTTCCATTACAGTGAAATTTCACTGGCTCCATTAAGGTGAAACCGGAATGGCTCCATAGTGGTGAAAACTGACACTTCCAGTACGTCAACACAAAAGTCACTCTCCAGCGTATTGGATAGCCGCCAGGAAAGCACTTTACGGCTGTACCAATCCATCACCACGGTCAGGTAGACAAAACCCTTGCTCATCGGAATATACGTGATATCCGAGCAATAAACCTGGCCTGGTCGATCCATCGTCAGACCTTTCAGCAGGTAGGGATAGATTTTATGCCCCTTCCCCGGCTTGCTGGTGTTTTTCTTCGGATACAGCGCCACAATGCCCATCAGACGCATTAACCGCTGCACACGCTTGCGATTAATATTATGGCCTTCTTCATTCAACCAGTCCCGAATCCGGCGACTGCCATAATACGGACGCTTCAGGTGCATTTCGTCAATACGACGCATCAGCTGCAAGTCCTCATCCGATACATCAACCTTTGGTTGGTAATAGACCGTGGATCGATTCAATGACAGCAACTGACACTGGCGTGTAACCGGCAGATCATGAGCGCGGTCTACCATCCTTTTCCTTTCGGACCGTGAATCCTTTCCAGCCCTTTTTCTAAAAAATCATTTTCCATCGTCAGCTGACCGATCTTTGCATGCAGCTCTTTGATCTTGCCAGCAGCATCCTCAGTCGCTTTAAGACCTCCAAAGGCCTGCTCGGCATTACTCAGTAACTGTCGTTTCCATTCGGTTATCTGGTTTGGATGTACGTCGTATTTCTCTGACAGCTCTACTAGTGTCAGATCGCCTTTCAGAGCCGCCAGGGCAACCTTGGCCTTGAACTCCGGTTTATGGTTTCTACGTTTTCTTTTCATCTTCTGCTCCTGTCTTTCGACATTATCGCAGAAGTCACTTAAACTGTCCTTTCAGCTGTCCAAGGTCTGGGGTCCACCTCTCTTCTTTAGCCTGGCAGAGTTAAATCACTGCATTGCCGGCCTGCTGGATGACTTGAACCAGAAGCCCTTCAAGCAACTTCCCGGCAATCGTCACC
>NZ_JBNKVP010000143.1:0-3717 GCF_050299255.1 Vibrio sp.
GGAACCTTTGAAAGGAAGGTATAGGAAACATGACTGAATTACTGCAAAGCCTCAGCACACAAAACGAGTTCGTTGCCCGCCATAACGGACCGAATAAATCTGACCAGCAAAAAATGCTGGATGCGATTAATGTCAGCAGCCTGGACGCTCTGATTGAGCAGACTGTACCGGCACAAATTCGCCTAGAAAAACCAATGACAATGGCAGAAGCCAAGAGCGAAGCCGATATGCTGGCTGCGATGAAAGCATTCGCAGACCAAAACCAGGTGAAACGCACCTTTATTGGCCAGGGTTACTACAACACCTTCACGCCAAACGTGATCCTGCGTAACGTACTGGAAAACCCAGGCTGGTACACGGCTTACACGCCATACCAACCAGAGATTTCACAGGGCCGCCTGGAAGCACTGCTGAACTACCAGCAAATGGTCATGGACCTGACTGGCATGGATATCGCCAACGCCTCTCTGCTGGACGAAGCGACCGCCGCTGCAGAAGCGATGACTCTGTGTCAGCGTGCCGGTAAGAGCAAGAGCAAAGTATTTTTCGTTGCGGATGACGTTCATCCACAAACGATCGAAGTCGTTAAAACCCGTGCTGGATTCATCGGCTTTGAAGTAGTGGTTGCACCACTAGAAACCCTGCCAGAGCAGGATGTATTCGGTGCCCTGCTGCAATACCCGAACACGACCGGTGAAGTGCGCGATCTGACCGACATCATCGCCAAAGCACAAGCCAACAAAACCGTCGTTACTGTCGCGACCGACCTGCTGGCATCAGCCCTGCTGAAACCGGCCGGTGAAATGGGCGCAGACGTGGTGATCGGTTCGGCGCAGCGCTTCGGCGTACCTATGGGTTACGGCGGTCCACACGCTGCCTTTATGGCTACCCGCGACAAGCACAAACGTACCATGCCAGGCCGCGTGATCGGTGTCTCTATCGACTCGAAAGGCAATCAAGCACTGCGTATGGCGATGCAGACTCGTGAGCAGCACATTCGCCGCGAAAAAGCGACATCAAACATCTGTACTGCGCAGGCACTGCTGGCCAACATGGCAGCGTTCTACGCGGTATACCACGGTGCGGAAGGTCTGCGTACTATCGCTCGCCGTACTCACCACATGACTGCTATTCTGGCCGCGGGTCTGACTAAAGCAGGATTTGAACTGGCGCACAACAGCTTCTTCGATACCATCACCATCAATACCGGTGAGCAGACCGAAGCGCTGTACACCAAAGCGCAGCAGGCTGATATCAACCTGCGTAAGCTGGATGGCAAACTGGGCATCAGCTTCGACGAAACGACCACTACTGACGACATCGAAGCGCTGTTCGCGATCTTCGGCGTGAAAGAAAACGTCGCTGACCTGTCTGGCGAAATCGCAGCCAATGAATTTGCCGCAATTCCAGAAAACTGCCGTCGTAGCAGTGAATACCTGACTCACCCGGTATTCAACACGCATCACAGCGAAACTCAGATGATGCGCTACCTGAAGCAGCTGGAAAACAAAGACTTCTCACTGACTCACGGTATGATCCCACTGGGCAGCTGTACCATGAAACTGAACGCGGCTGCGGAAATGATTCCGGTTACCTGGCCAGAGTTCGGTTCTATCCACCCATACGCGCCTATCGAACAGGCGGCGGGTTACACTGCACTGGCGAAAGACCTGAAAGAAAAACTGTGTGAAATCACCGGCTACGATGCATTCTCACTGCAGCCTAACTCAGGTGCTTCTGGCGAATACGCTGGTCTTATCGCAATCCAGCGCTACCACCAGAGCCGCGGCGAAGGTCACCGTAATGTTTGCTTGATCCCAAGCTCTGCGCACGGTACTAACCCGGCCACGGCTTCTATGGTGTCGATGAAAGTTGTGGTTGTGAAATGCGACAGCGAAGGTAACGTCGATATCAATGATCTGGCAGATAAGATCGAGAAACACAAAGACAACCTGTCCAGTATCATGATCACTTACCCGTCTACCCACGGTGTGTACGAAGAGCAAGTGAAACAAGTATGCGAAATGGTTCACGCCGCTGGCGGCCAGGTATACATGGACGGCGCAAACATGAACGCTCAGGTTGGCCTGACTTCTCCTGGCTTCATCGGTTCTGACGTATCGCACCTGAACCTGCACAAAACCTTCTGTATCCCACACGGTGGCGGCGGTCCGGGTATGGGTCCTATCGGTGTTAAATCTCACCTGGCTCCATTCCTGCCTGGTCACATCGAAAACGGTGTTGAAGGTGAAGATTACGCGGTTTCTGCAGCAGATTTGGGTAGTGCTTCTATCCTGCCAATCTCCTGGGCTTACATCGCTATGATGGGCGCAGAAGGCCTGGCTGATGCAACCAAAGTTGCGATTTTGAATGCCAACTACGTGATGGAGCGTCTGCGTCCGCACTACCCGGTTCTCTACCGTGGCAGCAACGGTCGCGTGGCACACGAATGTATTATCGACATTCGTCCGCTGAAAGAAGAAACAGGCATCAGCGAAGAAGACATCGCTAAGCGTCTGATGGACTACGGTTTCCATGCGCCAACCATGTCTTTCCCGGTTGCCGGAACTCTGATGGTAGAACCAACTGAGTCTGAAGACCTGGAAGAGCTGGATCGTTTCTGCGACGCGATGATCGCGATTCGTGAAGAGATGAACAAGGTGAAAGTCGGTGAATGGCCGCTGGACGACAACCCACTGGTTAATGCTCCGCACACCCAAGTGGATCTGGCCAGCGAAGAGTGGCAGCGTCCTTACTCACGTGAACTGGGCTGCTTCCCATCACCTGCGACTAAGTCCTGGAAATACTGGCCAACAGTAAACCGAGTCGACAACGTCTACGGTGACCGTAACCTGATCTGTTCTTGCCCAAGCATCGACAACTACGAAGATTGATTGGTTGTTGATAGCAAAAGAAGTTGATTGGGCTTCGATAGACTTAAAAGGCGAACTGAGAAGTTCGCCTTTTTGTTTCTCCATTAATAGATACTCTAGATTGGAGAGCAGTAACTTCCTTTGCTCCGTTTGGGCAGTATTAACGGAGATATTCGTTCATCTGAGCAACTTGAACAACCTATCAACACACCAATGGATAGAGATATGGCCAACTCTCACATCCAAACTGTCTAGTACTCAATGAACAAGGAAACACTCTCAATGTTTGCAAAGTAACTTCTTTCATAAGGTGCTGATGTGACAACAAAATCAATACTAATATCACCTGCAGCTCGTTTTTTATTTATCGTTTCCACTAGTTCAGAATTAGATAGCTTAAACGTTTGGCCATTCTCCACATTATTGAATGACCCAATAGGATGCTCCCAAGGCAGGCATATAGTAAACGAGTCACAAAATGTATCATAGGTTACGTTTTGTTCAGACCAGTCCTGATTCACTATATTCGCTATAACATTGTTAAACGGGAACTTCAGAGTAGAGTCACCAAACTCGACAAGAAGAGTTGCTTTGATAATTTTGCCTTTAATCTCACTTAAGTCAAAATGTACCAACGTTTCAAAGTCATATGGCACTGATGCTCCTGATCTAAGGTATCCACCAACGCGAGGCTGAACGACATTTGAAGCAGGTACGCTTTGCCAATTTACTCTTTCTAACCCAAATAAAGTGGAATACAACGTGGTATTAACAGGAGGGTAAAAGTCAGATGATTTATAGTACGTCGTTTTCCCCAGGATACTTTGTCGATAAGAATCAACAC
>NZ_JBNKVP010000144.1:0-3641 GCF_050299255.1 Vibrio sp.
TTTTTGAATCACTGGAGAAAGACTACTGGCACCTTTGTCATCACGTACAGGTTTGGGATGTTTCCTGTGAACGTCAGATCGAGATAAAGGGTCCGGATAGTCAAAAACTGGTTCAATTGATGACCCCTCGTGATATGACTAAAGCACAGGACCTCCAGTGTTTTTATGCCCCGCTATGCGATAGCGATGGAGGCATTGTGAATGACCCTATCGCGATACGATTTTCTGAATCTCACTGGTGGTTATCTATTGCTGACAGCGATATTAAACTCTGGGCAAGAGGTCTGGCTACGGGTTACGGTCTGGATGTTACCGTCACAGAGGCTGATGTATGGCCATTAGCAATACAGGGTCCCAAGGCCGAGGTTCTAATGTCTCGAGTGTTCGGTGATGAAGTTGAAAGTATTCGTTTCTTTCGCGGTAAAATACTCGATTTTAATGGTACGCCTATGTTGGTCACACGCTCAGGCTGGAGCAAACAGGGCGGCTTTGAAATCTACCTGAACGATGCGAGCCTGGCAGAACCGCTCTGGGATAGATTGTTCACTGAAGGAGCTGATTTAAACGTCAAAGCGGGTTGTCCTAATCTCATTGAACGTATAGAAAGCGGCCTGCTCTCGTATGGCAACGATATGACCAGCCAGAACACACCATTTGATTGCGGTCTGGATAGTTATATTAATCTGGATGCTGATATTGAGTCCCTCAGCCTGCCAGCACTACGAGAAGCTCAGGGTAAACAAAAGCAACAGTTGATGGGGATCATTCTGGATCAACCTGTAGAGCTCAATGACACCCTCTTATATCATGATGCTCATGTCATCGGGGAAGTTACTTCAGATGTTTTCTCACCCAAATTCGGTAAACATCTAATGATGGCGATGATCGATATTGAGCATTATGAAAATCATCCCCAAATCCAGGTAGCCGGTGTACAGGGATGCATCTGCACTCTGCCATTTGACGATAATTGTTTCAAGGTTCAAAAGGAGAATTCATGAGTCGATCCTCTTATCTAAAGCCGGACACGATTGCCCTGCACTCCGGTTACGTGCCGGAAAGTGACCACGGTTCTCGTGCGGTTCCGGTTTATCAAACGACCTCTTATGTTTTCGAAAGTGTAAGTGAAGCATCATCTCTGTTTAATGTTGAGCAGGGTGGCCATATTTACAGCCGGATTACCAATCCAACCGTAGCAGTGCTTGAGCAACGCATAGCTGCATTAGAGGGTGGTAGTGGGGCAGTATGTACCGCATCAGGAATGAGCGCCCTGTTCGTAACCTTTGTAACGCTCTGTTCCGCTGGTGATCATATCGTTTCCTCAGCACAGATTTATGGCTCTACGGCAACCCTGTTACGGCATACCCTGAAAAGATTCGGAATCAGTTGCAGCTTTGTCCCCATTAATGATGAACAGGCTTTGAGAGAAGCCATACAGGAAAATACCAAACTGGTTTTCTGCGAATCGATTGGCAACCCCGGTCTTGAGGTAGCAGACCTACCGAAAATCAGCGCAATAGCCAATGAGATGGGATTGCCAGTGGTGATCGACGCGACCTTCGCCACCCCTGCCCTATGTCGCCCAATCGATTTCGGTGCCAATATAGTTGTTCATTCAGTCACCAAATGGATGGGTGGACACGGTGTTGCTATCGGTGGTGCCATCGTCGATGGTGGGAATTTTGACTGGGAAAAAAGTGGACGCTTTCCTGAACTCATTGAACCCTATGCACCTTTTCATGGGATTAAGTTCTGGGATGAATTTGGGCCTTCGGCATTAGCTATGAAAATTCGTGCCGAATCTATGCGTGATATCGGCGCAGCACTCAGCCCCCACAGTGCCTTTCTTATATTACAGGGCATTGAGACTTTAAGCATGCGCATGAAACAGCATGTTTCAAACGCCCTGCAAATGGTGGAATGGTTACAGCAACAGGATCAGGTGCTGTGGGTGAATCATCCGGATATGCCTTCTAACCCCAGTCATGAGATAGCCCGGCTTCTGTTCCCTGAAGGGGCTGGGTCCATGCTATGTTTTGGCGTGGTAGGTGGTCGTGCCGGTGGCGCTGCTTTTATTAATGCCTTGCAACTGGCATCCAATCTGGCCAATGTTGGCGACTCGCGCACACTGGTGCTTCACCCTGGCAGCACAACGCATTCACGGCTGGATCAGGATGCAATGGCTGCTGCCGGTATCAGTGAGGATATGATCCGTGTTTCTGTTGGTATCGAAGACATCAGTGATATCAGGGCAGATTTTCAACGCGGGTTAAAGGCTGCTCAACGTATCGCCGAGGCTGCATTATGAGAATCACATTAAATGGCGAAGATATCTACGCAGCTACGGGTGGTAAGGAATTCAATCCAGAACTACCCGTTGTTCTATTCATTCATGGCAGCGGTCTTGATCATCGTAGCTGGGCTCTGCAGACCCGATGGTTTGCCTATAACGGATTTTCCGTACTAGCCCCTGATCTACCGGGGCATAGTTTATCTGCAGGCAGCCCTTTAACCAGTATTCAAGCTATGGGCGCATGGTTAAGTGACTTTCTATCGCAATGCGGTGTGACACAGTGCCATGTGGTCGGGCATTCTCAGGGTTTTTTATGTGCGCTTGAGTTGGCACATCAATCGCCTGATAAAGTTGCTTCGTTGACAGGTATAGGCACTGCATCCGCAATTCCTGTAAACCCGGCATTGATCGACGCTGCAAAAAAATCTGCAGCGGATGCAGCTGAACTGATGTTGCAATGGGGATTTGGTCAAAAGGCTCAGATGGGGATGTCAGCGGTACCCGGCATGCAACCCATCGGCATAGGTCGACAGATCATGTCGCAGAATCCACTGGCTGTAGATCTTCAGGCATGCGCTGATTATTTCAGTGGGGATGAGATCGCAGGCGAGTTAAAAATACCGTCGCTAGTGATACTTGCCGGCCAGGATCGAATGACCCCTCTTAAAGCAGGCAAGGCCCTGGCCCATGCCTTACAGGCCGAAACCTGTATCCTTAATGGTTATGGCCATATGCTACCAATAGAAGCCCCTAAACAAAGTCTTCAGGCAATGAGTGTCTTTATTACCAAACAGCAGAAATAAGAGTAAATATGAAAATCAATAAAGTTGTCGTCATCGGCGCAGGAACCATGGGTAGTGGCATTGCGGGTCAGGTAGCCAATGCAGGAATAGAGGTCTGGTTGCTGGATTTACCCAGCGATGATAACCCGAATGCTCTGGCTGAACGCGGACTTGAGCGCTTACGTAACCCCGATCAACCCGGCTTGATGAGCGAACAGGCTGAATCACTGATTCATCTGGGAAACACAAGAGATGATTTTGCTCAGCTTGCAGATTGTGACTGGGTGGCGGAAGCCGTAGTAGAACGACTGGATATTAAAAAGGATCTGTATCAGCGTCTGAATGAAGTATGCCGGGCAGATACCATTATCACCTCAAACACATCAACGATACCTATCAAACTACTGGTAGAAGATATGCCGGTAGATTTCCGTAAACGTTTTGCGATTACCCATTTTTTCAATCCCGTGCGTTTTATGCGCCTGCTTGAACTGGTTAGTGGTGAAGACAGCGATGCTGACATCGTACAAATGCTGGCAGGATTCTGTGAGCAACAACTGGGCAAA
>NZ_JBNKVP010000145.1:0-3421 GCF_050299255.1 Vibrio sp.
CAGACGCTGACATTACCCAATTAAAAGCAGCCGGTTACAGCGAAGACGAACTGTATGAATTGACAATATGCGCCGCGTTTGGTGCTGGTCTGGCCCGCTTGAATCGTGGACTGGCCTTATTGGACAACTAGTAGTTAGACAAACAGAGTTTGCCGGATAAGTCAAAAAATGGCATCCTTTCATCAAAAACAGAAGAGGAAGAGATGCCAGCAAAAATATACAAAGTCACTTTAACAACAGAAGAACGCACTAAGTTGACAGCCATTGTCAGCAAAGGCAAAGGGAATGCGCGTCGGATGAGACGAGCCCAAATCCTGCTGCTAGCCGATGAAAACCAACCGGGTGGCGGCTGGAAAGATGCGGATATTGCCAAAGCCCTCAAAGCCCATCCACGCACCATTGAAAGAACGCGGGAGAAATGTGTTCTGGAAGGTGTCACTTTACACCCTATACTGTGCCAGTGATTAACGGGCAAACTGTACCACCCGTTTACGGGCAAAGTGTGCCACCTATTAACGGCCAAGATGTACCACCATCGACAAGCCTTCATCCGCCAACTATCCTTCCGGCAAAATGCGGAAATAATCCGGAGGGAACATGGCAGGAAAAAGGAAAAAGATCGTGGACATTTATGCGCTTTTACAGCATCTGCGGGCTGGGCACAGTAACCGATGTATCAAACGGGATTTGGGGATCGACCGTCGGACTGGACAGAAATACCGGGAATGGGCTGAAGAATACAGCCTGCTGACAGGGTCGTTACCGCCCATTGAAGAACTGTACCAACTACTGGAAGAAACGATGCCCCCACAACAACCACCGCAAAGCCAATCAACTGTGGAACCGTACCGGAAACAGGTGATTAAGCTGCGCGAGCAAGGCGTGGAGATAAGCGCCATTAAGGCCAGGTTGGAAGAACGGGGCTTTGGTGGCAGTTACATGGCCGTTTACCGTTTTGTACGCCAATTGGAACCCATCCAGCCGGATGTGACAGTCCGGGTGGAAACAAGGCCAGGGGAAGAAGTTCAAGTAGATTTCGGTTATGCCGGGCGGATGATAGACTCGGCTACCGGTGAAATTCGCAAAACCTGGGCTTTTGTGATGACGCTATCCTGGAGCCGTCACCAGTACGTCGAGTTCGTTTTCAACCAGAAGATACCAACCTGGCTGCGTCTGCACCGCAACGCCTTCGCGTTTCTGGGCGGCATACCACAGCGAGTCGTTATAGATAATCTGAAAGCCGGCATCACCAAAGCGTGTTGGGATGACCCGGAAGTGCAGGTGACTTACCGGGAATGCGCCGAACATTACGGCTTTCTCATCGCCCCCTGCAAACCGAAGACGCCCCAGCATAAGGGAAAGGTGGAAAAGGGTGGTGTCCATTACGTGAAACGCAATTTCCTTGGCGGTCGGGAGATGAGCACCATCACCCAGGCTAACCAAGACGTCAAAGTGTGGTGTCTGACCACCGCCGGCCAGCGCACACATGGTACCACCCGCAAACAGCCACTCGTCCAGTTTGAGACTGTGGAGAAAGCCGCTTTGCAGCCGCTGCCGGAAACACCGTATGACCTGGCCGTGTGGAAACAAGCCAAACTGCACCGGGATTGCTATGTGGTCTTTGACAATGCTTACTACTCCGCGCCATTTCGCCTGGTCGGGCAAACACTACGGGTTCGCGGCGGCAGCCAGGAAGTGCGGCTCTATACCAGTGACTACCAACTGGTGGCGACCCATGAACGGGCGACTGAGCCGGGACAACGCATCACTAATCCGGCCCATCTGCCACCCGACAAGCTGCCAGGCTTGGTTTTAGATCGTGGGGCTTGCCAGACTGTAGCGGCGGATATTGGTTTGTCCACCACCGCGCTGGTTGGCCGTTTACTGGCTGACCCAGTGGTGGACCGGCTCTCGATGGTGCGTCGCTTGTTGCGACTACGCGAGCAAGTTGGCGATGAACGCCTGGAAGCGGCCTGTGACCGCGCTTTGCGCTTTGATGAGGTCAGCTACAAAACGGTCAAGCGGATTCTCAGCCAGGGATTGGAAATCGAAACGGAAATATCAGCAGCGCCAGAGATTCCACCAGCGCAACGATTTGTTCGTGGGGCGCAGGAACTTCTGGGTCATTTATGGAGTGGGCCATCATGGAACTGAAACACCAACTCCAACCCTACCTGAAACAATTACGCCTCTCCGGTGTTCTGGAAACGCTGGAGGCGCGGCATCGTCAGGCCGTCGATGGCCAATGGACCCATATTGAATTTCTGGCTCGACTACTGGAAGACGAAGTGGAACGACGGGCGCAGAAACAGCTGGCTCTGCGCTTGCGCCGGTCGGCCGTCCATATGAGCAAGACGCTGGAGGACTTCGACTTCAATTTCAATCCTAATCTGAATCGGCAGCAGATATTGTCCCTGGCCAGCTGTGATTACATCCGGCAGAAACGGAACGTACTCATCTGTGGCCCAACCGGAGTAGGCAAGTCCCATCTGGCCCAGGCGCTGGTTCACGAGGCTTGTCGTCAAGGCTATTCGGCCCTGTTCATCAATACCCATGAAATGCTGCGCCATATTCATGGCGGCCGCGCTGATGACTCTGTTGACCGGCGGTTGAAGCAATATTGCCGACCTGATCTGCTGGCGCTGGATGATTTTGGCCTGAAGCCGCTGACCCCACCGATGCCAGAAGATTTGTATGACATCATCAACGAGCGTTATGAACAGGGCAGCATCATGTTGACCAGCAACCGTTCGCCCAGCGAGTGGCCCGGCCTGTTTGGCAATCCACTTCTGGCAGCCGCCGGATTGGACCGGCTGGCGCACCATGCCGAGATTGTTGTTATTCAGGGCGACAGTTTTCGGGCACGGGGCCGGCAGAAGCTGGAAGAGGAGGTGAAAATTGAGATAGCCAGCTAACTCAACATGCTCATGGGGCGGGGATTGTTTTATCGTTCAGTTGGCGGATGAGGCGTCATCGAAAGTGGCATATGGACTGTAAACAAGTGGCACATCTTGGGTGTAAACGAGTGGATTATAATGGGTGTAAATACCCGGTACATTTACGGGTGTAATTTGACAACCCGGCAAACTCTGTTTGTCTAACTACTAGCATTACGGTAGCTATTGCAGGTGACCAGACAACCTATCTCCACCTTCTCAGTGAGCATCGCCATAGCCGTTAGCATTGTCCAGGCCTCAAAGTGCTCACCATTTTCATCGCCGTAGAGTGGGAAAAAATGATCCCAATTCCAAATTGAGTCCACGCCAAGTGCTTCGACTTGTCGCACGGCGGTGGCAAATGATTCATATGTAGTATGCTGGGGATGAAGTTGTACGCCGACACGTCGTTTCGTCATAATGGGTATTTCCTTTTTTTATATGTAGAGATAACAAACATCAATCTTGAATACTCCATTTATACC
>NZ_JBNKVP010000146.1:0-3386 GCF_050299255.1 Vibrio sp.
CTGTACATCCACTACAACTTTGACGACATCGTCAGCAACAAGGTGGCAGACAAATCCGGTAACGGCCTGGATCTGACCCTGACCAACGCCCAGTACGCCGAAGATGCCATCAGCGGGTATGCGTTAAAACCCTATAAGGATCAGGCCGCCAAGCTGGACTTAACCACCGGCCAGCAGATTGATCTCGCTAGTACCGATTTCACGCTGTCATTCTGGTTGAAAACCACCATGACCAGCGACAAATGGGGTCGATATCAGCTATTTCCTGAAGGAAGTTACAACTCCCTGTTCTTCAGCTCAGCGAATAACTTTAAAGTGCAGTTTATGACTGAGTACGCCAACGGCGATCAGTGGGTTTCCGAGCCGGACGTACTGATTCCTGGTCGTTGGCAGATGTTTACTTACGTGCGTAGACAATCCGGCGATGTCACCATCTATGTCGATGGCCAGCTGATCCGTCAGGAACAGCAAGCGGCGGGCGATCCGATCACGCAAATTGCGCTGGAGAATTTTGAAGAAGCTTACCTGGACGAGTTGCGCATCTACAAACGTGCCTTGTCCGGCGAAGAAGTCTCTAGCCTGTATATCAACCCAAACATCGGCACCATTGCCGAACAACCGGTTGAAATAGACAGCAATGTACTCAGTGGTGAGCAGCTATGGCAGGCGCTTGACTGTGCCAAATGCCACGGCGAGGACGGCAATACCGGCTCCTCAATCATCAATGCTCTGTACCGTGAAGATATCATCGATCTCATTCGCGATACCATGCCGTATGGCAATCCGGGCAGTTGTGATCAAACCTGTGCGGAAAAACTGTACGACTGGATGCTCGATGAGTTTATTGATGGCTCAGGCGGTTCATCGGGCACTCCACCCATCACGGTTAGCGGTCTGAATGCCAATATTTCCGATCAGCAAGCCGCCCGGCTGTTCTATAGCGCCGCGCACAATCTGGCTTCCAGAGCACCAACATCGCAAGAGCGTCTCACTTTGCAACGAGATGGCGCCAGTGCCCTGCCCTCGCTGCTGGATCGGCTATTAAATGAACCTGGGTTCGTCGCCCGTATGGCTGAGATCTATCAAGACGTACTGCACACTGAAGGCACTCAAGGGGTCTTGAACTCAGTGGAAGCCTTTACTATCGCTGAAGGGGGATCGTCAAAATGGTACCTGAATGCCGCCGGTGGTAATGGCGATCTACAAAACTACCTGTGGCAGCAAACGGTCGCGGCACACAAGGCAGAAAGTACCGAACTGGTTAAGTACGTCGTTAGAAACGACTTGCCATTCTCCGATATTCTGACTGCTGACTACACTATGGTGAACTATTTCAATGCCCGCAGTTACGGTATTGAAGGCCGCTACAGTTTTGCCGAGCTGAGCAACCCGGAATGGTCACAATTCCCATGGGACAGTGAAGACTATCAGCCGGCACAGTTGAACGTACCGCAAGCAGGCGTGATGACCAACCCGGCCTACATGACGCGCTACCCAACCACGCCAACCAACATCAACCGTCACCGCTCCTATAAGTTCTACAAGAACTTCCTGGCGACCGATATCCTGAGTATCGCTGGCGAGCGGCCTTCTGCGGACGACTTAGCCGGAGACTTGCCGACCATGACCAACCCGGCCTGTACCGGTTGTCACGAGGTAATGGATCCGGTGGCGTCGTCGTTCAAGCATTGGCAAGGGAACGAATACATCGCAGACTTGCCACTCACTCCGACTCACCGTTTTTACTGGCCAGAAAACCGTATTCTGCCTGCCGGTTTTAACGGGGAACTTGCGCCGCTGTTTAGTGGTGAGGATCCGCTGCAGTGGTTGATGAGCAAGGCCGTGAACGACTCGCGCTTCTCACGCTCGGTAGTTCAGACCCTGTTTGAACCAATTACCGGTTATCCGGTGAAACCGAAGCCGCTGGAAACCGCCAGCGACGATGAGAAGTCGTACTTTGCTTCTCAACAGCAGGATATCAACCTGTTGGCAGAGCGCTTCCGCCAGTCGAACTACAACCTCAAGGCATTGGTAAAAGACCTGGTAACAAGTGCTTATAGCCTGCCTGACAACCTATTTGGCGGCACTCAGCACTTACTGACACCAGAGCAGCTGGATCGTAAAGTACGCGCGGTGTTCGGCCAGCCGTGGGCTAAGTCTACGTCATTTGAATGGCTGGACGAGGTAGGCACCCGCTTAATGTACGGTGGTCTCGACCATACCAGCGTGCTTGAACGCACCAAGGTACTGTCGGGAACCGGTGCCACCATACAGACCTGGCTGGCGAATAGTCTGGCTTGTCAGATAACGCCACAACAACTGGCGCAGGAGAGCAGCGAGCGAATTATCGCCAATGGCCTGGATCCGGAAGGTGTCGGTATCCGCATAGCGCCTAGTCAGTGGCAGTTTGATGATGGTGACCTGCTCTCTGAGCCGGATCAATCACCGGGCTACGGTGACGATTATGTCTACCGCTTTGCCTGGGGCGATGATAAGCAAGTGAACGCTTCGGTAACCATTAGCGAAGCCGGTAACTACCAGTTGGTCGTGCCTTATGCCAACAGCCGTAACGATCCTGTTGTGATGCAGCTCTACGTTGATAACCAACTGGTAGCGGACAACATTAACATGCCGAACACCAACGGGTGGGCACGCTGGGTAACCGCAACCAGTAGTTCTTTCTATCTGACCCCAGGGACATACCAGCTCAAAATGCAGGGCAAAGGCTTTAGCTACGTCAAAGTGGACAGCTTGTTCCTGAGACATATCGAAGCAACTGATTTGCAGTTTAAGCAACAGATTGCCGAGCTGATGTACCAGCTCTACGGTGAACAGGTCGAAGAAAACGATAGCCAGGTGCAATCGGCGTACGAAGTTTATCAGCAGGCACTGGCACTGGGACAAGCAGCCGTACTAGCGGAGCAGACCGGACTCAATTTGGATGGCGACTGCCAGGTGAAAAGCTACCGTCAACAAGGGGTAAATTACCCGTATGAAAACGTCAAAGATCACCAGTTCACTCAACGAGCCTGGATGGCGATGATGACTTACTTGTTGAAAGATATCCGCTTTTACTATCACTAAATCGCTGCAAGGAAATCAATAATGAACAGAAGAGAATTTTTGAAAAGCGCCGCAGCGATGACTTCACTGGCGGCATTCAGCAAACTGTCACTGGCTAGTACCGGCTACAGTACCGAGCAATACTGGGTCTTTGTCAATGCAAAAGGGGGGTGGGATACCACCTCGCTTTGTGATCCGAAAGGCGATGTTGAGTTCAGCACCAGCCGCGGCGTAATCAACCGTTACAGCACCGCTGATATCCGCCAGATTGGCAATTTCAAGCTGGCCCCGATGCTGGAGAGTAGTTACTCTGGCCCGGACCA
>NZ_JBNKVP010000147.1:0-3378 GCF_050299255.1 Vibrio sp.
GGCTGATGTTCTTGGCATCGACTGGCGACAACCGGCGCTGTACTCCAATTTGTCGATCGATTATCAATCTATCACCCATCTGCGTATTTTCCCCGGTAGTACGCCTTTTATCTCTGTACGGGCGATTGGCATCCCGACCGCATAACCGCACATTTTTTCACGACAGACAGGCAAAAACCGATTAGCTGGTGATTAAACATGCAGTTAGGTTGGGGTAGGGACTTTTACCAACCATAAACCATGATAGAATATGTGGCTTATTCACCGAGTGACCGGACTCGGCGCGTGTTTGCCATCAGTGGCTATGGAATAGTATTCAGCGTGTCATTAAGTGTCGATAAGTGAGATCGCGCCAGCATAATTTGACACTACAATTCATTAACATAGCCGCTGTGCAATAAAGGAGTAACGCATGACGAAATCCCTCTTTCGCCAATCTTTTCTATTTGACAGCCTGGACTTAGAACACGATATGCCAGCAGGCGAAATCACAGTCGCCGCTGATGTAACTTTCAAACTTCACCAGCGTGGTGTATTGGAAGTGATCCCGCCGGAGTTGGACGAAAACAGCAAACACATCATCTTATCCTGTGGCATACACGGCGATGAGACTGCGCCGATGGAGCTGGTGGATAAAATCATTCAGGATATTCAATCCGGATTTCAGCCGGTTAAAGAGCGCGTTTTGTTTATCATTGCTCACCCTGAAGCAACCAATCGTCATGTACGTTTTATCGATGAAAATTTGAATCGCCTGTTTGATGAAAAGCCGCGTGAGACCAATAAAGAGGTGGTGATTGCGGACAATCTCAAGTTACTGGTTAGCGACTTTTACCGCGATGCACCGGTCGAAAACCGTTGGCATCTCGATTTACACTGCGCGATTCGCCTTTCCAAACACTATTCGTTCGCGGTCAGTCCTAAAGTGCGCCATCCGGTGCGCAGTAAAGAACTGTTTAACTTTATCGAATCTTCGCACGTTGAAGCTGTGCTGCTGTCCAACGCGCCGACCAGCACATTTAGCTGGTACAGCGCGGAGAATTTCTCGGCTCAGGCACTGACGATGGAACTGGGGCAGGTTGCGCGTATTGGCGAAAATGAACTGGATCGTTTAGTGGCGTTTGATTTGTCGATGCGTGATCTGATCGGGCGCACCGAGCCAGAGCATCTGCCGCGTAAAGCGATCATGTACCGGGTAAGCCGTACTCTGGTGCGATTGCATGAAGATTTCGATTTTATGTTTGATGACGACGTTGAAAACTTTACCGCATTTAAGCACGGAGAGGTGTTTGGGCATGATGGTGATAAGCCTTTGATGGCCAAAAATGAAGAAGAGGCGATCGTGTTCCCCAACCGTCATGTTGCCATTGGTCAACGGGCTGCGCTGATGGTGTGCAAAGTCAAAACCCGGGTTGAAGATGGTCAGGTTGTTTACGACTGAGTAAAAGCCCGCCGCCCAACAAAATTAGCGCAAATTAGACTTTTTATTTGAATGGCTTAACGTTAAGGTTAGGCCATTCATTTTTTTGGGAAACCAGATCTTTGCCACACCTGGTCAGTTTATGGAATTTAACCAGCTTCTTGCTGTAAAACAGCGTCACTGGCAGCACTATCTGCTGCTGTTATCTGCTGTTTCAATAATCGTCGCGGCTGTCTACCTGATGGTCGGCGAAGTATGGATCTCACTGCTGCCTCCTTATGAGCCCTTTGAACAACAGCTGGTTTGGCAATTGCGCTTACCCCGTCTGATTGCGGCAATGGCGATCGGCGCATCTCTGGCGCTATCCGGCGCGGTGTTACAGGTGCTGCTCGGCAACGTGCTTGCAGAGCCCGGTGTGCTGGGCATTTCCGGCGGTGCCAGCCTGATGATGGTGATAGTACTGTTTTTCCTGCCTGCCTTGGCAACGCCACTTGGATTTATGTTTTCCGCCATAGTGGGGGCGCTACTGTTTACCCTGATCCTGGTCGGCATGGCACGTTCACTGCGCCTCACCACAACCCGGTTACTCTTAGTTGGCGTCGCGCTTGGCCTGATTTCCAGCGCGGTGGTTACCTGGGCATTCTATTTCAGCGACAACTTAAGCCTTAGACAACTGATGTACTGGCTGATGGGCAGTATCAGCGGCATTAACTGGTACCAGCACTGGGTAACGCTGGTACTGCTGCCGATTGTGATCTGGCTTTGCTGGCAGGGGAGAAAACTCGACACGCTGATGCTGGGTGAAGTGCATGCCAAACAGCTTGGCCTGGACGTAAACCGGGTTCGCTGGCGCTTGATCCTGGCGGTATCGGTATTAATTGGTGGCGCGGTGGCGATAGGCGGGGTGATAGGTTTTGTCGGGCTGGTGGTCCCTCATCTGCTCAGGCTGGCGCTGGGTGCCAACAACCGTTTCTTGCTACCGGCTGCAACCCTGACCGGAGCAGTACTGGTAATGGTTGCGGATATGATCGCCCGTTTGGCGCTTGATGCCGGTGAGTTACCACTTGGCGTGGTGACCACGTCAATCGGTGCACCGATTTTTATCTGGATGCTGGTGGCTCGTCATGATTCACGTTAATAACCTATCAGTCTCGACTCGTCTGCTACCCATGTCGCTGCAGGTAAAACCGGGTGAAGTCATTCATGTCATCGGCCCCAATGGCAGCGGTAAAACCACCTTTTTGTCTGCTCTGGCGGGGATCACCGAAGCGCAAGGCGAGGTGTTGTATGCCGATCTACCCAGTGATGAAATGTCGCTGGCAGAACTGGCCCGGCTGCGCGCCTACCTAACCCAACAGGGGATGCCTGCTTTCAGTTTTCCCGTTTACCAGTATCTGTCGCTGTCACTTCCGGTTTATTCGTCAGCGACCGCCGAGGAGATCAACCTGGCGATCGCTCTGCTAACCGAACTGCTGCAAATCGCAGACAAGTTGCATCGTCCCATTCAGCAGTTATCTGGCGGCGAGTGGCAGCGCGTCAGGCTGGCGGCAATTTGTCTGCAAATCTGGCCAGCACTGAACCCTGAGGCAAAACTGTTGATCTTGGACGAACCAGCTGCACCACTGGATATCGGCCAGGAAGTGTTGCTGTACAAGCTTATCAAGCAGATTGCGGGGCAGGGGATCAGCGTGGTGATGTCGAACCATGACCTTAACCGTAGCCTGAAACATGCTGATCAGGTGCTGCTGCTGGACAATGGTGTGGTGAAAGGATTCGGCTCCGCAAATGAGGTGATGACAGAGCAGAATCTGTCGGAAGTATTCCGCACTCGGGTAACCCGCGCTGAAGTGAATCAGCAGTCGGTACTGTTGTTCGAATAACGATCAACTAAGTAGTGGCGATTTGAGTAATTACTACCACTAAAGGGCTGGAAAGGTGCAGACCTGCACTAATCTAGC
>NZ_JBNKVP010000148.1:0-3206 GCF_050299255.1 Vibrio sp.
TGGGTTGGTACCTGTTGTTTGTGTTGGTGAGTCACTAAGCGAACGCGAAGCGAACACTTACGAAGCCTTTATTGGTGCGCAAATAGATGCACTGCTTGAAGGATTGAGTGACCAGCAACTGTCAACGTGTGTCATTGCTTATGAGCCAATTTGGGCAATCGGCACTGGCAAAACGGCTTCACCTGAACAAGCCCAGGCAGTACATGCATTTATACGACAGCATGTCGGCAAAAAAGATCAGGCATTAGCCAGCAAAATGCGAATTTTGTACGGTGGCAGTGTCAAGCCTGATAATGCACACGCCCTGTTCGGACAAGAAGATGTCGACGGTGGCCTGATTGGCGGAGCCAGTCTGAAAGTGAACGATTTTATTGAGATTTGCCAAGCGGCAAACTGAAGAGGTTTCTATGTTATATGAAGTGCTACTGGTAGCGTACCTGATTGTTGCCTTATTGCTTATCGGTTTCGTACTGATACAGCAGGGTAAAGGCGCAGATATGGGCGCATCATTTGGAGCAGGTGGTTCAAACACTGTGTTTGGTTCTACCGGCTCAGGCAACTTTATGACCCGTACAACAGCTATTCTGGCTACCTTGTTTTTCCTGATCAGCCTGATTCTCGGCAGCATGACTGCAAATCGTGAAAAGGCAACGGATCAGTGGGAAAGCCTGGAAGCGCCAGTAGTTACAGAGCAGCCAGCTCAGGACGTTCCGGCGACTGATGTACCTGCATCAGATGTACCAGCGGCTGACGACAATAACGACAGCGACGTACCAAACTAGAAAAGATTTTGCGGAAGTGGTGGAATTGGTAGACACGCCATCTTGAGGGGGTGGTGGCTTCGGCCGTGCGGGTTCAAGTCCCGCTTTCCGCACCAAATTGAAAACCGGTCCTGGGACCGGTTTTTTTGTGTCTGCGTGTTGGACTTAACGTTGAATTTACGATGCCTTAATTCGTTATGCATACTAATTTACTACTATGATTTATAAATAATAATGAGTAGCATGGATGGCAGCAGTGAGCGACACAGTATTGAGGTGGAGTATCGAGCGCTTTATAAAACGCAGTGGAATGTATGTATTAGCTTTGATTGCTGTCGTTCCTGCGTATTCCAAAACCCTTCATTTTACCGATCAACAAGGCAATGCGCTTGCCAATGTGATCGTCAGTAGACAGGCTTCTTTACCGCTAACCGCATCGCCTGAACCTGCTATCATGGATCAGGTAAATAAAAGCTTTGTTCCCCACGTACTTGCAGTTCAAAAAGGGCAATTAGTCAGCTTTCCAAACAGTGACAACATTCGCCATCATGTGTACAGCTTTTCTCAGACCAAACCGTTTGAAATAAAGCTTTATTCCGGCACCGAATCAGAGCCCATCATGTTTGATAAGCCAGGTATCGTGGTACTGGGCTGCAATATTCATGATTCCATGGTGGGGTACATTTATGTCTCTGATGGTGAGCAACTGTGGCAATCTGACAATAACGGTGATGTTACTGTCCCTGATGAAGTAAAGAACGTGAGTGTATGGCATGCCGATTTGGATTTTATGCACACCAAGCGTATTGAATTAGCAATAGACAACTCGCCTGAATCACAAAACGTTACCTTACAACTGGTTGCATTACCCGAGCCCGTTGAAAAGAGAACGTTCGGTAAACGGACATTTGGTAACTAAGCCATGGGCATTTCATTACGCCAAACCCTGTTCAGAATTATGCTTGGTGGCATTGTCATCACGGCCATTCTCATCCTCGCAAGCGTATGGACTTCCACTAACCGTCTGGTTAACGAGCAACTGCAAAAAGAGCTGGAAGTGAGCCAGGGTGTGTTTGCCCGGGTAATGACCGACCGTAGCGATCTAATCTCAAAAACCTCATCTATGCTGGGACGTGATGTGGGTTTTGCCACCGGTTTTGCTGATGGTGACATTCCGACGATTAACAGTATGCTCGACAACCACAGCGGTATTATTGGCGCCGACTTTATTGCCATTCTTAAAATGGACGGTGAGATTAAAACTATCTGGCCTCGTCTGTTGCAAGCTCAATCTCAGTTTCCTGCTGAAAAATTGGTCAATGATTTATACCAGTCCGGCTCTTCCAGTGGTTTTGTACTGCTGAATGACAAGCTTTATCAAACTGTACTGGTAACGGTAAATTTGCCAACGCCGGTAGCCATCTATGCAGTAGGTTACGCCTTCGACGCTGAGTTTCTGGCTGAGTTAAAAGAAATTCTGCAAGCAGATATTATTGTTGAGACCAAAGACCCGGAACAGGGTGCCCAGGTGGTGGTGAGCACATTATCTGACAGTATTTCTACATCCCTTATCAATGATAAGGCCAATATCGCCAGTTGGTTTGATATTACGTTGCTGCACAAACAGGCCTATGTGGCGCGTACACTAGTATTGCCAGGAGATGATGATTCACCGGTGCTGTTTAACGTGGCTATCGATGTTACCCAGCAGTACCAGAGTTTTTCCGAACTGCAGATTAAGATTCTTGGTATCGCCTTTTTGGCCATCGTTATTTCTTTAGGTATTTCTATGTTGCTGGCACGGCGGGTTAGTGAGCCTGTGGGTAAACTGGTTAAAGCCGTCGACCTGATTTCTCAGGGAAACTATGAGCAGGAGCTGGCTACGTCGGGCCGGGTGAAAGAAATTGTTGAACTGGCCAATGCCTTTGCCAGCATGCAGAGTAGTATCCAGTCACGTGAAAAGCGTATCAGCTATCAGGCCGAACATGATGTACTAACTGGCTTGTATAACCGCTACTATATGGAAGCGCTGGTCGACAAAATGATTGCAGAAGGGCAGGAAATTCAGATCATTGGTGTCAACATTATTGGTTTTCGAAGCATCAATGATTTGTACGGCTATGCCCATGGTGATACCTGCCTAAAGGTTCTTGCGCAGCGTCTAAGTCGCTGGCCTGGCACTGCCGCACGTCTGTCCGGTGGCGAGATCATTTATATTGCAGAGTCTCGCCTCAATCTTATGCAGTTGGAAACTTTTCGGCATATTCTTGAACAGTCTGTTGAAACTGGCCTGGTGTCTATTCCTCTTAAAATTGTCTTAGCCGAAATTCTTTGTCCTGAAGATGCGCAATCGTCTGAAGAGTTATTTCGCAAGGCGAATATTGTTGTTGATGAAGCCATCCATGCAGACCGCTGGCTGGTGCGCTATCAACCTGAACTTGAGCA
>NZ_JBNKVP010000149.1:0-3177 GCF_050299255.1 Vibrio sp.
TTTCTGTGGCTCGGTCCAAGCAACTTCGACGCCCCCGCGATGCCGCACACGCACAGGAAATCGAACTCCAGGATCGGTCTGCCGCGTTGGTCGAAACGGCGTCTCCGGGACGAAAGAAACCTGGTATGTCCCCCCTGGCTCTGTTTCCGTTTTTGAATTGAAGCTTAATGTACCGGGAAATTATTTACTGGTTGATCATGCGCTGTACAGAGTGAGCAAAGGGGCTGCCGGAATCTTAACAGCAACTGGAAATTACGACGACAGCATCTATGCCCCCCTTCCGGAACAGTAATAAAAAAACGGCCGGATACTGTTGGCGAAGTCATCTGAGAGCGTTTCTAAGCAGGAAGAGCTATACTGATCCGTCTAATTTTCAAAATAGATGAACAGAAGGAGGAGGTTGATGTTAATCCCCAACTACAACTTTGATATTCCGGAAATGACAGTCAAAGTTGCCCGAGCAGCTTTTCCCAAAGGGAATCCTTACCTAACCTTGCGGGATGAACTGGGTACGATCTTTGAGGATCAGGATTTCACTGACCTATATCCGAAAATGGGGCAACCAACTTTGGCACCCTGGCGGTTGGCCTTGGTGACCATCGTCCAGTTTCGCGAGAATCTATCTGATCGTCAAGTGGCTGAGGCCATTCGAGGACGAATCGATCTAAAATATCTGCTGGGATTGGAGTTGGAAGACCCTGGTTTTGACTTTAGTGTGCTCAGTGAATTTCGTGCCCGTCTGGTAGACGGTTATGAAGATATACTCTTGGACAAGTTGCTGGCTTGTTGTCAGGCAAAAGGATTAGTGAAACAACGAGAGAAACAGCGGACAGATGCGACTCATGTGTTGGCTGCGATTCGGGTGATGAACCGACTGGAACTGGTGGGCGAGACGCTGCGTGCTGCCCTGAATGCCCTGGCGACTGTGGACCCGACCTGGTTACGCAACGTCGCTCCGCCCATATGGTATGAGCGATACAGTCGTCGTATTGAAGATGATCGCCTTCCCAAAAGCCAGGAAAAACGGGCGGCTTATGCCCAAAGTGTGGGCGAAGATGGCTTTCAACTGCTTGACTTATTGGCAGCAGCAGAGGTGCCGGAACAACTACGTGTATTGTCAGAGGTAAACACACTCCGCCTGCTATGGATACGACATTATGAACGCCGTCAAGAAAAAACCAGTGACGGCGTACTGGACAACGTGCGCTTCAGAAGCAATCGCGAATTAGGACCGGCAGCTAAAGCAATCGAATCTCCTTACGACACGGATGCGCGATACCGCAGGCGTTATGAAACCGAATGGACCGGTTATGTGGTGCACTTAACAGAAACCTGTGAAGAAGATGATTTGCATCTCATCACCCATGTCGAAACCACCAAGGCCACCGTGCATGAATCTCAAGAAACCGAAGCGATTCATCAAGCCTTGATCGAGAAAGGGTTGCCACCCAATGAGCATCTGGTTGATTCAGCCTATATTGATGCCGACTTACTCGTCAGTAGCCGTGAACAACATGAGATTGACCTGATTGGACCAACTCGCTCCAATAACAGTTGGCAGACCAAGGTGGATGGGGCTTATGATCTGGAGCAGTTTGCGATTGATTGGGAAAAACAATCGGTTCAGTGTCCCCAAGGTAAGCAATCTTCTAACTGGAAAGAAGGGGTTGATAACACGGGTATGCCCCTTATCTATGTTCAGTTTTCATCGAAAGACTGTCGCCCATGTTCAGCCCGTTCATTATGCACTCGTTCAAAGCGACAAAGAGCGATTGGATTTCGGCCGCAAAAACAATACGAGGCGCTTCAGGAAGCACGTCAACGACACGCATCTGAAGCAGGCAAACAACTATACAATCGCCGTGCCGGCATCGAAGGCACAATTTCACAAGGTGTGAGAGCATTTGGATTACGGCAAACACGGTACTGCGGACTCGCCAAAACACATATTCAACATGTGGCCACAGCGGCTGCGATCGATATTGACCGGATCGTCGCCTGGTTCAACAAGATTCCGCATGCTAAAACACGAAAATCTCGTTTTGCAGCCTTGGCAACATAATCAATGGCCGACTTCGCCAACAGTATCCGGCCGTTTTTGACTGGGAAACGCACGAATTCCAACGAGGGAAGCAGACACAAAGATAAAAATACCCCAAATGGCAAAGAAAATATTGCCTACGTATAAACTTGATAACCCACCAGCCATGAGAATGACAGCCTGGATCAGGTAAATATAAACAGGAATCTTAAGGTCCAGATCAACGTCTAGATAGCGATATACACCAACTGCTGACACGCCGCCAATTGCGACAAAAACAGCGAGCACCCACCAGGAAATGTCTTGCGAAACAGCCACTACGTTAAACAAAATACCAATTGTGAACCCGCTAATCACCCCAAAAACCATCGCAATTGGGAACAGATCATTAGAGGTATGCGATGCACTTCCGACTTTAATACGAAAAAAGCTCTGACTAAACAGCCAGAGCTTCATCGTGTTTACCCCAAAGGTAGTTGTTTATTATGCGGTTTGTGCTTTTTTCAGTTGATCAACTTTGCGACCCAGGCCGGCAACTTTTTTGTTTAAATCTTCAATATTTGTGGCACTGGGAACGTTGACGCGGTTGAGCACGTTTTCGGTGAGCTGGTTGAATTGTTTTTCAACTTCTTTCACGCGATCTTTGACTTCTTTTTGGTAGGGTTCTACAAATTCGTTGACCATTTTACGGCCGTCTTTTTCCACAACTTCTCCTTTTTCAACCATTTTATTGGTGTAGGAGTTTGTGTTTTCAACCAATGCTTTCAAATTTTCTTGTACGAGTGCAACGGTGCCTAATCCAAACCAGAACACCTTGCGAGCTGTACCGGTGACCATTTCAAAAGTGGTTTCAACTTGTTCCTGGACCACTTCAATTGTTTCATTAACCATTTGTAACCTCTTTGTCTTTTAGACGCTTATTTTTTCAATGTTTATTGCATTAAATTTATTTAATCTTGATGCTATGACGCATCGCGTTATGAATATAATATAACGCAGTGCGTCAGAAATGTCAACCCCTGATTTGAACTTGAGTTTTAGGAAAATTTACTGCTTGGAGAAACAGGACCTTCTCTTAAAAATGAAGTGGAGAACGCTTTGATGCGTAAAGCTGTGTAAGCAGTGTCGTAAGGATG
>NZ_JBNKVP010000150.1:0-3138 GCF_050299255.1 Vibrio sp.
CGTCTATCGGGTTCGTACCGCCGATCTGAAAAATTTATGCGCGTGCGCGTAGCAGATAGCTCCCGGAGACTTAGGCGCGGCTTTTGCCCCAGATAGACGAGTTCAACTCCGTTTGATCGTCAAGTAACAGCCGGGATTGATTCTGTTAATCGAATATACCGTACCAAATGTTTTATTTAATGGTGTTTGCAACCTCACTATCTAATTAGTT
This sequence comes from Vibrio sp., assembly GCF_050299255.1. Lineage (GTDB taxonomy): Bacteria > Pseudomonadota > Gammaproteobacteria > Enterobacterales > Vibrionaceae > Vibrio. The sequence continues at coordinate 212 of NZ_JBNKVP010000150.1, forward strand.
TAGTATTTCCTGCTTTATATCTGCCACGTTTTTTACGAATAACTTATTTTTATAATCTAACAATAGTTGGTAACATTTTCGTTAAAATCTATGTTTACTGAGCCAATCAACTAGCTAAATGTTTATAGTTCTCAATTAGATTTTCGATATGCTTTTGTCTCACAAATGAATATTTAATTAATTTACAGCGCTAACAAAACATCCGTTTTATTACATTATTCCCAAATTATTGCAAAATGTGTTTTCCCTTTTACACCAAACAGTTAACTAATTACAAAACACTCAACAAATACTGACAATAACTAGCAATAATACTTTAGGGGTATATTGAATGTTATAACGTTACCTCGTCGGCAAATTAACCATATCGGCTTTGTGGGATATGAATTAGCTTTGTAGAATCATTGATGGAAGTAGAGCAGTCGTAACAATATATAAACACAATGCAGCAATGCACTGCAGTCCTGTAAACGAGGTTCATTATGGATATTGGACGGTTAATTTTAAGGCCTGGGATGTTGTTCATATCCCTCGCCATAATTTCCTTTTCACTGGTTCTATCCTTACCTGTTGCCGCCCAGCCTAAAGCGTTGGTGATGAAACCTTTCGAGCAATTAAGCGACGAAAGTAAAGAATGTGCAGCATGTCACAAGGATAAAAACCCTTCTATTTATGCCCAATGGGGACGTTCTAAACACTACGGCGCTAACGTCGGTTGTTATGAATGTCACCAGGCATCTCCTGAAGACAAAGATGCAATCAAGCACGAAGGCTACGATATCGCAGTCATCGTGTCGCCAAAAGATTGTAGTCAGTGTCACAGCCAGGAGGTAGAAGAGTTCTCGGCTAGTCACCACGCCAATGCCGGTAAGATTATCGGCTCACTCGATAACTTCTTAGCCGAAGTTGTTGAGGGTTCGTTGACTATGAATGGCGCCTCCCCTGCTGCAGTCAATGGCTGTTGGCAGTGTCACGGCTCCGAAGTTAAAATTCTCGAAAATGGCGACCTAGACCCCGCCACCTGGCCAAACACGGGTATCGGCCGGATCAATCCAGACGGTTCGCTGGGTGCCTGTACCGCATGTCACCAACGCCATGAATTTTCCATGGTACAGGCTCGCCGTCCTGAAGCGTGTGGTAAGTGTCACTTGGGCCCAGACCATCCTCAGAAAGAGATTTACGAAGAGTCTAAGCACGGTATCAACTTCTATGCGAACGTTGATCGCATGAATCTGGATTCCTCTAAATGGATTGCCGGTGAAGATTACGACGCTGCACCTACCTGTGCGACCTGTCATATGTCTGCAACTCGTGAGCTACCAGTTACTCACGATGTAGGTAACCGTATTTCCTGGACACTGCGCCCGGCTGTATCTGAAAAAATTGATGCTGCAGCTAAAGCGGCCGGTAAAGAGACTAAGTCCTGGGAAGACCGTCGTGCCGATATGCAAAACGTATGTCAATCTTGTCACACTAAACCAATGATCGATAATTTCTATCAACAGTTCGATTCACTGGTTAACCTGTACAACGATAAATTCGCTTCTCCTGGTAAAACTCTGATGGCGACCTTAACTAAAGAAGGCATGCTGACAGAAACTGGCTTCGATGAAGAGATCGAGTGGACCTGGTTCTACTTGTGGCACCACGAAGGTCGTCGTGCTCGCCATGGCGCAGCCATGCAGGCACCGGACTACGTTCAATGGCACGGTATGTTTGAAGTTGCCGAACGCTTCTATTCACAGATGGTTCCTCAGTATCTCGAAATTGTTGAGAAAGCGGAACACGCCGGCAATACCGAAGGTGCTACACGTGCGAAAGCTGTACTGGAAGAAATCCTAAGCAGACCTGAGCACGCTTGGTTCTCCGGTAAGGAGCCCGATGAAGTGAAACGTGCACGTAAAGAAGCACAGGCAGCGTTCAAAGCGCGTTATTTGGAAGACAGCAAAAAATAACTCCGGATCAGCAGGCGTGAAAGCGCCTGCTTCCTGAGGAGGACGAATGGGAAAACCTACCCCCCCTCAAGATGCGCTATCCAGACGACAGCGGCTATGGCGTTGGCTGAAAAAGCCCTTGCTATTGGGCATTCCAATCGGTGTATTTGTCATACTAGCTGGGTTAGCGAGTTTTCAGGGAGTGATGGTGGCATCTAACCAAAATGCGTTTTGTTTTAGCTGTCACTTAAAGATCGACACCATAGTACAGGAGTACAAGGCGTCCCCGCACTACATTAGTGAAGACAAGGTTCTTGCAACTTGTGCAGATTGCCATGTGCCTCATGACTTCGTTAACAAGATGAAAGTGAAGATCATGGCGACAGCAGATATCTTCCATATGTTACAAGGCACGATAACAAAGGAGAATTTCGAAGATCACCGTCCACGCATGGCTCAACATGTGTGGGATATGATGCTCGAGAATGACTCTGCTAACTGTCGTGCTTGCCATGTTGGTGACAATTTTGACCTTAGCAAGCAACCACAGCGGGCTAGGCTCAATCACGAACAGATGGAAAAACGCGGAGAGACTTGTATTAACTGTCATACCGGTATCGCCCACAAACGCATCGCTATTAAATAGTTCACCTGAACGTTTAGTAAAAAATAAAATCCCTCACAAACCTGTGAGGGATTTTTTATCTCAGACTCTGAATCAATTTACATCACACCCATAATCAACTTTGGCAGGTACAAGGAAAGCGGCGGGAAGAAAGTCACGATGAACACTATCGGCAAGTGGCCGAACAACAAGAGCATCAGCGTTGGTTTGAAGTACTGCTCCAACCCCAGCTTACTTATCCCTCCGGCCATATACAGCATAGGCGCACAAGGTGGAGAGACATTACCTAAACCTAAGTTAACGCCCACAATAGCGGCAAAATGAATCGGATGAATCCCCAGCGCCTGAATTACCGGCAGAAAGATCAC
>NZ_JBNKVP010000151.1:0-3069 GCF_050299255.1 Vibrio sp.
AGTTGAAGGACAGAGATTGAAAAAAGGCCAGCGATGCTGGCCTATACAAAATTAACATCCGTCAGGCGTTACGGTTACAGAATAAGGAGTAACAGTTCCTGCGCTACTAGTAGCCTCTCCATAACTGATATAACATTTCGTACCGATAACCGACGCTGCATCAGAAACAGAATCACTGGCAAAAGTCGCTACATAGCTTGTACCGTTAGCGTAACCTTTCCAATCAGAGTTTAGGCCTACAACCGCATTCCCAATACCAGCAGACGTTGCTGCTGGATAACCATAGACAGTTGAAATGCCATCAACAGTATCTGTAGCCTTGGTTTCCACACCTGCAATTGCTGCTTTACCATATACAATCCCAGCTGCACCATCCATTGCGCCTTTTAAACCCTGCAAAGCAGATTTACGGGCATCATTTTGCAAGTTAAGAAAACGAGGCGCTGCCGTCACCGCCAAAATACCTAAGATAACAATCACCACCACCAGCTCGATCAGGGTGAAACCGCCTTGTCTCTTCATTATTACTTCTCTCTTTTTTGATTCAAAATTCAGCAGAACTACTGCAATACAACATTGACCCGGCCAGTCTCAATTTCATAAACAAACTGGTGACCACTGTCTCCTTCCTGCTGCTGATAGGTGCAGGTGGAGTTGGCCGAGTCCGCCAGAGCCGAGTACTTAACATTCTTATCGTTGCGGGCATTTGCTACCGTATCCACCAGCGGCGGGTTTTGTAGCAGATTGTCCATTAAATCGATGCAGGCCTGATCTGTCAGACTTGCCGGAAAATTGGCACTATTGATGTTAATGGCAAATGGGTAACCATCACGAAATCCGGTTGCGGCGCCATTGGCTTGTGCCGAACGGGTCAGCCAGAAAGACACACCGTCATAGTTCACCGTATTGTACTGTTCGTTGTTGATGGTTACCGCGGGGCGCGCTTCCGCTTCCCACTGGGCCCGGGCCGACAACACGCCGGTCGCAAAACCACCCGCGACCCCCTGAATGCTGGCTTTTTTAGCTTCATCGGTAACGTCGAGAAAACGGGGTAAGGCAGCGACTGCCAATAGTCCAACAACAACAATCACTACAACCAGTTCCACCAGGGTGAAACCTAACGCTTTGCTACGATTCATATTTATACCCACACTAAGCTTGCGCGCATTATACGATGCTTTTACCGTACCGCCATCCCATTAGTGTCAAAAATGCTCACTAGTGTGACAAAAAGTCGACACTTACCGAAAACTTCTCTTTTTCCAGCGATATATTGACAGATTTATCGCGGCTAGAAAAATAGCGACAGTCATATTTTTGATCCAATGAGCGATTCTTTATTTGAACCATTTCGCCGGGCTGGATCAGCGCATCTTCATGTAATCGATTTAACCACACCCGGCAATCAACCCTCTGGCCATCTCTGGTCGGGATCAGCCACCCTCTGGCGGAAAACCAGACCATTTGCCCGTCAATATTTGCCTGCGACGGCTCACCCTTCAGCAGCCACTCCTGGCGATAATAATTGGCTCGTTCCAATATCCGCTGCACCGATAAACGTTCGGCCGTTTGCTGGGCCTGCTTCTCGACCGGACGAACGGCCAGCAAAAAGCTCAGCACCAAAATTACCAGTACTAATAACCAGATGGCAAAACGGGCACGTGCAATGTCACTGGCCATATTATCCCTGGATTGCGTCCAGCATCCCCCACATAGGCAGGAAGATACCCAGCGCTAACACCAAGACCATACCGGCGACGATCACCAACATGATCGGTTCTATCCGCGCGGTAAGGGTCTTGAGATCGTAATCGACTTCACGATCATAAAAATCGGCGACTTCAAACAGCAATTCATCAATACGACCGGTCTCTTCACCGACGGAGATCATCTGGATCACCAGCGGAGTAAACACCTGGGTATTGATGGCTGATGTTGACACGGCTCCACCGGCTTCAATCGCCGCTTTCATTTCTAATAAGCGTGATTCGAGAAATTTATTGCCCAGCGCTTCAGCCGCCAGCGCCAAAGACTGATTAAGCGGCACACCGGCTTTCAACATCAAAGCAAAAGTGCGGGAAAAACGCGCCAGCTGGGCCCGGTTAACGATATCACCGACAATCGGCAATTTGAGCCGGAACTTATCCCATTTTTCCCGACCTTTAGCGGTACTAATCCAGGCCTTAAAGCCAAACAGGCTGCCCGCAATCAAGGCGACCAGTAATGGCCAGAAATTAACAAAAAAATCTGACATGCCGATCAGAATTCGGGTCGGCAGCGGCAGATCGACGCCAAAACGGCTGAACATACTGGCAAACTGCGGAATCACCTTAATGTTTAAAATAAACAGAGCGATAGTGATAAAACTGAGTACAAAAGTCGGGTAACGCATCGCGGTTTTAATCCGCTTACGGGTTTCCACTTCCTGCTCGTAATACTGCGCCATCTGCAACAGCGCTTGATCCAACCGGCCGGTGTTCTCGCCCACGCTGATCATGGACACAAACAGTGGGCTGAACGCCTTGCTGTGCAGCTGCATTGCGCTCGACAGGCTATGACCGTTACTGAGATCGTGGCTGACCTCTTCCAGAGCTTCTTTAAGCTGTTTATTGCTGCAGTTTTGCGTTAGTCCCTTCATAGAACGTAATAAAGGCACCCCTGCTTTGGTCAGCGAATAAAGCTGTCGGCAAAAGATCACCAGCACTTCCAGCGGTACTGCCGGGGTTAATAACGCTTTAAGATCCCATTTCAGCAGGTTGCCGTCGGTCGCTGTCTCGATCGCTATCGGGATCACGCCTTTATTGACCAGTGATTCTGCGGCCAAATCGGCATTGGCGGCTTCGATTTGGCCACTCACTTTACTGCCTTGACTATCGCGTCCTTGATACTGAAATATTGGCATATTACCGACCTATATCCAGATGGGTTCAATGACACCTGAGGTATCGCCTTCGCCCAGAGTCATTACTTCATCCAGACTGGTGACACCTTGCAGCGCCAGATCCATCGCCGATGCCAGTAGTGGGCGGTAGTTTGGCGACTGACGGGCGGCACGGGCAAAGCCGTGAC
>NZ_JBNKVP010000152.1:0-3034 GCF_050299255.1 Vibrio sp.
CAGCGCGATACGGCCGCCGTGGTTCATCGCTTTCAGCATAGAGTTGAACGCCATTGGGTTACCAGACATCTCCAGGCCTACGTCAAAACCTTCGGTCATGCGCAGTTCAGCCATCACATCTTCCAGGTCCTGCTCTGCTACGTTCACGGCGCGGGTTACGCCCATTTTACGTGCCAGGTCCAGACGGTATTCGTTCACGTCGGTAATCACCACGTGACGCGCACCAACGTGTTTGGCGACTGCCGCAGCCATGATGCCGATAGGGCCAGCGCCGGTGATCAGCACATCTTCGCCCACCAGGTCAAACGACAGTGCAGTGTGTACCGCGTTGCCGAACGGGTCAAAGATAGAAGCCAGATCATCTGAAATTTCATCTGGTATCTTAAATGCGTTAAACGCAGGGATAACCAGATATTCAGAGAAAGCACCGGTGCGGTTTACACCCACACCCACTGTGTTACGACACAGGTGAGTACGGCCGCCACGACAGTTACGGCAGTGACCACAAGTGATGTGACCTTCGCCAGAGACGCGGTCACCAATTTCAAAACCGCGAACTTCCTGGCCAATGCCAACTACTTCACCCACGTATTCGTGGCCAACTACCATAGGCACAGGAATAGTATTTTGTGACCACTCGTCCCAGTTGTAGATGTGTACGTCGGTACCACAGATTGCGGTCTTTTTAATCTTGATCAGCAGATCGTTGTGGCCAAGCTCAGGCATGTCCACTTCTGTCATCCAGATGCCTTGTTCAGGCTTCAGCTTAGAGAGTGCTTTAATTTTCATTTTGTTCACCAAATATTGCCCCGAATAAGCTCAGGGCAAACAAATTAGATAATGCCCATGTCCTTACCAACTTCGATAAAGGCATCAATGGCTTTATCCAGTTGCTCGCGAGAATGCGCGGCTGACATCTGGGTACGGATACGTGCCTGACCTTTTGGTACGACAGGGAACGAGAAGCCGATAACGTATATGCCTTTTTCCAGTGCGCGTTCTGCAAATTCAGCTGCTACTTTCGCATCGCCAAGCATGATTGGGATGATCGCGTGGTCAGCACCGGCCAGGGTGAAGCCTGCGTCACTCATGCGAGCACGGAAGTGCGCCGCGTTTTCCCACAGGTGGTCACGCAGATCACCGCTTTCCTGCAGCAGATCCAGAACACGGATGGAAGCGTTTACGATTGCAGGGGCAACAGAGTTAGAGAACAGGTACGGACGAGAACGCTGACGCAGCCATTCGATCACTTCTTTCTTACCAGAAGTATAGCCACCTGAAGCGCCGCCCATTGCTTTACCCAGGGTACCGGTAATGATGTCGATACGGTCGACAACGTCGTGGTACTCATGAGTACCGGCGCCGGTTTTGCCCATAAAGCCAACAGCGTGAGAATCATCCACCATAACCAGCGCGTTGTATTTGTCCGCCAGGTCACAGATAGCTGGCAGGTTAGCCACAACACCGTCCATCGAGAATACGCCATCGGTGACGATCAGCTTGTTGCGAGCACCGGCTTCGTCTGCCGCGATAAGTTGCTGCTCAAGCTCTTCCATATTGTTGTTAGCGTAACGGAAACGCATCGCTTTACACAGACGCACGCCATCGATGATAGAAGCGTGGTTCAGCGCATCAGATATGATCGCGTCTTCTTTATCGAGGATGGTTTCGAACAGGCCAGCGTTGGCGTCAAAACAAGAGGTGTAAAGGATGGTGTCTTCTTTACCCAGGAATTGAGACAGCTTCTGCTCCAGTTCCTTGTGAATGTCTTGGGTACCGCAGATAAAACGTACCGAAGCCATACCGAAACCGTGCTCATCCAGGCCCTGTTTAGCCGCTTCGATCAGCGCAGGGTGGTTAGCCAGACCCAGATAGTTGTTGGCACAGAAGTTCAGTACTTCTTCACCGCTGGCGATTTTTACTGCAGCCTGTTGCTGCGAAGTGATGACACGTTCGGATTTATACAGACCTTCAGCTTTAACTTCGTCGATTTGCTGTTGGATCTGTTGGTAAAATGCAGAAGACATTAGCATTCCTTCCTAGTTGTTATGGAGAGTCTGTTTATCGCTCTCAGGTAGGGTCAGCCTTTATGTGACAACCGTCACAGGCCGTTAATAAGCAATTAACAACAGTGTAATCCATGGCTGGAAAAACGATTATCCCTCGGTTTGGAAAAACATTAATGAACTTGAGGCACAAATAAGCATAGCGATAGTGAGAAGCGAGTATAAGCCGTTAACCGGGCTAGGTTTTTACGGCATAAAACCCGCTATTGCAGACGGGAAAGCAGAATAGTTAGCCAGCCACAGCCTCCAGCTCGAAAGACTGACGAAACTGCTGGCCGTTTGATTCGGTATCCAAGGCACTGTGGTGCAGCATCAGGATAGATTTCACGATTCGGGTCCCGATGCCCAACTCCCCGTGTGGCGCTTCCGGGCACACCTGGTTAGTCACCGAGCACTCTATCCGATTGGTTTGGTGGTTACACCGGGCATGCAGCACTATGTCGTTACCCGGAGGGCTGTGCCGCAGGGCGTTTTCCAGCAGATTGTGCCACAGCCGTTCCAGCAACTGCTCATCACCCACGGTGGTTAATTGCGGATCGGTGTCCAGAGTCAGGCTAACGTTTTGCCTTGCTAGCTGTGGCATTATCGCCTGCTGACAGGCTTGCAGCATCGACGTCAGATCCACCGGCTCACAATGGTATTCCGGCAGGTTCTGTTGCGATTTCGCCGTCTGTAACAGCGATTGGAGCTGACGACTCAACGCATTGCCGTTACGGTAGGCCACTTCGATCAGAGGGTCTGATTGCGGATGCTGCAGCCGCCAGGTTTCCAGATAACCTAATACACTGGCAAGCGGTGTCGTTGGCAAACGGCTTCCACATCGACAGAAAGATAACACATAAGCTCTTCTATGATGTCACCGCGCAAGAGATCTTCTTCTGTACGGATCAGGCCACGCGTGATGGGCAGATTGCAATTCTCAACCAAACTCGACCAACTGAGCGTATCGCGAGCGTTTTGTGCGAATG
>NZ_JBNKVP010000153.1:0-3025 GCF_050299255.1 Vibrio sp.
TGCTCGGTACCCGGATTAACCCGATTCGCCACCCAGCCCACAAGGTTTAAGCCATCCGCTTTGATCGCTTCTACGGTTAGCATGGCGTGACTCATACAACCCAGTTTAATACCCACCACCAGAACGACCGGTAACTGTTCCTGTTTTACCCAGGAAGACAAGTAATCGTCATCCGAGACGGGTACCCGCCAGCCGCCGGCACCTTCTACCAACACCACATCAGCCTGCTCTCGCAAGGTGGCCAGTTTATCGCTTAACAAGTTGAAATCTATTGTTACGCCTTCACGCTTGGCAGCAATGTGCGGTGAGGCCGGAATACGAAGCGTGTAAGGATTGATATCCTGATAATCGCACTCCACAGTGGCAGCCTGCTGCAGATGGAGTGCGTCCGAATTGCGTAACCCTTGTTCTGTATCATCGCTGCCAGAAGCCACAGGTTTGTAACCTATAGTGGATGCCCCTAGCTCGGCTAACGCCTGCAATATTGCTTTTGAGGCTACCGTCTTGCCGACATCGGTATCGGTACCAGCAATAAAAAACGCGTCAATCATAAATCTATCACTCCAAAACAAACCTGGTAACTGGCAGGCAGCAGATGCTGATGGTTTCTGAATTTCTGATATGCCTTTTCCAGTCGACGAATCGTCCCGGGAGCCGTTAAGCCGTTGGCTCGACCTGAAACATGCGTCGCACCAATGCCTTTTAAATCGCGCATTAGCGCCATAGCGGAAGGATACCAGAGTGTAGAGGTGGCTAAGTCTAGGTGATGACGGTCACATTCGGCTTGCGCTAACGCAATTTTTACCTGATTGGTAGAGACAAAATCATTGACGTGTTGATATGAATCAATCTCTCGCCATGCCTGACGTAATTCGTACAACGATTCACTCAGCAAGGTAGTGAAAAAGATCTTGCCATTGGCTTTGGTGACCCGGGATGCCTCCGCAAGCGGAACTGAGAGATCCTCACACCACTGCAGTGCTAATGAAGAGAACACCATGTCCACACTGGCATCGGCGAGCGGGAGCTGTTCTGCATCCCCTACCTGGTAGCGCATGCCAATAGATCCGCAACGTCGCTCAGCTTCAGCCAGCATTTCAGAAGAAAGGTCCAGGCAATATACCTCGGCGCCTCTGTTTTTCAGTAGTTGTGAGAAATAACCGGTTCCACAACCTAAGTCCAACACAGTCAGACCGGTTAAATCTTCCGGCATTAGGTCCAATAATTGATGCCCAACCTGGCGCTGCAGCTCCGCATGGCGATCATAGCTTTCCGCTGCCCGGCCAAATGCATCTGCTATCGCTCGCTTATTCATTGGTTCCCGATCTAACTTTTTGGCGGTACTGTCCATTAGGATTGCCGCTCCATAATATGACTGAGTGAAGTAGCCAACTTGGCCAGCTGTGCTTTGGTGTGGTTCGCGGTAATGGTAATTCTGAGCCGTGCGCTTCCCTGAGGTACCGTTGGTGGGCGGATCGCTGTTAGCCATAATCCCCTTTGGCGCAGTTGCTCACCCGCCTCCAATGCCCGCTGTGAGTCGCCCAGCTGAAAAGGCTTGATGGGAGTATCCGTTGCCACAAAACCAGCTAACTGGCTCAATTGTTCATCATAAAACGCCCTCAGTTCGGCACTTTTCTCCCGGCGCCACTGCTGGGTACGGATCATTTTCACCGCATGGGTTAACGCAAAGGCCTGAGCCGGTGGGATTGCGGTTGAATAGACGTGATGCCGCGCGAACTGAGTTAAATAGTCACCTACTGCGTGGTCACAGAGTATGGCGGCGCCAGACATGCCAAACGCCTTGCCAAAAGTGACCACCAGCAGTTGCGGTTTAACGTTATGAACGTCAATACTGCCACGGCCCTCTTCTCCCAGCACACCGATGCCGTGGGCATCGTCTACCGCTAACCAGGCCGAATCCCGGACCGCTGCCGAAATTTTCGCCAGCGGAGCGCAATCTCCGTCCATACTGAATACGCCTTCGGTTACCACCAGAGTATTTTGTTGGGGTTTGAGCATAGCGCTGAGGTTTTCGACACTGTTGTGGCGAAAGCGACGCATTGTGGCTGGCGACAATAGACCCGCTTCAATGAGCGAAGCATGGTTGAGTTTGTCTTGTAGCAGATAGTCATCCTGCTGCAACAAACTGAACAGCATCGCCTGATTGGCGCTAAAACCTGAGCCAAACAGTACTGCTCGAGGATAATCGAGCCAATCACACAACGCCGCTTCTAGCTCCCTGTGCGGATGGCTAAATCCAGTCACCAAAGGGGATGCGCCGCTGCCATTACCATAACGGGCAATCCCCTGTTGCCACTGAGCAGCCAGCTCAGAATCACAGGCCAAACCAAGGTAATCGTTACTAGAGAAATTCACATAGCGCTGACCACCTTCAGTCAGTTCTGGCTGATTACCACCGTCCAGACAGCGCAGTCGACGAGTCAACCCCTGCTCACGGCGGGAATCCAGCGCCTTTTCGATGCGCTGCTTAAACGGTAGCGTCATAGAAGAGGTCGTCTTTATCCGGCCGGGCTGCTACCCGCTCTACCACCCGGTCTAGTAGCTCATTTTCCTGAATTTCATCCGGCTTCTGTGCTACCTGCTGGCGGTTAATACCCAGTTTATTAAACAACTGCAGATCTTTATCTTCTGACGGATTAGGTGTGGTCAGTAGCTTACAGCCGTAAAATACCGAATTAGCCCCCGCCATAAAGCACAGCGCTTGCATCTGTTCATTCATATTTTCCCGACCGGCAGACAAACGCACGGCAGACTTTGGCATCATGATCCGGGCTATAGCAATCAAACGAATAAAATCAAATGGTTCGACTTCTTCAGCGTCTTCCAGCGGCGTGCCTTTTACTTTCACCAGCATGTTAATCGGAACACTTTCCGGATGCGTTGGCAGGTTGGCCAGTTCAACCAACAGCCCAGCACGGTCACCGGCGCTCTCGCCCATGCCGATGATGCCACCGGAACAAATTTTCATTCCGGCGTCTCTGACATGCCCTAACGTATCGAGGCG
>NZ_JBNKVP010000154.1:0-2906 GCF_050299255.1 Vibrio sp.
CCAGCGCCACTTTCATTAGCATACCAATGTCATTGGAAGCATCAGGAATTTCGTCAATCAGTCCAATCTGCTTGAGGTATTTTGGTGTAATGGACAGGGCAATGGTGTCACCAATCGCTTCGTGGAAACCGTCATTGGCAGACGTACGATAAAGCAGCGGTTCACCTTTATACGCGCGCTGATAGTAGTTGTGGCCCAATTCATGGTGAATGACGTTAAATTCTTCGCCGGTGATCTGGATGCACATCTTAATACGCAAATCATCTTTGTCATCTAAGTCCCAGGCAGAAGCATGGCACTGTACATCGCGATCAGCGGGTTTCTGGAATTGTGAACGCTCCCAAAAGGTCTCTGGCAGTGGGTCAAAGCCTAACGATGAGAAGAACGACTCAGCCTGTTTGACCATTTTAAGTTCATCATAGCCCTGATCAACCAATGCGGCAGTCACATCCGGAACTTTCATTTCCTGCTCGGGTTTAACCAGGTCGTACACATTGCCCCATGACTGGGCCCACATGTTACCCAGTAGGTGGGCTGGAATAGGTTTATCCTGAGGTACAACGTCATTGCCATAGAATTCACCAAGTTTAGCGCGCACATGGCAATGCAGAGATTCATAAAATGGTTCTACCTGATTCCACAAGCGGTCCAGTTCTTTCGGGAAATCAGCAGCCTGCATATCGTATTTGCCACGCCACAGTTCACTGACATTAGCAAAACCCAGCTCGTGTGCGCCTTCATTGGCCAGTTCAACCTGTTCGGCGTAGAGATCTTTCATTGGCACTGCAACTTCGCGCCAGCCTTTCCAGAATTCCAGTAGCAGGTCCGGGTCGCGAGAGGTCGACATTTGCGCGCTCATTTCAACCAGGCTGAAACATTCATCGTCGCTACGACAGTATTTACCTGCACCATACATACCGCCTAGATCTGAGCCAATTGCTGCCAGACGTTCAGATTTCTTGGGGTCTCCTGGAGGCGGCATGGTTAAACCGTAGCGCAGCAAATCAAGTTGGCGACGGGTATCGGCATCCACTTCCACATGATTAAACCTGGCTGCTTCTTTGGCCAGTTCAGCCACACGGGCAGACAGCTGTTCATCCATATAAGCTGAGACTTTAGCGGTATCCACATTAATATTCGTGGCATAGCTCCAGGCTGCATGGGCTGCGGGTAGCTGAATCTTTTCAATATCAGACTGAGCCTGAGCCAGGAAATCTTTGGCATCTTGTGCGGTGGGCATGGGTTCGGTGGTGGCAGTGTCAGATGCAGAGTCGTTACAACCCCACAGCGCAGCACTCACCAGCAAAGCGGCTAGTGTTTTTCTGTGTTGGTACATGCGGTTTCCTTGATCGTTTTTATTTTTTCATAGCTCGTCCTTCGACCCGCTCAGGACAGCGCCCTTCGACGGGATAAGGAGACATTACTTGTCGGTTGGTGAGCTTGTCGAACCACACATTACTACAGATTTAAAGGTAAGCGTAGCCCTTATTAGACGGGCATTTGTTACAGTGATTGTATATATGCCATACAGCATTTCTTAAATTTTTTTCCGCTACCACAAAAGCATTCATCATTACGGCCTGGCTGAAATATACCGCAATCACTATGTAGTGTGCCGTCAACGTAACGCCATTGACCGTCTTCCTGCACGAAATTAGATGTTTCGTGCAACACCCCTAACTGCCGGTCGGCTACATAGAAGGCTGAAAATTCAACCTGATTTGGATGGATGTCTTTGTGAGTATGCACGCGTAATGCTAACCAGTTTGTGCCACTCGCGGAGCGTTCAAGTTCAGCTACATTTAGCGGCTGACGTTGCGCCTGGGCATAGGTGGCCAGTACATAGTTGTAATTAGCTAAGTAGTAAGCACTGTAGCGCGAACGCATTAATGCTTCGGGGGTAGGGGCGAGAGAATTTCCGGAGAGATAAGGTTGGCAACACTGAGTAAAAGGCTGTTTGCTGCCGCAATAACACACTGTAGACATGGCGAACTCAACACAACAAGGTTCGCCAGATTGTACGTGTACTCGTGCGACTTACCAAGGCCCCATAACGACGTTTTCACAGCTGACATCTGCGTTTTGCGCCTGTACGGTCAGATTAATCAGTGACACAGCATACTTATCGCATAACTGTTGGATCAGTACTTTGTCGCTGGCAGGTAACGTCAGGTTTTCAACATAGATAGTGCTGCACTGGCCACTGGTAATCAAACGGCGAATCCACATGGGTACTTTTTCCTGATCAGGCTTTTGGATACGAATGCCATGACAGACGTCTTTTTTAAACGCCAGTGAATCAGCCAGTAAGTAAGACCAACCTTTAGTTTTGCCCGGTATGTAAGGAAAACCTTCGAAAGGTAGCGGTAACTGTACGACGTTGTTGATAGCAGGTTGTTGTGTTGACATGATGTACTCGCTTGTATGTTTATACAGTGTATGGGTATACAGTAGTACTGTATAAATGAACATGCAAGCGTTTTTTGTGTTTTTTTCGTACGATAGTGAAGGCGATGTATTGAGCGTGTTTTACCGTTTTCGAAGCAACAACATCGCACTAATAACCAGTGATGCACCTATCAGTTGAATGACTGACAGAGGTTCTTCCAGTAACCACCAGCTAAAGAACAATGTTAAAACCGGGCCCAGAGTGCCCACTAATGCCGTATGTGGCGCACCAATGTGCTTCACTGCAGCGGATTGCAAAAATACTGGCAATACCGTTGAAAACACAGCCATACCGGCACAGTACCAATAAACAGGTGCAGGTTGTATTAAGGCATCAAGAGGATTGGCCAGCAGGTAATGTAGCTGCACCGCCACAATTGAGACCAGCATTGCCAATACCGAAAACCTGGCAGAGCCAATACGCTTAATCGATACTTCCGAAAACGCACTGTAAATTG
>NZ_JBNKVP010000155.1:0-2886 GCF_050299255.1 Vibrio sp.
CAAGGGGCTACATCATGGCTTGGTTAGTCTGTCCGATTTTGTGCGAATGATGGTCGCCCTGGCTGAACGTGAGGATCGCCGCTTGCGTTTGGTGCGTCTCTAAGCTTTTCTGCTCTCATTCACGAAAGGATCCGCCTTTGTATCTGCCCCAATCTGGATGATCAGCCACTGGCTTGTTTCAAATCAAGCGCTGTTCTTGCCCCTTGTCTGTCCTCTTTGCCCGATACAACTACCCCTTCTATTTTGCCTTTCAACTTCCTCGAACACCGACTCACTGTTACTAGGTTGTGTTGACATTTCAACGTAACCAAATCATGACGCTCGCCAATTGCACAAAGCCAAGATAACGAATGGCGAGTTTGTCGAAACGAGAAAAGACCCGACGAAAATGCTTGATTTTGCCGATGAAGCACTCAATCAAATGCCGTTCGCGATAACGCCACTCATCATACACATGTGGATTTTTGGCATTCCGCTTGGGTGGGATCACAGGTTCTGCTCCATTGGCAATGATCTTGTCCAGAAAATCTTGAGCGGCATAGCTGCGGTCAGCCAAAACGAAATCAAAATCCAGGCCATCGATCAACTGATCGCCTTCGGTGATGTCATGGCGCTGCCCAGCCGTCAAACGCAAGCGCAGCGGATAGCCCAAGCCATCAACGGTCACATGGATTTTGGTACTGAATCCGCCTCGACTACGACCCAGCGCCTGTTCGGCTTGACCACCGTTTTTTTTGAGCACCGGCAGCACAGGGATGCGCACGGACAATCGTGCTATCCACCATGCCGTTCTCCATATCTGGGTTATCGGCGAAGTGTTCAAGCATTCGTTCCCAGACCCCATTGTCACACCAGCGCGCATAGCGCTTGTAGACACTATTCCAGGGTCCGTATTCGGCGGGCAGCAAGCGCCATTGGGCGCCGCTGCGCGTTATCCAGAGCACGCCTTCCACGAAACGGCGGCATTCGGCCTCGTTTCCCACATAAACACGGGTTTCAGCTTTTAAGAAATCCCGTATTTTGTTCCACTCTGCTTCTGTTAGTTTTATGGTTGCCATTTAGCTACCATAATCGTTTTTTACCAAATGTCAACAGAACCTAGTAGTCTGACAGACATGATTTGCCGGATAGAGAAAAATGGGGTATTCTTTTCGGAAAGCAAGTAGGGAGTGCGAAAAGATGCCAGCAAAAATATACCGGGTGACATTGACAGATGAGGAACGGGAAGAATTAACAGCTCTGGTGAGCAAGGGGCAAGGAGTAGTCCGCCGAATCACACGTGCTCGGATGCTGCTCCTGGCCGATGAGGTACGTGAGGATGGTGGGTGGAAAGATGCTGACATAGCACAAGCCTTAGGTGTCCACCAGAGAACAGTGGAGCGCGTGCGTGAAAATTGTGTGTTACACGGTTTAGAAGCCGCCTTAAATCGGACACGACCGAAGAAAAGGAAGGCACGGAAATTGGACGGTGTAGGGGAAGCGCGTTTGATACAGTTGGCGTGCAGTGAAGCGCCTGACGGACACGAACGCTGGACCATGCAAATGTTAGCTGACCGGCTCATTGAATTAGAGGTCGTGGAAACGATTTCTCGTGAGACGGTACGCACGACGTTGAAAAAAACGAACTCAAACCCTGGTTGAAAGAACAATGGTGTATTCCTGACCAAGAGAGTGCGGCCTTTGTTTGTGCGATGGAAGATGTCCTGGCTGTATATCATCTTCCCTATGACCCCAAATGTCCGTTAGTCTGCTTTGATGAAGGGCGCAAACAACAAACCAAAGAAAAACGTCTGCCGTTGCCAAGCCAACCCGGAGCAGTTGCTAAATACGACTACGAGTATGAACGCAATGGCACCAGCAACTTGTTTGTCTTTTTCGCCCCGTTAGAGGCTTGGCGTCACATCAAAGTTACTGACCAGCGCACTATGATTGATTGGGCGCATTGTATGCGGGATTTGGTAGATATTCATTTTCCAGAAGCTGAAAAGATTGTGGTAGTGATGGACAACCTCAATACGCATAAGCTGGCATCTTTATATGAGGCATTTCCACCGGCTGAAGCACGGCGCATCGCTGAAATACTGGAAATTCACTACACACCTCTGCACGGCAGTTGGCTCAACATGGCTGAAATCGAATTGAGCGTTCTGCACCGGCAGTGCACAAGTGCTCGCATTCCAGACCAGGATACTCTAATCGCTCAGGTTACCGCTTGGTATGAGCGCCGTAATCGACACCAATCAACCGTACATTGGCGTTTTACGACAGAAGAGGCTCGTATCAAATTACACAGCCTCTATCCGACAATTGACGTTTGCTAGACTACTAGTGTACGATGTTGGTATTTAGTTTAGGGTGTCGAAGTTTGTGATCAATACAGTATACCTTATCATACACCCAGATTTCCGCTACAGAAATCTGGAAATATGTTTTTTGAATCGCGCAGTTACACACAATATCCTTCATTCCCGGCCCCAACAATCGACAAGAGATCCAGAAGGCTACGAGACAATTCAGTTTTCGAGCATTTGAACCTCAACTATACTTGAAGTATCACTCCAAATTAGAATTATGAGGAGCGTTAATTATGCCAAGCACGCTATTGATGACCAAGTTGTACATGCCGCCTGTTCGTCGCGATGCCTTGACGCGTCCTCGCCTACTCAACTGCCTCAATGAAGGTTTGACACGGAAACTAACCCTGGTTTCTGCTCCTGCTGGTTCCGGCAAGACAACGCTTTTGAGCGAATGGATCCGGCACGATTCAATACCAGCGGCGTGGCTGTCACTTGATGACAACGACAATGACACTGCTCGTTTCTTGATGTATATGATTGCCGCGCTACAAACGATTGAACCTGGCATAGGCGAAACGGCGCTAGCAAT
>NZ_JBNKVP010000156.1:0-2856 GCF_050299255.1 Vibrio sp.
AAATGCTTTTCCCAGTCGACTCCAGAATCAGGATCCTCCTGATCTCTAGAAGAACCCAAGTGAACTAATGCTTCATGTTTTTTACATTTATCGCACAACATATGTTTTCTTTCCGGCGGCTAACGACTAAATATGGGGCGCTGGAGCGATAGCGACAGCGTCCCAGCGAACGATAGTGAGCGACATAATTTACTTGTTAGCGCCATTAGCATACCTAAATACGAACATAGAATGAATTGCGGGTATTGCTAGAGGAGAGCCCATAAGAAATACAGGAAGAGTGTCTAAAAAACCCTCTCCCAAACGATACTCAATACCCGTTATGTTCCCGATAGCAATAACACCTAAGCAAACTCCAAAGCCTACCAAAACGAGCCCCCACCAAAAATTTGATATACGCAAAAAGTGATGTAATCTCTTTATTGCGGCTCCTGTTACGTACCAAACTGCAATTGTAGATAAAGCAGCAAGTATTGAAATACTACCTATCAATAGATTTTCAGATGTTGGTTGCTCTAACACGCCACTCAAAACAAAACCCAAGCCCAAAACCAAATAAAATGAGATGGGTGTAAGGATGAACAACATTTCGAGTATTAGCAGGAATTGATTAAGTATTTTCATTCTTCAGCGCTAACGAGCCTGTAGAAAAACCCATTTATAAAGGCACGAAGACATTAGGCTTTGTGATTGTCGTCTCGTGTTCATTTTTTCCTGGGCTATCTGTTTTCTTTTATGTTGTCTCTTCGGATGGCAGTTGATAACTCATCTTAACCGCCACCCGGGTCTTTTACGCCCATTCCCATCCATATCGATGGATCTTCAAGATATTGTGCAACATCATCATCAATTTCCATTGCCCATCGACCTTCTGCTTTCCTCGTAAACTGAATCGCTTGATACCGATCGCATCGGTGATGTGACCAAACACCGGCTCCACCGTACCGAGTCGCTGGCTGTAGATATGTCGGCCCCAGGGACTGTCGATCTTGCGCTTCATCCGCTCGATGATACCCGCTTTCTGTTCCTGAGTGATATCCAGCGCTACATTGATCTGCCTTGGCGTGAGTTGTCTTTCATCTCTCAGACAGCGCTTCCTCAGACCGCAGCTCTGACAGTCCTTTTCATAGGCCTGAAACTGCATGAACAGGTGATGGCCGATCCGGGCCCGCCGGGCTTTCAGCCACATCGCGTTGCCAGCTGGACAGCGGCAGGTTTCTCGCTTGCGGTCGATGATGAATTCCTGTTGGCTGAAACGCTGTTTGTCCTTGCGCTTGTTCCGCTCGGCCGGCTCCTTGTGATCCTTGAAGCGAGGGTCGCGTGAGCGAAATCCCGTATCGGCCAGGTAGGCATCGATCCCTTCGGCTTCCAGGTACTCCAGCATCTCCCGGTTGTGGTAGCCGGAGTCAGCGGTGAGCTTGGTCTCTTTGAGCGCTTTCTGCGTTTCCCCGTCGCTCTCGCTGAAGGTCTCTTGGATACCTTCCATGACCGGTTTGATCAAGCCGTGCTCCTGGCCTTGCCCGAAGGCTTCGGCATGCACCACGACCTGATGTTTGCTGTCCACTGCGACCACTCCGGTGTAACCCTGGATCACACCGTGGCTGGTTTTCATCTTGGCGCTGTCGTTGTCGGTGATGTTGCTCTTGACCTCTTGTCCGCTGACGCCCTTGCGAGGCGATTCGGTTTCGATGAAGTGCTTTATCTTCTTAGAGGCGGCGCGCAACTTGCGGATCTGTTCCTGCTCCCGCTCATAGAGGGTGGGCTCGTGCTCGGCCAGGTCCTGTTCGCGATGGCGCTGCAGCATGCGTCGAACCGCCCGATCGATCTTCTGGCGCTTCTTTCTCAGCTCCTTATGAGTCCCGCTCCAGCTCTTGGAAGCATTGGAGGGGAGCTTGCAGCCGTCTATGGCGAACATCTCCTTGCCGATGAGTCCGAGTTGCTCGCACATCAGTACCACTTGCCCAAACAGATCGGCGATGGCCTGTGGCGAACGGGAGATGAAATCAGCCAGGGTGGTGAAGTGGGGTTGCTGATCTGCCGACAACGCCATGAAGATGATGTTCTCCCGGCACAGTCTCTCTATCTGACGGCTGCTGGTGACGCCTTTGGAGTAGGCCAGGATGACGATCTTCAGCAGTAGTCGGGGATCGTAAGCGGGTCTACCCCCGTCATCGTTTCGATACTGTTTATCGAAAGCGGTCAGATCAAGTTCTTGATCGATTAAATAAGAAAGTGAGTATTCGAAACTGCCGGGGAGGATCTGGCTTTCGAAGGAAACCGGGATCATCTTCATTTGATCGTAGTTGGTATCCACGTAGCGAGCCATGGTCCTTTCCCCTTAGGCGTGATCTTCACGTAATTTTAGCTGAATCGGGGGTTTTTCTACAGCCTCAACGAGGGAATAACCGGGATGCCTGCTTTTTTGCGGATGAGGATTACCGGTTTTACCGGGATTGCATTAAGCAATCTTCGGACAAGTACCGAGTAGCAGTACATGCCTATGTGTTGATGACCAATAACGTAACGTGGTCAGAGTAAATTTTCTGAGAGGATGTTGCGTAATTGTTACTCTGTCAAAGAAAATTTACTCTGATAATCATCTAGCCGACTCCTTGATTCGGTGGTAATCGTTAAGTTGAGAGCACTTACGAGCCACCCGAAAAAAGGAGCCGACAATGAAACTATATTGTGGAATTGACCTTCATGCCAATAACAGCGTTATCAGTATTCAGGATGAGCAGGATAATGTGCGCTACGAAAAGCGTCTGCCGAATGATTTAGAGGTGATCGTGACCGCATTGCGCCCATTTCAGGAAGATCTGCAGGGTTGTGTCGTCGAATCGACCTACAACTGGT
>NZ_JBNKVP010000157.1:0-2772 GCF_050299255.1 Vibrio sp.
TTGAGGAGCATTTGCATTTGCATTTGAGGGACACTGCTCACTTAATCATTTAACACGATATTGAGCGAGCCGTTTGAAGTTGAGCTCGTTCTTGTCACAAATGAACCGGCCGCGTTTGCTGGACATGGATACGGCAGATTGTCCTATATTGAGTCTTGCGCTAATGACAGTGGATGACAGGTATAGCTCTTTGCTGCCTAAATAACAAATCACTGATTTTGCGAATGATAGTCCATTGCGTCGCCCCTTCTGAGTCACATCTGCAGGTTCAACCTGAAAATATGCACAGACGCTATGGATCAACATTTCAAGATCCCAGCCTTCGCGTATCAGTTGACTACGGGCTTCAATGCGGAGGCTGTCCTGTGTGAGAGCCTGTTGAACAAAATCGCTATCACCGAGGATTCGTTCATCACCAATCTTTTGTTCGTGTTCCTTGCGTGCCCATTCAAGGCTTTGCCATCCACCATAACTTCGAATCAATCCGCCCCCATTAAAGTCAACCTCGGTGGCCGTATTCAAACCCTGTGTGATAAATTGTCGGTACAGGTTTCTGGCAGTCGTAAGTCGTTGGTGAAAGCGTGCCAGTACGTCTTTGGTATGTTGCCAGTCCTGTTGGAGATTACCCAGTAATACGGCATGCCCTGTCCATGGATAACTGTCGAGTGTGGGCAGGCTATTGATAATTTTTGCTCTGACCGGGTTCAGGTGAATATAGCGGACCAGCTCCAGCAGGTAGAGCTCTTCATCGCACAGAATCGATTTGTAGCGATTCTGAAAGACATAGCCGACACGTCCGTGGCGCCGATTGTAATGAGTTGCATAGCCACCGACCAGCTTACGCATGAGATCCGACAGGGGAGTTATGCCAACCCGCAATAGCAGGTGGTAGTGATTGTCCATTATTGCCCAGGCGAGACACTGGGTACCGGTCTCGGAAAGTCCGTTTCCCAGTCGTATGATAAAGTCCTGCTTGTCGGTGTCTGTTGACAAAATACGCCGCCTCTCCAGGCCGCGTCCCATGACATGATAACACCCTCCAGGAATATGAAGTCTACCGGTCCTTGGCATATCACGAGTTTACACTAATCGTGCCAAGAGCGAAAATCGTGTTAAATGATTAAGTGAGCAGTGTCCCTATTTTCCCCTACGTCGGTCTCTGTAAGGCGATCACCAACCAGGTAATTATGATGGTCTAGTTGCCTGTCGATCCATTCAAGACTATCGAACACCTCCTGCACGGCTCGATCATAGGCGCGCTGGGTTGTAGCAAAACCGGCACGGTAGACACCATTGTTGAAACTATCGTAAAGACGCTCGTTCACGGTATCTATCTCAGCACGTAAATCAACCGGGTAGAGATCAATACTTCTCTCAGCCAGGCGACCAAATCCGTTATTTAACATACGCACGATGTCTGACGATTCGTTGTTGACGATGGTTTCACGATGTTTGTCCCACAGCACTGGCACCGTGATCTGCCCCGTGTAATCCGGCATGGCACGCTGGTAAAGCTCATAAAGGTATTCGGTGCCATACAATGGATCCGACTGGCTCCCGGGGGTGTCTTCCTTGTTGCCACCAAAGCGCCAGACCTTCTCGGTCAGGCGGGGGTCGAGTACGGTTACCGAAATAATATTTTCAAGTCCTTTGAGTTTACGAACCATCAGTGTGCGTGAGGCCCAGGGACAAATCAAAGCAACGTAAAGATGATAACGGTCCGGTTCTGCAGAGAAGCCGCCCTCGCCAGTAGGCCCTGGTGTACCATCGGCGGTGATCCAGTTACGAAACCTGGATTGATCCCTGACGAAACCACCTTCGGTGTCGGTGCCCTGAACGGGATGGAAATCTTTCGCCCATTGCCCATTGATTAACATTTGAATACTCCTCTTATAATTGCGGTTCTGGCTAAGCCGGGATGGTTATCCCGGCTTTATGGAAACAGAATGTATAGACCCTATAAACGTCTGGCCAGCACAGCGTCTACTGAACCACGGCCTGCACCACTGATAACGAGAGCAACCGATGCAGCCAGTAATGCCAGACCAAATTCGTAACCGTTATTGCTCATAAACAGGCCGCTATCGATGTGCACAGCAAAGATAGCCACGATCATGGTAAAGGCAAGCACTGCCGCTGCCGGTCGAACGAGCAGGCCCAGGATTAAGGCAAGGCCACCAAAGAACTCGGCACTCCCGGCCAGTAACGCCATCAGGTAACCGGGCTCGAGCCCTATCGAGGCCATCCACTGGCCTGTTCCTTCCAGGCCGTAGCCTCCGAACCAGCTGAACAGTTTCTGTCCCCCATGGGCGGCGAAGATAATGCCGACCGGGATACGCAGGGCCAACTGGCTGTAGCTGCTATTTGTTGCAGTAATTTTTTTCACTAAAGTATTCATGTTTTCACCTCTTACTCTTCTTAAATAATTAAAATTAACAACAGTTGACTATTTTCCCAGCCCAAGCTGATTCATGTATTCGGCGTTATCCCAAAAAAGATGCTCTTCTGCGATACACCCATTCTTCCATTTGGCAATGGTGGCCATAGTCAACTTGACCTTTTTACCCGTTGGTTGAATTGAACTGCCGTCCGGTAATTTCATTGGTTCAGAGAATGTGGCTTCCAGAACCCCTGTCGCAGCCGTCCAGTCACCAGAACCAAAGGCGATGGGATGTGCGGTGACTCTGGAATCGGGTGTGCCATTAAATAGTCCATCGATGTCCTTCATGTGGTGATGAATACCATGTGTCGTCCGTCCATCCGGAAATTCTA
>NZ_JBNKVP010000158.1:0-2623 GCF_050299255.1 Vibrio sp.
ATAGCGATACCGTCTTCAAATCCAGTGTTACCCATCTCTTCGCGGGTATAGACATCCGCCAGAAATTGTTGCTTGTCTGTAATTCGACCTTCCCGGGCAAGAACGTCGACAAGTTCTGCCAGGACGTCGTCCTTATTTTCAGCTCTGAGATTGAGTCGAATCAATCGTTCGTTGATTAGCTCATTAATCATTGTCGTTCCCTTTATATTTGCTCTTATTGGCAATTATTGTCGGCAATGAGGTACTAGTTGGGTAGTGTATCAGAAAGGCATTTACTGGATTATTGTAACCTAACAAATTAAACGTGATCCAAGTCTTAAAACATTCAGTCACTAAATGATTGTGATGAGTTATATTTTTTAATTATAATCAATAAGTTAAAAACAAAACCAGAGAGACAATTCTAAAGTTTGGATACACAGTCCTGATTTACTTTTGTATTATTGGATAAATGTTGCAGCTTATGAACACGCTATGAGTCAGGTATTTACCAGTATTATTGAAGCCTTGGTCGATGAAAGAGATAACTACCATCGAATATGGTTTGCCGGAGACAGACACACCCCGCCCCCCTTTAGCTATCAGGTAAATTTTCCCCGTCTTGAGCTAGTGCTAAAAGGGCAATATAGGAATGAAATAGAAGACAGTGAACACGGCATTCGCAGTGTAGATATACTGGCAGGTGATGCCCTGTATATTCCCCCCAACTGCTGGAACAAGCCAGACTGGAGTGATGACTGTTCTGTGCTCAGTTTGCTGTTCGGTCGACG
Organism: Vibrio sp.; assembly: GCF_050299255.1. GTDB lineage: Bacteria > Pseudomonadota > Gammaproteobacteria > Enterobacterales > Vibrionaceae > Vibrio. The sequence goes on from NZ_JBNKVP010000158.1 coordinate 771, forward strand.
CCAATTGGGTTTTAGCTTCGTCGCTAAGCGTAAAAATGAGAGCGGGTTTTATGACGTGCAGAAGCACAGTATTCAGACTCGAACCGGTTTTGCCATCGACAACATTCTGGAAAGCCTCAGTGCGTTGGCCCGGGAGGCAAAAAAAACACCGATGGACGAATATCTGCTACGCGCCCTGCTCAGTTATACTCTGACGATTCTGGAGCAACCCAAGTTGTCATCCAAAAAACGCAGTCAGGATCTGTATCAGGGGATCTGCATCTACATCCAGGAAAACTTCCATCGGGCGATCACGCGGGAAAATATCGCCGAACGATTCAATATCTCTGCCAATCACCTGTCTCGTCTATTTCGACAACAGGGCCATATGACACTGGCGGACTACATCACCTGGGTGAGAATGGAACGGGCCAAATTTATGCTGAAAAAATACAAGTTTCGCTTATCGGAAGTGGCCACCCGCTGTGGCTATCAGGATGTAAACTATTTTTTTCGCGTATTCAAAACCAGGACAGGTAAGACGCCGTCACAGTATCGGGCTGAATCCCATTAATCCTCTTGTCTGGCCATGATGTGTAACAGGATCCCTTTGATGGTTTCTTCCCGTTCGGCACTGAGCAGCACCTCACTGTTACCGTTGCTGATCAGCCAACGGGTCAGACGGGTTATCGCCAAAAACCAAGGTCGTTCCAGTTTGGTTGGTAACACGGCCCCAATCATTAAGCTTACCGGCATTTCCCAGTCCAGCTCTGAAGCCAGTTTGCAGACAACCAGCGTAGGCCGGTTCACGGAGTCACTCAATACATGTGGCAGGGCAATACCGCTCGGAATTGCGGTAGAAGATATCGCTTCACGCTCAAGTATCTGGGTCAACAGTTCCTGCTGCTGATACGGCTTGGCTACTGCCTTTACCAGAGACTCCAGCGCTTGTTGTTTAGTCTCTAACGACGAGTCCGTCAGAAAATACCACTGATAGTCAAACGGCAATCGAAATGCCGGATGACTGGCAAACAGAGATTCTGCCCGGCTATTAGGGCGGTGGCTGGCTGAAATTAACGTCGCGTGCTCTCTGAAGTATTCAGTGAACACCATGCAAGCCAGCTCTGCGTCTAGCCCTTCGATGGCCACCTGACAGAGGTCATCCCGGCAGCTGCCCAAGCTGAGCATACTCAACGACTTTGTCAGTTTGGCGTGTTTACTACGGGTTATGTTGTAGAAAACAAAAATGGAACGGAAATGGCTCGCCAGTTGTTTCAGCTCTGTAAGCTGCCATCCTGCGAAACCGTCATGCTCAAGTACAAAGGTGATTCGTGTGGTTATCATAGATGACTCAGACACTGGTCCATTACTTGCCGGACGTTGGTCAGCACTTCCTCAATAGAGAAATGAACTGTGTTACACCCTTTAAACCGCTCTTTTTCTTCGATTTCGATATCCGACACAATCAACCGTAAGTCCGCACTTACGATATCTGCAATGGTCAGCGCATTTTCGATGCCCATCGCGCCCTGAGTTTCCACTTTAATGGCCAGTTTGCGTCTTGCCGCTTCTTTGTTCAGCGCCTCTGCTGCCATGTAGGTATGGGCAATCCCGGTAGGACAGGCGGTAACCGCCACTAGTTTCATTGTTTGCTCTCCATCAGAGTCAACGGTTACAACCACAGTCATTATCTATGAACATCTGGCCACTGTACACCGTTGCCACTCAGGTAAACTATGTTAAGTTTGATAACTAACTAGCTCATTTTTGACAGATTATTCCCTGCCCCAGTATAGGTACCACTTGCTAAAAGGTGATTACCAAAGGCCAGATAAAAAAATCCGGGCAGCGCACGGTGCCCGGAGATATCAGTA
>NZ_JBNKVP010000159.1:0-2604 GCF_050299255.1 Vibrio sp.
GTTTTACCACTGCCATTGACGCCCCAGATGCCTGTACCAGAACAGGCATCTTTAAGCGTCCATACGTCACTTTCTGAAAAGGAAAGTAACGGTAAGGTCAGTTCCCATTGCTCGCTCATTATGCTTACCTCTCCAGTCCGTTATTAGCTTCTGCGGAGCTGTCAGAAGTGACATGTGCATCCAGATAATCCAGTGAAGGCAGCGCTTCACTTAACGGGATTGTGCGCTTATCTTCGAGCAGCAAAGGGGGAGGATCATTCTTGACTGTTATTGCCAGATTATCGCCGCCGTCATAACCCAAAAGTTTTTGCAATTCTTCGGGGGAGGCATCGGGATAAATATCTTCGGGTTGAGGATCAGGCGCGTGTTTAGCCTGCTCGTCATAGTGATTAAAAAGATCTTCGTAATATTCGGCTTGTGCTGCTTTAATCATTGGATCAACCAGACGACTAAACGCATCTCCATCATTGATAGTGGTTGTTAAAGTTTCGCCAAGCCGTTCTTCAATGAGTGAATAGATCGCAGCACCAACTTCCATCACTCTGTCGGTAACGCCAAACACAGCACCATGAATAATTTGCGCGATGGGGGAATCATCAATTTCATTGAGTGCTTCCCAAATATCGTTGGAGACCTCACTCAAATCTACGCGTTCGTAAACTTCCTTTTTATCTAAAAATCCTGTTGTGGATTGCTCCATTGCATCACGGATTTTTTCATCAAGTCGTGCTGCATGTTCTTTTAAAACCGGTTCAACAATGTCCTTTAATTCCGTTTCAATATCAGCGCTAGAAGGCTCTGCTTTTTCCCATTTACCTGCATGAATCTGTTCAATGGTTTTCATGGTTTATTCTCCGCATTAATGTAAGGAATGCTGTTGCTGCCACGCGTGGAACTTGCCCGTTTCCAGCGGCTTTAATTCTGTCCATCCTAAAGGCCACCCAATCATCCATTCCCATAGGGGAGGCTCCAGTCGGGCGTGTTCCATACCACTCTCGCGCATGATCCATTGCGCCAGTGTGTCGGGTACGTCTTTCTCGATGGGGCGGTAGGCATATTTCTTTCTGATCGGGGTGCGTTTGCCGTCTGTTGCTATTGGCGTAGGCAAGAATCCAGATGCGGTCACGGAGATGGGGAGCGCCACATTGGGCTGCTGATAAACACAACCACTCTGCATCGTACCCGCACGTGGCAAGGTCACTGAGAACAACATCGAGTCCTCGAATAACGAGAGCTGGGCTGTTCTCAATGAATGCGTATGGTGGTCGTACTTCGCCAATAATCCTGGCGAACTCTTTCCAGAGTCCGCTACGCTGTCCTGTGATGCCTGCACCTTTTCCGGCGAGGCTAATGTCTTGGCAGGGGAAACCTCCTGATATGACATCAACAAGCCCTCGCCACAGTCGTCCGTCAAAACTTTCCACGTCACTCCAAATTGGGAAAGGCGGGAGCAATCCATCATTTTGTCGTTGCGCCAAAACCCCTGCTGCGTAGGCATCACGTTCCACTGCACAAACGGTTGTCCATCCGAGCAGGTAGCCGCCGAGAATCCCTCCGCCAGCGCCTGCGAATAAAGCCAGCTCATTCATCGTTTCTCCTTTGGGGAGTGGCACTCCCCACGGTTTAATTAAGTAAAAAGAAAGTGAGATGTACTGAGTTTCAGGAGGACATTTCCGAGAAGTCTTTGTCGCCAAGCAGACTGCGCGCGATAGCTTTTTTATCGTTGGGCTTCATGCTGTTTACACCCTTGACGATATAGCCTTTGGTTTCGGAAGCAGGAGCGCCATTGATGGCATCGAGTTTTACTTCTGACTCGATAAGAGCATCACGCTCATCAAGCAGTTTTGAGCGGTACAGAAAATATTGATAACGGGAACGGGCAATCATCCAAATGCCAGAGAACAGGAACAACGTGCCTAATCCAGCATCCACAAAACTTCTGATAAGCAGACCAAGAATCAGCACTATTGCAGGCTCGTAAAATCCTTCACACCACCAGTAGTTTTTGCCTTTGGGTAACTTATTAACGAGAGGCTGAATATTAAAATTGCCTTCATAGCGTGTATGCCATTGCTCATCTCTGCTGTTGCGTCGATTAATCACAAACAAGTGATAAATCGACAAGACAACTAACAACCCGACATACCAGCCTATATAGGTAGGGTTTACCTTCATCACGTTGGCAATGATGAAAGTAAAGAGCGTCATTACGACGATCATAAAGGGCGAGAAGTAACGCTCGCCGAGGCTGTTTCTGAGCCACGGCATCACCATACTGAAACCGAGTTCAGCGATGAGTAGCCCAAAGGCTCTAAAGCCTTTTGCTTGCTCGTTAATGACTTCTCCAACTGTGTTAATTGAATCATGTGCTTGTGACATAGCTTATTCCTCATGTTGTACAGGAGTGTTGGCAGCATCACGCGCTTGTGGCGCATGACTTGCCGTTGAAGGTATGGGATTGAGTTGGTAGTAGCGCCTGTGAACGGCCCAAGCCAGATAGAGCGTGAGCCATGACAGGATGAAGTTTGCCGAAGCGATCAACTGGAATTCCCAACTGTCGGTCGAGGTGAAACTGAACAGGAAGGTCACGCTGTTGCAGTAACA
>NZ_JBNKVP010000160.1:0-2524 GCF_050299255.1 Vibrio sp.
CCAAAACAACTGCATACGGCTAGTGATGGACAGAAATTTGAAGTGCGGGCCGACTCCTTAAATGCCAACTACTCATACAAGTACTTCGGCAAAGGCCAAGGCGTCAGTGTCTACAGCTTTGTCGATGAGCGCCAATTACTGTTTTATTCAACGGTGATTAGCGCGGCCGAGCGTGAAAGTGCTTACGTGATCGACGGATTGATGCATAATAATATTGTCCAGAGCGATATTCACTCCACCGATACCCACGGTTACAGTGAACTGGTGTTTGGTGTGATGCATTTGTTGGGTTTCTCCTATGCGCCCCGAATTAAGAACTTCAAACGTCAGCGTCTGTATGCTTTCAAAACAATGCGCCGTAGCGACGCGATAAAATCATTTGTGATTAAGCCCCGCGGCAACGTCAATACACGCCTGGTCATTGATCATTGGGAAGATATTCTGCGTTTTATTGTATCGATAAAACTCAAGGAAGTGACGGCCTCGGAGTTATTCCGGCGATTGAACTCGTATTCGAAGCAGCATGATCTATATCGCGCCCTTAAGGCCTTCGGACAGATCATCAAATCCATTTTCCTGTTGCGCTATATTGACGAGGTGGAACTACGTCAAGCAATCACCGTGCAACTCAACAAGATCGAGCACGCACAGCGTTTTGCTCGTGCCATTTCCGTCGGTGGTCCTAGAGAATTCGTATATGTCGATAAACAAGCACAGGAGATCGAGGAAGGCTGCAAACGGTTGATCATGTACGTCGTCAAAGGAATGTGGACTAAAGAGGATTTAAATTAAGAGGCGGATTAGCTCATCAGGTTTAGGTTTGTTGATCGGTTATCGTAATACAATTGTTTTCGCATGGCTAATGTGTTCAATTTAATCTGTTCTCGTTTATCAAGAATGGATTGACCCCGCCCGTAAAAGACATCGGCTGGTGTCAGGTTATCGAGCGATTCATGGTAGCGCTCGTGGTTGTAGTAATCCACAAACAGAGTGATGTGCTGTTTCAGATCACCGGGTAGATAGTAGTTTTCCAATAAGATCTGGTTCTTCATTGATCGGTGCCAGCATTCGATCTTACCTTGGGTCATAGGGTGATAGGGTCGTCCCCGAGTATGAGCCATATTCTGGCTATCCAAGTAGTCTTTCAAATCACCCGCAATGTACGATGGACCGTTGTCGCTCAGTAATCGTGGTTTGTGTTTCACCTTGACTTGATCGAGGCCTGTGAACTGAAGGGCGTCATCGAGCGTGTCCGATACATCGGTGGCAGTCATGGTCGTACACAGCCGCCAAGCGACGATGAAGCGGGAGAAGTCATCGAGGATAGTGGACAGGTAATACCAACCCCAACCGATCACCTTCAGATAGGTAAAGTCGGTCTGCCACAGCTCATTGACCCGTGTGGTGGGATGTTGAAACTTCTCGGCGGCTTGCATCAGGATATAAGCGGGACTCGTGATTAAGTCATGGGCTTTGAGCAGGCGGTACACGGTCGATTCGGACACGAAATAGCTGTTTGTATCGGTATAGGCGACAGCTAATTCTCTAGGCGAGAGCTGCGGCCTATCCAGTGCCAGTTCCACGATGGCCGCCTGGCGATCGTCAGGCAATTGATTCCACACTGACTGCAGCAGGGGTTTGTTATCCTCCAACGCGTCGGGGCCACCTGATTGATAGCGTTTGAGCCAGTTGTAGAATGTGGACTTGGTGATATCCAATCGCTTAAGTGTCTGGCGTACCGACAAGCTGGATTGTTCCACCAGACGGATGATTTCCAGTTTCTCAGCCGCTGAGTACCTCATATACCGTTCTCCCCATCGCCGATCACGCTTTTTTTAAGCAAACGAACTTCCATCAGTTGTTCGGCCAACGCTTCCTTTAAACGGGTTGCCTCCAAACGTAAGTGCTTCACCTCATCGGTGGTGGCTTCGCGAACGGTATCACCGGCTAAGCGTTTCTTGCCTGCTTCCAGAAACTCCTTGCTCCAACGATAGTACACATTGGAATTGATTCCCTCGCGACGACACAGCTCTGCGATGCTGTCTTCGCCGCGAAGACCTTCTAACACAATGCGGATTTTCTCTTCTGCTGAATACTGTCGTCGGGTAGCTCGGCGGATATCACGCACCGTTTTCTCGGCGCTGTCTTTAGGATAGTTCTTGGTCATCATCGTCTCCTTTTACTAAGGTTACGATGAGCTAAAACACTCTCTTATTCAATTACCCCTTTTTGTCCAACTTTCGCTGACGGGCTACAGACAGTGATATTGGGACGCTTGCTTTCCGAAGTGGCTGTCGCTCGATCTTGAGCGTAGACAGGTGACACGACACACATCAACAGTAACGTAGCCGTCGTAAACATTTTAAGGAGTCGGTTTTGCATCTTATTCATCAAAGATTGACTTGGATTATGCAGTGTTTTAAATAGAACACGCTGTTCAGTGCCTGATCTTATAGTCATCATGGTGTCACCTCCGCAATCAATTCAGTCCCCAGGTAAATGTACTCTTTCAGCATATTGCCTA
>NZ_JBNKVP010000161.1:0-2517 GCF_050299255.1 Vibrio sp.
ACTACCACGCTCTACCGACTCCTGGCAAAATTGCCATCGCTATCACAAAACCAGCAGATTCAGCAAAAGACTTAGCACTGGCATATAGTCCAGGTGTAGCTGAACCCGTTCGCGAAATCGCACAAAGCGTTGATAATGTTTATAAATACACAGCCAAAGGCAATACCGTTGCGGTTATTTCTAACGGTACCGCCATTCTTGGTTTAGGTAACCTTGGACCTATGGCTTCAAAACCAGTCATGGAAGGTAAGGCTCTACTGTTCAAGCGCTTTGCAAACCTAGATTCCATCGATATCCAAGTAAAACACCGTACTATCGATGAGTTTGTTGACACCGTTGCCAACATCGCCGATACCTTTGGCGGCATCAACCTTGAAGATATTAAAGCGCCCGACTGTTTTGAAATTGAACGTCGTCTGATTGAACGTTGCGATGTGCCGGTTTTCCATGATGATCAACACGGTACTGCGATTGTTACCGCAGCAGGCATGCTTAACGCGATTGAACTGCAAGGCAAAGAGCTACGTGAATGCACTATCGTGTGTTTGGGTGCAGGTGCTGCAGCAGTCGCGTGTATGGAACTGCTGATTAAATGCGGTGCTATGCGTGAAAAAATTTACATGCTTGACCGTAAAGGTGTCATTCACACTCGTCGTGATGATATCAATGAATACAAACAGTTATTTGCCAACAACACAGACAAGCGCACATTGGAAGATGTCATTAAAGGTGCCGATCTGTTCTTAGGCGTTTCAGGCCCTAACCTGCTAACAGCAGATGAACTCAAATTGATGGCAGATAAACCTGTGGTGTTTGCTTGTTCAAACCCAGATCCTGAAATCAAACCAGCACTGGCTCACGCTGTGCGTGATGATTTGATTATGGGTACAGGTCGAAGCGACTATCCAAACCAAGTCAACAACGTGCTTTGTTTCCCATTTATTTTCCGTGGCGCGTTAGACGTACGTGCGAAAGTGATTAACGATGAAATGAAGTTGGCTGCCGTTGCGGCAATTCGTGAATTGGCGAAAGAGCCAGTACCAGCAGAAGTATTGAAAGCTGCGGGTGTGGACTCACTCACTTTCGGCAAAGAGTACATCATCCCTAAACCGATGGATCCTCGCTTGCTGCCACGTGTTGCAAAAGCAGTCGCTCAAGCGGCTATTGATTCTGGTGTTGCGCGTATCGGGATGCCAGAAAACTACATGGCGAACTAGTTTCGAGCCTGATGGTTCAATCACTCGCCAATGCATAGCATCAAAAAAGCCCTGACTCGTATCAGGGCTTTTTATATCTATCTGCACAATTAGGCGGAAAAACAGATTATCGGCAACAATTAGTCGTCGTAAGCCTCGAACTCGATGCCCATTTCTGTCATCAGTGCTTTTACTTCGGCTGGAATATCATCCGGACGATCTTTACGCAGATCTTCATCTGTTGGCAGTGGCTGACCAGTATACGCGTGCAAAAACGCCTCACATAAAAGCTCACTGTTGGTCGCATGACGCAGGTTATTGATCTGGCGGCGAGTACGCTCATCTGTGAGTATTTTCAATACCTTAAGAGGGATTGATACGGTGATTTTTTTCACCTGCTCACTTTTTTTCCCATGCTCTGCATAGGGGCTTATATATTCACCGTTCCAGTCTGCCATTGCGCACCTTCATTGTTCGAATTCGAGTAATAATTTCAAAGGCTAGATTTTAGCGGGATTTACCGCCATAAGCAAAGACATATAGACGTCTAGAAGTGTTGACGTCTTAAAATTAGATAAGTAAAGTATGATGCAGTTCCCCAATATAGACGAACACATGTATTCTTACTGTGAATTTGGATGTCTATTTAAGAGTCTCAGGAAAGGAAACACTCATGACCAAACGCAAGCCATCAACAATCGCAGTTCGAACCGGAATTGAATCAGATACTCAATTCCACGCCGTCGTTCCACCTATTTACTTATCGACTAACTACGGCTTCCCTGCGTTTGGCGAAGTTCCACAATACGACTATACCCGCTCTGGCAATCCTAACAGAGGTTTGTTGGAAAAGGCGTTGTACGAACTAGAGAGCGGTGAAGGCGCAGTCGTAACCAACTGCGGCACTTCGGCTTTGAACCTGCTTGCGTCAACATTTCTTGGCCCAAACGATTTAATTGTCGCGCCTCATGACTGCTACGGCGGAACTTACCGTTTATTCAACACTCGTTCTAATAAAGGTGATTTCAAGGTTCAGTTTGTAGATCAATCTGATGAGCAAGCGCTAGCAGTGGCTTTGGCGAAAAAACCAAAACTGGTTTTGTTAGAAACACCGTCTAACCCGCTCGTGAGAGTGGTTGATATCGAAAAAATCTGCCAACAAGCAAAAGCGGTTGGCGCTTTGGTGGCTGTCGACAATACTTTCTTAACGCCTATATACCAACAACCACTTACGCTTGGCGCTGATTTTGTCATTCACTCAACGACCAAATTTATTAATGGTCACTCAGATGTCATTGGCGGCGTAGTGATCAGTAAAACC
>NZ_JBNKVP010000162.1:0-2408 GCF_050299255.1 Vibrio sp.
CACCAATGACAGTAATACAGTTGATAGCCAGCCTCATCAACAATAACGAGATTCGCTCGATGGCCCATTTGTTGCTCCCTTACTGGATTTTCAGTATTGTCAGTATGCCTATGCCCGATGGACGATTCACCAACCAATGATATTAGACGCATACAGCAAGGGGACGGCCTTCAAGCCGTCCCCTTAACCTATTGGTTACAAGTTAAGGATTAGCGGTAATTGTCAAGGGCCATGAATCAAACACATTTTTTCGATTTTTCCGTTTGCGCTTGACAATCCCCAGGTCGGAGGCCCGGGAAGCCAGGTAATCAGATAGAGGCCGAGCGTCTCCCCGTTCAACCGCTTTCAAATAGTAGTAGAGTGAGCGAAAAACCATCTCGACGGAGATGCATTCAAATGGCAACGCTAACAATCCGGCCACCTCATCAGAGAGGTCAATTAACACGGTATAGACGATCCAGGTTGACCACAATTGCAACTCCACGCTATTTTGGGAACCAGACCAGAAATAGGCCAGGCCAAGCAATCGTTTGACAGTGGCGTAAGCACGTTCGATAGACCAGCGGCGGTGGTAAAGCGAGACCAAATGACGGGCTGGCAGACGCTCCGCGTCCAGTTCATTGGTTAAGTAACGCCGCCAGTTATTCCCATAAAGGACTTCAATCAACCGTAACGGCTGTCGGTCATCATCCACCCCAATCCAAATGAGGGTATCACGAAACGCAGGTGTTTTAGTCAGAGAATGCACAAACTCGTATTTGAGATTGTTTTTGGCACGGGTAATAAAGGTGATTTCCTTCTCCGTCAGTTCTCGAAACCGGGCGAAGTTGGTATAACCCAGGTCAAACAATACCAAACTCCCGCTCTTCACTTGTTGGACAATTTGCCCCCAAAACGTTTGGTCATGGCAGGTGGCCTGACTATCGAACCAAATCTTGTCTGGAAGCTGAGACCCTAAATGAAGCAGGGCGGTCATTTTTCCGGCCAATGGATGTTTCTCCAGGTCACGCAGCAAGCCGACCTTGCGAATTAAGGCATCTAAAGTTGACCCATCTACAATCAGGCACGCTGTAAATCGTTCTTGAACCCAGGCAATTTCTGGTGGTAGGGGGCGCTTCCTGGCTTCCCAGCGTTGTTGCATCTGGGGTAAAAGCTGGTTGAGTACCTTGAGAAACAAATTCGCGGGTAAGGTATTCAACCGTTCACTGAGGGCCTGCTGCGAAACCTGCTTTGGTTCTGCCCACAGCATGGCTTCGGCATGTATCAACCGAACTAATTCACTTACCCCAGCGATTTGCCGCCAGACGGCGCTGAGTAACAAGGCCATCATCACGGGTAGCGTGAGCGTTCGCTCCCGTAAGCCCATTTCTCGGAATAGCTCACACTGTAACAAGGTAAGTGGATGAACCATCTCGGTAAACAACGTTTCCACTTCTTCCGTTAAATTATCAACGAGTGGGCGTTTTTGTTTATCAACCTGGATAGCCCGTGTATGCTGGACCGTACTTTTTGATTTCTGTTTCGTCTTTTTCACAGGCGAATTGTATCCATTTATTGGCTTGACAACTCGCAAGAACTCTTAACTTGTAGCCAATGGCTTAAGCTATTGATTCCACCCTGCAAACGTTGTAGCAAGATCACTGGTGTAACCATGATGCCCGGTAAATAGGTATTCAATACCGTTCAAATTTGCCAGCTTTTGCATAGACTCATTCTGGGCGTCTCGATCCATATAGTAGATTAATAATGCAAACAATCCACTACCAGTGTATGCTTCTCCCTTGTCTAATCCCATTGTGTCACCAACGAAGAGATATTTATCGTCAATGATAAAGCTCATGGAGCCCGGTGTGTGACCGGGTGTCAGAACCCCTTCAACTTTTAAGCCCAGAAGGTCCGTCACCTGCCCATCAGTGATTATCGTATAGTCATAGTCTAATGTGTTATATGAATTCATAAAACGGGCAGTGCGCCCGTCGATCATTTGCTCTTCTGCCTCAGATATATAAATCGCAGCATTATTAAACAGGCTGAGTGCTCCAATGTGATCCGTGTCAGTATGAGTGAGCAGCACAACTGCTACATCCTGCGGATCGATGTTAAGCTTATCAAACTCCGGCTGAACCAGATCAGGTGCAGCGCCCGCATCAATGGCAAGGTAGTGATCACCGCTTTTGACCAGGTACATATAAACTGAGCCCCCGGCAGGAGCAATGTTCTGAATAATATAGACATTCTCGGTGATTTCCTGTGTCCCTACAGACTTCATCTTACTGACTTCTCTTTGCAGGCTGAAATACATAACAGCCACAAACAAAATTACCAGGCCAAGCACAACACCAATACTGATTAACCCTATTCTTAAGATTCTGTTCATTCTCAACCCCTCCGGTTGTGGTTTACTCACC
>NZ_JBNKVP010000163.1:0-2367 GCF_050299255.1 Vibrio sp.
GAGGTGTAAAGCCTTGTGCTCGAATCTGTGCATCTAGTGCGGCATTCCGACTTCTTAAAATTGCGGGAACATCTGTTTCAGATTGAACCTCTACACGCGCGACACGACCATCACTGTATACAGCAGTTACATCTGGTCTACGGTTTGGCGCGATAGTTTTTGGATCTAACCTCAAAGCGCGATTATACCCGTGATCCAAATTAACACTTATAACATCTGGATCTTTAGCTAAAGTTATAGCCTCTCGGTATGTCCTTATCTGATGAGCTGCATCATCGCCCGTGGCCTGAGCAGTTCCTTCTATTTTTTGTTTCCACGACTTATCTATAACACGAGTACTGTCTGGAACATCGACCCTATCAGGACTCTTTCTCAATTTACTCAAGAGATTTTTATAGCCTTTAACCAGCTCAGGCATATTCTTGAGTGCAACCCTTGCCCCAACAATCAACATTCCAGTTGCTACTACTCCTAATGCAATCTTACCAGCTTTTTCAGGATCATCAATAACTCCATTTTCAACCAGAGTCGAACCAACCTTATTAAGCACATAACCTGCAGCAGCCCCAATTTCATCTCCAACCGCATATTCAATCGCCTTGCCGACCGCAAATTTAACCGGACCAGCCGCAATATCAAGCGCCATCATTGCATATTCCACGTACCATTTATCAGCCACTTTTGCTAGCTCTATAGCGCCTTCCCCTATCGTTTCTAGTACAGGTGCAGCATTGCTTGCTAGTGTTGTCAATGCATCTGGGATTGCTACAGGTCCGTTTGAAGCAACTACAACATTCGCAGCGCCTGCAGAGGCGACGGTTTGTTGTGTTAATGCATTGAGATTTAGACCTTCAAAAACTTTTTCAATCTGCGCCGCACTTGCTCCCTCTCGTTGTAGTTTCGACCTAATCTGGTTCTGCAACGACTCGGCATCTACTCCGTTAAAAATCAGGCCATATGGGGAAAAATCACTGTTAAAGCTATCTGATTTGATCAATTGCAAAGCTTCTGCAATTCCATTTTCTTTCAGAGATGCTCCAGGCAAGGAATCATTTGCAAGAGCATTTACAGCCATATTTGTAAACCTGGCATTAATTCCGAATTCTTGAAATGACCGTTCCTGATTTTTTGAAAACTCTGTCGTTCCATCCGTCAAATCAGCTAATAACCTTTCGACACCAAAGTTCTGTGGAATTGAATATGCTAAATCACCAAGGCTTGTATTGAAAATTTGTTGCTGTCCATCAATGCTAGTACTAAAGCTGAAACCTAGAGATGCAAGCTCCCCTGCAAACAACCCTTGCTGCCTACCCTGAGCAGCAAGATCTTTAGCCTGATCTATCATTAACTGGCGAGCCACCAGGGCCCCTTCATCACCAAGCAGATCCTTAATCCCCAACTCCTTCTCAAACGCACTGGCCAGTTGATGGGTGGTTTCTTCGATCATCACGCCATACAACAGCGCTGCCGATTCTGGATTGGTAAGCGCGTCTTCCACCAGAGCCGCAGACAGGTATTTGGTGCCAATATCATCACCAACTCCGGCTTCAAAAGCTCCATAAACGGCATCTTTGGCATTCAGTGCACCCATGTCCTTGCTCTTGAAGCCCTGATCGAACTCTCCATTAGCTACACTTTCATGCAACTTGTCAGCCATTGCGGGAGTAACCTGCTTATAGCTTTCTTCTAACTTATCAACAATGGCATTGTTGATGCGACGCCTTTCAACCAAGTTGGCAATTTTCTGGTTTTGTTCAGTCAGGCTCGTCGCCTGTACGATAGAGTGCCCCAGATAATTCCCCAGTTCATTACCCACACTGTTAGAGATCAAGCCAAACGCAAAATCCGGAGTATCACTAAAGCTGCCAATAGCACCGCCGGCCAGCGCCTTAAGCGCAGAACGTTGCGCGACACCTTCAAACCCACCTGTTTTGACATTTGCATCGATTACTGTGCCCACTGTGGATGCAATCGCACCCAACCAGTCATCAGTACTAAGCTCACCTTCACGCACATAGGTTTCCACCAGGCCCAGCCATGGCGTACCGTATTGCAGGAAGGTTGCCTGCAAACCTTCCGCCTGAAAAATGGGGCCAACACTACCATCGAGCTGTGACCCGCTAGGACCAGCAATATAGGCAGCGACGACACTGGTCCAACTGGTGACCTTACCATCTTTGTCCATGCTCTTAACCGCAGCAGATGCCGCCTGTAAGGCTTTGGAAGAAGTCCGGGCAATATCCGCCATAGACTTACTGATTGTCCCTGCTTTAACGGCTTGACCAAGCCCGGTAGCCGCACCCGTGCTGATGGTGAAGTTCTCAAATGGAAAATGTCGAGCCTTGATGATGGTCGCAATCCCTTTGT
>NZ_JBNKVP010000164.1:0-2363 GCF_050299255.1 Vibrio sp.
TTTAATGGAAAGTGCCGACCAACGTATCGCCGCGCTTAACGATCCCAGCCTGGTGCCCCTGCGTAAAGCAATGGCGAACGACATCACCAATCTCAAGTCCGTACCGCTGGTCGATCGGGACGGCTTGGTACTACGGTTGATCGCACTGCAACGCCAGGTTGAGCATCTGCCGCTGGCCAATGCCATCTTACCGGAAGCCGCCAAAGCAGAAGTCGCCGTCGTATCAGAAGATGTCAATGACTGGCAAAACAATCTGATGACTTCACTAAAAGATTTTGCCGACAATTTCATCACCTTCCGCACCCGCGATGGCAATGTCATACCACTGCTATCACCCAAACAGCATTTTTATCTGCGGGAAAATCTCAAAGCCAAACTTGAGACAGCAATTAAAGCCGTTTACGACGAGCAGCAGGATATCTACCAGGCCTCTGTGACGATCGCCAATGAATGGTCGGTGGCTTTCTTTAATCAAAATGACAGCGGCGTACAAGAGTTCAATCAGACGCTGACAAAGCTAGCCGATGTCAAACTGGCAGTTAACTACCCTGAAAAGCTAGAGTCGCAACCACTGTTATCCGATGTCATTCGTGAGCGACTGAGACGGGAAGTGACATCACTGATCACGGAGGATGAATAATGTTTAGGATTATTTTTCTGTTCGTGATTTTGGGGCTGGGGCTGTTTGCCGGCACTCAATACGCCGGTCAACAGGGTTATGTACTGATTTCCGTCGCCAGCCACACCATAGAGATGAGTGTAACTACCTTGGTCATTTTCGTGATTGCTGCCCTGGCCGCTCTTTTTGGCCTGGAGTACGTGATTAAGAAAATGCTATCTGCCAGCTCCGCCACCTGGAACTGGTTCAGCATCCGTAAAATGCGTCGTTCGCGCCGCTTTACTAATCAAGGTATTATCAAACTGCTTGAAGGGGACTGGCAGCAGGCTGAGAAGAAAGTCACCCGATGGGCTGACTACCACGATATGCCATTGCTGTGCTACTTGGTCGCCTCTGAAGCGGCACAGGGCATGGGCGACAAAGACAAGCGTGACCGCTACCTGGAATTGGCAGCTAAACAACCAGAATCTCAGTTGGCGGTAGAATTAACCCGAGCCAAACAACTTGAAGCCGATGGCGACTATACTCAGGCTTTGCAAATTCTGTCCGAGTTAAAGCAGCAACACCCAAACAATGCCATCGTGCTGAAGCTGCTTAAAGTGACTTACATTGAGCTCAAAATGTGGCAGCCGCTGCTGCAGCTTGTCGACCAGCTGGCCAAACATAAGCTAATTGACTCCGATGAGCAGCAGCAACTGGCGCTAAAAGCCCAATGCGGCATGTTGGTGGAAGTGGCTGAACAAGCCGGAAGTGAAGGGCTGATAAAGCACTGGGATCAACTGTCCCGCAAGTGGAAAAACCACCTCACTGTTGTTGAGTGCTTTATCAAACAACTGATGGCCAGAAGAGCAGACAATGAGGCTTTTACTGTAGTGAAAGAGACCCTCAAGAAACACCCGAATTCACATTTGTATACCCTGCTACCCGATTTGCAGTTACCAGACAGCCATCCGGCCATCGTGTTGTTGGAAGCAGCATTGCGTAAGGACGCTCAGAATGCTGAAGCACATAGTGCGCTGGCACAGTTCTTCCTACGTGAACAAAAATGGCAGCTGGCTCAACAGCATCTGGAAAAAGCACTGTCGGTTCGTTCGAACGTATCCGATTACGCCTATCTGGCCGATGCGTTGGAAAAGCAGAATCTGCCTAAAGCCGCTCATGAGGTATCCCGTAAGGCGCTCTCTCTGATCGAAGCGAAATAAACACTTTTTCTGATCATCTAAGCCGGCCTGGATTTGGCCGGCTTTTTTCTTTTTGTCATTGCAGGTTCATTCCAGAACCCACCATAAATCATACACTTATCTTATTCGTTAAATCCGCTACGACTCTTACTCAGCCAAGGTACTCTAGTTGCACTCTGACATCCGGAGCGACAAATTGGAATAACAGCGCCTTAACGAGCGCTCAGCAAAGATTGAACGCTGGATATAGTGAAGCACTAGGTCCATTAGTCGAGCTAGGACTGTAACCGACGATTCCAGTTGCCAATATGATGTACCAGCTACGAGAAGTTGTGATAGCAAAAAGAGTAAATAGACAACAGAGGAGCTTGTAGTTTTGCAGTTTATAAAGACGGCGTGTAAAAGTAAGCTCGATGGAAGTAAAGGTGATTGGACTGTCACTGATGAATAATCGTGTGCAGCATCGGCCGGTAAGCAACACAAGTCTAATCCGAATGACAGAAAGCCCAGAGACATAAACAGCCATTTATGACGTGGCATCTAAGAAGTAGCAAAGCGAGATC
>NZ_JBNKVP010000165.1:0-2320 GCF_050299255.1 Vibrio sp.
AAATGAAAAAGCATATTGAAAAAGATACGCCTACACAACAGCTTACTTGAGCTTGGCGTAGCCTTTTCAAATCAACTATAGCACACTTGTTCCTGTTTTTGGGGGACAAATGTCCGGACATTTGTCCGACCATTTGGTCGGCTTTGTATGCCCGCCACATTCCTGCATACATTTGAATTGGGAGCAAATCATCCTTGGCTGGCCTCTACCTTATTTAACCATCTGGGTTATGGCAGCATGTCCAGTTTGAGTTACTATATCAATATCCACAATCTACGTGAAGAAATCTAAGGGCAAGAACCTCTCTATTTTGCGCTGTTGCCCCTCGTTGCAGCGATGTTAAACCAATACGGTTGAGTTAAGGACAAAATGCGCGGTCGCTGGCATAGTAAAAGGCAATCGTAAACGGCCTGACAATGAGGTGTGTGAATGCGCCAGCTTGTTGAAGCAACCGCTCGATATCGAGAATTACTTGAGGTGACCGATATACCGCTCATTACCCAATATATTCCACTTGCTACAGTCAAAGAAGTTGTTCAAGAATGTGCTGTTGAAGAAAAACGCTTACGCCGTTTACCGATGTGGCTGATGGTGATAGTGTGTATTGTTCGCGGGATTTTTGCGAAAGAAAGTCTATCGAGTGCATTCGCGCGCCTATGTTGGATTCCCTGCTTGAAAACGAAATATGACTTGTCCAAACTCCCCGATAAAAGCGCCTTGTGTCTGGCTCGTTATCGCTTGGGAGTGCAACCGTTGGTGCTGCTGTTTAAGCGCATCTGTCGTCCAATTGCCACCCCAAGTACACCAGGGGCGTATGTGTTTGGTCAGCGCTTGGTGGCGATTGATACGACTTTCGAGGTCGTTGCGGATAGTGATCATAACGCCGCCTACTTCGGACGGCATCGAACAAAAACCGAGCGACGCGATCCTGCCTTTCCCCAATGCCAAGCGATTTACCTGAGTGAATGTAGTACCCATGTCGTCTTTGATGCAGCGATAATGCCGTTGCGTTCTAATCATCATACCTACAGCAAACGGCTGCTTCGCTCAATTGAAGCGGATATGCTCGTGCTGCTCGATAGTGGCTTGCTCGAGTTCGAAACCCTGCACAAAATTGTTCAAAAGGGTGCTCAATTCATCATTCCTGCAAAATCGCATATGAAGCTGACCCCCATCCAGTATTTCCAGGATGGGAGCTATTTAGCTGAACTACGCTATTGGAAAAATGGCTATTGTCGTGCCCAACCTCGTCTGCTCGTTCGGGTCATCCCTTACACCCTTGATGATCCGGTTCGGAATCCAGCGGGCAAAACCTATCGCATGATTACCAGCTTACTTGAACCGAGTTTATGTCCGGCGAAGAAAGTGATTGATACCTATCATCAACGCTGGGAAGTTGAGTTGACCATTGATGAAATGGATACCCACCAGCGTTTAACTTGGACACCGTTTCGTTCGCAAAAACCTGTCGGTGTCATTCAAGAATTCTATGCCTTACTCCTGGCCTATTTCATCATCTGCTGTTTACGCTGTGAGAGTGCTGAACAGCATAACCTGTCTCCGCAACGGTTAAGCTTTATCAATGGTTTGCGTCTCATTGAACATATTTTCCCCATCACTCAGCTTTTCAATGGCATGGAGAAACTCCAGCAACTCATTTATCAATGGCATCTCTACTTTCGATTACCTCCACGCGATAACCGCATCAATCCGCGGGTCATTAAACGCAAGATGATTAAGTTCAGGCGTAAAAAGCCCACAGATGTATCCGAGCGTGTGCCTGACTTTATGGACATTTTGCGGATACTTCAGTGGGCCTAACTCAACCGTATTGGGATGGTACGGGCTGACCTGGTCGGCCAGCGCGGACGGCAGCTCCAGCGTGGGTTCGGTTACGGGGTCAACTGCACAACTGCATGGCCCTATCTGGGTGTGCAGTTACCGTGCAAGTGACCGTGCAGTTGGTTTTAGCCATACGCACAAACGCATAAAAACAGGTGTGTCCATACCATGCCGTGCATTTGCGTGTGCGTTTAGGGGGTCAGTTGCACAGTTGCACGGCCCTATCTGCCCGTGCAGCCACTTCTTTTTGGGTTTGAAACACTTACTCTATCTTCCTGTTTTTGCTACCAATGTGCAAAGTCGAACTAAGGTCGCCAGTCGGGTTCAAAATAACTAATGCCGTCATTTCCAATCAACGAAAAGGTATGTTTGCTATCGGTTGAAGTCAAAGCAATCACCCAGGTACCATCAGGATGCAGCGCATCGTAGACGAGATAGCGTTCATCTGGTGCCCACGACACACGGTTGCCATGCAGAG
>NZ_JBNKVP010000166.1:0-2280 GCF_050299255.1 Vibrio sp.
ATACAATCACATCCGCCGGAATATCGTTCCCCTCCGGATAAGCGCAATAAATAACCGACTCTTGCGCTATATCTAAGTGCTTCCGTCATGTAACTGATGTTTCCTTTGGCCACCCGATTGGCTAAACCACTTAGTTTTAAATCGGACTGTACGTTATGAAAAATACCATTAATACTACTCTTAGCGCGAAATGCTAACTCATCCCTTAACCGTTCTATATGGTGGTGGAACGTACTTTCTATTGAACTAAAGTGGCGCCTTTCTACAAGAAATCTATTTGCTTCTTCTATATCGGTTTTTAAAAATTCTTGGGCCAAAATAGGTTCCTTTGCTCTGTTTCTTGGAAAAACTTAACGCCATGCTCAGCTGCCGCAAATGCAGCGTGGAACACTGTGTTTGTGGTCTGCTGGAGCTATTGGTTATGTCCTTAATCAGCACCATCAGAATGTAACCATTGACCGTTGTGGCAATACTTATAAAAGGACGACTTGCCGAAAATATACATTCCTATTGTGTCATGTGTAAGATTGCGTGGCCAGTTGCATATTCTGGCGATCATGAACACCAATTCTGGACGATCGTGAACACCTGATTTCTACGCATTGGGTTGATTTGTTTTTTACCTCAAGTGTTCACGATCAGTCAATGATTCCCTGTTTTTTTCTCATCGATTCACCTTTTAATTTAATTCTATGAGCGTTGTGCATGAGCCGATCCAGGATGGCGTCAGCCAGGGTGTTATCACCGATTGATTGATACCATTCATCAGTGGGTAGCTGACTGATCATCAGTGTTGATGAGCTGTTATGTCGATCATCCATAAGTTCCATCAAGTCATTCCTCTGAGGGGCTTTTAACGGTTCCAGCCCCCAGTCATCCAGGATCAGCAGATCCAGTTTGGAGAGCGCCTGTAGCGCTTTACTGTAACTCCCATCAGCCTTACTCTGAGTCAGTTCGATCAGTAGACGAGATAAGCGATAATACTTTACTCGATATCCTTTCATACAGGCGGCATGGGCAAGAGCACAGGCGATATAGGTTTTGCCACTGCCACAGGGGCCTGTGATAAGCAGGTTTTGATGTTTATACACCCAGTCGTTTTGTAATAGATTGGCGATCAGCGATTGACTCAGTCCTCTCGGATGCTGGTAATCGATCTCTCTGGGATTGGCGTTGATTTTCAGTCTGGCGGCCTTGAGTAAGCGTTGCTGTTTGCGCTGGTTTCTATCAAGTAGCTCATTGTCCGTGAGCAGTTGCAGACGCTCTTCAAAGGACAGGCCCTGATAGGTGCCGGGTTGTTCAAGCTGACTGGTTAGTGCCTGTGCCATGCCACTGAGTTTCAGTTGGCGCAGTTGGGTAAGGGTTTGTTCGATCATTGCGTTTTCCTGTTGGATTGTTGGTTTAATGGAAGTGTCCAGGGCCACGGATGTTTTCATGGCTCTGGGGTAACAGCGATAGCTGCTCTTTGCTGTCACTGAGTAATTGATCCTGATTACTGTGCAGGATGGATTTAATTTGTTTAAGTCGATACAGCCGATTCTGGTTGGCAATGGCGCAAGCTTTGTTCAGACGTGGCGCAGGATATTGCCGAGATAGATTAAGTAAGCCTAAACAGACTCGATAAGCCTGTTGTTCGTGCTGCTTTTGTTTGAGCTGTGTCTTTATCCAGATCAGCACCTCGTCACCGATGTCCTGAGCCCAGTTCATCAACCGTCCTGCACTCCACTGGTGATGCTTTTGGTGCTTGGTAGGCATATGCTCTGCGATCGTGGTAGTGCCCGGTCGATAAGATCGTACATGACTGGTCACACGTTGATGCTGGAAGTACAGTTCGATGAGTTGATCACTGGCGTGTAGTTCAAGTTTTTCACCCACCAGATGATGCGGTACCGAGTACAGATGGCCATCGTACTGGATGTGGTAATCCACGTTCACCTTGACGGTTTTAATGTCAGTGTATTGATAGCGTTGTTTGGGTAATGCAGAGAGTGCAGGTTTATCGAGTGACTCGAACCACTGCACTCGGCTCCCTTTAAGTTGTTTGAACGGTTTTTTATTGACGCCTTCGAGCAAAGCCAGGATACACTGGTTCAACTCGGCCAGCGAGAAGAACGTCTGATGGCGTAGTTTTGCCAGGATCCAGCGTTCGATAATCTGCACACCCACCTCGGCCTTGGCTTTATCCTGTGGTTTGTAAGGCCGCGCTGGCATCACCGCACAGCCATAGTGAGCAGCCAGTTGTTGATAACTCGGATTCAGCTCAGGATCATAACGACAGGC
>NZ_JBNKVP010000167.1:0-2188 GCF_050299255.1 Vibrio sp.
GCCGCTTGCCGCAGCATTACGGCCATGGGCTCACCCTCATCGACAAAGATGCGCACATATCCTTCAGGCTCGGCGAGCGAAAGGGCATGCTTTAGATGATAGAGAGCAGATTTTGGCTTGTCTTCGCTTAAAGAGGCCATTGCTTGTAATATCTTGATCTCAAGTAAATAGCCATTGGCTCCAATCTCCTCCGATATCGCCTGTAGACGTTCCAGCAACTCTTTTGCCTCTTCGAAATGGCCAGAGAGATTATCATCGGTAGCGGTTGCAATCAGGACTCTCACATATGCGATGTAGAATTCCATCAAGTGATATCTTAGCTGCCTATCGCCTATTGGCTGATGAATTCGTCGCCATTGAAGAGCCGCCCTGTTGTTCCCTTGGGACAGTAACAATCTGGCCTCCGCGGCCGAAATACAAGCCTCAAACCAGGGTGAAATATTGGCAGCAAGTGACTTGGCTTTTTCAATTAGCACCTGCGCCTCGTCCAGTTCGCCAAATGCCGTCAGAATACGAGCCGCATTTGCATAATTCGACTTTTGACATCATGAACTGAGGTCAACGGATGTTGAGCCAGTTCAAGCACATTATCAACTAAATGATCGAACCGATTTCAAGGTGAATTGGCTTTTTGTAGCCCTTTAACCACCACTTTTCGATGAGGTCGGGGTGGCAACTTTATCCCTGTGCGCCTGCCGGGTGAAATACCTCGTCGTTTGGGTGGTTTGGCTGGTGTCCCAATCTGGCGAATAATTCGGCCAAAGTCACGTTGCACTAATGTTGGCGACATCTGACATGTCTTCATAGACGGCAAATTACGCTCCCAAGGGCGAGGCAAACTGTGGGCTAGATGGCGGGCCAGCCAGAGTTGAGCATAAGCCAGATGAGACAATTGCCACCAACTCTCTTCACGCACATCTTCAGGCGTCTGGAAACGAGTCAATAAGAGTTTTCGTTTACCAAAACGGAAGAAGTGTTCCAGGTCAAATCGTTGACAATAGGCCTGATAGATGTGCAACAAACTCAACTCCTGTCGCCGGTGACCGATGACCAGCAACCACAAAGGTCGCTTATAGACCACTTGTCCCTGTTCATCATAGCGGACAATTCGCAATAATGTAAAGGGGTGTCGATGCATCGGTAAGCGTTGTGGTTTGTTCTTACCACGCATGAGCATGTCACGCCAGGCCTGAATCTCTATTCGATGCACTTTGCCACGGCGACTTCTTTCCGTGAGAGTCAGCGTTTCATCTGGTTCAGGCCAGGTGGAGGCCTCTTTTAGAGAGAAAGCATCCCCGTACCATGTGGGATGTCCGGCACCGCTCTCTGAACCGGTTGGGACGGGCTGTTGATAGAAAGTGCGCGTGCCCCGTACCCGGGCAATGGTGAGCAAATGACGATGATGGCGATTAGCGTATAAGTAGGCCGGTTTGCTGTAGCTGGTATCCCCCACCTCCACGCACAAGTCACGACTGAATGGGAGCTGGCCGTCCTTGAGCAACGAATCGACCTGCTCAGCCCCAACTAACGCCTGATCCTCATCTGTGGACACCCGCCGGGTCAGTAAGGGAATGACCCAACTTGAGGAGACACCTGCCTCCCCTTCTGGCAACATGACCACGGTCGAATACTGGTGACCAATGGTTATGGGTTTATTCCCTTTCACAGTATTGGGCTGATACACGATTCCTCTATCGGCCAACGTCTGGGCAAATGGACGCGGTTGCGAGGTTACATCAACCCCTAATAACCTGAATGGTCGTGCCTGGGGTTGGGGCAGGTAAGTGGCCAGCAAACACAAGATGGCCTTCTCATCCCAGGTCATCTCAGCGATGGCTTTGAATATCGTCGAGTAACTGCGCCGAAAACAAGACGTTAAGCTGTACTCAACCACAGAGCTAGCATGAGGATTGCTACATATCGCATCTACCAATTCCATTAAAGTATCGGCTCGATTGTTAAAGTTCTGGTAAAGTTCTTCTCGGAACTGTGTCAATTCGGACGTGCATTTCTTGATCGTCATGCACCTCTAATGACACAGTTCTATCTACTTGTCAAATAGTCAAGTGTCTTTTGCGAATTGCTTTGTCAAAAGTCCAAATAATAAAGTACGCTACATATTAAGATCTTTCAAGCTACTTCCACGCTTTTTGTTAATCAGCCACATTCACAAAGCTATCACCATTTA
>NZ_JBNKVP010000168.1:0-2095 GCF_050299255.1 Vibrio sp.
TTTGAAGCCTTCTTTGTAACCGGCATAGTCATCGCACACCAGCTTGCCCTGCCAGCTCTGCAGAAAGCGACGGGCGTGTTCACCGGCACGTGTCGGCGCAAAGTCATAGATTACACACTGCACCGGTGCGTCATGGGTACTGGCATAGGCCCAGACATACGCCCGGTGGGTTTTCTTCTTGCCCGGCGCCAGCATGGGTACCGGGGTTTCATCCGCATGCAGCACAGTCTGTTCGAGCAGTGTCTCTCGCAAGGCGTCCACCAGCGGTTGCAAAGCCACACCACAACGCCCCACCCAATCAGCCAGGGTGGAACGGGCAATGGCCAGACCGGCACGATCAAAGATCTTCTCCTGCCGGTACAACGGTAAATGATCGGCATACTTGGCCACCAGCACATGGGCGAGCAAGCCACTGGCAGGTACTCCTTTATCGATCACCTGGGCCGGCACGGGTGCCTGGATCAGGGTCTCGCAGTGGTCACACACCCATTTGCCGCGGACATGTTGCTCCACCGTGAAGCTACCCGGCTGGTAATCAAGTTTTTCGCTGATGTCCTCGCCGATGCGTTTTAATGCGCAGCCACAGCTGCAGGTGGTGTTATCCGGTTCGTGTTTGATGACCCTACGGGGTAACTCGGGCGGTAACGGGGTGCGCTTAGGTTGGCGCTTTTTCCGGGTCGGGGCCGCTATTTGCTCACCGGCCCGTGCCAGTTCTTCTTCGATTCCCCCAATATCGCCATCGATGTGTTCATCCAGCAGGCTGCGCTGATCAACACTCAAGGCTTCACTGCGTCTGGCAAAGTTATGTCGCTTAAGAACAGCCATCTCATGAGTCAGCTTGTCATTGAGTGCTCGCTGGTAGCGGATGGTCTGCGCATCCTGCTCAACCTTAACCAGTAACTGCGCGGCCAGTGCACGGACTTGTTCTTCGCTTAGTTTATCCAGGTTTGGCTGGGCTTTCATGAGAGCAACTTTGCCAGAAAAGCCGCCTCATGACGATAGCAGATCAGGGGTATTGATTACAGGATCGATATCGCACTGCGTTCACCGAGCTGATACCAGGGCAGTCCCAGCACCAGTGCATTGAGTTGTTCTGATGAAAGTTGTAGCTGATGACCCTGCCAGTCTTTGGCTCGGATGAACTTGCCCTGATGCAGCCGCCGTGCCACCAGCCAGAGACCAAAGCCATCATGGACCAGCACCTTGATGCGGTTGGCCCGTTTGTTGGTAAAAACATAGGCATGATGCACCTGCGCCTGACCAAACTGCTTCACCACCCGTGCCAGCGCCGTATCCGGGCCAGCGCGCATGTCCATTGGTTCAGTCGCTAACCAGATTTGATCAATGCGGATCATGCGCGCAATAAGCGTAGCCATGCAATGGCACGGTCAATATGCACCAGTGGCCACTGGATTTTGATATGATCGACTTCCAGCACAACGTGTGCGCAGTCTGTCGGCATGTTGCCCGATGTTGCCATTGGCACAGGGATAAAATCTGTAGGTGCAGACAAACTTGATGATGAGACTTTGGCAAGACGTCGCCATTTGTGTACCAGGTTGGCATTCAGGCCATTTGCCAAAGCAACACCAGCAACAGATGCGCCAGGTTGTTCGCAAGCTTCCAGTATCCTGGCTTTAAAATCTTTGGAATGGCGGCGACGTTTGGTGACTGGCTTAACCGGGAGTATTTCATTCATTGGTAGTGTCCACTTAAAATAGGTGGTCACCAGAGTACAGGGTTTAAACGTTTTTAACAGATGGGTTTACCGGACGGTTACGGATGACGACCGGGTTTGGGTCTACGGTGGCTGTAACAATTGAGGTGCTGAAATCTGGTCGGAAAACTAGCTGTGCGTATGCCTGACAGACCGGATGAGCCGCCTCGCGGCCCTCCCCCACGCATAAAAAACCCCGTCCATTTCTGAACGGGGTTCTGTATTTAAAGCCTGGCGGTGTCCTACTCTCACATGGGGAGGCCCCACACTACCATCGGCGCTAAGTTGTTTCACTTCTGAGTTCGGGATGGAATCAGGTGGTACCAACTCGCTATTGCCGCCAGACAAACTGGTTGAGAAAATGGTTTGTTTTATAAA
>NZ_JBNKVP010000169.1:0-2086 GCF_050299255.1 Vibrio sp.
TTCTTCAGCCAATATTAAGTGCGAAACCTACGCTGATGGGGAAAGCGTATTAATGGCACTAGAACGCGAAGTTCCTGACGTTCTGGTTTCAGATATACGTATGCCGGGCATCGACGGCCTTGAGCTTCTCAAACAAGTTCAGCGCGACTACCCGGACTTGCCCGTCATCATTATGACCGCTCACTCCGATCTGGACGCGGCAGTTAATGCATATCAAAAAGGCGCATTTGAATACCTGCCAAAACCGTTTGATATTGATGAAACTCTGACTTTAGTCGAGCGCGCTATCGCTCACAGTCATGAAAATAAACGAGTGCAGATATCACCAGAAGACATCCCTGCCGAAACACCAGAAATCATCGGTGAAGCACCGGCGATGCAGGAAGTGTTTCGCGCGATTGGCCGCCTTTCCCGCTCTTCAATTTCAGTATTGATCAATGGTGAATCTGGTACCGGTAAGGAGCTTGTGGCTCACGCGCTGCATCGACATAGCCCTCGAGCCAGCAAACCTTTCATTGCACTTAACATGGCAGCAATCCCGAAAGACCTGATCGAATCCGAATTGTTTGGCCATGAAAAGGGCGCGTTTACCGGCGCGAACAATGTTCGCCAAGGCCGATTCGAACAAGCGAATGGCGGTACGTTATTTTTGGATGAAATCGGTGATATGCCGCTGGATATCCAGACTCGCTTGCTACGCGTTCTCGCTGATGGTCAGTTCTATCGTGTCGGTGGCCATTCGCCAATCAGTGTCGATGTCCGTATCGTTGCCGCAACTCACCAAAACCTGGAAAGACTGGTACATGAAGGTGATTTCCGTGAGGACTTGTTCCACCGCTTGAACGTTATTCGGGTACAAATTCCAGCACTTCGTGAACGTAAGCAAGACATAGAGAAACTGACTCAGCACTTCCTGCTGCGCGCTGCGGACGAGCTTGGCGTTGAAACTAAAACACTGCATCCTTCTACGGTAGAAATTCTCAACAGATTGGACTGGCCGGGCAACGTGCGTCAGTTGGAGAACATTTGTCGTTGGTTGACCGTTATGGCTAGCGGTAGTGAAGTATTACCCAACGACCTGCCTTCAGAACTGCTGCAAGAAAAGAAAACTATCTCAGACTCTACGCAAGGCAGCTGGCAAGAACAATTGGCGGACTGGGCACGTCAATCATTAGCAGCAGGCGATAAAGAACTACTTTCTTACGCATTACCAGAATTTGAACGCATTTTATTGGAAGCCGCGTTAGAACACACTAAAGGTCACAAGCAAGATGCCGCTAAAGTACTAGGCTGGGGACGTAATACGCTCACCAGAAAATTAAAGGAGTTGTACTGACACTTTGATTAATAATACAGCATAGCTGTCATCTAGTATTAATAAACGTATCAGTACAATATGGCGCACCACCCTTTTGTGATTAGACAATGTCTACTGCTACGACTCAAATTACACTACGTACCGCTGTACTCATCCCATTTGTGATGATTTTCTTATTGGCTATCAGTGTAATGGTCTACGTCCAAAAGCAGAACTACGAAACGGTGGTGACCGATATCAGTGATAAGCAACTGTCGGTTTTGACCGAGAGTGTCCACGAGCATCTTAACTGTTTTCTAAATGAGCCTCTGGCTGCCGTGACAACACTCGCCCATAGTGTGAATCATCACAACCTCTTCCACCCTATCGATTCCCATGAGATCCAAACCTACTTACTGAGCACGTTTGAGACCCTTTCAGAGTCTATCCCACAGCTGGATGTGATAGCCTTTGGCTCTGAAAGTGGCGACTTTACCGGTTTTCGTCTGGAGCCTTCTGGCAACTACACTTTAATGCTTCAAAGCCAACAAACCGGTGGTGATCTGGTAATCTACGAAACCAGTCTGGTCAGTGACGATATTCGTTCAGTCATTACTTCTTATGACCCGCGTAACCGCCCTTGGTACCAACCGGTAGCCAAAAATCAAAGACCAATGTGGTCAGAAATTTACAGTAACTCCGATGAACGCCAAGAGATTACTTTGTCAGCGATGGCACCGGTGTACCTTAAACAAGAGTTAGCGGGAGTATTGGTCGCCGATGTCCGGC
>NZ_JBNKVP010000170.1:0-1947 GCF_050299255.1 Vibrio sp.
GCTCAATCGTGCCGTCACACTCGCTGAACTCCTCAAAAACGCCGACTGTCCCCCACGACGGACCATCAACACCACCCTCTACGTCATCACCGGCCTCATTGAAGAAGCCGCAGAAGACAACGAAATCCTCCGAGCAAAACTACTGGATCAAGGACCACCGAAATACGGCTAGTCACTTCACTACCCGGCGGCAATTGCTGCCGAGTAAACTGTAGTGGTCAATTAATTCCGGACAGTTTTTTAAGTTTCTCTTCCGCAGCATCAGGGCTAAGGCCGTCGTTTGCCGTGTGTGGTCTGCGTCGGTTGTAGTAATCCATCAGATAACGGCCGACGTCTATCTTCGCCTCCGCCAGCGAGCTGTAACCCAGCGCTGGTATCCATTCTGTTTTCAAGCTACGGAACACCCTCTCCATTGGTGCATTGTCCCAACAATTACCACGCCGACTCATACTTTGTTCCATCCGGTAACGCCACAACCGCTGCCTGAATTGGATGCTCGTGTACTGACTGCCCTGATCTGAATGAAACATAACCCCTTCCGGGTGTCCGCGACGCTCCCAGGCGTCTTCCAAAGCCCGGATTGCCAGGGCGGTATCAACACGATCAGACATTGCCCAGCCAACGACTTTTCGGGCATAAAGATCCAGCACGGCAGCCAGATATACCCATCGTGTCCCTGCCCAGATGTAGGTGATGTCACCGCACCACACTCTATCTGGGGCGATGACATCAAATTCCCGGTTCAGGTGATTCGGGATATCCAGATGCTCAACCGTGGCCTGTTTATAGTTGTGCGGCCCCGGTTGCTTACAGATCAGGTCCATTTCACTCATTAGGCGACCGGTCAGAAAGCGGCCGATCTTGATGCCTTCATTTGCCAGTGCACGGCTGATAGACCTCGCCCCCATGGAACTCCTGCTGGCTGTGAAAACACGATTCACATGGGCCTTCAATTCCAGTCGTTTAACGTCGAGACGCGATTTGCTGCAGCAATAATCGTAATAGCTGGAACGTTTGACATCGAATAGGCGACAGACCATCTTAACCGGCTCATGCTCCCTCAACTGGTCTATCAGTTGGTACGATTCCACTCGTCCGACATCAAGAGAGCTGTAGCCTTTTTTAATATATTTTTTTCTCGCTCAAGCAATTTGATACGGGCTTCGAGTTCCTGAATCTTTTGCTGTTCCGGCGTCAGAGCTTTGCTCTTGGGTGTTTCGCCACCCCGTTCAGCTCGTAGCTGACTAACCCAGCGGCGAAGGACTGTTTCGCCTACATCCAGTGAACGACTGGCTTCCGTGATCGAATAACCCTGATCCAGCACCAGGCAGGCAGCTTCTTGCTTGAATTCAGTCGAAAAACTCCGACGTTGTCTTTTCATTGAACACCTCGCTTTGGGTGGCGATTTTACCACCTATCTTGGTGTCCGGTTTCATTAGACCACTACACAGATTATTCATGATAGATTAGATATCCTTTTTGGAAAATATCTCTATATTCAGGCGATGTCTCTATACCTGGAGACCTTATATCCCGATATGCCAATTAGTGCTCTATTTTATTTTCCTTAACCGTGTTTGACGTCAGATAGAGCCAGACAAAACCACTAATTCCTGCCAGTGCTGAGGCGATCAGTATGCCGCTCTTGGCCATGAGCAGATCCTCGGGGTAGTTGGCAAAACCGAGTTCTGCAATGAAAATGGACATGGTAAAGCCGATACCACCCATCAGGCCGACGCCGATAAGGTGTTTCAGGTTGAGCTCTTTCGGTAACGAGGTTACGCCAATTTTGACGGCTAGCCAGGAGAATCCGACGATACCGAGCAGCTTGCCGAGTACCAGACCCGCAATGATGCCGAGGGAGACTGGGTGTGTGATGGTGTCATCAAGTGCGCGCCAGTCGACGGGGATGCCGGCATTAGCCAGAGAGAAAATCGGTATAACAAT
>NZ_JBNKVP010000171.1:0-1925 GCF_050299255.1 Vibrio sp.
GTCCGGCAACTGAGTGGGTGACCGGCCGGCCGGGGCCACCGTTGTTTTTGTGGTAATCGGCGCAAGCCACCTCCAGTTCGGAGAAGTCCAGCAGCGTGTGCAGTTGGATGAGGGAGTGGTCGTGATATTTGGCCACCAGTTGCTGCAGAATGTATTGGCTGGCCCAACTGAGCAGTGGGTCGAGATATTGGGCCAGAATATGGGCGATGGGCAAAAGAATTTCGGGTATAATTGGTGTAGGCATGGGTGGGGTTTTTTCTTGATCATGATTGGTTTGGTCACTCGTTATGATCTCAGAAAAAACCTCCCCGCGCTATTTTTTAGCCGCTAATTTTTCAACACGCTCTAAGCTCGACTTTGTACATTTAAGTCGAATAACAAACAGTATCAACCAGACGGTCAAAAAGAGACCGTGGTATTTTTACGATATCTGGTTCTAAGGTAGACATTGAAAAAATAGTTGCCGGAAACCAGAGTTGGTGACGTACAGCACTGAATGCGTCAGAAAAAGTAGGTCGCTCTTTAACATACCAGGCAGCTTGCCGTACAGATAAAGGGGCCTGCTCTGCCAGCAAATGGGCTGCCAGGGTGACCCAAGAAAACAAACCTAGTAAGATGGGCGTCGTGCGTTCAACGGCTTTGTCCGACCATTGGCGTTGAGTTTCGACACCGAGATGAGCACGTACTTCCTCAAACGTCACTTCGACTTGCCACCGCTGTACAAACCAGTTGATAATTTGAAGTGAGTCAAGTTCAAGGGTGGTGGAAAGCAGTGCAATTGTCTCATACTCTTCTTGTGGGTCACGAATCAAAACCCAACGGATAGGGACAGGTGGTATTCCATTGTGATACCAAACGGCCGTTTTCGATGTAATTTCCATGAATTGCGTTTGTCCATCATACCAGCGCACCTTAACAGATTGCCACTTTGTCTGACGATCATCTAGAATTGCTTGCAGCGTTGGTAATCGTTTTCCTTTCTTTCGTGGACGTCCCACTTTGCCAGAATGAGGAGGTGCAGGTTTATAGAGAGCGGCATCTAAGCGCAAGCGCGTGATGATTGTCACTGGGTTGACCATGGTTTGGCAAGCGTGGAGAAATTCCAGAGCCGCATAGCTGTAGTCAGCCACCACAACCAATTCTCGATGAGGCAGCCAACGACGTAGCTGGAAACCGTCGGGCCCAATCTGTTATCTTCTTATGCCGCCGGCCAACCTGTTCATGATACCGTTCTGACGGCGCAAGCACGGTGAGAAATGGTAAAGCCCATATCCGTTCTGCCCAAGATATCTGCGTCAACCACATCAGACTAATCCAGCGTAGTCCACTGGTTTTGACAAAATGGCTTTTGCTGGAGCGCACGCCATCCCGATAGATACCTCGTTTTGCGATTTTTGGTCCCCAGCGTCTTTCGATAGTTTCATCAATGCCAAAGACAAGCGGTTTGGTTTCATCATGATCTAGATACTTCATGAGCAATGCCAATAGCATCTCACTCAGTCGTCGTAGCGCCCAAACTGCCCGATTTAGCACTTGATGATAGCTAGAAAAATGCTGCTCATCGCTCAACCCCATCACGCGCAAAGCGGCTGTCACGGTTCGTTTACCGGTGGCTAAAATGGCGCCAATGAACAGTATCTGCGCCTTAACCCAAGTGGGTTGCCGAAAAAGTGGCTGAAATGGTATTAACAATGTCATTATTGGTTCAGGTAGAATAAGCATTTGTGGCCTCTCGTCGTGGTTTGGTCACATCTTATTCTACCTTTTCTACTTTGATTACTTTTGTACAAAGTCGAGCTAAGTACGAAGTACCCATTCAGTAAGGAGTGAAAATTCTATTTTCACACAACCTTATCATATATGGTTGTTGCTAAAAAGCCCTGTTATCTAAAAACGGATACCCATTTTCAGTTAAGGGGGAGTTG
>NZ_JBNKVP010000172.1:0-1900 GCF_050299255.1 Vibrio sp.
CCTGCATCTCTGTTTTGACCGCTTCCAGTTGGGCGCTGCCCTGAAATCCGGCGGAGCTGCGGAAGAAAAAGCCTTCCTCATCCATCAGGCCGGATGCTTTGTCACGCATAGAGATTGGTCCCCAGCGTAAATCATCCCATTCGCTGGTAAAGGTCATGTGCACGCCCATGTCGATGTGGGGATGGGTTTCTTGATGGGTGCGGCAATAAACGGCCGTTGCCGGAAACCAGCCACACGGCACCATCGTCGCCGCCGATGAAAACAGGCCATTATCAACCAATTCCACATACGCCGCGTAAGATGCATGACACATGCCAATATCATCCGCATGAAAAATCACCACACGGTCATTATCCGACAAGCCCAATTTCTTTAAAAGTGGATTCGCTGTCATTGTGTATTACTCGCTTTTTTTCCCTCACCCCAGCCCTCTCCCAAGGGGTTCAGGGGCGGACAGCACATTAAAAACTTAATATCTGGATCAAAATTCTTGGACTGACATGATACGCTCTATTCATCTTACCTTTCACATAAGTAAATGGAGGTACCATGTCAGCAATCGAATTATATACGCAAATCTATCAATCGTTAGATTCATGTGTCGATGGACAAGTAGATGAAACCACACGTGAAAGATTAGCCTTACTGGTGTTGGGTATGATTGAAGCAAAAAGTGCCAGCCCCGCCCAGATTGCCCAAGCATTAAATCGTTTGGGAATCAGTGGGGCTAAACCAGAAAGTATCGAACGGCATATTCGCCGTATTGAAAACGACCCGGAAATCACAGATGTTTTGTGTTTTCATCCCTTTGCTCGTCAACGGCTGTTATGGGCTGGACAACAAGAACTCTTGTTGATACTCGACCCCACCACACAGGATGACCGAGTCTATCTAGTGACCGTTGGTGTTTGGTATCGTGGCCGGGCACTGCCTTTAGCTTGGATGGCTTGGGAAGCCAATGTCCCGCTTAAGGGAGACCGTTTCTGGGCGCGAATTGCACAGTTGTTGGCAATTGTTGCTGAGCTGCTACCCTGTAGACTCAAGATAACCTGGCTAGCTGACCGTGCCTTTGGTACACCAGCATTCACAGATATGATTGTGACCTATGGCTGGTTCTATGTTGTCCGGGTGCAAGGACACACGAGGTGTCGAGATTACCATGACCGAGAAAAACAGATTCGACATCTTATCCATCCCATTCGGCGGCGTGGCAAAAAGCGCGGCATGGCCTTCAAAAAGCGCGGTTGGTGACTCAATAGTATCGTTGCTTTTTGGGGAAAGAATCAGGAGTCCCCACTTTGTTTAGTCAGCAACTTGCCACTTGGTTGGTATCTCATTCGTCTCTATCGTCGTCGTTATCCTATTGAAGCCACCTTTCGTGATTACAAATCATATGGTTGGCAGTGGGAAAGAGGGCAGGTTGTTGACCTAGCTCATGTCAAACGACTTCTTGTTGCCATGGCTTTCGCCCATTGGTTTGCCATTATTGTGGGGGCTCGTTTCGCTAATGCCTGGTTACAAGAGCCATCTTCTGGCCAACGGCGCACTGTACCCTGGTGGGGCAAACGAAGTTTGTTCACCATTGGCTTGCACTACTTACGATGTCACATTATGAGCAATAAAGTTGTTTGTCTACGGTGGTTGCTGACCGATTGGACATTATTGAATTGGATAGAACAAATCTATTTTCATCATTCACGCGCTTTTGTTTTTGCTAGTCGATGAAAATTTATTCAGATATGAAGTTTTTTAAGGTACATATTAACCCTGTCCGCCCCTGAAGGGGGAGAGCGAGAGGGGGGCATCTTTTGGTGGGGCTTTTACGACAACCAAAACGTGGATGAGTTCTTTGAAACGGCGCTGGACTTCATCAGCGGCGGGCTGATTGACCCGCGGCGTA
>NZ_JBNKVP010000173.1:0-1890 GCF_050299255.1 Vibrio sp.
TTATTTACAGCTAAGCGGCTGATTACATTACAACGGTCCGAAAAAATCGGCTTTTTTGAATATAGCGGTGCTTTTTTCTTGTTTTGGTTCTTTCCAATAGGTATTTGGTTTTTACAGCCAAAGGTTAATCAGCTTTACAATGAGAAAAGCGCATAACAAACAAGGATAGATCGTGAGAGCGAAGCGAGCCACGATCTGATGTGGTCTACTAAAACCGGACACCGAGTTAAGGTTGTAAAATACCAAAACGAGGTGAACGATGACAACAGAAAAACGAAAAAGAAGAACCTTTACAGAAGATTTCAAACGAGATGCAGTAGCACTGATTACCGAACAGGGTTACAAGGTTTCAGAAGCATCCCGCAGTCTTGATGTTGGAGAGAACCAATTACGACGATGGAAGCGGCAGTTTGAAGAGGAAGCGACAGGCGGCAGCCTGAACGAGGATGAGCGCGAGGAGCTGAAGCGATTGCGCAAAGAGAATCAGCTGCTACGGATGGAGAAAGAAATATTAAAAAAGGCCAGTGCGTACTTCGCGAAGGAAATGAAATGAAGTACGCATTTATACGGGATCATGTTAATCACTGGCCAGTGGTTCATCAGTGTCGATTTCTGGGTGTGAGTCAAAGCGCCTATTACGACTGGCTGAACCGGCCATGCAAGATCATTCCGTCGCAGGAGCTGGCGCTGAGGCGACGCATGAAGGCGTTGTTTGCCGCCTCACGCGAGTCGCTTGGTAGCCGCACGATGATGGAGAAGCTGCGCGAGGAAGGATTCGAGATTGGGCGGGAACGCACACGTAACCTAATGAAAGTACTGAAGCTGAAGGTCAAACAGAAGCGCAAATTCAAAGTGACGACGGACAGCAAGCACAGCTTGCCTACGGCAGATAACGTACTGGATCGCCAGTTCTCGCCTTCGGCGCCCAACCAGGTTTGGGGTACAGATATCACTTATCTGTGGACACAGGAAGGCTGGCTTTACCTGGCGGTGGTAATTGATTTGTACTCACGCCGCGTGGTTGGCTGGGCGATGGACCGGCGGATGAAGAAAGCGCTGGTGATTCGTGCACTGATGATGGCGATCAACCTGAGGAAGCCATCACCCGGTCTGATTCACCATTCTGACCGTGGCAGTCAATACGCCAGTCATGATTATCAAAAGCTGTTGAAACAGCATGGTATGATCCCGAGCATGAGTCGCAAGGGTAACTGCTGGGACAATGCGCCGGTGGAACGCTTCTTCAGCAGTCTGAAACGAGAATGGACGGGTGACCGTTTGTATCGAACACGGCAGCAGGCAATGGCTGATGTTCGTGAATATGTGGCGGTGTATTACAATGCCAGTCGTCTGCATTCGACGCTGGGTTATAAAACGCCGCTTGATTATGAAAAAACTCTTAACAAAGTGTCCGGGAACAGTTGACCACTACAGAGACCCGGTGTCTCGATATGCATTTTTATGTGTTATGTACATACAGTAAACCGTAAAAAATGTGCCAATGAGGTATAAATATAGTAATAACTCCATGTATAAGAAGTATGGCGAATAATTAAATATTGTTACTAAATCATTGTATACAACTGAAATACCATGTTGCGCACCAATATTAAACTGCTCAATACTTATTGACAATTGCGTACGATAAAATGAATACAGTGCGCCAGTAAGTAATGAAAACAATGTCAGAATGTTATTTGATTTATATATGCTTATGAGCAGTACTATAGTGCCTATTACGAAAATGGTTAATGACTGGTAATAGCCTGCATAATAGCCAGATATAAGGTGATCACTCATGGATTTATCTATATCGTAACCTTTTAACTCACTAATGGAATACTCCACAGATGGAAACAAATAAAAATAAGTTACAGCAAATAACAGCCA
>NZ_JBNKVP010000174.1:0-1825 GCF_050299255.1 Vibrio sp.
TAGGTACAGTTCAAGCGAGCGCGTTTTTGACAGTTGGACTTGCAGCTCGGGCTACCGGAGCATATACAGCATATCACTGGGCACAGATATTTAACGGCATACATTACGACTCTGTGCTACCAGACTAGAGATATTAACATGAACGCAGATCAAAAAGGGTCTAAACACATAATCATACTTATTGTCAGTTTAACTCTTATTATCGCTTGTGGATGTTGGCAGTTGATCAACGCCTTTCTTCCAGAATGTGATAGTCACTCAATACCACTTCGCAAAACAGAGACAATAGATGGATTTGAAGCGCAATGGGCACTTACAGAGGTTTTTGTACCTGCCAGTGAACAAAACACTCATATAATGAGTAACGACCAGCATTTGATAACCTAATGTGCAACTTTAACTGAAGGTTGCATTGGGCAGCACTGACGTAAAATAGAGGTACCAATCCAACCTATTTACGGAGGCTGCCCAATGACTAGAGAGTATTTTATCATCATGGTGTACTGTTTGGTGTGTGAGTTGTACCAATTTGTGGTCGAGCAATATCCGATTCGCCGGCGGGGTTATGCCCCGGCTTTGAGCGACGAAGAAGTTATCACCATGGAAATCTGCGGTGAATACTTCGGTCACCACCGAGACCAAGACATCTATGATTATTTTCAAGCTCATTACCGTCACTTCTTCCCCCAATTGCGCGAACGGACCGGTTTTATCCGGCAAGCAGCCAACTTATGGCAGGTGAAGATGCTCATTCAACATCAGCTGACGCTGTTGAGCGGGGAGGCGGCGGACCCGGTCCAAGTGATCGACACCATGCCTTTGCCCATCTGCACTTACACGCGCTCTGGCCGTGACCGCTGTTTCCAACCCGACGCCGACTATGGTCACTGTGCCGCCAAGAAAATGGATTTCTATGGTTTCAAGTTTGGCGTGCGCATTGCCCGCTCTGGTATGATCCTCCATTACTGTCTGTTGCCTGCCCGGCCCCACGATAGCCAACTGGTCGATGACCTCATTGCTGGTTTTGAAGGCGTCGTTCCGGCCGATAAGGGTTTCATTGATGTCTGGCGTCAGATGGAACTGGCCAAGAAACGCCATATCGAACTCATTACGCCAGCCCGCAAAAACATGAAGATTCAACCGCCACGATTCGTCAAAGCTATCTGTCGGCGCTGGCGCAAACTCGTGGAAACCGTTGGCTCTCATCTCACCGAGCGTTATGACATGGAACGAACGCGTGCCCACGATTTGTGGCATTATCAGCACCGGTTGATTCGTAAGGTGCTGTCACACACAGTTTGTGTGTTTTTGAATCTGCAATTAGGACGGCCACCTCTCAATCTTGATGGTTTGGTCGTTTACTAAAGTTGCACATTGGGTTTGATAATGTATGGTGCATTCGGCCCATGTCAAAATTACAGACTAGTCAGTCTTGACGTAAATGACGGAACAACTGTATATGATAAACCAATCAAGGTGCCATCTATTTTAGGAATAAGCAATGTTGTTTATAATTCTCAGTATGTCTACTTCGGATATAAAGGATCAAAAGCTGTTGAAGATTCTACAATCGGCTCTGGTGGAATCAGCGCATATACCGTCGAAGCAGGTGAACCTGTTTGGACATATACCATTTCAGGAGCCAGTTTAGTAAGATCAATAGTTGCCAGTGACAGTTATCTCGCTGTAGATGGTGGCACAGACAAATATTACCTACTCAATGCATCTACCGGTAATGTCATAAAAACGCTAGAAAAAAAATTTGAACCCGGTACACCTATTGGCCCATCAGTCAATTTCGCTTTTTGGTACGATTATATTTTAG
>NZ_JBNKVP010000175.1:0-1744 GCF_050299255.1 Vibrio sp.
TAGCGAGCCTTCGATGTGTAAATGCAGCTCGACTTTCGGTAGTTGCTCGATTAGTGACAGATTCATTCAGGTTTCCCCCTTATAGTTATAGTGTCTTGAATGTTATTTCAAGATCATAGCGAACAGTGGCAATAATCCCAATAAGCAACCCGTCCCTTTTGTATCTAACCAATTTGGCGTTGCTCTACTGGCTTAAAACTTTGCCGCTGCAGATAATCTTGCAGCTGTTTTTGTTGGTCAATTGATAGGTATAAACCCAGTTTGCTGCGCCGCCACAGCAGATCCTGGCTATTGATGACCCATTCGTTGGTGATTAGATAGTCGACTTCATGCTGATACAGATCGTGGCCAAAGCACTGGCCCATCTGCTGCATTGACCCTATTCCTGAGAGCAGCTGCCAGCTTTGGCTACCGTATTGATTAACGAGTCGTTGTGCGAGGCCGGCAGGTAACCACGGATAGCGCAGGCACAGCGCGTGCACCAGTTGTTCCCGGCTACAGCTGAATTGACCGCCGGGCAACGCCTGGCAAGCTGTCCAGGGGGCCCCCATCTTGGGAAAGTAGGGCGCCAGTTTGACCATAGCCGCTTCGGCTAATTTGCGATAGGTGGTCAGTTTGCCACCAAACACCGATAGCAGCGGTGGGGCATTTTTGTCTGCTATCAGCTCCAGCGTGTAGTCACGAGTGATGGCAGAAGCGGAGGCGGATTCATCATCACACAATGGTCGTACGCCACTGAAACTCCAGATGATGTCTTGCTTAGCAACAGGTTTGGTGAAATGTTGATTAACGACATCCAGCAGATAATCAATTTCCTCGGCTGAGATAGAGACCTGGCGAGCGTCGTCGTTATACTCCAGATCGGTGGTGCCGATCAGCGAAAAGTCGTCCAGATAAGGGATGACAAACACAATGCGCCCATCGCGGTTTTGCAGGATAAAAGCGCGGCTGTCGGAATGAATTTTCCGCACCACGACATGTGAACCTTTAATCAGTCGGATATTGCGCGGTGCTATCGACGCCAACTGATGCTCAAAGAACTGTTTAACCCAGGGGCCAGCAGCATTGATCAGCGCTTTGCAGTAGCGCACTACGCGCTGGCCAGTTAGCTGGTCTTCCAGTGTCACGCGCCACAAGCCGGCATCCTGTTTGGCAGCCACCACTTTACAGTAGTTCGAAATTTCAGCACCGTTTTGCCATGCCGATTGGACATTGGCCAGCACCAATCTGGCATCATCAACCCAGCAATCGGAATACTCAAACCCGGTGTTTATTTCAGGTTGCATTCCCGGGTATTGGCTGAGATCAACCTGGCTGCTGGCTGGTAAGGTTGTACGCTGGCCTAAGTGATCATAAAGAAACAGCCCACAACGAATCATCCAGGCCGGACGCAGGAACGGCCGGTGAGGCAAAATAAAACGCATCGGTTTAGCCAGATGTGGCGCTTTATGCAGAATCACTTCCCGCTCGGCCAGCGCTTCCGAGACCAGGCGGAACTCGAAGTGTTCCAGGTATCTGAGACCGCCATGGATTAGTTTGGAGCTGGCCGACGAGGTCGCCGAAGCAAAATCCTCAGCTTCGTAAAGACCTACCCGCAAGCCTCTTCCAGCCGCATCGGCGGCGATCCCGGATCCGTTGATGCCGCCGCCGACGATGATCATGTCCAGCGGCGCGGAAAATTCTGCAGTGGCGAGACGGCTCATAGGGACCCCTTAGATTCAACGGTGGATGCAAATAAGGCAAG
>NZ_JBNKVP010000176.1:0-1700 GCF_050299255.1 Vibrio sp.
GGTTGACCGGTGTCAGTGTGCCGCTGAGCGAAAAGGTTTCACTGAGCAGTTGAGTGTTGTTGGGACCGTTGTGCAGAAGATGGATAACACCATCCAGAGTCGCGGCGGCAAGTGTACCACTGGCCTGAAATCCACAGGCTAGTGGTTCTTTCTCCCCCGGCGTGAGCGCATTCACCGTTTCGCTAAAATGGTGGAGGGGAAAGGCACTGCCGGACCAGGCGTTACAAGCGGTATCATCATAGGGACCGGCATATTCACTTTGACTGATATCCAGCTTGTTAAATTCTGACGTGTTATAACTTAAGCAACTCAGTTGTGCCGTTGCGCCAATTTTATAAATCAACAAGATCGTGGCGCCCAGAGCGACTAAACTAAAACTGCCTTCACTGTGTGTACAGATAGGCTTTTCTGTCTGCTGCCAGGCTCCGTTGCGATAATCGAGACTATACAAGCTCCCCTGCTGATCGCTGTAAACCAGTAAAAAACGGGATTGGCAGGGTACAGCCACCAGTGCAACATCAGCAATACTGTCGTTGACGGGCACCTCAATATCGCACCAGCCCTGGTTGAGATCATAGTGTTTAACCGCGAGCTGTTTCTCGTTATTGCGATACGCGAGCAGCAACGCTGTCTCACTGGCGGCTGCACTTAGGCTCATAGGCGGCGGGTTAGGGTCGCGGTCAGCGTCTTCGGCAAAGGGCAGCGCTTGTGACCAGTGAGTGCCGTCAAAGGTACTAAAGCACAGCGTGCCATTGTCGTCTGAGCCAATCAGATAAAGTCTGTCGGCGTAGCTGGCGGAGCAGAGCTGTCGAAGCGGTTTTAACGGTGTTTGCTGTGGCACCTGCCATTGAAACTGCCTGCCCCACAGAAACTGAAACCAGTTTGCTTCGCGATCATTTTTACCCAGATCACCGAGGTTGAAATTTTTCTCTATGGTTTTTAACAGGCTGTAGTGATTATAGCCTTCGTGCTGCTGGCCCGGTGCAATCATATCCCCCAGCAGCACAGTGTAAATTTGATTGGGACCGTCATAGGTGTACTTCTTGCCTTTATCGTAAAAAGCTTCGAAGTCCGCTTCGTCATAGGTGACAACGACCAACGTGCGCGGCGGAAGTTTACTGTCGGGGCCGGGGAAGTTCAACCCTGCAAAAAACGACTCCAGCCAACGCGCCTGCTGATCCACCAGTATGGGCGCGCGTTCGCCTTTAAGATCATTATTTAAACTACCCGCCAGGTAGTGACCATCGTTCCACATGTTCGGGGTGAACCAGGCGTATTCAGGTAACTCGCCGTTAAGCAGGTCGCGCCAGAACCCCGCTTCATTATCAATATTGTTCCAGCGTTGTTGATTGTTCAGAATATTTTTAAACGAGGAGAAAGGGTTATGTTTGATAACGTAGGGGAAATGATCTTTGGGGGTAAAGTTATGCGCACACCAGGGTGTATCCTCAGCGATGTAGCTGTCCATATACGCTTTCCAACGCAGGTTTTGCGCTGAGGCTTCGATTAAATCGACAATGGTTTGCTGTGGCAGAGGCGACGGCTGCTTATCATCGCTGACACCGCAAAGCTCTCCGGCAATAGATGCAATGTAATTCGTCTGCGAAGGATGCATTACTCCAAAGCTGTTACACAGCTCTATACCCTGCGCCGCCAGTCTGCGCATATAATCGTTTTCCATCACATAGCCACGGTACTCA
>NZ_JBNKVP010000177.1:0-1662 GCF_050299255.1 Vibrio sp.
CCTTATCTTCATGACCTGTGTCTGGGGGCTGTTGTGTCTCTCGGCCATCCTTTCGGGGGTTCAGATATACATTGAAGCGATGAGGCCGGATGGGTAACACCACCGGCCTCTTCAATTTTGCTTTGCTATAATTGGTCGTATGAGTTTTGATCCTGAACAGATCACGCTTTTTGCTAAGACCGACGCACGCGGCCAGCAAGTTCCTTTTGGCATTAAAGCCAAAGACCGAACCAGGCACGTATATGTAATTGGTAAGACGGGAATGGGTAAGTCTACGTTGTTGGAGAACATGGCAGTTCAGGATATTCAAAACGGTAACGGTCTGGCGTTTATCGACCCACACGGACAGACGGCGGAGACACTTTTGAACTACATTCCTGAAGAACGAAAAGAAGACGTGCTGTACTTCGCGCCGTTTGATATGGAGCACCCAGTTTCGTTTAACGTCATGGAAGATGTTGGTCCCGACAAACGTCACCTGGTTGTCTCTGGCCTGATGTCAGTCTTTGAGAAAATCTGGGTTGATGCCTGGAGTGCTCGTATGGCGTATATCCTCCAAAATACGCTCATGGCTCTTTTGGAGTATCCAGATTCAACACTTCTTGGTGTAAACCGCATGCTGTCTGATAAAACCTACCGTAAAAAGGTGGTTGATAATATCAGTGACCCGTCAGTGAAAAGCTTCTGGGTGGATGAGTTTGCACAGTACAACGAGCGGTACATGCAGGAGGCTGGTGATGCGATTAAGAACAAGATTGGACAGTTTACCGCCAATCCACTGATTCGAAACATCATTGGTCAGCCAAAGTCGAGTTTCGATATTCGTAAGATAATGGATGATAAGAAAATTCTTATCATGAACCTATCCAAGGGACTGGTTGGTGAAAGTAACGCTAACCTACTTGGTTCCATGCTCACCACTCGAATATATCTGGCGGCTATGAGTCGGGCAGACCTGACACTTGAAGGCATGAAAGCAATGCCAAACTTTTATTTCTACGTAGATGAGTTCCAAAGTTTTGCCAACGCTACCTTTGCCGATATTCTTTCGGAGGCGCGTAAGTACAAACTCAATCTTACGATTGCTCACCAGTACATTGAACAAATGGAGGAAGAGGTTAGAAATGCTGTGTTTGGCAACGTTGGAACAATCATTTCGTTCAGAGTCGGACCATTTGATGCTGAGGTACTTGAAACCGTATTTGCACCAAACTTTACAGCCACAGACATTGTGAACCTCGGCTTTGCGCAGATTTATCTAACCTTGATGATTGACGGGATTGGCTCGCATCCATTTTCTGCAACCACGTTGCCACCAATTGAGCCAGCTAGTGTTTCGTACCGTGATGTAATCGTGAACCGTAGTCGTCATCAGTTTGCGCATCCTCGAAAAGAAGTTGAAGACGTAATCAATAAGTGGCATGACTCAGCTCAGGCAGATGCCCTGCGTGAACACCAAGAAGCGTCAGCGGCTGGACAAGCTCGCTCCGAACGAAACAAGGGTAATAACCGAGGGGGCGGTCGTCCAAATGAAAAAAGTGACAATAGTAACCGAACAGAACGCAGCAATGGAAGTGACAAACCTGAGCGAGGAAACAATGGCCCTAAGAAGCCAAAGCAGCAGGAGAGTAAGAGTCTAGATGAGCTGCGGGCAATTTTAGG
>NZ_JBNKVP010000178.1:0-1619 GCF_050299255.1 Vibrio sp.
TGGTTCAATTTAGACAAATATGCTTGCGCCCGTTCGTATTCAGGCGAATACATACCCAATGCGACAGCTTGTTCAAAATCACCCCGTGCTTTGTCCCACTCTTCGTCTTGATAATATAATTCTCCACGCCAATATAGTGTCAAAGAGTGGGGATGTTTATAGGCTTCAATCGACTTAGTACTCTGTTAAGTTAAATTCTTAATATTGCAGACACTGACTATCAAACTACCGGACTTTAACAATTGGATAAAGTCGCTTGAGCTTAATACGAGCATCAGCGCAGGTGAATTGCCAGTCAATACCCACTTGGCGCTCATTACGCTGGATTTCCCAAGCGGTCACTTGGGTGCGCACCTTGGCAATATCGACCTTGCGTCGTTTTAATGCCTGTCGGCGCAAAACAGATAACTCGCATTCAGCAATATTGAGCCAGCTGCCATGTTCCGGTGTGTAATGCCACTCCAGTTTGTCGGCAATTCTGCGGGCTTCAGCTGGGTCAAATCGTTCGTACAACGAGGCCATATGATGAATGTTCAAATTATCCAACACCAAAACAATCTTGTCTGCATCCGGATACACTTCATCAACTAATGACCGCAACACCTCAGCAAATTCAACCTTGCGGCGTTGCGCAAAAAGCCACGTCTTGCGAAATCCGGCTAACGGTTCGACGGCCAAAAAAAGAGAGCATTTCCCATGACGTTGATACTCATAATCTTCTCGAGTAGGTTGTCCTGGTTGCAGTGCGATTTCACCCCTTGGTGTTGACCGCAATGCTTTTTGAATCTCATCCAGACAAACCATTGGTCGTTTCGGGTCATACGGCCGTTCATAGACGGCAAGGACATCTTCCATTTTGGCGACAAAACGTGCCCCTGGTTTGGGCATACACCATGATTTTACTTGCCAAGGCTTAAGTTCATTTTTTTTAACGTCTCGCCCACCGTGACATGACTAATGCTCTCTACCACCTCGAGTTGCACCAGCCCATCAGCCAATAAGCGCAATGTCCACTGGTCGTGTCCTTCTGGTGGCTCACTGCACGTCAGAGCAATAAGTTGGGCTTCAACATCGCCGGTCATCTTCGTTACCGGACGGCCAGGTCGGGGGCTGTCGTACAAAGCTCTCTCCAGCCCTCCTTCAAAATAGCGTCGTTTGATATGGTTGACGGAGACGCTGGAGAGCATGGCCGCTTCGGCTACCTGGGCCAGGGTTCTTTTCTGACCCGAACTGCGATCCAATAGAAGGAGCACTCTGGCTCGACTGATCACTCTCGCCTTGTGCTCGCCCGACTTTATCAATTGTTCAAGTTCAGTTTTTTCATCTTGTGGAAGTTGGATATGTTTTGCCATTCCACAAGTTTATCCGATAATTCTTTTTATTAACAAATTTAGCTAACAGAGTACTAGCGGGCCACGAAGGGCAAAAATACAGTGGGAGGATTGCAAATCCTAGCCAAGTCAACTAATGACCACATCAAGAAGATTGGCATCTGTTGCCGCATGAACGATATAGTA
This sequence comes from Vibrio sp., assembly GCF_050299255.1. GTDB lineage: Bacteria > Pseudomonadota > Gammaproteobacteria > Enterobacterales > Vibrionaceae > Vibrio. The sequence goes on from NZ_JBNKVP010000178.1 coordinate 1,518, forward strand.
AATCTGGCCATGATGAAGAAATGTTATGAGAAAAGCAAGCAAACTGAAAGCCAACGCCAATACTATTGCGGATTTCTTAACATCAAAAGAAGGCGCCATAAC
>NZ_JBNKVP010000179.1:0-1516 GCF_050299255.1 Vibrio sp.
CCTTTGTCATTTAACGCTTTGAAGTTAGTAAAAGGGTGCAAGCAATGTGCACTATCTTGCTCAATCCATTTAGACATAGTTTCATTCCATGGTTTATTAATAACGTGAGCACTACTTTCCCTTTATCCGCAAAGATAAATGGTTCGACGGTAACGTTCGCTAGGAGAAAGTAGCTTTCACTTGGTAATTAAGTTTGACTTATACGTTTAAGAGTAAGAACTCACGCTCCCAAGAGCTGATAACTTGAAAGAACGTTTTGTACTCTTTTCGCTTAATTGCCACGTAAGCAGAAACAAATCGATCACCGAGAATTTCTCTCAGCTCGTTACTGTTTTCCAGCAGCAATAACGCATCTTCCAATGTATGAGGAAGTGAGTAAGGTTCTGTCGTCATGTCACCTGTACTCTGTGGTGTCGGGGTAAGTTTTTCTTTCATACCCAAGTAGCCACAGGCCAATGACAATGCCATCGCTAAGTAAGGGTTCGCATCCGCACCGGCGTAACGGTTTTCAATCCGGCGGGCATTCTTATCAGAGACCGGAACTCGAAGCCCAACCGTGCGGTTGTCTTCTCCCCAAGCTACGTTGGTAGGCGCTGACTCGCCGAAGACCAGTCGACGGTAGGAATTGACGTTTGGCGCAAAAAAGGCAATCGCAGCCGGGGTATATTTTTGCATGCCAGCAATATAATTGAGGAAGAGTTCGCTGTTAGAACCGTCTTCATTGGCGAACAGGTTCTTGCCGTTCACGTCCACCAAACTTTGGTGAATGTGCATTGCACTACCTGGTTCATGCTCCATTGGTTTCGCCATAAACGTCGCATAAACATCGTGGCGCAATGCGGCTTCTCGTACCGTGCGTTTAAAGAGAAACACCTGATCTGCCAAATCTAACGGTTCACCGTGATCGAAGTTCAACTCCATCTGAGCGGCACCCGATTCATGAACTAATGTATCAACGTCCAGGCCTTGCGCCTCACAGAAGTCATACATATCTTCAAAAATAGGATCGAATTCATTCACAGCATCGATACTGAAGGATTGTCTGGCCGTTTCAGGTCTCCCATTTCGACCAATCGGCGGCTCAAGCGGATAGTCCCAGTCCAGATTTTTCTTAACCAAGAAAAACTCTAGCTCAGGTGCCACTATTGGGTTCCAACCCTCTCTTTCGTAGAACGATAAAACACGACGCAACACCGCTCTTGGGGAAACTTCTACTGGCTCACCATCCACTGTGAAACAGTCATGAATTACCTGACCTGTTGGATCTTTTGTCCATGGAACTAACCTAACCGTATTTGGATCTGGCTCGAGATTCATGTCTTTCTCGGTGAGATCAATCATGCTTTCATCGTCTGGCCAGTCACCGTTTACCGTCTGGAAAAAAATCACTTCGGGAAGATGCATCCCTCCTTCTCGAAGAAATTTTTTGGCGGGCATAATTTTGCCTCTTGCGTTACCAGTAATGTCAGGGATAAGACACTCGACTTCAGTAATACGGTTTTCTTCAATCCATTTC
>NZ_JBNKVP010000180.1:0-1480 GCF_050299255.1 Vibrio sp.
ATGTCAAAAGTAGACCAAACAAACCCTCCCCATTTGTCAGAAGATTAACAAGTCAGACAGTCGTCTTGATTATGAAACCGCGTTAGTTACTGTATTCGTTCCAGCCACGCTGCCATTCCATTCGGAATTTTTGGGCTTGTTTCGTCCCCTCGCACACCCCTTCGTAATACTGACCAGATAATCCAATCTGATACGCAAAATCAGGGTTACAGTATTCAGACAAACCTTCGAGATAACCTTGGTCGTAATCTCCTTGTTTTACATTGCCCATTGCGCTTAGCTCTTTCACTGTGCGTGATGTATGACCCGCGATGCCATCCTGATAACCGATTTGATACCAGTCGCCTGACTGAGCGAGATCTTCTGTAGTCGCGGAACACCCTGCCAGTAAAGCCAGCGCTAACCCTAACGTTGCCTTTTTCATATTTCCCCTTAACTCTTTGTTTTAAAAATTTGTTTTCAAAATAAGCTTACCACTAAATTCTCACTTTTACCGTTTATCTGCGTATTTAACCACTGACGGAGACAACCAACCGCTAACCGTGAAATCAGAACCACTCATCCCATCCAAATACCATTCACGGCTAAGAGCAACCACTGAACACTGCCCAAAACCACTCAAAGGCCATATCGACCACTCGTAGTCCTATTCGACCACTTACCGACTAAGCGAATGCAATTAACAAAAGCAGCCCTTAACATGCATCCTGAAATTAAAACAATTACCCTATCCTACTAACCAAGGACAATAGTTATGATGTGGTTTCTAACCTGTGTCGCAGCCCTAATCGGCGGATACTTCATCTACGGCGCTTTCGTCGAGAAAATTTTCGGCATCAGTGAAAAACGCCAAACGCCTGCTCACACTAAAGCAGATGGTGTTGACTATGTTCCAATGTCAACCAAGAAAGTTTACCTAGTTCAGCTACTTAACATCGCTGGCGTAGGTCCTATCTTTGGCCCAATCATGGGTGCGCTATACGGCCCAGCGGCAATGTTATGGATTGTTATCGGCTGTATTTTTGCTGGCGCGGTACACGATTACTTCTCAGGTATGCTATCTGTTCGTAACGGCGGTGCTTCTGTACCAACCATTACTGGACGTTACCTAGGTAATGGCGCAAAACACTTTATGAACATTTTTGCCATTGTCTTACTGCTTCTTGTTGGTGTGGTATTCGTATCAGCACCAGCTGGCATGATCACAAACCTAATCAACGATCAAACAAGCCTAAACGTAAGCATGACAACAATGGTTATCGCAATCTTTGCGTACTACATCATTGCGACTATCGTTCCTGTTGATAAGATCATCGGCCGTTTCTACCCACTATTTGGCGCACTACTGATTTTCATGTCTGTTGGCCTGATGACTGCTGTAGCATTCTCTAGCGAGCACACGGTAATGGGTGACTTCCAAGTATCGGACATGTTCAGCAACCTAAACCCGAATGACATGCCTCTTTGGCCAGCACTGTTC
>NZ_JBNKVP010000181.1:0-1163 GCF_050299255.1 Vibrio sp.
GAACAGTCCAGCGCTTCGATCTCGGCCAGCAGTTGCTGATGATGCTGATACAACTCTTCGGGCATCACATGGTGTTTTCGGGCGATAGACATCACTTTGGAGAAGCGCTCTTCAACATAGGCCATGCGCTGAGGATCGACATCGATGTTTTCCAGGTAGCCGCGCAGCTCACGATTGGCTTCTTCCAGTTGGATCATCGCTTCTGCGACCATATCAGGTAGCGCGCTCAGACTGTTATCGAGATCGGCCAGTTGCTGCAAGGTATGGCTGGTGGTTTGCAGCAAACCAAGTGCGTTGACTTCTTCACCTTCGTACAAAAGGTCGATGGCTTGCTGACAGGCCGTCGCCAGTTCACCACTGTTAGACAGGCGCTTGTGCTCCTGTTCCAGCTCAGTGAATTCTTCTTCGCCAATCGCCAATTCATTCAACTCTTTGATCTGGTATTCCAGCAGCTGTTTCTGAGCCTGGTTTTGCTGGCTGTTGTCTTGCAGCTGTTTTAGCTGATTCTCTGCTTGTCGCCAGTTCTGGTAACTAATGCGTGTTTGCGCTAGCAAGTTAAGGTGACCGGCATATTGATCCAGCATGGCCATCTGATGGTCACTTTTCATTAACTGGTGGTGAGCATGTTGGCCATGAATATTGATCAACAACTGGCCGAGTGATTTAAGTTGAGATAATGGCACCGGACTGCCGTTGATATAAGCACGTGAACGACCTTCTGCGGTGATGGTACGGCGTAAGATACACTCGCTGCCGTCGAGCAGGTCATTATCTTCCAGCCAGCGGGTGGCATTGGTATTGTTGTCCAGAATGAAAGCGGCGCTGACATCGGTTTTATCTTCACCCTGGCGCACCATCCCGGCTTCGGCGCGACCGCCCAGACACAGGCCGAGTGCATCGATGGCGATAGATTTACCAGCACCGGTTTCGCCGGTAATGGTGGTCATGCCCTGAGAGAGCTCCAATTGCAAAGATTTGACGATAGCGAAGTTGTTTACAGTTAAATGGGCCAGCATTTTCTCACCTGTGTATCTAAACAATACTGTATAAGAAAACAGTATATACTGTTTCTTTATACAGTAAAGATGGCTGATGAGTTTTTGCCAGATGACTGGTGTTTTTGTGTGTAATGGCACAAATATCTGGGTTACACCGTCGGGGTA
>NZ_JBNKVP010000182.1:0-1011 GCF_050299255.1 Vibrio sp.
ACGGCTACCAATTGTAGCAGCTTTCACCTAAGAGTATTCCTAGGGTTATCGAATCCATAGGGATAGAGGCAGACTAGCACTTTATCTATACTGCGTGATAGCTTTGGAGAAAGAAAAGTAAGTTTAACCTAGAGACGAGTAGGACAACTCGAATGCAATTGTATAAATGCATACACATACCTTAGATTTTGGGACTGTCTTGAAGGATAGACATATGCCACCTGATCAACCTATAGCACAGCAAGGAATCCACACAAGGGGCTATAGTGAAGTCGGGTAGGGAGAGGCCCACCATACCGGTCCATCTACGTACTGGATTATGAAGCCCTAACAGGACCGTCACTCCTGTGGGTACCACACTTCTATGCAAGGCGTGGAGATTCACTGAAGGATTTAAACCCGGACACCACATCCGTGAGTAAAGCCGAATATTTCCTCATCAGCCGACGAAATACGAGGAAATACACCAACATCGGTAAATCACTCGAGTTAAGAATAGCGAGAGTGATCTATCGAGTTGGACAGATAACCCATAGAGTAATAACTAAGAACAAGCGAAACCAAGTGATAGTAACTATGCACACATATAAGCTCAAGAAAAAATAAGAACAGAATATATAAGAACTACGACCCAAAGTCTATAAAGAAAGGTAAAGATACAAGAGTTCACCGATCTCCAAGATTACTTCCGGAGCTCGAGCGAAGACTCGACTCTCGACAGGGCTTCACCTACGATACTACTACTAAACCGGAACCTGTACAAGTGGAAAACTACAAAATGAGTGTGGTGTGTCGACTTTCACCGTGAGGGGGTATTTATAGGGGTTAATGGGACCTCCACTGACTTGGAGAGGTCGGTTTGGCGCCAGGTGGTGGCTGACCGGCCAAGCCACATGGCCAGCTGGCCGGGTGGAGCGGCCTCCACCGACTCGGGCCTCTCCTCATTGAGTAGACACGTGGCAACCAAGGCTCAGGCTGAACCACCTCAAACCCTGGCCGGCCAGCCAAGGA
>NZ_JBNKVP010000183.1:0-943 GCF_050299255.1 Vibrio sp.
ACTCTTTTATTCGGAGTTTCAATTGAATTAATGCAATATGGGACCACTCGCACACCAAACACGGGAGACGTAATCCGTGACTTGTCTGGTAGCCTCCTAGCGCTTGTTTTTGGTCCATTAGGTATGAAATTGCAACCTATGTATCGACGTATATTGTAGTGGTCAACTGTTACCGGACACTTTGTTAAGAGTTTTTTCATAATCAAGCGGTGTTTTATAACCCAGTGTCGAATGCAGACGCCTGGCATTGTAATACACCGCCACATATTCACGAACATCAGCCATTGCCTGCTGCCTTGTTCGATACAAACGGTCCCCCGTCCATTCTCGTTTCAAGCTACTGAAAAAACGTTCCACCGGCGCGTTGTCCCAACAGTTACCTTTGCGACTCATACTCGGGATCATGCCATGCTGTTTCAACAGCTTTTGATAATCATGGCTGGCATACTGACTGCCACGGTCAGAATGGTGAATCAGACCGGGTGATGGCTTCCTCAGGTTGACTGCCATCATCAGCGCTCGAATCACCAACGCTTTCTTCATCCGCCGATCCATCGCCCAGCCAACCACTCGGCGTGAGTACAAGTCAATTACCACCGCCAGGTAAAGCCAGCCTTCCTGCGTCCACAGATAAGTGATATCTGTACCCCAGACCTGGTTAGGCGCCGAAGGCGAGAACTGGCGATCCAGGACGTTCTCTGCCGTGGGTAAGTTGTGCTTGCTGTCCGTCGTCACTTTGAATTTGCGCTTTTGTTTAACCTTCAACTTCATCGCTTTCATCAAGTTACGTGTGCGTTCCCGCCCAATCTCAAATCCTTCCTCGCGTAGCTTCTCCATCATCGTGCGGCTACCAAGCGACTCGCGTGAGGCCGCAAACAATGCCTTCATGCGCCGCCTCAGCGACAGCTCCTCTGCCAGAATGACCTTGCATGGCCGGTTCAGC
>NZ_JBNKVP010000184.1:0-867 GCF_050299255.1 Vibrio sp.
AGCCGCCTCAGCCGTTGGATCGGCGCCGGGTGAATCTTGCATCGACTGTGAAGAGCCGATGGCAACCCAGCGTCAGATCGGATCCAAACACCCGAGCAGAGATACCAATTCAATTGGTTTAATCCGAGCCATCGATCCGGTAGCCAACGACCAGCGTTTAATGAAGTCCGTAGACCCGTGAGCCGGCGTTGGTAGACCCGGTCCACGGTGCTGGGGGCATATTCTACGGATTTTTCTTAAGGCAAATAATTCCATAAATCCCGAAAATCGTTGGAACCTCAAAATTTTGCAAAAACACCCCTGAACTTTTTCATAATTATATTTTAGTCTCTGTAATTTTACATTTAGGTCCATGTTTAACTTTTTATAATTATGATTAGGTCCTTTCCTTAATTAACCTTGATTATTTTAAATTACTCTTTTAATCTATTAACTTAAAACCTTCATAACTTCCAAACCGTAGCTCCGATTTAGGTGATTCTTGCGCTCACGCGTTCGTAGCGATGAATAGCATATTTTAGTACTGTTTGTTTAGTATTTAGGTACTGTTTGCTGTACTGTCTTATTTATTTTTTGTATTGCTTGTTTCCGGTCGTTATTATTTAGACGTTGTGAACTTCGGAAATCATCAAGACCTTTAAGAAGAAGACTTTGAGCAGCAGTTAGTGGGGAATCAAGGCAAGTGTTCCTTGACCATGTTGGTCCTATATTCTTTCTCTCTCTACTTTAGATAGTTACATGCATTTAAATTGAATCATGTGTCAGTTTATCCTTCCTTATTATTCCTTGTTGACCTAGTTATGGGATGTGTCTCTAGGTAGGTCATGCTTAGCATTGCCTTGAGAATTGGGATTATCTTTGGGCTAA
>NZ_JBNKVP010000185.1:0-712 GCF_050299255.1 Vibrio sp.
GGAACCGTGTTGGTGGATTCCGACAGTTCGGGACTATGCCCAGTGGATTCCGGAAAGTCCATGGTTAGTCATCATATCAAAATCTAAGGACCAGTTCATGGAGAGATCAGCCATGAAAACAGTACAATCATGAGCATATATGAGTACGGCCTGGCGTAGTATGTGGTAGAATCTAGTCTTGGCATACCAACCCACGGTGAGGGTTGAGCGAGACACTTGTGATCCATCTGGTTGGGAATGAGTGGGTAAGGGAGTGGACTCTCCTGAAAACCACACGACGCAAGAGGGGCCCTTGGTGATCTGGACTGACACCTCCGGTGAAACCTTAGCGTGTACGCTGCGAATGCTGCAAACTAGGGAAAATCATTGAACAACCTTGTAGTGATGTCCTAGCACACACCCCGGAAGTGTGTAAGGGTACTCGCCCGTACAACGAGTATTTGGCTATCCGAGGATAATCATGACTAATGGGTAACGTGTACAACCTCTGCAGAGTGTAAAACTGTTATAACAGCCGTGCTCACGGTCATGAGCGGCATGGACCCTCACATGATTAGTGGAAACACTGGGATGGGTAATGGTGATGTTTTGGTTGGGTTATGTCGAAGTGGATTTTATTAGGTTGTGGGTCGGTCACGGTGAGACTCTGTGATGCGATCGAGGTTAGTTCTTTGAGGAGATAATATTGTGACCTTAGTACTAGTATACTTAA
>NZ_JBNKVP010000186.1:0-703 GCF_050299255.1 Vibrio sp.
GACTTCTACTCACACAATTAAATATAGGAGCACTCCAACACCCAAAGAAAAATATGCACTGTATGAAATGCAACAAATATAAAAATTTATTTATATAAATAATTTCCTATAGTTTTATTGCCTTGTAAAAATCAAGGTGTTACAATATACTAGCGGTGGACGCATATTCCAGAATGGAGTTATGCACGCCAACATAGCTAAACCATGATTATGGAGATGTGGGAGTTGTGGATATATTGGCGGTGGACGCATATTCTGGAGTGGAGTTATGCACACCAATATTTTTTTAAGTGAGACTAGCAAATAATGTGGGTAGCAAATCATTTTTGAAAAAAAATCAAAACACAAATGGACACATCCCTTAACAAAGCTCAACACAAATAAGAGTTGCTATGTGGAAAAATATTTGGCTCTGGTAGGAATGTGGATGTCATTGAGGAACCTTTCTATTTTCATTCAACTCTGATCAATTTCAAAATCAAGGTTGAACATGATTAACACTAACTCAGATATCACACCTCCCAACAACTTAGACATGGTTACTTTTGAAATTTTGCTCGCATGAGATTTTGTGTCTACCAAGGCATAACCATATTAATCAATTTGGCTTATCAAAACAAGGTCATGCACAAGTGGTTGCAACTAATCTCAAGCAAAGGAGGATGTATAATCTAACCATGTCCTGTAGGAGTTCTTTTATTGA
>NZ_JBNKVP010000187.1:0-689 GCF_050299255.1 Vibrio sp.
ATGCCAACAGAAATTGCCGTGTTGCCGCCTCTCTGCCACTCTGAGCACGTAGCCAGGCCGTGGTCCGCATGTGCTGCGCAGGCCGAGTCTGAGCCGGGCCAGGCCGGAACGCACGCACGCTGTGCAAGCGGGCCGCACCGGTACCGTGCAACTGGGCCGTGCGCGGATTCGGCCCAGTGATAGTGATGTTTTTTTTAATTTTCTGAATATATTGAAATCATTGCAAATTCAAAAATTTGTGTAGGATTCATTTGAACTCAGAAAATTATGAAGCAAATTTTGTTGGAAAAGTTAAATTATTATCTATAGTATAAAAATATTACAAAATAATTCATGTACCAATTTTTCTGTTAATTTTTAATCCATTTAAACTAGTTTAAATTCTTAGAAAATTCTTAGAAATTGTTATAAAATTCCTAAAATTATGAAATTTCTTTCTATTTTCAAATTAGAAATTCCTCTAGCTTGTCAAGGTTGTGTAGCTCCTGGTTGTGACATTTTGTTAGGGTTAGGCCTTCTGTTTCCCGTTGGTTAATCCGGAGACTTATTTAATTAGCGGTAATTTTCATCGTGATGATCTTTGCCGCAAATCGTAATACTCTTGCATGTCATACCGTATAGGACCTAACACCGAGTTGGATCGAGGAGCTGCTGGAGGACAACCACCATCAAGTCTCGAGGAAACTGAC
>NZ_JBNKVP010000188.1:0-689 GCF_050299255.1 Vibrio sp.
CATGTGATGCTCCAGAATCGAATAGAATAATAATGAGATGCTCATTGAGGAAGAACGTACCTGCTAGCACTTCTTCTCCCGTGGGAATCTCCTCCATATTGGTATAGTTGGCGCGGCCAATCCATGGCATAGGAAACTTTTGCTCGGCCCTCTGCTGATTTACCATGGGTGCCGGAGCTCACGGCGAGTTGCTTTGCTTGGGTAGGCGGTATTCTCGAGTGAAGTGGCCCATCTTCCCACAGTTGAAGCATGGAAAGTTGCTAGCGGGAAACTGTTGTGGTGGCCTGATGGTAGTGTGCTGTTGTAGTGGAGTAGGAGCATGGTTGAACTGTTGTTGCTGCTGCTGCTGTTACGGCTGTTGCTGCTGAAATTGCCGCGGTTGGAATTGTGGGCGATTGCCCCAATTCTGCTGCTGTTGTGGTCGACGCAGCTGACCCCCAGGCGGGGTATACACCATGCGGTACTTCGGAGGAGCACCGCTAGAACTACCGCTACCAGTGGATCCAGGCATCATCCTTTTCCGTTTTTTCTCATCGGCCTCAGCAACAGCCTTCATCAACCTCTCTTGATTAATGACTGCACTTGCCACCTCGTTGTACGACAAGCTGGTGAACTGTACCAGGCTCACCTGCAAGTGGATGGTGAGTCTTGCACGGTATAGGTTGGCCTTTTTCTCATCCGTGCTGATG
>NZ_JBNKVP010000189.1:0-652 GCF_050299255.1 Vibrio sp.
CCCTGTCTGGCTATCTCATTCTGGGTGAGCTTTCTCTTGATGGGCGCATCAAGGCGGTCAACGGTTCCCTGCCCATGGCCATCGCTGCCCGGGAGGCGGGATACAGCGGCATCATCGTTCCGGCCGACAACGGCAAGGAAGCGGCGGTGGTCGAAAAGCTCGCCGTCTATCCCGCTCATACCTTGGGGCAGGTGGTCGATTTTTTAAAAGGGATCCAACCGATCCTGCCGCAGAGGACCGATCTTGAGTCGATGTTTAACGCGCCGGATCCCAGCGGCGCCGATTTTGCCGAAGTGATGGGCCAGGAGGATGCCAAACGGGCCCTGGAAATCGCCGCCGCTGGTGGCCACAATGTTCTGATGGTGGGGCCGCCCGGATCTGGGAAAACCATGCTGGCCCGTCGAATCCCCACGATCTTGCCCCCCATGTCCTTTGCCGAAGCCATCGAAACCACCAAAATTTTCAGCGTGGTCGGGATGCTCAACCGCACCCGACCACTGGTTACCCAGCGGCCGTTTCGCTCTCCCCACCACACCATCTCGGACGCCGGGCTGATCGGTGGCGGTCATGTTCCCCGGCCCGGCGAGGTCAGCCTGGCCCATAACGGGGTCCTGTTTCTCGACGAATTGCCCGAATACAAAAAAAATGTGCT
>NZ_JBNKVP010000190.1:0-644 GCF_050299255.1 Vibrio sp.
TGGGAAGCAAAATGGTACAGCGAACCGGTCACCGGAGTGTTGTCGACCTCGCTACCGGGGCTGGTGGGCAGGGTGAGGCTGATTTGGCCTGGATTGGTGCCTTCCGGGTTGTCATACAGCTGCCAGGCTTCCTGGCTGGTTAGCGGCCGGTCGTAAACCCTAAACTCATCCAGGCCTCCGGTGACCAGAGAGCCATCAGCCAGGTTTTTGCCGAACTCAACTTTAAAGTTCCACCAAGGTTTGGCTGGGGGCGCGATGCCACTGATATTGGCTACCTGCTGACCGTTTTGATAGGCCGTCAGGGTGTCGCCATCGTAACTGAGCGTCCACTGGTTCCATTGGTCAATGGGTTTGAGTTGTTGTTCTGTCGGCAGTTCTGTCAATACTTCGGAGTTCATCACCAGACGAACCGCGTTATTGCTATTGACGACAAATTGCAGTTTGTCCCAGCCCGGACCTATACTGGTGTAATTGGTCACGCCTTCCGCGTAATCGAGTTTCATCCAGAAACTGACCGAGAACTGGTCGGCCTGCCAACCAGAGAAAGCATGTTCGAGCCGGTCGCCGGCTCCTTGAATAAATACGGCGTTCCCGACGGCGCCGGGGCCAACCTGGTAAGAACCTAAAGTGTCAAACGGTGTATT
>NZ_JBNKVP010000191.1:0-627 GCF_050299255.1 Vibrio sp.
AATAAAAAATGTTTTCTCCGCGCCTCCGCGGTTCATTTTTTACAGGCGATAACATTACAAAGACCGTGTTACCATTTTCTGTTTTATTCGTCCGATGGCTTTCGTGGGATTCAGGCCCTTGGGACAGACATTGACACAGTTCATGATGGTGTGACAGCGGAATAATTTAAATGGTCCTTCCAGTTCAGCCAGGCGTTCCTCGAATGCCTGGTCACGGCTGTCCTCGATAAACCGCGATGCCTGTAACAGTGCGGCCGGCCCCAGAAATTTATCCGGATTCCACCAGAATGACGGGCACGCTGTGGAACAGCAGGCACACAAAACACATTCGTATAAACCGTCCAGCTTTTCACGTTGCGCCGGTGACTGTTTAAGCTCGACCTCGGGCATCGGATCGTTAACGATCAAATAGGGCCTGACCGCGCGATACTGCCTGTAAAACATGTCCATATCAATAACCAGGTCCCGAATTACCGGCAATCCCGGGAGGGGTTTCACCTCAACCGGCTGTTTCAAACCATCCAGCGCAGTAATACAGGCAAGGCCATTGGTTCCATTGATATTCATCCCGTCGGAACCACAAACTCCTTCACCGCAGGAGCGGCGAAAGCTAAGCGTCTCATCCAG
>NZ_JBNKVP010000192.1:0-621 GCF_050299255.1 Vibrio sp.
TAAAGGAATCATTAAGTGTACGTCCACGCATATAGGCAAGCGGCGCAATTTCAATAATATTCCGCTCCAGGCATTTAGCGACTTTTTGCTGTCCCATCATCTCGAACAGCGCGTCGTACATCGGTCGCAGATAAGGGTCGATCTTCTGTACCAGGTCGCCCGGCAGAAAGCCCAGCCGTTCACCTGCTTCAACCGCGGGACGAACCAGTATCAGACGATGGACCTGGTCCGTTTCCAGGGCCTCGACGGCACAGGCTACGGCCAGATAGGTTTTACCGGTACCGGCCGGGCCGACACCAATGGTAAGATCATTGTCGGTGATCTGCTGAAGATACTGTTGCTGGCTCTTGCCGCGGCCGGTAATTTTTCCGCGATTTTTTTTATGCCGTGAATCATAACCCCCGGCATCCTCCACGGAACCCGTTTGCACCACAGCAGATTGTTCCTCAATATTGTCATTCAGATAGAGTTGTACCGATGCGGGTGATAAAACTTCATGGCCGGCCACGTTGTAAAGTGTCTGTATAAGGTTTTTTGCTTTTTTTAAACTGCGGCCGTCACCATTGACTTCGAAATGATTGCTGCGATTATTGATTTTGACATCATAAAACGTTTCTATCT
>NZ_JBNKVP010000193.1:0-611 GCF_050299255.1 Vibrio sp.
CCCAATGTTGAAGCCCTGATTTAGATGAAAACCATTGTTGGAGTGACCAACAAAGTTAGCATCCTAATAGACCGTCGGGCAATTGACATCAATGTCATTTATTTCTCCGCACTCTTCACAGGTCACTCGGGCATCGACCATTTTGAGATGATCAAGGACCGAGTTTCTCAAGTTTCTTCATAAGAAGATCAATCTTGACGGTGAGCATGTCCACCTCTTCAAGCTGGTGAACCTCACGGGTGCGGGTCTGAGTGCGCTCCTCATTCCAGCTCTGGTTAGAGGCCATTTTCTCAACCAGTTTACGAGCTTGCTCAATACTGAGAGCGAAGAAAGAACCTCCTGCAACGGCATCTATATGCTCCCGAGCAGAGCGAATCAACCCATGATAGAAGCCTTGGATGATGAACCACTCCTCCATGCCATGATGGGGGCATGCAGAGATATAATCCTGCAGGCGGTCCCATGCCTCGGCAATGATTTCATCTGTGAGTTGTTGAAAGGTAGAGAACTTGTTCTGAAGGGCATTGGTCTTGCCCAATGGAAAAAACTTGGCGAGAAATGCATTGGAGCATTTCTCCTAGGTTGACACTGCCTCCTTGTTGGAATAGAAC
>NZ_JBNKVP010000194.1:0-593 GCF_050299255.1 Vibrio sp.
TACGCTTATTATAATACTATAAATAGTATATTGTCTCATTACAACCAAGACTTAAATATGACTCTCACCAAAACACGGCAACACTCCATAGATAGTTGAGAGGTAGGAACTCCAGCTAGAAGAACTCATCACCAAAGAACTCCATGTCGCCTTCAACATCTTATGAATAGCATAGTCGGTACGGAAAGTAAAGCAAGCATGAGTACACTTATGGTTGGTACTCAGCAAGTGCAGCAATAAAATGATATGCAAAGGGTAATAACAAGGTAAATAAGGTATAAGGTTATAAGCAGAAATGCACTTAAAACTTGACTCTCAAATTATTAGCACCTAATTCTAGTGTTAAAGTTGTAGGCTATACTACCCAATTAAGTTGAATTAATATTCTCAAAGTATGATCCACAAAGTGATTCTATAGATCATACGACATCCACACAGGCTAGACCAAAACCATTTCATTCCCGTCCAAACCATACCATCTAGTCAAAAGAGGATCCCAGACTGCTTGTAACCACAAGCACGACTATCATGATAGTTGTATACTTTGCAAGGTCAGTACTCTGTACCCACGAGTCATGATTTCATCGCTAGTT
>NZ_JBNKVP010000195.1:0-589 GCF_050299255.1 Vibrio sp.
CATCGGAACTTGGCCGGTTACCTCGTCATCACGCAGTACCAAAGCTTCATCACGAAGGTCGGAAAGCCTTTCTGCATCTGCAAAAGTCAGATACCAAGGCGTATCAAAATAGTCTTTTATCGATTGACGCAGACGCGAGCTAAATGCACGGTTCTTATCCATATCGATAGCGGTACGGATAAATTTATGTACGTGTCGGTCGTACCCGATCCAAAGATCAATCGCTTGCTGGCCCCAACTGGTGATTCGGTCCAGCTTCATTTGCAGACCAAACAGGGCTTCTTCAATAAACTCACGCTCAGGATCGCCATAAACAAGCTCCTGAATATCGAGGATCTGAGTTTGCAGCTCATCACTTGCTGCCTGCAAGGTATCTTGAAGTTCACGCAGCGTGCTCGACGTTTCTGACAATAACGCTTCACAGTTATTAATCGCTTCCCGCCAATCTTTATTCAGCAGGTCAGCAATCTGCTGTTTTACAGATTGTTGCTGCTCGTCCATAACACGCTGGTTAAGATCGATTTGATCGAAGATCTCGCCTACGGAATATTTAAGTACTCCATACACGTTTTTCTTCCAGTGACCCGGT
>NZ_JBNKVP010000196.1:0-588 GCF_050299255.1 Vibrio sp.
GGTTTCGATACTTCCTAATCCCACTCATGGCCAACCTTGAGGTGGTCTATTGCTTTAGGATCAGTACTAAGCGTTCATGGTGAAACCTTGTTAAGTTTCTAAAAAGAAACCTTATTTGCATAAGGTTCTACTTAACAAGGAAAAAATGGAAATTCCATGGTCATAACTCATGAACAATGGGTTCTAACAAGTTCACTAAGTCTGGACAGCTTAGAACTAAAATTTGTTCAATTTTCATGAATTTTGGAGCTATGGATAATTAATTATGAATTAATAACTAATTATCAAGGTTTACTAATTAAATCTGTAATTACTAAATAAATAAAATTATTTTATAATTTTATTTGTGAGACTAAGTTTGAATTCAAATTATAGAATTGAAATTAAAATTTCATCTAGTTTATTCAATTCCCTACAAATTTCAGAAGTTTAAACTAAACTTGAATTGAATTTTGAATTAATTCCAAAAGAAAAAGCGAAACGGTACTGTTGGAAATGGGCTAAGCCCACTCGGCTCACAGGCCTTCCCGGCCAGGGTGACCCACCCCACTTGGGTTTTTTGGTCCAAGGCTAAGACAGGGGAGCCGA
>NZ_JBNKVP010000197.1:0-581 GCF_050299255.1 Vibrio sp.
CTGTACGTGTTACTGCAGAGCGCAACCCAGAAGAACTAAAATGGGATGCAATCGGTGTTGACGTAGTTGCTGAAGCAACTGGTCTATTCCTAACAGACGAGACTGCTCGTAAGCACATCACTGCTGGTGCTAAGAAAGTTGTTCTTACTGGTCCTTCTAAAGACGCAACTCCAATGTTCGTTAACGGCGTAAACTTCGACACTTACGCTGGTCAAGACATCGTTTCTAACGCTTCTTGTACTACTAACTGTCTAGCACCTATCGCTAAAGTTCTTAACGACAAGTTCGGTATCGAATCTGGTCTTATGACTACAGTTCACGCTACAACAGCAACTCAAAAAACTGTTGACGGTCCTTCTGCTAAAGACTGGCGCGGTGGTCGTGGTGCTTCTCAGAACATCATCCCATCTTCAACTGGTGCTGCTAAAGCTGTAGGCGTTGTACTTCCAGAAGTAAACGGCAAACTAACTGGTATGGCTTTCCGCGTACCAACTGCTAACGTTTCTGTAGTTGACCTAACTGTTAACCTAGTAAACGGCGCATCTTACGAAGCTATCTGTGCAGCAATGAAAGAAGCTTCT
>NZ_JBNKVP010000198.1:0-580 GCF_050299255.1 Vibrio sp.
GCCTCTTGTTGGCTCTTGACAACCACTTTTCTATGGGGCCGAGGAGGTAATTTTGTCCCCTTGCGTCTGCCAGATGAAATAAATCGGGGTTTGGGCGGTTTGGCTGGTGTCCCAATCTGGCGAATAATTCTACTAAAATCACGTTGTACCAACGTCGGTGACATCAACCCTTTTTTCATCGCTGGTAGATTGCGTTCCCAAGGGCGGGTCAAATTGCCAGCAACATGCCGCGCCATCCATAATTGAGCATAAGCCAGATGCACCAACTGCCACCACTTTTCCTCACGCACATCCTCCGGCGTTTGGAAACTGGCCAACAGCATTTTTTGTTTGCCAAAGCGGAAAAAGTGTTCCAGGTCATATCGTTGACCATACGCTTCGTAGATATCCTGGGCACTCAATTCATGGCGTCGCTTGCCAATAGCGAGAAGCCACATAGGTCGTTTGCAAGCCAAATTTCCTTCTTTATCATAACGAACAACTTGTATCAGTGTGAAAGGATGCCGGTGCATCGGCAATCGTTTGGGTTTGCGCTTGCCGGGCATCAGCATATTGTGCCACGCCTTGATGACAACGTGAT
>NZ_JBNKVP010000199.1:0-580 GCF_050299255.1 Vibrio sp.
ATAACGGATGTTATGGCGTGAGCCATGGATTTGTAGGATAAATCTGTAGGATAAAAAGAAAAGGCACTTACGAAAATTTTCGTAAATGCCTGTCTTTTCTGGTCGAGATGAGAGGATTTGAACCTCCGATCTCTGCGTCCCGAACGCAGCGCTCTACCGGACTGAGCCACGCCCCGACGTGCTACGGCTTCGTCAAGCAGGCGAGTCGATTGCACTGCGATCGACCCTGAGCAAGCTCTGCTTGCGAACTACGTGTTGACTGCTGTCGTTCAAGCAGGCAACCGGGTTCGAACCGGCGACCTCAACCTTGGCAAGGTTGCGCTCTACCAGCTGAGCTACGTCCGCAAGTAGCGGCGATGTTACCACTTCCCCGGAACACGGGAAGTCCGGCCACTGGTGGTCTCGAGAATCAACTCCCCGTGGAGCCGAAACCGCCCTCGCCCCGGCTCGTAGCCGGCAATTCGGCGGTTTCCTCCATCTCCACAACTGCGATCGGGACGATCACGAGTTGCGCAATCCGATCACCACGCGACAACTGCACATTCTCGGTGCCATGGTTGATCAGTATGGCCTTGACCTC
>NZ_JBNKVP010000200.1:0-574 GCF_050299255.1 Vibrio sp.
ATCGCTTTCGAAGCAACTGTTTTACCAACATCGGTATCCGTACCCGCAATAAACAATGATCTTATCATCGATAAATAACCCCTAAACAAACCTGATATGTTGCAGGTAAAGAACCTTGCTGACTTCGAAACTGCTCATAGGCCTGTTCCACTTGAATCAGAGCCTTTCTTCCCGTCAACCCATGAGTACGAGTACTGATATGATTCGCGCCAATGCCCTTCAAATCTCGCATTAAATCAAATGCAGAATCATACCAAACCGTTACTTCGGCCAAGTTTAAGTGATGCTTAGGAACCTCGGCTTGCGCTAACGCAATTTTTACCTGATTGAAAGAAATGAACTCATTAACATGTTGATGAGAATCAATTTTCCGCCATGACTGCTTAAGCTCAATCAGGGAGCCATCAAGCAAAGTGGAAAAGTAACCACGACCTAATGGTTTGAGTACACGTCGTATTTCAGCCAGAGGCGAGGATAAATCGTCACACCACTGAAGAGCCAGACTTGAAAAAACAATATCAAACTCGCCAGCAGAAAAAGGCAGTTGTTCCGCATCGGCATGAACATAAGTGAC
>NZ_JBNKVP010000201.1:0-574 GCF_050299255.1 Vibrio sp.
CTTAGGTGTGAGAACTATATACCTCATAATTCTCTTGACTGTCCTTAAATGGCAATCTTTGGGTGCAGCATGGAATCTTGCACACATACACACACTAAGGATAATATCGGGCCTAGATGCACAAAGGTAAAGTAAAAATTCAATCATGGAGCGATATACCTTTTGATCAACCGATGTGCTGCCCAAATTAAGATCAAGATGTCCATTAGTGCCCATGGGAGTCTTGATGGGCTTTGCATTGTCCATGCCAAACTTCTTGAGTATCTCACGTGTGTACTTTGTTTGGCTAATGAAAATCTCTTCTTTGGCTTGCTTGATTTGAAATCCAAGAAAGAATGTGAGAACCCCCATCATGGACATTTCAAACCTATCCGTCATTATTTTGCTAAACTCATCACAAAAGGATTTGTTAGTAGAACCAAATATAATATCATCAACATAAATTTGGCATACAAACAAATCTTTACCCATTTTTCTAGTGAAGAGAGTAGAATCGGCCTTACCAATCCTAAAACCATTTTCAATAAGAAAGTCTCTAAGGCATTCATACCATGCTATTTGGCATACCCCTGTT
>NZ_JBNKVP010000202.1:0-562 GCF_050299255.1 Vibrio sp.
TCCGCAGATGCACGTCATCATGCTGACCGGCCAGGGAAACATTGAAACCGCTGTCACGGCCATGAAAGAAGGCGCCGCCGATTTTCTGGAGAAACCCTTTCAACCCGAGGCGTTACGTGCCCGTATGGGACAGCTTTTACAAATTTGGCGCCTGCGATCCGAAAATCGTCGCCTTAAAAACAGGGGCGATCGGCCTTCTGGTTTTCATCGGCTTATCGGCAAGGCCCCGGCCATGCAGGCGGTCAAGCAGACGATCACCCGGGCGGCTCTCGCCGATGCCACAACATTGATTTATGGTGAAACGGGTACCGGCAAGGAACTTGTGGCCCGGGCCATTCATCACCACAGTCCCCGCAGCACGCAGTCTTTTATCCCGGTCGACTGCGGGGCGATCAGTGAAAACCTGGTTGAGAGTGAATTGTTCGGCCATGTCAAAGGGGCATTTACCGGTGCCCATCAATCCGCCATGGGATTGATTCGTTCGGCCAGCGGCGGGACCCTTTTCCTGGATGAAATCGGAGAGTTGCCCATGAGCACGCAGGCCAAATTGCTGCGTACCCTC
>NZ_JBNKVP010000203.1:0-560 GCF_050299255.1 Vibrio sp.
CCACGCTTTAACTTCTCCATTTTTCTAATAATTATTTTTGACTTTTTTCGCTAAAAACTTGCGTACCTATGATTTTGTAGCACATACTTTTTCACCATGGTATTGCGGGTTATTTGAGCATTGATAACCTCGAATCTTGATTATTTTACGTCAATTGGTAGTGATGAAAAGCAGTAGCACGTCTAAAAACTAATCAGTTGTAAGTGATTGTGAAAAAAAGCGACAGTTTTTTTTGACTTTAAACAAGTTAAGTCGGATTATCTGTTGCAGATGTTTACTGGATTTTGTAATTTTACTACCAGTTATCTTTAATCAGAAATTAAGTTGTGGAGCAACTATAATGACTATCAAAGTAGGTATTAACGGTTTTGGCCGTATTGGCCGTTTCGTATTCCGTGCAGCACAAGAACGTAATGACATCGAAGTTGTTGGTATCAACGACCTAATCGACGTAGATTACATGGCTTACATGCTTAAGTATGACTCAACTCACGGCCGTTTCAACGGTACTGTTGAAGTTGAAGGCGGTAACCTAGTAGTAAACGGTAAGACTGTACGAG
>NZ_JBNKVP010000204.1:0-559 GCF_050299255.1 Vibrio sp.
TACGACGGGGGATGCGCCCGGCCTTCAACAATATCAGGGAGATGGTCCGTGGCGAAGTGGGCAGGCCAAGGTCCGCTGCCAACAAATCCGGTTGGCGGTGGAGATGATACAAGATACACCGCGGCCCGGCCCGCCGCCCCAGATCCTCGCTCAGCCTATCGCGCAGTTCGATAACTCGTTCACGGATTGTCTCCGTCACCTTGCGCTGTGGATTGTGCGGCGCCCGTGAGCGGCTGAAGAAGACTTCGGGATGCTCTTCGGGCGGGTAGGCTTTGAAGCGCTTGAGCCACTTCTTCACCCAACGTAGTGAGCGTTGGACCTCTTCCGCCAGACGAGTAATCGTCCAATCCGGATGCGTGTTGCGCAATTCCCACAAGATCACCCGGTCGCGAATGAGTGCGGCTTCCATCTTGTCCTCCTTCGAGTAAGGTTTTCCTTACCTTACCGGAAAACAGGGCTGCGCCTCATCGTGTGCCAAAAATGGGGCACGATGTTGGTATTTAGTTTAGGGTGTCGAAGTTTGTGATCAATACACCCGACCCCCATCGACCACGCTGAG
>NZ_JBNKVP010000205.1:0-559 GCF_050299255.1 Vibrio sp.
ATAATTCGGCAATACCGTCTTCACCACGAAGCCCTTCCAGATCAATACGGATTTTTTCTTCTGCTGTATATTTTCTGCGGGCGGTTCGTCGGATATCCTTACAGTTTTCTCTGCGCTACGTTTTTCAGCCATCATCGTTTCCTCTGTGGGTTAACGATGAACTAAAACTGTCTCTTATGCAATCAGGTTATCTGTCCACTTTTGGCTTACGGGGAACACCAGAGCGCAGATAACCGTTGCTCAAGAAAGTTGACCAGTGCGCGTACTTTCGGTGCAACGTGTTTTCGAGTCGGATAGACAGCATAAATACCAAACTCACTTGAATGGTAATCGGGAAGTATCTCCACCAACCTGCCGGTAGTAAGATCGTCTCCAACCAAAAAGGTTGGCTGTAGCGTGATGCCCTGGTTGGCCAACGCAACGGCGAGACATGTATCGCCATTATTGGTCGACATCCAGGGATGAACTTTCACATTGACCGTTCCCTCGGGACCATCGAATGTCCAGGTATCACCGCCCGACATATAGCTATAGCCAATCACTTTATGTTCAGCGAGCT
>NZ_JBNKVP010000206.1:0-552 GCF_050299255.1 Vibrio sp.
TGTGCAGACGGGCGATTTTCTTGAACCGCTTGCTGGCTTCCTCCGGATCTGGCCCGGCGTTTTCGTCTTCGTCATCATCCGATGCCGCGGCGGCCTGCTGATGTGCCGGCAGGATGACTTCGGGCTCATTGGGGTCGACAAAGCCCAGAATCAGGTCGGTCAGGCGCATCTCGTCGTTTTCGATCTGCTCGACCTTGTCCAGCAGGTTGCGAATGATGTAGGGGCAGGTCGCCGCGGAGCCGATGCTCTGGCGAATGCCTTCCTCGATGCGCTTGGCCAGTGCGATCTCGTCCGCGCGCGTCAGCAAGTCAACGGTACCCATTTCACGCATGTACATGCGTACCGGGTCAGTGGTACGCCCGAATTCTGCATCCACAGAGGCGAGTGCGGCGGCAGCTTCTTCTGCGGCATCTTCGTCAGCGGTGACGGAATCGCCTGTGATCAACAGGGTGTCGGCATCCGGAGCCACTTCATGGACAGTGATGCCCATGTCATTAATCATGCTTATGATATCTTCGATCTGTTCTGGATCGACGATGTCACTGGGTAAGT
>NZ_JBNKVP010000207.1:0-551 GCF_050299255.1 Vibrio sp.
ATGGTCATGACACTGCCCTCTTCCTCTTCTTTTCTTCAGCCGCTTCACAGGCCTTCATGGTGCCCTCTTGGTCAATGGCAGCACTTGCAAGCTCATTGTATGACAGGTTCTGGGAGAGAACCAGATGATCCTGCAACTGAATAGTGAGCCCCTTGCGAAAGAGCTCGGCCTTCTTTGCATCAGTATCCACATGGTGACTCCCGTACTGTGCCAGATTGTTGAATTCCTGAAAGTACTCATAGACAGAACGGTTTCCCTGGTGCAGATCCAGAAACTCTGCAAGCTTGCGGCGCATTGTGCCCGCTGACAGGTGGTGGCCACGGAAAGCGGTGCGGAACTCGCCCCATGGCACATGATGGTCTGCTGGAAGTGCGGCGGTGTAAGATGCCCACCAGGCCCCTGCTGGACCTCTGAGCTGCTGAGCTGCATAAAGAGTCTTTTGATACTCTGTATAGTTGAGTAAGCTAAACTTTGACTCGATGGTGCGGAGCCAATCGTCTGCCTCAAGCGGGTCCCTTCCTCCGGAGAAGAGTGGCGGGTGAGTCGCCAAG
>NZ_JBNKVP010000208.1:0-548 GCF_050299255.1 Vibrio sp.
GAGCGGTATTTTCAGGGACGCGCGCAGATTTTTCTAACCGGAGCATAGCTATCCCTATGTGAGGATTAGAAAAATTGAGCACGGCCCTGAAAATGCGGCTATAGAAGGAGCGAAGCGGTCCTGGGCCGAAAATTTATGCAACGATAGGGTTAAGTACTTTGGTGTCCAAGAATATTTCATGCCCTCCCTCAATCACAGATAGAGTGACATTTTTGTGCGTTTTGGTTAGCGCTTTTTCATATTCAATGCTTAAGCGTGGAGGAGCAACCTTGTCGTTTTTGCCTACAATAATTGTTATCAATGTTTTGTTTGATACACTTGTCACCAAATCAACAGGAGATGTCTTCTTCAAGCTCCATATAACGCGGTTCCCGCCATCAGCGTACCATGCCGATCATGGTCATGAGCGCCCCATGCAGGATCGAC
Organism: Vibrio sp.; assembly: GCF_050299255.1. Taxonomy (GTDB): domain Bacteria; phylum Pseudomonadota; class Gammaproteobacteria; order Enterobacterales; family Vibrionaceae; genus Vibrio. The sequence goes on from NZ_JBNKVP010000208.1 coordinate 427, forward strand.
AGCCTGGCAATCTTCATCGGAACCACCCCTCAACCATACCTCTACCCATTTTTTCTCATTTTTATTTAGGTATTCTTCCAGTTTTTTTACAAAGTATTTTCTCTTTTCATGAGAGACATAAA
>NZ_JBNKVP010000209.1:0-543 GCF_050299255.1 Vibrio sp.
TAATCGGTTCCCTTTACCAGCAAATAATGTTTTGCATTTAAGCTATCGCGGCATTGTATTTACATTCAATTAACCATTTCAATAGTGATTTATTCTTTTTACGTTGGCTCAAAACTGCCAATAATCACCACTCGTGATTATTTATGCACGAACAAACAAAAATAGCGAAGGATTTTTTTATAAACGCCAGTGAATACAGGGGCTAGAAGGCAATAAATGGCGTGAATAAACGGAGACAGATTAGTGAAACGCATAGTTTTGCAATCCACTCATACCGCCTAAAAGATGAATTATTTGTTAAGAAAAGTGATCAAGATCAGATCAGTTCACGCGCTAGAAAGTTTGCCAGCAGTTCATGGCCCTGTTCTGTTTTGATAGATTCAGGATGAAATTGCACCGCATCAATGGGCAGTGTCTTATGTTGGTAGCCCATGATTTCATCCATACTGCCGTCTGGCAGTTCTGTCCAGGCGGTCAATTCAAACACATCAGGTAATGTTCCATTCTCAACCACAAGAGAGTGGTAGCGCGTCACAGTAAGAG
>NZ_JBNKVP010000210.1:0-543 GCF_050299255.1 Vibrio sp.
GGGGAGAGCTTGCATTGAGAGTGTTAGGGGGAGTTGATTTCAGGGGGAGTGTTGATTTTGAGCTTCTGTATTGATTTTGAGCTTTTCTTGCTCTTCTGAGCTTTTCTTAGCTCTTTTTTGCCATTTTGCTTGGCTTTGCCGCTTTTCTTGCCTTTTGTTGGCTTTTGCAGTTTTCCTTCTTCTAGATGACCTTCTTGAGCTTTTCTTGGCTTTTTGGTCTTCTAGCTGTGCTTCATGGGGTCTTGAATTCGAACTTCAAACTTTGTGCTTTTGTTGTCAATGGACTCATCAAGGGGGAGATTGAGAAACCAAGTTGCCAGTTCCTTGATTTGATTGTGATAAGTCATTGACTTGGCGAGATTTGAATTCAAATTTGAGACATTTCGATGGTTCTACTACCTTTATCTTTGTTCATGTGGAGAATCATGTTTACTTGTCTCGTGTTGTGCAGGTGACAGGTGCGGCATGGCAGGCAGCGACGATGATCGTGGCAGGAGTAGGAGACATGGTGCAGAGGATCAGAAATGGTCGGATTGGTTGGTT
>NZ_JBNKVP010000211.1:0-540 GCF_050299255.1 Vibrio sp.
ACCGCTGTAGATGATCTGGGCGGATTCAACCTGTTCTTTGGTCAGGTTGCCCTCTTTGTTATCGGCCAGCATGCGGGCCAGGATGAGCAGGCTGTTGAGGGGGGTGCGCAGTTCGTGGGACATATTGGCCAGGAATTCGGATTTGTATTTGCTGGCCAGGGCCAGTTCTCTGGCCTTGCGTTCCAGTTCTTCCTGAGCAATCATCAGTTCCCGGTTTTGCTGGTCTAAAACGGCCTGTTTTTCCTTCAATTGGGTTTCGGAGGCCTGCAAGCTTCTGGTTTGGGTTTCGAGTTCTTCGTTGGCCACGCGCAGTTCTTCGCTTTGGGTTTGCAGTTCTTCGGCTTGTTGTTGGGTTTCGGCCAGCAGTTCATTGATGCGGTCGCGGGCCTGGGCGGTGTTGAAGGCAATGGCGATGTTGTTCAGGGCCGTTTGTATAAATTCCTTCTGCGCCGGGTCGAATTCGGTCAACGTGCCCAGTTCGATCACGCCCAGCACCCGGCCTTCATACATCACCGGGAAGACTATAATGTGCCGGGGCGT
>NZ_JBNKVP010000212.1:0-532 GCF_050299255.1 Vibrio sp.
TCAGCAGTGCCCTCAAAGGCGCTTTACTTGTGCGGCAACAACAAGCGCTGCTTGCCGAAGCCCAGCACGCCAGGCAACTCGCTGAAGATGCCAATCGGGCTAAAAGCGCCTTTCTGGCGAACATGTCGCACGAACTGCGCACTCCGCTGAACGGCATTCTCGGGTATGCTCAAATCCTCAAACGCCGCCATGATCTCGATGTGGAAGCCCATGCCGGCCTGAACATCATTCACCAGAGCGGCACGCATCTGCTGACGCTCATCAATGACATCCTGGATACCGCCAAGGTTGAAGCGGGCAAGCTGACGCTCATGCCCACCACGATTCATTTTTCCACCTTCCTGGATACCATCGCGGAAATCATCCGCTCGCGAGCGGGCGAAAAAAACCTTCACTTTGCTTATGAAACAACCGGCACTATACCGGAAGGAATTCAGGCTGATGAGACGCGGCTGCGCCAGGTGTTACTCAATCTGCTGAGTAATGCGATCAAGTTTACCGATGGGGGGCAAGTGACGCTGCGTGTCATCCG
>NZ_JBNKVP010000213.1:0-526 GCF_050299255.1 Vibrio sp.
GGTATTAGACCAAGGCTATACCATATCGGAGGCCTCCCGCTCCCTGGATGTCTCAGATAATGTTCTCCGACGCTGGGTCAAACAGCTTAAGCTTGAGCGGAATGGTGATACGCCGTCTAGCAAGGCACTGACACCAGAGCAGCAGAAAATCCAAGAGCTTGAAGCCCGTATAAATCGCCTTGAACGTGAAAAAGCGATTTTAAAAAAGGCTACAGCTCTCTTGATGGCGGACGAGATAGAGCGTATTCGCTGATAGACCAGTTGAGAGAGCACGAGTCTGTTGAACTGGTCTGTACTGCATTAGATGTGTCGCCATCGAGCTACTATGAGTATCGGCATCACCGCAGTGAAATAGACGCTGAGCGCGTCCACCTACGTAGTGAGGTCAAGCGATTGTTTACAAAGAGCCGAGATTCAGCAGGCAGTCGTTCAATTACCATGATGATGCAAGAAGCCGGTTACGCCATTGGCCGGTTTAAAGTCCGCCGCTTGATGAAAGAGGCTGGGCTTGTCAGCAAACAACCTG
>NZ_JBNKVP010000214.1:0-524 GCF_050299255.1 Vibrio sp.
GGTCAGGCCAAGGCCGGTCCCTTTGACATCCGCCTTGGCGCCTGTCTGGACAAAGGGGTCGAAAATGGTGTGAAGATCTTCGGGCGGGATACCGGGGCCGCTGTCTTTCACGGTAAGTTCCAGCCACAACCGTCCATCTTGGCTGCAGCTCCGGGCGCGCACCCTCACGCCGCCTTGTTTGGTAAACTTTACCGCGTTGCCCAGCAGGTTGATCAGGATCTGCCGGACCTTGGTCAGGTCTGCGCGCATGTGGCCGATGTCGTCAGGGCAATTCACCTGGATGGTGTTTTCGTTTTTCGCGATCAGGGGTTGGCTGGTGGTCGCGACGTCTGCGATCAGGGGGCGCAGGGGGAAGGTTTCCAGGCGGAGTTCCACCTTGCCGGCCTCGACCTTGGAGATGTCCAGCAGGTCGTTGATGAGCGAAATCAGCAGCGAACCGCTGTGATGGATATCCTCGACATACTCGACGTAGCGTTGATCGCCGAGCTCGCCGAAGGCCCGCGCCCGCATGATCTCGCTGAAGC
>NZ_JBNKVP010000215.1:0-522 GCF_050299255.1 Vibrio sp.
TCTAGTTCGCTATCTATTTGTAATACTTTACTAATTACTGTGTTATCGGGGATGGCAACAACAACTTTTCGACTAAATAGAGGTAACCCCTTTTTTAGTTCTTTGAGTTTCTTTACAATTTTCTGATAAACCAAAGCATGGTTATCAGCGAAAATATCGTCAGCAACTCGTATTTCCTTATAACCTAACAGCGTATACTTACTGCCTGCAGGTTTTAGGACCACTGCTTTAATACTATGGTGGCCGATATCGACACCCATAACTAATGATTGAACCATATAGCTCTACTCCAATAAGAAAGCTCCGCTCATTACGCCTATTAAATGGGGAAATAAGCGGTAACTACTTTTGAGAGCTAAATTTTTAGCTTAGAGTACTAGGGTTTGCATTAAGGCAGCCTCTACTAAACAGGGATTCTCCGGTGAAGTTCATAAAGCGTTTAATAATTTTTTCATTGATTTGCACAGCTCTTGGAGTCAGTACAATTTTTGGTTTCTATTTATATGTAAAACCAGAGTTGCC
>NZ_JBNKVP010000216.1:0-516 GCF_050299255.1 Vibrio sp.
CAACTACTGGTTTATTCTCCAGGCGAGAGCATCACATTTTAGGTCTGTGAGAAGGCCGTCTCCATACCTGAAGATTTAGGTCACCAGTGCGACTGGAGAGCTTGTCGCAGCAGACGTGGCATTCTTGACGCGTCGAGAAAATTTTGAAAAATTCTCAGCTGCGCTGGGCTTCTTATCGGGTGTTATTGCATTCCGCGGGCCTCTATTTAGCGACTGAGGGCATAATCCTCTGTAGAGTGTACATTGATGAAATCACTACGCGTGGGTACATGGCATAATTCTCTGTAGAGTGTAAAATTATTATGATAGCTGTGCTCCTGGTCAAGAGCGGTCTGAGATCCTCCCTAGAATAGAGGGTATGAAATTGGGAATGAAATGGTTTGGTTATGGTTTTGGCTTAGCTGTATGAAGTTGTGTGATCTATAGTAACCCCCTTTGTGGATCGCACCTTGTGGTAATTAAACTTAATGGGTAGTTTCAGCCTGCAACTTTAACATAGTGAATAGGCACTAATAA
>NZ_JBNKVP010000217.1:0-517 GCF_050299255.1 Vibrio sp.
GAATTAATCACGGAATATCGGAAGTATAACAATCGAGATTACTCAAGCAACCTGTTCTGTTTGTTGTAGCCAAAGAGTGTTTGTGATTATTCGAAAGGGGCAAGATAACGGGCAATAAAAAACCGGAGTAGACAAGTAATCAACTCCGGTGCAAAGCGTGATTCTATTTAAAAATAGATGCTAAGCGATCTAGTGAGGAGATTTGTCGTTAAGCACTTTGTAGATGAAATAGCTGCCATAAAATAGCATCAGCCCTATAGCGCCGAATATAACCAGCATTGAAGATAACCCAACTGCATTACCGAACAGGAGATCTAGCCATAAGTCCATAGTATTTCCTCCAGAAGTGCTTGAGACACTGCATAAGTTAAATTCTGGATAAAAAACCGACACTGATCTGGATCAATTGTGATTGATAGGTTGTGTGATTGTTTCTTTTGGTGTGTATTCGGTCACATTTTATTGCTGATTGATTGGTTTTTGAGCGAACGAACGGAAATTAAGAAAAAGTTAATTA
>NZ_JBNKVP010000218.1:0-517 GCF_050299255.1 Vibrio sp.
ACTTTCCGCTCGCTGCCTCGTCCCATCTCACTGACCTAGATTTTCTTTGTGAGTCGGGATCCTCGGTTAACCTCATTAGGACCCCCCTCACCACTGCAGGTACTACTACTGCGGTAGTCCCCCCGGGCTTCGCGCCTCGGGTGACGCCCCTGACCGCCCCGGCAGTCCCACCAGGGTTCCAGCCCCGGGAGGTCACTCGGACTCCGGCCGTGTCACGCACGGCACCGGACTCCACCGTCGCGCCACGCGTGGCACTGCCACCTTCCGCGCCCTGCGCGGTCTACGAGGGGCCGCCACCTCGTGAGTGGCCTGCCTCCCCGACGGTCTACACTCGGCGCACCACGCCTACAGCTTCGACGACTCCGGAGCCGGCCCCAGTTCCACCACGTCCGTCTCTGCCCCGACGGCCTCCCGGCAGCGAGGCGGCGATGCTACCCGTCACGCCGCCCGTAAACCCTCACCGGATGATCACGAGGGCTAAGGACGACTTTCGGATGGCTACACAGTCGTTCGCCTT
>NZ_JBNKVP010000219.1:0-512 GCF_050299255.1 Vibrio sp.
AAAGCTCTACCCAGGCGATCAAGATGGCAAAGGCATCGCTGGTATTTTTGGACAACTTCATCGAATGAAATTAGCCAATCCTGATGTAAAAATCATTCCTTCTGTGGGTGGTTGGACGCTCTCTGATCCGCTTTATGAAATTGGGATCAATCCATCAGCAAGAAGTACTTTTGTAAACTCAATGATTCAATATTTGAGAGACTACCCAATCTTTGACGGCATCGATATCGACTGGGAATTCCCTGGTGGTGGTGGTGCCAACGGCAGTTTAGGTACGACACAAGATGGTGACGGTTTTGCCGATTTGATGATCGCGTTACGCGCGGCTCTGGATACACTCAGCCAAGAAACAGGCCGAACTTATGAGCTCACTGCGGCGGTTAGCGGTGGCGTCGAAAAGCTAAGTAAAATTAACTGGGAACGCGCGCACGTGCCGATGGATTACATCAACGTTATGGTTTACGACTATGCAGGCGCGTGGAACAATGAGCTCGGCCATCAAGCAGCGCTTT
>NZ_JBNKVP010000220.1:0-511 GCF_050299255.1 Vibrio sp.
CACTGCTGCCGAGGGTCTCGGCATCAAAGAGCAGCAGCGAGCCGAAGGCGAAAGCAATGACGCCCCCGATGCCCAGAATGCCGAATCCCGAAACGAAGACCTCGGCGATCATAAAGGCGATTCCCAGAACGATCAGCAGCAGGCCGGCATAGTTAAAGGGGATCATGTTGAGGGCATAGAGGGCGATAACGCCGCAGATCAGGCCGATGACGCCGGGAAAGAGGGCACCGGGGTTCATCAGTTCGAAGAAGATGCCGTATATAGCGATGAGCAGCAGGATATAGGCGATGTTGGGGTCGGTGATCGTGGCCAGGAAACGACTCTTCCAGTCCGCTTCAAAGGTGATGACGATACTCCCTTTTGTCTGAAGTGTCGTCCGGGTCCCCAGCAGTCTGACGCTTCGACCGTCCACTTTTTCGAGCAGGGAAGGGGTGTCGTCGGCTATCAGGTCGATGACGCCCAAACGCAGCGCATCCTCGGCAGAGAGGCTTTCGGCCGACTCAACGGCATT
>NZ_JBNKVP010000221.1:0-509 GCF_050299255.1 Vibrio sp.
CGATGTCGGCATCCTCGATGAGAATGATTCCCTGTACAGCGCAACCAATATCAATCTGGTCCATTATCTTAATGCCGCGTTGCGTGCGTTGGCACTGTTCGAGAAAGATGTTCACTATATCGTTCGCGATAATCAGGTCATTATCGTAGATGAATTCACTGGCCGTACCATGGAAGGACGGCGTTGGTCAGAAGGTTTGCACCAGGCAGTGGAAGCCAAAGAAGGCGTTGAGATCCAGAGTGAAAACCAGACGCTGGCATCGATAACTTTCCAGAACTATTTCAGGCTTTATGAAAAGTTGTCGGGCATGACTGGTACGGCTGATACCGAAGCTGAAGAGTTATTGCAGATCTACAGCCTGGAAGTCGTCATCGTGCCAACGAATAAACCGATGGCACGTAAAGACAATACTGATCTGGTATTCTTGACGCCGGCTGAAAAATTTAATGCCATCATCGAAGATATAAAAGACTGTGTTGCACGCAAACAGCCTGTGCTGGTCGGTACGG
>NZ_JBNKVP010000222.1:0-230 GCF_050299255.1 Vibrio sp.
ACATTTCGCCGGATACGTTCACGGCGCAGCTCGCGGTTGAGGTCATTGGCAATCACTTCCAGCCGCTGCTTGATCGCGGCCTTGAGGTCAACTTCAAACAGGAAATGCACACCACCGCGCAGGTCCAGGCCCAGGCTCATGGGCTGCAGACCGATGTTGCGAATCCATTGTGGCGTGCTGGGCGCCAGGGTCAGTGCCACCACGTAAACCTTGCCCAGACTTTCCCGCAG
>NZ_JBNKVP010000222.1:240-506 GCF_050299255.1 Vibrio sp.
CTGGTGCGCAATTGCTGTTGCACATCGTCAAAACGGATCAGTAAACGGCCTTCTTCCTCATGGGAACCGACATACTCGATGCCGGCATCCCGGATCTGCCTCTCCACCTGCTCGATGGTGATTTCAGATAGTTCCTGTCCGTCGTCTCGGCTGACCTGCACCGACGGCGACTTACCGAACAGATTAGGCAACGCAACAAGAATGCCCAGCGCGATGGCAAAGGCCACCAGCAGATTTTTCCACAGGGGATAGTGATTCATGGTGCT
>NZ_JBNKVP010000223.1:0-504 GCF_050299255.1 Vibrio sp.
AATGGAGGTTAGCTATAAAGTTCTACATTATTTCATTCCTGCCATTCTGTCGTTTTGTCATATATGAAAATAATATATGTCATGCCAATCTTTGAAATAATGTATGCTTTTGAACACTTTGTCATGTGAATGTCGCTTGGCATATGGATTGATTATATAGAAGTGTATTTAAAAAATCAAAAAAACTAAAAAATATAAAATGGGTAAGATTATAGGTATTGACTTAGGTACTACGAACTCATGTGTTGCGGTAATGGAAGGTAATGAACCGGTAGTTATTCCGAACGACGAGGGAAGAAGAACTACACCTTCTATCGTTGCGTTTCTGGATAATGGAGAAAGAAAGATTGGGGATCCTGCTAAAAGACAGGCGATAACCAATCCAACAAAGACCATTTCTTCTATTAAGAGATTCATGGGTTGCAGATTCAGTGAAGTTGCTGATGAAGCTGGACGTATGCCTTATAAAGCAATTAAAGGTGAAAATGATACTGTCAGAGTGGA